>NZ_DAMDBP010000023.1:0-32385 GCF_032092815.1 Agrobacterium sp. | reverse complement strand
GTTGTTCTGCTGACGGCGGGCGAATCCTCGGACCAGTTTTTGCTGCGGTTTACGGCCCAGACGACGGTCAGCATGACCGGAACCTCGATGAGCACGCCAACCACGGTTGCCAGTGCTGCACCGGAGTGAAACCCGAACAGGCTGATGGCAGCTGCCACGGCAAGTTCAAAGAAATTGCTGGCACCAATCAGCGCCGATGGGCCGGCAACGCAATGGCGCTCCCCCACCAGACGGTTCAAAAGATATGCCAGCGCCGAATTGAAATAGACCTGAATGAGAATGGGAACGGCCAGCAGCGCAATGATCATCGGCTGCGCAATGATCTGCTGCCCCTGAAAACCAAACAGCAGGACAAGTGTCACCAGCAGGGCAATAAGCGACAGCGGCTGCAGCTTTGCAAGTGTCGCATCCAGTGCCGTGGTCGTTCCATCCCGCGTCAAGCGGGCACGCAGAAGCTGCGCGATGATAACAGGCACGATGATGTAAAGGCCGACAGACAGAATGAGCGTGTCCCACGGCACGGTGATGGCCGACAGGCCCAGCAGCAAGCCGACAATGGGCGCAAAAGCCACAATCATGATCGCGTCATTGACGGCGACCTGCGACAGCGTGAACAGCGGTTCACCGCGTGTAAGGTTGCTCCACACAAAGACCATGGCGGTACAGGGGGCAGCAGCCAAGATGATAAGCCCGGCAATGTAGGAATCGATCTGATTGCCCGGCAGATACGGCCGGAACAGCCAGCCGATGAACAGCCATGCCAACAGCGCCATGGAAAACGGCTTGATTGCCCAGTTGATAAACAGCGTTACGCCGATGCCGCGCCAATACATGCCGACCTGCGCCAGCGAGCGGAAATCGATCTTGATCAGCATCGGGATGATCATCAGCCATATCAGGATGGCAACGGGCAAGTTGACCTTGGCGACTTCCATGGCACCGACGAGGTGGAACACGCCGGGCAACAGATGGCCAAGCGCGACACCAACGATGATGCAGAGAAAAACCCAGAGGGTGAGATAACGTTCAAAAGTTGACATCAGGCAGACTTTCCCTGGTGGCTGTAAAATTCCGCATCCCCGTTGAGGATGGATGTGCCGCGCATGAAACGAGCCGAATGACCCGTCGCTGAAACAAGCACGTTGTGGAGATGATCGGTCATGGCGTTGTCCGCTATCCGGTCGCAGCCGTGTTGAGTTTCATGATGCTGGCCGAGGCCGGGCAGATGCCCGAAAGCTGGCGCGTGGCAAGGACGGCAGATGGCACGGCACCCCGCTCAATCGTGATGAAACCGAGTTTTTCAAAAAACTGTGTGGCCGTGGTGGTGACCAGAAAAACGGCGGTGCCCTGTTTGACGGTTTTCAGGATTTCGCGTGACAGTGAAAGGCCCAACGCCTTGCCACGAAACGGAGGCAAAATGACCATGGACCTCAAAAGCACCGCATCATCGCAGGCTTCCATGCCAGCATAACCAACCGTCATGCCATCGGCAGAAACCGCCCTGAAGAACAGGCGCCCCGGCTCTTCAAGATCAACAGTTGGCAGATGGGCGGCGGACAGTGCCTGTTGCAGGCCGGGATCACCACCCGGCACGGGTTCCAGCCTGAGAGTGGTCATGATGGCCGCACCGCCGGCGTGCAGCACGGTGAAAGTTCCGCGATCAACGGTGCGCAAAGCTCGGCAGAACCGCCACAACAATCCTTCAGCAAAAACAAAGTCAGCTGTTTCAAACCTTGCAGATCTGCCCGGTAGATGATCGAGCGGCTGTGCCGCTCTCCCCGCACCAGCCCGGCCCGCGACAGGGTGGCGAGATGGGCTGACATGGTGTTTTGCGGCACCTCCAGAAGACGCGCCAGTTCACCGGCCGGAACGCCTTCCGGCTCATGCCGGACCAGAAGACGAAATGTGTCCAGCCTGGTGGGCTGGGCCAAGGCGCCAAGCGCCGCAATTGCTGATATATTATCCATATATCCAGATTATTGGATATGTTGGGGTGGAGTCAAGGGGATACGTCGTCTGCAAATGGGGCACTGCGGGAGAAAAATTTACGATCACAGATCCGCACGTAACCTGCAAGAAAGCGGTTTTAAGACTTTAAAAATGGCACCGGAGTGATTTCATTATTTGATATTTTTCGCGAAAATTGGCGTCTTTGGACAAGTAGGTTTCAACCCAATTTAGACCATACGCAACTCCGCCTCCATATAAGCTAGGCCGTTCTAAAGGAGCGCATCTGGAACTTGGCGCAAATTTAGACAACTTTAAGTAAAAATTTTAGATTTGGGTGTGCGAAGACACTTGAATAACTCCGGCAAAAAACCATATCGTCGCAGTGTTCATGGTTGCCATGGCGTCGGACGTGAAGCTGGACCTGTCCATGCGGATCACGCGCCACGGACACCACGCCCAGGTGGCATTTGCTGCCGAGGTGTCTGGAGTCGCGGCTCTGCCGTGCGCAGTGGATGTGTCGTACCTGACCGTTGGTTTAGAAGCTGTGAATACGCCGTCATCAGGCGGACCCCAAGCAGCAGATAGCCAATTTAAGCGGCGGGCGCGGCCGGGGCCGGAAACGCTTGACATTGCCAAAAACCTACTAAGGTGGAGGGTGAAGAATTGTGTGAACCTGCCTCGAAAAACTGGCTCGTGGGAGTCGGCTTACCGGCCTTTGCGGACTCGCGTTGGCCGTAGCGTTCATGGTTGCCATGGCGTCGGACGTGAAGCTGGACCTGTCCATGCGGATCACGCGCCACGGACACCACGCCCAGGTGGCATTTGCTGCCGAGGTGTCTGGAGTCGCGGCTCTGCCGTGCGCAGTGGATGGGTGCCTGTCAACGGTCGGGATAGTATGTACGGGGACCCGAGCGGAGAAGATATGGCATCGCTTTTCGAAAATGTCCGGTCAGAACAGAATGTTTTCTCCGCCTGGCGGCACGTCAAGAAAAGTGCAATGAGTTCCGCTAACGGGGATATTCGAGGCGCTGCAACTGAGTTTGAGCACTCCCATCAACGACATATCCGCCGAATTATCACACAACTCCGCGAAGGCCGCTTTAAATTCGATCCTGTCACCGGGGTCTTGAAGGATAAAAAGAAAAGGACTGCTGCAGGAAAAGATCCACGGCCTATTGCCATTGCTACATTAAAGAACCGGATCGTGCAGCGCGCAATATTGCAAATATTGCAACCTAGGACAGCGATAGATTCCAAGGATGCGAATACCCGTTATCGGGTTGAACGGGACGAGAGATTGGGTACCATCAACGAGGTCAACAAGTCCAAGTATGGCGTAGGCGGGCTAATGCATCCATATGGCGGAGTTGAGCCAGCAATTAGGTTGATACGAGAAGCAATCGATGGTGGATCCAAATACTTCTATCAATCAGACATCAAATCTTTTTTTACCCGCATACCGACAAAGACCGTCGTTGGATTTGTGCGAAACCAAACGCAAGACGACGCTCTTGCAGATCTTTTTGAGTATGCTTTAGAAATTCATCTAGAAAATGAAGAAGAGTTGCAAAGTTATGCGTCACTTTTCCCTAAGGGAGGTATCGGCGTCGCCCAAGGTTCTTCGCTGTCCGCATTCGCGGGCAATGTACTACTTTATGACTTAGACCACGAATTAAACAAAATGGGTGTGACTGCGGTAAGGTACATCGACGACATCCTCATTGTGGGGGAAGATAAGAAGGTATTGGACGCGGCAATTTCCCATGCTGGTGAAACACTAAAGAGCTTCGGTTTTGGTTTATACGCGCCAACCAAGGGCAGTGACAAAGCTGCGAATGGCGAATGCAGTAGCGCCATAAATTTTCTTGGATGCACCATCCAGCCGCGACGATGTGTCCCGAGTACAGCATCAATGGAACGACTAAAGACAGACGTTACAAAGGCTATTTCAGAATCGAAAATTGCTATTCAGGCGTTCTTGAAGAAGGGAAACTCATTCAATCCCAAAAATTCCAAGACGGCGACACTAGATTCAATTGGCAAGCGAATATACGGCTGGCAGAAGGCGTTCGCCTTCTGCACCGACGCACAGCCGTTCGAACAGTTAGACCGATACATCGATAGACAAATCAGCGACTATGAGTCGGCTCTGTCGAGAATGCTTGTTGGCGCAAGCACGCCCACGCGAACGAAAGTTCTCGGAATTCCGTCTACTCACGAGATGTTTTTGAACACCGTGAGGAAACGCACTTAGGTTAGAGACGTCCGATTTTTTGCACTAATTGTACTAAACGTTCAGTTCAGGAGTCGTCTCTCAACAAAATGATAACCAAATACCGTTCCCTGGGGCCGAGTTGATCATTGCATGCTGCTTTAGAACTTATGTAAACGCCCGCCCCCCATTCCACCCCAACAACCATTGACCGCTAACACTCCAAGCGATGGCCGATGTGGCCGGTGGAGCGGGATTTATGGATTATGGGCAGGCCAGTGAAAATGGTCAGACTGATAGCGGCCAGACAGACAACAGCAGCAACATTGATATAAAATTCAAAAGCCCGGTTGCGGTGCGTGACGTGCAGGCGGTGACGCTTGCCCGCCGGCAGAATGCCGCCGCCAATGGCCGGCTGCTTTGCGTGATGTTGTTTTGCGTGTGCCTGCTGATGTGGCTGTTCAGCCCCGACAATTTCTTCCTCTGGCTTGCCATGTTGTCCACCCTGCCCGTTGCGGGTGCGGCGGCGGCTGACAATCTGGCTGCAAAATCCCCCGCAAATCTCCCCAAACTTTCATCCGGTCGGCGGGCGCATGGCGCTCTGCATGCGGCCCTTTGCGGCATCAATACCGGCGTGCCGGTTGCCGTGTTCATCCTTATTCTTCTCAACATTGGATAACGCTCATGTGCATGTTCAAGACCCCGAAAACCCCGACTGTTCAGGCGCCGCCGGAATACGCGCAGCAGAAGACGCCGGATTATGCCGTGGGACAGAGTTCTGCGGCGCGGCGCACCTCCGACCGCATTCGTGGTTCTGCCAGCACCATTCTGACCTCCGGTACCGGCGTTGGCACCTTTGCCAACACGCTGTCGCCGACGCTTTCCGGCATGGATGGCAAAAAGACATTGCTTGGAGCCTGAGACATGGCAGACACCCGCCGAACTGACGAAAGCCAGATTGCCTACCACCGTCGCCGCCTTGAGGAGCTGAAGCAGCTTCGCCAGCCATGGGAAGCGGAATGGCGGGCGCTGGCCGATTACATTGAGCCAACCCGGTTGCGCCTTGGTGGCGACCGGGAGGGGCCGCGCACCCGCGCCAAGATTATTGACAGCACCGGCACCCATGCCTGCGACACGCTGAAATCAGGCATGCATTCCGGCCTGACCTCGCCTGCCCGGCCGTGGTTCCGGCTGACGACCTTTGATCCCACGTTGAAAAAGGTAGATGCGGTAAAGGCCTATCTGGCGGCCGTGCAGGACAAGATGCGCGAGGTGTTTGCTGCATCCAACCTCTACCGCGCCTTCCATGTGGGGTATGGCGACCTTGGCCAGTTTGGGCAGTCGGTTGCCATTCTGGTGGAAGACGAGGAAACGGTTATTCGCGTGCAGCAGCTGGTGCATGGCCGGTTCTGGCTGGCGCGCAACCACAAGGGCCGCGCGACGACACTGTACCGGGTGTTTCGCTGGAACGTGCAGCGCATTGTCGAGCGCTTCGGTTACGAGCAGGTGCCGCAGCGCATTCGCGGCCTGTATGACACGGCAAAATATTCCGAATGTTTTGACGTCTACCACGCCATTGAGCCGCGTTACGACCGCGACGAGACGATGCGTGACAAGCGCAACAAGCCGTTTCTTTCCAATTACTGGGTGGACGAAATCGGCACTGAGCTTTTGGAAGAAAGCGGCTTTGACAGCAACCCGATCATTGCGCCGGCCTGGGAGCTTTCCGACGACGATCATTATTCCCTTTCACCGGGGCAAAAGGCGCTGGCCGACATCAAGATGTTGCAGCTGGAGCAGATGCGCAAGCTGGAGGGCATCGACAAAAAGGTGCGCCCGCCGATGAACGCGCCAACCTCCATGCAGAACAGCCCCAACTCGCTGTTGCCGGGTGCGGTGAACTATGTTGACGACCCGGCCGGCAAGGGTTTTCGCCCGGCGATGGAAGTGAACCTGAGCCTTTCCGAACTGCGCGAGGACATAAGGGAAACGCAGATCCGCATTGACCGGACGTTTTTTGCCGATCTGTTTTTTGCCATTACCAACATGGAGGGCGTGCAGCCGCGCAACCAGTTTGAACTGACGCAGCGCAAAGAAGAACAGCTGCTGCAGCTGGGCCCGGTGCTGGAAAACGTGTTTGGCGACCAGCTGGGCCCAACCATTGACCGCACCTATGACATTCTGGTGGCGCGCGACGAGCTGCCGCCACCGCCGGAGGAGCTGCAGGGGCTGGAACTGAAGGTGGAATATATCTCCACCCTGGCGCAGGCGCAGCAGGCGGTTTCCACCGGGCCGATTGAGCGCGGTGTGGCCTTTATTGGCCAGCTGGCCGGGGCACGACCGGAAGCGCTGGACAAGCTGGATGCTGACGAGGCGATTGACCTTTACATCGAGGCAATCGGTGCGCCGCCCTCCATGATCCTTGCCGATGACAAGGTGGCGGCGCTGCGTGAACAGCGTGCGCAACAGGCGCAGGCGCAGCAAAGTGCTGAAATGGCCGCGACCATGGCACCGGCGCTGAACCAGGGCGCACAGGCTGCAGAACTTTTGGCCAGCGCCAATGAAAACCCCAATGGCAACGCGCTGCTGCGCCAGCTTGGACTAGGCTAATGGACCATTTTAACGAACAACCATCTCACCCCCATACCCCGGAGCGTGATGAAATCACGACGGCGTTTCGTGACGTCTTTGCCCTTGATGCCGGCAAGCGTGTGCTGTTCTGGATTCTGGAACAATGCGCTGTTTACCGCGATGCCTATTCCGGGGAACTGACCAACGCAACGAACTACATCCTCGGCAGGCAGGGGGCCGGGCGAACGCTGATCGCCAAGCTCGATAGCATCGACCCCACCATGTACCCGAAGCTGTTGCTGGCGATCGCTGATTTCAAGGAAGCAGAAAAGGTAGCGGCGAAACGCCGTGCCGACAGCGAGGAAGGCGAAGACTATGACGTTGATGCGTAACAGGTGGCTGGGCCGCGCCGCATTGCTGTTCAGTGCCGAAGGCGACAGCTTTGGCGGCAATGGTAACGAGGCCAATGCACCCTCACCCGAGGCCGTGCTGTTTCCCGATGATAAGGCCAATGCGACTGGCAATGTTAATGGCGACTTCGATGACGACGATCGCGACAATGATTTCGGCGAAGACGACATTGATGGCAACGGCAAAGGCAAGGACGGCGACAACGCCACAAAGGACGATGCCGCCAAAGACCCCGACGATACGGTTCCCGATGACGGCAAATATACGCTGACCATGCCTGACGGCGTGGTGGTGGACCAGGAGCTGCTGGATGCGATGGGCAGCGACTTCAAGGAGCTGGGCCTGACGACACGCCAGGCCCAGCAACTGGCCGACAAGTTCATTGAAACGCAGTCACGGCGTGGTGCGGCGCAGGCGGAAAACTGGGCCAACCGTGTTCAGGGCTGGGCTGACGAGGCCCGACGCGACCGCGACATTGGCGGCCACAAATGGCAGGGCACGGTTTCCAGTGCCCAGCGCGCACTTTCCACGCTCGGCACGCCCGCCTTGAGGGAATACCTCAACGCCAGTGGCGGCGGCAACCATCCCGAGCTTATCCGCATATTCGCAAAGGTCGGATCGATGATCCGGGAGGACAACCCACCAACGGGAGGCGCAGACGGCGGGGGCAGAAAGGCCGAAACCGCTCACCTTCTTTTTCCAAACGACGCACCGAAGGGCAAATAACACATGGCTATCATTGGTAGCACCGTACCTACCCTCATTGACGCCCACAAAGCCTCTGGCGAGGGCATCGTTCTTGAACTGCTGGCACAGAACAATCCCATTCTGAAAGATGCGATTGCCACGCAGTGCAACCTCAAGGGCATTCACCGTCACTCCATTCGCACCGGTCTGCCGTCCGCTGGCTGGGGCCGACTGTACAAGGGTGTGCAGAAATCCAAGAGCACGCTGCAGCAGGTGGATGACACCACCGGTTTTCTGGAAGCGCGCTCTGAAATCGACACCCGCCTGTTGAAGCTGGCGCCGGACCCGGCCAAGCAGCGACTGGTGGACAGCGCCCCCTTCCTGGAAGCGATGAACCAGGAAATGGCAACCGGCCTTTTCTACCACGACACGGACAAGACGCCGGAAAAGTTCAAGGGTTTTGCACCGCGTTTCAGCGCCTATAACAGCAACATTCCCGACCCGACGCGGCCGAACGCCGCCAACCAGGTGATCAATGCCGGCGGCACCGGTGGTGACAACACCTCAATCTGGTTCGTGACATGGGCAGACCATGCCGCATCCCTCATCTACCCCGAAGGCACAAAGGCCGGCGTGGAAGTGATGGACAAGGGCGAAGAGCCGGTAAAGGACGATGACGGCAACACCTATTACGCCAAGGTCACCGCCTTTGAATGGCACATGGGCGCCTTCGTGAAGGATTATCGTTACATGGCGCGTATCGCCAATATCGATGTGTCCGAGATGATGGCCGGCAATGTCGACCTGTGGAAGCTGCTGCGACAGGCCTATTACCGCCTGTACATGACCTACGGCATCAACGCCAAGGGCGGCCGCACCGTGTGTTACATGAACCGCCAGGTGATGGAAATTCTCGACGAACAGTCCACCGACCGTGGCCTGACGACGGGACGCGCCAACACCGTGCCGCTGAAATCCGCGACGCTGGAAGGCGAAGAAGTGACCACCTACCGCAACATTCCGATCCGGATCGCGGACTCGCTGCTCAGCACCGAAGCGCCTGTTCCGGCAGTAGCGCTGTAAACGCAGTCAAACGGCCTGCCGCCAGTGGCGGCGGGCACCTTCTCCCTTCTTTTTGCTTTGACACCTATCACGGGGAAAACGCATGATTTTCGATACTCAGAGCCTGCTTTCCAATGCGCAGGCGATTACTGCCACGGCAGCCTCCACCAACATTCTCGACCTTTCACCCATTGCTGGCGGCGTTGTGCGCGATGTTGGCCAGGGCAAGCCTGTGCCACTGCGCCTGCAGGTGGTGGAAGATTTCAACAACCTGACCACGCTGACAATTGCGCTGCAGACCGATGATGCGCCGGCCTTTGCCTCGCCCAAGGTCGTGTGGTCGCAGGCCGTGCCGGTGGCAGAGCTGAAGGCGGGCAAGGTCGTTCTGCCGGAATACCTGCCGCGCGGCACGGCGGAACGGTATGTGCGCCTGAACTACACGGTGACAGGCACGGCACCGACCACCGGCCGCATTACCGCCGGTGTGACCATGGGCAACCCTTCGAATGGTTGAAGTGGTTGCCAATACGCGTGGTTACATTGACGGGGAAATCCGCGAAACTGGCGAGGTTTTTACGATTTCCGACGCGCTTTGGCAGGATGAAAAGCGACGTCCGAAATGGTTGGATGCCGTCGATGCGCGGCCGGTAACAGCGCCTCACGCCACAAAGGCAAAAACCAAACCGAAGCCGGCAGCCGCAAAGGCCGAACAGCCCCAGGGCAATGGTGTTGCCGAAGAGTTGGGCGGCCCGCCACCGGACTGGCTGCCACTGGATGGCATCAACACGTAAGGCGTCGGCCTTCCCTACCCGGCATTTTCTAAGCGGGCGGCTTGTTTGTTCAAGGCCGCCCGTTTCTGTTTAAGCTCGTGTTCTTTGCAGTAAGGGTCACTGTCTTACGCCACCGCCACTGCCATCGTCATTCTCGCCCTTGTGGCGAGAATCCAACCACCTCGCATATCAGGCACTGGCTTGGAGCCTCGCCTCACGGGCGAGGATGACAATCGCGTGCGTAAGCAATGATTTGCCCCCTGCCGCAGAAATTCCCGCCACGGCTTTGCCTGGTCTTGCGATTTTGTACGCAAGGCCGTACCACACAACCGGGAATAGAGGGGTCTGGGCATGGAAGAATTCGCACGCGAGCTGCTTGAGCTCAGCATGTTCATGAGGATCTTGTGGTCGTGGCCCGTGATGGTGTTTTCTGCCTGGGCCATCCTGGCGATGACAAAACCAACATGGAAAATTGGCGGTGGCGCCTATTTCTTCGGCTGCTGTGTGGTCTTTGTCGTGCTTTACGCCTCTACCCTGCTTTACCTCCCGGAACCGCTGGCGATTGAACATGGCTATGCCCATCTTATTGTTGGAACACACATTGCCCTGATGATGGTGGCAGGCGCCGTGGCCGGCCTGTTTGCGGCAGCACGTTCCCGCGATGCCTATGGAGAAAATGACCGTTGGTTGATGGGCCTGGTGCCCGTCACCAATCTGGCGCTTGTGTTCGACAAAAGCCATGAAAAGACCAAGCCGATTGACGACACGATTTTAACAAACATCTTCCTGATGCTGGCCGGTTTGGGCGTGTTGATTTCTGCGACGCAGCTGGAACGAATTGCCGAAAAACGGTTGGAAAACTTCAAGTTCAGCCTGGCGCAGCAGGCGTCGCAGCCGCCCCCTCCGCCGCCAGAACCTCGAACACAGAGCGAAGCGATACAAGCGGCCCTGAAACGGTATGCGGCATCCCGGATCATTCCACAAAACTTCGACAAAAACGTCAGGCTGACCACCGTTGTCGCCGATGGTTATACCCTGATTTATCGCTACCGGATTACCCACGATAATGAGGCCGAGCAGCAGCAATGGCAAGACTTGACGGAATTTACCTGGTGCAACGCAAACGACTATAAAGAGCTGTTTGCATTTGGCGCCACGCTGCAAGGCGAGCTCCTGGACCGCACAGGCAATATTGTGCGCAGTGCCAATGCCGACGCCGTGGGGTGCAGCCTCGACAACCTTAAAATCGACGCCGAAATGACAGAACGTGCCAAGGCAGAAAAGACCTTCGCCACCACCAATGGCGCGCTGGGCGTATCTGGTGCCAGCTATGCGAACCGGGTTTATACCATCACCATATTTTCCCCTGACCCTGTGCCTGCTCTGGCAAAGGACGTGATGCGCAAAAACTGGTGTAACCGCAAAGACTACAAATCGATGCTTCTCAAAGGCGTGACCATTCGTGGCGCATTTGAAACCAAAAGCGGACGTCCCTTGGAAACGCTTGATGTCAATGTCATTGAATGCGGAATTGCCGGCGATATCTAAGCCCAGCAATCAAGCGGCAACACCGCCACGCCAGGTGACGGTGTTTTATCAGGCAAAGCGCGGTCTCACTTGACCGCCGCATTGCCACCATCGGCAAACAGTGCCGAGCCGGCAACAAAGCTGGCCATGGGGCTGGCCAGAAACAGTGCGGCATTGGCAATTTCTTCAGGCTCTGCAATGCGTTTCATGGCGTGCAGACCGGCTGCCCATTGTTTCTGCGCCTCATCGCCGGCCATGGCGGTATCCACCCCGCCGGGCAGCAGCGCATTTGCCCGGATGCCGTTCACCGCGTAGTCGGCGGTGATGCCCTTAACCAGCCCCATCAGCCCGGCCTTGGCGGCGGCATAGACCGACATGCCCGGCAGGCCAACGCTGGTACCGACAAAGCTTGAGGTAAAGATGAGCGAACCGCCGCCACGCTCCAGCATGGCCGGGATCTGCGCACGGCTGCCCAGGAACGCCGAGGTCAGCGTCGTGGTGATGGCGTCCTGCCATTCCGCGACATCAACCTCGACCAGTGGCTTCATAGGCCCAATGGTGGCGGCATTGTTGAAGGCGATATCAACCCCGCCGAACGAGGTGATGGCCTGCGCGACCAGTCTTTCATGGGTTTGCTGTTGGCCGACATCCCCTACCACAACAACCACCTGTCCGCCTTTGGCACGGATTTCATCCGCCACAGCATCCAGCGCTGGTGCATGTCAGGCATTCAATACCAGGGCTGCACCTTGTGCGCTGAACAGCAAGGCGGCAGCGCGACCGATGCCCGAGGATGCGCCGGTGATGATGGCGACCTTGTTTTCTAACAGACCCATGAGAGACCTCCTTGATTGGGAGGTTCGCTTATAGGAGTAGCCAAATGGCTCCAGCCACCCGATCCTTGCGCGCTGATTATTCTGCATAAAGATACCCTGCGCTTCCAAGGAAACGCAGGGTTAAAGTGGTGCGGTTACCGGCGGGACTGTAATGCCAGGAAATAATGGGTGGCGAAGCGAATGCGCCGCATATTCAGGTGCGTTGTGACACAGGTCGTTACACGCCGGCCTCTTCGTGGCGGCGGTCGCGCTTGGCCTGACTGTCACGCACGAATTGCGAAACGCGACCCAGTTCCATGCGATTGACGAGATCCTCGGCACGTTCGTTGGGAATGGCGTTCATGCCTTTGTCGGCGCGGCGCGAGCTGGGCCGATTGATGGGGCTTGCGGCGGCACGGCGCATTTCCAGCGCCTTTTCGGCATTGCGCTTCAACACATCACGCGATGAAAATCGCTTGCGGCGGGAATGTTCCTGATTGGAGCGCTGTACCGCATTGGCAAGAATGGACAGTCTTTCACGAATACCGGTATCAGTGCTGGCAGCCTTGCCATCGGCGCGCGCCGACTTGCCGCGTATTTCACGCCTGGTGCGATTGGCAAGATCGCGTGCCTTGTCGCGGCGTTCCCGCAGGGTCTTGCGCAATTGCTGCAGTTCGCTGTCCGCCAAGGTATTGATGGCGGGATGGCGGGAGGCCTCGACCAGCTCCACCTCGGCATTATCAAGGACACGCAGAGTTGTTCGTCTCGAGTTTGGCATGGGGTTCTCCTTTCATTCAAGTAGACCCAATGCCTGTACCTGCGGCTTCGTTCCTCACGCCGCAATCACGTCGAGCTGACATTTCTGTGAGGTACGCCCGCACGATGTGCCGGGCAATGATCGCCCCATACCAAGGATATGGGGCGGTCGATATCTATCATATTCAGGCTGTTCTGGCGGCCGGAAGCCGGCGACCAGACATCATGAGAATTGTTGCGCCAAGGGTGCCAGAGACCAGCGAGCCCATGAGAATGCCGATCTTCACATGGTCCTGCAAAGCCGGATCATCAAAAGCCAGAAGGCCGATGAACAGCGACATGGTAAAACCAATGCCGCAGAGGAACGCCGTGCCCGTTACCTGGCCCCAGCTGGCCTGCGCCGGAAGCTGTGCCCAGCGCAGTTTGACCATGAGCGCAACGACACCGAGAACACCGACCAGCTTGCCCAACACAAGACCTGCAGCCACACCCATGGTGACCGGTTCGGAAAACACACCGAGGCTGAGACCGGACAGCGATACGCCGGCATTTGCAAAACCGAACACCGGCACCACAAAAAATGCCACCGGCTTGTGCAGCCCGTGTTCAAGGCGGTGCAAGGGAGATTCGTCCGGTGTGGCCTCCGGCGTACCGGGGGTGAGCTTCAGCGGAGTGGTCAGCGCCAGCATGACACCGGCCAGCGTGGCGTGAACGCCCGAGATAAACACCAGCAACCACAGCACGGCACCCAAAGCCAGATAAGGCCAGAGCAATTTTACCTTCATTCTGTTGAACAGGAAGAGATTGCCAAGCACGAAAAAGGCGCCAGCCAGTGCCAGCAGGTTGAGGTTCGCAGTGTAGAACAGCGCAATGATAATGACCGCGCCAAGGTCATCAATGATGGCCAGTGCCGCCAGAAAGATCTTGAGCGATGTGGGGACACGTGACCCCAGCAATGACAGAACGCCCAGGGCAAAGGCAATGTCCGTTGCAGCTGGAATGGCCCAGCCCTGCATTGCGTCCGGGTTGTTCTTGTTAAACAGCAGATAAAACAATGCCGGAAACACCATGCCGCCAGCGGCGGCCGCGCCCGGCAAGATCCGCCGGTGCCAGCTGTTCAGCTGACCATCCATCATCTCACGTTTGATCTCCAGACCCACCATGAGGAAAAACACTGCCATCAAGGCATCATTGATCCAGTGCAAGACACTGAGCGGCCCCAGATAGACATGCAGCACGCTGAAATAAGCCTCTGCCAGCGGAGAGTTGGCAATGATGATGGCCAACAGGGCAACCACCATCAGCACGATGCCGCCGGAGGAACCGCTGTCGAGAAATTTACGTAGGGTAGAGTTGATGCGACCTTTTTTTAATGTCGAAGACACAGGTTCACGCTCCCTTGGTTGGAAGTTGATCTTAGTCTCCGTCGATTTCGGGGAATCCCGCAGCGCACGCAGCACGCACTGTTGGAGAGTGTATAGCCAAGCAATTATCTGCTTTCCAGAAAAACCGGACAGGCTGCGATCACGATCAAATAACAGTCTTGTGATCTGTCAATTGCAGGTGACAGATACGAAAAAGGCGCGCCGGTTTGCCAGCGCGCCTTGTTGCATCACATGCGGCGGATGAGTGTCACCCGCACGGCCGTGTTTATTTGCTTTCGTTTTCCGTGCGACCAGAGAACCAGTTTGCCAGCAGCGCGCCTGAAATATTGTGCCAGACACTGAAGATGGCGCTTGGCACGGCAGCAAGCGGCGAGAAATAGGCCGTTGCAAGAGCTGCACCCAGACCGGAGTTCTGCATGCCGACCTCAACGGCAATGGCCTTGCGTTTGGCTAGCGACAGGCCCATTGCCTTGGCACCAAAGAAGCCCAGCAGATAACCCAGACCGTTGTGCAGTACGACAACGGCAAAAATCATCAGGCCGGACTGAACGATGGACGCCTTGGAGGCACCGACAACAGCCGAAACGATAAGCACGATACCGATGACGCTGACCAGTGGCAGTGCCGGAACGGCAGCCTTGACCACGCCCGGCAGCACCTTTTGCAAAACAGCACCCAGAGCCAGCGGCACGAGCACCACCTTGACGATGCTCATGAACATGGCCCAGCCATCCACCGGCAGATACTGGCTGGCAAAGAACCAGACCAGGAATGGCGTGATGAGTGGTGCGGCAAGCGTGGTGACAGAGGTGCAGGCAACGGACAGTGCCACGTCGCCCTTGGACAGATAGGTCATGACGTTGGACGAGGTGCCGCCAGGGCAGCAGCCAACCAGGATCACGCCAGCGGCCACTTCCGGCGGCATGGGAATTAGTTTTGTCAGCACGACAGCAAGCAGTGGCATGATGAGGAACTGGCCGACAACGCCAATACCCACGTCAACAGGACGTTTGACCACCTCACGGAAATCATCAAGCGACAGGGTGAGACCCATGCCAAACATGATGATCGACAAAAGCGTCACGATCCATGGACCGATCTGCTTGAATGTGTCGGGGAAGAAAAAGCCAAGAACGGCAAATAACAGCACCCACGCGGCGAATGTCTTTCCGACAAAGGCCGATACAGCAGCCAAAGTTTTCATGTTGAACCTCCAGTCATACAATTGGCCTGACGTGTATTTGCGGGTTTTTACCTGTCAAGGCCAGCGAGCCGTGCATATGACCTGATACTCAGATAACCGCTCATTACCCCCTGCCATATGGACCTTGAAACCGGAAAACGGCTGTATTGGCGGTCCTGTGTGGACAGGCAAGGGCAAGCACACTATCCAGACGCGACATGATGCTGGCCAGCGGCTTGCAGGCCAAAATGAAGGTGATTCATGACTTTTGACCCCAAAATGAAGCCACTGTCCCTTGATGATATTGACCTTGCGACGTTGCTTTCCAACGGTCGGCTTGCCCAGCAACTCCGCTTCATTCTGGAAGTGGAAAAGTTGAAGACGGTGCTGCGCAGAACGCCGTTGCTGGATGGTTCCAGACGTGAAAACGACGCCGAGCATACCTGGCAACTGGCAATGATGGCGGTGGTGCTGGCCGAATATTCCGACGAGGAAATCGACCTGACGCGCGTTTTGAAAATGATCCTGATCCACGACATCGTCGAGATCGATGCCGGCGACACCTTCATTTACGATTCGGTGGCGATGCAGGATCAGGAAGAGCGTGAAAAGCTGGCGGCCGACCGGCTGTTTGGCCTGCTGCCGGATGACCAGCGCACGGAACTGCGCGGGCTTTGGGACGAGTTTGAAGCGCGGATTACAGCCGATGCGCGTTTTGCCCGGGCGATGGACCGCTTGCAGCCACTGTTGCACAATGTCTTTACCAGCGGTGGCACCTGGCATTCACCCGGCGTGCACAAGGATCTGGTGCTGGAGCGCAAGGCCGTGATTGGCAAGGGTTCCAGCCGCCTTTGGCAGGCGGCACGGACGCTGATCGATGAAGGCGTAAAACGGCAGTTTCTGACAGAAAAGCTTGCGGACAACCCGCTTTCCACTGCCGATAAATAACGTGACGAAAACATCAGACAGATAGGCCAGAAGCAGCCGAAATGGCTGCTTCTTTTGGGGTGACTTATGCAGCGATGAGTTGCGAGAGATGGGTTGGGAAATCACCTTCTGCCGCCGTGGCATTGATGGTGTCAAAATAATCATGCCAGCCGGATGCGGCGATGCCCGAGATCAATGCCTCGATGGCCTGCGCATCTGGCGCGCGCCACAGCGCAAGAAATGTGTGCTGCGTGCCATGCAGCGTGGTGGCATCCGTCTGACCAAGGGTGATGGCCTCCACACCCAAGGCAGTAAGTGCCTGCATGCCAGCGCCAATGGCTTCAAAAAACTGCAGGCGGTCAGCCTCGTTGAGAGCCAGCCATGCGGGTTTCGGCGAATAGAGTTCGGCGAGATAATGCGTCATATCAATGTCCATTGTTGTGAGTGTCAGATTTTGCGGTTTAGCGACCGTTGGGCGCGTTTGCAGATGCGCAGCGTGGCTGGCACCGGTGACGCCTGCTGCCAGCCGGAGCAGAGATCACGCACCCAATCCGGCTGGTCCTTGGCGGCATCATTCAGCCAATTGCCGACCGAATCCTGCACGTAAAGCGCCGGATCTGCCCGCAAGGGCTCAAGAATGGGCAACGCCAGCGACGGCGCTGTACGCAGCGCGCCAAGATGGGCACACCACACGCCACGCGGCCGGGTGGTTTCGCTGGCAAAACGGCGCAGCCGTTCAGAGGGTTCTGACGTCCAGCTGGATAGAAGCGCAATGGCAGTGTCGAGATCGGCCGCGACATGGGGGCGAAGCGCCATCCAAGCCCATTCACGCACACCGAAATGAGAGTCATCCGCCAAGGGGCGGATCATGTCCAGCCGTTCAGTCAGAGAATGGCCCTCAACCGCACCGACCATAAAACAGGCCCAGCCCCGCAACGTATCGGAAGGGTGCTGGCTCAGTTCGACCAGCTTTTGTGGGCCGTAACGCGCAAGGATCAGCCGTGCGGCAAGCGGCATGCGTTTGGAAATGCCGTCAGGCGCAGCATGGTCCATCTGGGCAAGCGCGCCCTGCCCCATGTCAGGCAAAGCGGCCTGCATCAGCACCGCGAAATCAACGGCCAGACATTCAGTCAGCGTTGTTGCTTCGACCGTGCCGGAATCGAGCTGTGCCAGACGTGCCGGGGAGATATCGGCAACACGCCTTGCCGTTACGACCTTACCTGTCATGGTCTGGCCTGTCATGGTCTGGCCTTTCATGACTGGTCACTGCCCTGCTCCGGGGCGATATCAAGCCCCTGCCAGACACGCTGTAATAAGCTGCTGAGAAGCTCGCGCTCCTGCCCATTCAGGCTGGAAAACAGGGAGGCTATCCACTGACTGTGTTGATCGAACAGCTGATCGGCCAGCGTCTGGCCTTTCTCTGTCAGCCGAACCGAGACCTTACGGCGATCATTGATGTCACTGTGGCGGGCAAGAAAACCATCCCGCTCCAACCCGTCCAGCAGGCCGGTGATGGTGGCGCGGGTGACGCCGGCGCGCGTCGCAAGTTCATGGGCTGCGAGGCCTTGGACAAGGTCACGCAGCAGGAACAGCACGACAAATTTGCCTTCCGACAGATTGTGCTCCGCAAGGCGCAGGGCGCAGGAACGGTCAATGGCTGAGGCCAGTGACAGAACCTCAAAACACAGCCGCATAGTGCCAAGATCAGACTGGCCACGACGTTTCGCCTCGTCCAGCAGGCTCAGGTGTTTTTGTTCAAGAATATCCATATGGCGGCATATAGTATGGCGCCTAATAATGAGTCAACACGCAGTGTCTGCAAAATTTCTATCGTCAGAATTCAAAAGAACTGACTGGCTTAGGGCGAGCTGGCAATGATACGTCTTTGCATCACGTGACATTGAAGCGCCTATTCTGGAAGGAAATGACCATGGCAGTAGAAAAAACGGCAATTATTACCGCAGGCGGCAGCGGCATGGGTGCAGCTGCGGCAAGACGCCTGGCGGCCGATGGTTTCAAGGTTGCCATTCTTTCCTCCTCCGGCAAGGGCGAGGCACTGGCCGCGGAACTGGGCGGCATTGGTGTGACTGGATCCAACCAGTCCAATGACGACCTGAAAAGACTGGTCGACGCGACCATGAAGAAATGGGGCCGTGTTGACGTGCTGGTCAACAGTGCCGGTCACGGGCCGCGTGCACCGATTACCGAGATTACCGACGAGCAGTGGCACACCGGTCTTGATGTGTACTTGATGAATGTGATCCGCCCGGTGCGGCTTGTGACGCCGATCATGCAGGGGCAGAAATCCGGCGCGATCGTCAATATTTCAACCGCGTGGGCCTTTGAACCGGCAGCGATGTTCCCGACCTCAGCGGTGTTTCGTGCCGGCCTTGCCTCCTATACCAAGATCTACGCCGACGCCTACGCGGGCGACAATATCCGCATCAACAATGTGCTGCCGGGCTGGATAGACAGCCTGCCGGCCACGGAAGAACGCCGTGACATGGTGCCGATGAAACGTTATGGCACCAGCGATGAAATTGCCGCGACCATTTCCTTCCTGGCATCCGAAGGTGCGGGTTACATTACCGGCCAGAACCTGAAGGTGGATGGCGGCCTGACGCGTTCTGTCTGATCCAGTTCGCCACCCCTGACAGTCTGACGCAATGGCGAGGCGGTTGCACGCACAACCGCCTTCCAATGATGCAATCTAACCCATTGCAATGTTTCCGAATTTGTAAGGAGCAGCCGCCATATTGCACGAGAACAGTTTGGGGGCGGAATGTTTAAAGCCGGGAATGCAAACGTTTTTTATCTGATCATGGCAGCATGGGCTGTCCTGAGCCTGCAGTTGGCTTACTTGATTGCTAGCGAAATCTGGGGACCAGAGAGCTTTTCTGCGCTTCCCCTGGTATGGCCGCTGTTGAATTCCGGCCCAATCCTGCCGATTTTGTGGGTCAGGAAAAACAAGACCTCTCCAGTCGATCGCAGGTTTGTATTATGGACTGTGGCTGCAGGCGGGCTTGGAGCCATTGTCGCCTTACGCTACGAATTCATCTACACGTCGCTTGGCCTGTTCTGCTGGGTGATGCTGGCATTGACGAACGCACTGCTGCTGCGTGATTCTTACCACAAATACCTTCCCGAACTTCCAAAGCTTAGTGCGTCGAGACAAACAGAGCCTACCGAGACAATTGTCATCGACCACGCAAAGTATCTACCCATGCTCAATCTTCAGTCTATTCTCGGCTTCCCATGCGTCATGCGACTACGCGCACATTTTCTCGAGGCGTTGCCAGAGGTTTGTCCCCAACTCAAAGAAAATGGCGACATATACAGCGACCAAGACGTGCTGCACGAATTAGCTCAAATGCGAAAATTCATAACAGAAAAGCTGGCATGCCAACTCGCCTATCTATGCGCCATTTCGTTTTTCGACCGCACATGCGGCCCTGAGTATCGCCATACGAAACAGCACCGCGCGCTCACCAACATGATGCTTACGATCGAAAGTACGGAACAAAATATACGCGGTTTCCCGCAGAAAAAGGGCGAGACACTGACCGTCGTCGGAATGAATGATCTTAAAGAAATCTCTTTCACGCTCGATAGAGAGCGCCAGCAGGTCAACGAAGAGAATGGAAAACAGGCAGCTGATAGTGACCTGACCATTGCATGGGTCGCACGCACAGTACTCGTTCATAGAAAATTCCTGCCGGAAAAACTCGACAGTGACACGCAGGCCAAGATGTTTGAAATGATGCGGACCGGTATGCGCGAGGTAGGTCAAACCTTTTCGCTCATGAGTTCCGAATATGCCGTGCGGCGATAAAATCGCCCTTTCCCATCGCCATCTCATTGCAAATCCCGGAACGGATATTCTCTTGCCGCGCCACTACCCGTAAGAAATTATTGACAGGTTGCGTTTCTCACATGTAAGAAATTTCTGACAGGTGGGGTGAATTGTGAATCACTGTAATGGCGACCAGTTACTGATGATGCTTGCAGCGTTGGCCAACCCCCACCGCCTGCGCATTATTGCCGCCCTGCAAAATGAGGGCCGGATCTATGTGAGCCAACTTGCCCGCGACATTGGGCTGAGCCGCCCATTGACCCATCTTCATCTTCGCAAGCTTGAGGAAGCAGGACTTGTCCGTGGCCAGCATGAGATCGCCCCCGATGGCAAAGCACTGAATTATTACGAACCGACTGCATTTTCCGTGACGCTGACCCCGCAAGCCATTGCAGCGGCAGCACTTTCGCTGTGCGATGCAGCCAATAAAACCGAGACGTGAAAGGATCAGCCATGGGCCGTGTCAACTTCGATTTCTTTACCTTGCCGGCGCTGCTGCTGGCGACGATCCTGCTGATCTTCGCGATGAAATATTTCGTTGCGGGCCGGACGGCACGGCTGACACACCTGGATAACGAGGCCTACCGGAAACTTGCCGAACGGGCCGTTGCCGCGCAGGAACAGCAGACGGCAGTGCTGGTGGCGTTACAGGCGAAAACCGCGGCCACCGAAGCACGGCTTGGCGAGGTTGAAAAGCTGCTGAAGGACGTGGGCTGATGTTGGCGCAAGATACATCGGAAGAGCTGGCCGCCCTTCGCCGTTTGCGCGTGGTTTCCCTGCTGGAAGGCACAACGCTGCTGGTGCTTTTGCTGGTGGCGGTGCCGCTGAAACATCTGGCCGGACTGCCGATGGCAACCAAGATCATGGGGCCGATCCATGGTCTGGCTTTCATGACCTATGTCTGGATGCTGCTGAACACTGTGGCGGGCAGCGAGTGGCCCAGCAGGCAGAAACTGCAGATGGTGATTGCCGCCATGATACCCTTTGGCGCTTTCGTGAATGAGCGTATTCTGGCGCGGCGGCAGACCGCGCTTGCTGCCGGCATTCAGGGGTGAACCGATGGATTATCAGCTGCTGAAAGTTCTACATATCATTGCCGTGTTGATATGGACCGGTGGCATGCTGGTGGTGGCAGTGACACTGCGCTCCGCCAACGCAGATAGCGAAAAACAAGATCCGCAATTTTTTGCAGCTGTCCATCGCTACGACCAGCGCGTCACCACGCCGGCAATGTTTGGCGTCTGGGCGCTGGGCCTGACACTGGCCATGATGGGCGGCTGGTTTTCCGAACCGTGGTTTCTCGCGAAATTTGCGCTGGTTTTTCTGCTTTCCGGCATACATGGCACCTTGTCCGGTAATCTGCGCCGGCTGGTTGCCAAGCCGGAGCGCACCCTGCCCGGCGCGTTGCGACACGCGGTCACCGGCGTCATCATTTTTGAGGTTTTGATCGTGCTGCTGGTTGGGTTGAAACCGTTTTAAGCATTCGGTGCGGCTAGGCCGGATCCGTCCACAAATCCTTCGCCGCCTTGAGGGCAGCCACCGTTGCCTGAGCACGCGCCACGGTATCGGGCTGTTCGGTCATGGCCATATGGTCGGTTTCAATCTCGGCGAGATACACAACGACCTCATGATCCGGCACGCCACGTCTCAGCATGCCGGCAGCCGCGATCAGATAGCTGTCATATTCATCCGCAGAGGATTTCGCGCTTTCATCATCCCAGCGTTTGCCGAGACCGAGCAGACCAATCGGATCCCAATTCGACCAGCCGATATCACGCAGGCGCGACAGTCTGATCCTGGGCTGGGGTTTGAGTGGCGGCATGGGCCTGTCCTGCTGATTTGCGGTATTACGCTGCCATGCTACCCGGCTGCGAGCGTGGATACAATCAGATGGGAATGCAATGCGGCCGCGCACTGCGCCACATCAGTAAAAAAAAGCCCCGACCACAAACCATGGCCGGGGCGCGACTGCTAAAATGGGAAACTCTAAAACCCCTCACAATATGGTGGGCGCTTTAGCCGCTGGCACATAACGGCACATCACCCGTTTGGGTGAGACACGTCGATTGCCTTGATACGGCCACGGCGACAGGCGCGATTTGAGGCGGGCGATACCTCGCCTATTTTCAAGGGCTTGCGCTTCTTCGACCCAAGGATTACCACAACTTTGAATTGGGGGACTGGCGGCATGGAAGAACTGGCATATCAAATAATGACGCTGGGTGACACCAAGATCTATCTGCTGGTCTGGGCAATATTCGCTGCCTCGGCTGGGCTTGCGGTCGCGGCGACCAAATTCGAATGGAAGCTGCGCAGAGCCCCCTATTTTCTGTCGCTTGGGTTTACGTATGTTTTGATGGTCGGCAGCGTTTTTATCCTGACTGATTTGCCGACTGCGATACACGGCGGTTACTCCGGGCAAATAATTGGCAGCTATTTCGTGTGTATCGCGCTGTCCGGTGGGTTGTTTGGCATATTTTCAGCGGCACGCGCGAATGATGCCTATGACACGAGGGGTCTGTGGTTTCTTTCTGTTATTCCGATTGCGAACCTCTTTCTTCTGTTCACCAAATCAACGACCCCGAAAAAGACTGGCTCAGGCGGGTTTATTGCGAGCGCAGCCATCGTTTTCCTCGGGCTTATGTTATTTGCCACCGGCAAAACCATGGAAAAGCACCTCGACGAGGTTGCAAGCCAGACCACCGGGACTGGCATGACAGCCAACAAGACTGGCGCAACAGTCAAAAAGACTGCCAAGAAGCAACCCGCAGTCCAAAACATCGACAGTACAAGCGATACTTTCAGCGATGCCGCCAAGGACGCAGCGAGCGACACGGTTGATAAGCCTGTCAGCGACATTGTGGGCAACAGCGGGTGCGCAGGCAGCTTCGACTTCGAACCGATGCTGAAACAGATCGTGCTGCAGACCCCGGTGCCACAGCAAGTCAGTGATCTCATGACGTTAATACACATGGAGGCTGAGGCCGACCGGCTGGTTTCTGTTTATGAGATATCGAGCAGGGACTTCACGCTGAGTGAAAGCGTCATCGATTTTCAGATGTTCAACACCTGTAATCCGGCAAGCCCTACATTGCTTTTTGAATTGGGTCTGACGAGGACAACAGTGTTTGTCGACACGGAAGGCAAGGCTCTGGGAGATGTTTCCGCCAATCCCCAACTGTGCGAGGAATGGAGCGCATCCTTCGATACGAGAATGGAAAAGAGAGCTGCGGATGAGACACGGCAACTGTCCAGCAATCCGCAAACGACAGGCGATGGCGTTACCTTAACCCACGCCACCTATCGCAATAAGACCTATTACAAACATTTCACCGTGCCCGACAATCTGTCTGAAAAAACGAGACGGGACATGGAAAAAAACTGGTGCCAGACACCTTACGTCAAGGCCATGCTGTCGATTGGCTTGACGTTACGGCTGACGTCAACATTGGCAAACCGCAAGCCCGCTGGCGACGTGGTGATCAGCAAGGCAATATGCAATGACATATCGTGACATGTCCTGACGTATGAGTTGATCTCAAAACACCACCGGCCGACAATTCGTTAACAGGCAGTGCGGCACTGGCGCCAAGCTTGTTCTTTAGTATGCACCAATATGACACATATTCTTCGTGCAATTTGCCCCGCAAACCGCTATGAGTCTGTTTAATACAGGAAGGTCAAACAAGACCACCAAAGAAGAATATTGGGGCGAGGAGCGATATAAACGGCACGTTTCTTAAATTTGCCTATTATATCAGAAACGATAAACACATGCGGGTACAAATCTACATTATTGCAACCCTGTCCTGCCTCCTGTTCTGGGGCGGTGTTTACCACGTGTCACGTGACATGTATCGCGCAGCGCACACGGCTGGCGTGATACCGAACCTGCACATCAAGTACAAAATCGGGCAGATCGGCAATTACGTGTAACAGCGACAGCGCTGTTTTGACCGTGACCCTGCACATGCCAGGATAAAATTTGCTGCGACGATTTTACTGAACAGCGGCGCCCTGCCCGGCTGATACTTTGCCGTGCCAGTTCTGCCAGCTTCCCGCTATTTTACCCTGACAACCATTGCACTTGTAAGCATGGGCCAACAAATGAGGTTGGTTCATGGCTTCGGTGGTTTCTATCTGCAATCTTGCCCTTTCCAATGTGGGCAAGGACAACATCAACGATCTGACGGAAAAAAGCGCGGAGGCCCGCGCCTGCAACCAGTTTTATGCGCAGACGCGCGATACGCTGTTGCAATCCTACCCATGGAAAGCGGCCAGAAAAACGCTTTCGCTGGGCGAAATAACCAATGACAAGCCGGGCGTGTGGAAACATGCCTATATGCAGCCATCTGACTGCCTGCAGGTGCGTGGCATCAGGCCGCTTTATGCGGATGATACCAGCGCAGGGGCATTGGACATTGCGCAGATGGATGACGGTGGTCGTGAGGTGTTGCACCCTTACGAAATCGAAGGGGAAACGCTGTATTGCAACCTTTCGCCCTGCCTTTTGCGCTACACCGCCCGGCTGACGGACCCGACACGATTTTCACCGCTGTTCATTGAGGCACTGTCCTGGCATCTGGCCGTGCGCCTCGCCATGCCGCTGACACGAGACCCGAAGATAAGGGCCGATGCGCTGACCATTGCCAGAACCATGCAGGCAGCGGCCGAACAGGCTGACGTCAATCAGGTGAGGCAGACATCCGACACATCTACCGATTTCCTGACGGTGCGCGGCCATGGCTGATCTTCGCGCTTATCAGCCCTCCTTCACCGGTGGTGAGCTTTCCCCTGCCCTTGGCGCGCGTATTGATCTCGCCAAATATGCAACGGGGCTGCGCACCGCGCTGAACGTGTTTGTGCATCCGCATGGCGGCGTTTCCAACCGGGCCGGACTGGAATTCGTGCACGAGATCAAGGACAGCGCCCAGCCGGCACGGCTGATCAAATTCCAGTTCAACACCGAACAGACCTATGTCCTGGAATTTGGCCAGCACTACGTCAGATTTTTCCGCGAAGGTGGTCTCATTCTGTCCGGTGCCACGCCTTATGAGGTGGTGACGACCTACACATCCGCCGAGGTGAAGGATCTGGTTTTCGTGCAGGAGGCTGATGTTCTCTACCTCTGCCATGTTGACCACCCGGTGCGCAAACTGGGCCGCCTTGCGGACGATAACTGGACGCTGACACCGGTTGAATTCAAGCCGCTGATTAATGCGCCAGCGGGCGCAATTACCGTGACGGCACCGGGCAATACGGCCGGCAAGACAGGCTATGTGGCGACCACCTATCGTTACGTGGTATCTGCCGTTGCAGACAGTGGCGAGGAAAGCCTGCCTTCTGCCTCCGGGTCCGTCGTCAACGACCTGTCACTGCAAGGTGGCATCAACCGCGTGGTGTGGACTTCTGTGCCCAATGCGGTGCGTTACATCCTCTACCGCAACGACAATGGTGTTTATGGTTATATTGGTGGCACGACGGGTGTTTCCTTCGACGATGAAAACATCACGCCAGACCTTTCCGACACACCACAGTCCGGCCGAAACCCGTTTAATGAGGTTGGCAGCTATCCGCGCTGCGTGACCTTTATCGAACAGCGGCTGGCCTTTGCCTCGACAAAAAATGATCCGCAGGCGGTATGGCTCAGCCAGTCCGCCAATTATGAGAATTTCGGTGTGTCTTCTCCGGCCAAGGCCAGCGATGCGGTGACGTTTCGTATTCGCGCACGGCAGGTCAACGAAATACGCTCGATGATTTCAGTGCGTGGCCTGTTGCTGTTGACCTCCGGTTCCGAGTGGATTGTGACGGGTGGCTCCGCAGCCGATGCGATTTCGCCATCCGCCTTGAAACTCGATAACCAGGGGTATCGTGGTGCGGCCCGGGTGCAGCCAATCGTCGTTGGCAACACGGTGCTGTTTGCGCAGCGACTGGGCGGGGTCATCAGAGACTTTTCCTATGATTATGCGCAGGACAGCTATGTGGGCAAAGACCTGACCATTCTGGCCCGTCACCTGTTCAAGGACCGGGAAATTGCCGCCTGGGATTACGCCCAGGCACCGGATTCCATCGTGTGGGTGGTGCTGGATGACGGGGCGCTTGTATCCCTGACCTATATGAAAGAACAGGACGTTTGGGCCTGGACACGCCATGAAAGCGGCAGTGGCAACGACGCCTTTTTTGAAGATGTGACGGTGATTGAGGAAAACGGCGAAGACGTTCCCTATTTCATCGTTCGTCGCACCATCAACGGCCAGACCAAACGTTATATCGAACGGCTGCACACCCGCTCGTTCACAGGCGTGGAGGACGCGTTTTTCGTTGATTGCGGCCTGACCTATAGCGGTGCGCCAACCCAGACGATAAGCGGGCTATCCCATCTTGAAGGTCAGCAGGTGGTAGCGCTTGCCGATGGCAATGTGGTGCGCAACCTGACCGTGACGGGTGGAACGGTGAGATTACAGAATGCCGCTGCCAAGGTGCATATTGGCCTGGCGATGACGGCAGCGATTGAAACGCTGGATCTGGACCTTGGACAGGTTCAGGGGCTTGGCACTGTGCAAGGTCGCGCCAAGACCATCAGCGAGGTGACACTGCGGCTGGAAGGTACCCGCGGCATATTCACCGGGCCGGAAGATGGCGACCGCAACAGTGACAGGCTGGTGGAATATAAACAACGCCGTGACGAGGCCTGGAACGAGGCCATTCAGCTTTACACCGGCGATGTGCGCATTACCCCCTATTGGGACTGGAACAACAGCGGCAGCCTGTGGGTGAAGCAATTTGACCCGTTGCCCATGACCATTCTTGCCTTGATGCCGGACGTGACCCTTGGCCGCTAGCATAGAGATCGTGAAAGCAACGCCCTGCCATGTTGCCAGCATTGCGGCGCGCATGCGCCAGGCGGACCGGGATGAGGTTTTTGCCGCATCCGGCCATACACCCCTTGCCGCCCTTTCCTTCTCCTACCGCAAATCCTCCTGCTGCTGGACAGCACTGTTCGACGGCAAACCGGAGGTGATGGGCGGTGTGGGCAACATCAACATTCTGGCCGGTGTTGGCGCCCCCTGGCTGCTGGGAACCGATGCGGTGGAAGAAAACTTCCGCGCCTTTCTGCGCATTTCCAGCGGTTGGCCAAACCAACTGTTGCAGCGTTATTCCGTGCTGAGAAACTTTGTGGATGCCCGCAACACGGTTTCCATTCGCTGGCTGGAATGGCTGGGTTTCCGGCTGCTCGAGCCGGTCGACATTGGCGGGCATCAATTCCGGCTTTTCGAAATGGAGGCAACCGATGTGTGATCTTGGACTGACGTTGATGATTGGGTCCACCCTGATGGGTGCCGCCGGGCAAATCCAGCAATCAAAGGCAACTGCGGCGGCGAGCAATTACAACGCCCAGATTGCGGAAATGAATGCGAAAATTTCCGACAAACAGGCAAAGGACGCGCTGGAGCGCGGCAAGCAGGAAGAGCAGCAGAAACGTATGCAGACTGCGCAGCTTGCAGGCCGCCAGCGCGCCGCAATGGCCGCCAATGGCGTTGACCTAACCTTCGGCTCGCCGCTCGACACGATTATCGATACCGCTAAAATGGGCGAGATCGATGCGCTGAACATTCGCACCAATGCCCACCGCGAGGCCTATGCCTACAACATGCAGGCGACCAACCAGCGTGCCGGCGCAACACTGGACCGCATGCGCGCCAGCGCCGCCAAGACCGAAGGTTTCCTGTCTGCCGGTGGCACCATTCTGGGCGGTGCCGGCAGTGCCTACAACCAGGCCGTAAAAATAGGTCTTATCAAGTGAGGTTTTAAATGCCGACTGTTCCTCTTTACCAGGACACGCAACAGCGCGTTGCGCTTCGCCCCGAATATTCCGAAAACTTCACCACCCGCGCCGATGCCGATGCATTTGGTGCGGGCATTGGCCGTGGCATGCAGGCCCTTGACAAGGGCATGGAAACCGCAGCCACCAAACTCAATGAGGCGGCCACCCTTCGCCTGAAAAAGCTTGATGACGAGACCAGGGCAAAAGAGGCCACGACTGAATTTTCAAACTGGAACCGGAATGCCCTGCACGGCCCCGGCGGTTTTCTATCGCTCACGGGCAAAGCGGCTATCGAGGCGCGTTCCGCTTTTGAAAAAGAGGCCGAGCAGAAACATGGCGAAATCAGCAAAGGGTTGCCGCCGGGCGCACGCGACATTTACGAGCGCTCGTCACAGGAGACACGGCGAGACACTGGAGTGAGCGTTATCAACCATGCCCTTGAGCAGCAGAAAACCGCCGTCATCGACGCGTTCGACGGCAGTATCGAAAGTCATATCAATGATGCGGTTGAAGACAGGCTGGTGCCCGACAAACTCGAAATGAGACTGGGAAAGGTTGCGGATACAGTCGATAGAGCTGGCGCATTGCTGAACTGGGACAAGGAAACCATTGAACGAAAAATAGCGGAGTATCAGTCCGACGCGTTTACCAGGATCGTCACACGTATTGCTGAGACAGATCCGATCGCGGCGGAAAAATACATGCAGGACCACTCAGAACGGCTTTTGGAAAAAGACAAAACTGCCCTGCAGGAGCGGATGAAACCCGCTGTGCTGAACGCAAAAGCAACGCGCAATTCCACCGACATTGCCAGCAGCGCACCGTTGCCGCCAGACAGCCCTGCACTGCTTCGCCCAACCACGACAGTGGATTATCTGCGCTACACATCTGGCCGCCATCTTGCACTCGAAGCGCTTGCCAACTTCAGCAAGAATGCAACGGGCAACGCGGTGCCAACGCCTTGGTCTATCGATATCGTCAAGAATGTTCTTGGTTCGCCTCTGGCAGATGATACGGAGGCTATTTCAGCCAAGGCATTTCTAAATTTTGGCGTGGCAACCAACAGTCCTCGCCCGGGCGATATCGTGGTTGTGTCCGGCGAAAATGGCTCTGCCGAGGTCGGCTTCTTTCAAGACCGTGATGCAAATGGCAATGTTCTGATGATTGCCGGACGACAGGGCCAACCCGGCCAAGTGTCGACAAGGGTGACGGGTTCCCGGACACTGCTCGGATTTCGTACTGCCCGCAATATCGATACGCAGAGGGTAGAGATGGCAAATTATAATATGCCGGGAATTATCTATCTTGACCAAAGACTGGACGCGATTGGTGATGCCGAAGAGCGGGCTGCCACGGTCAAGACAATTGATACAAACTACACCACCGGACAGAAAAACATTGATGATCGACGCGAAGACCTCATGCAATCTGCCATGGCACAGATTTCCGCAAACAACGGGTTTGACCCTTTAAAAATGTCGCCTGAAGATCAATCTGTCATCGGTCCTCTCGGCATAAAATTGCTTCAGGAGCATAGCGACACGGTACAAAAAAACGGGCAACCACGAACAGCCAGTCGCAGATTTTACGAATTGCAGCGTCAATTTGCGAAGGACCCGTTGGAATTTGCGCAGTCTGATCTGTTTAATGATCGTCGAAATCTTTCCAACGAAGACTGGGCAATCGTCACACGCTGGAAAGAACTGGCACGCACCGACCCGCAAAAAGCGCGCGAGCATGGCCGCATTCTGGCCGTTACATTCAAGAGACTTGAAGATGGCGGTTTTGTCAAAGCTCCGGCGCAGATGACGGAGCAAGACTACAAGCGCGTCGCCGATTTGCAGCGGGAGCTTTATGGCCACATTGCGGAACTGGGGACCGTAAACAAGGATAACATCAGCAAAAACAAAGATATCAGGACGTTTATGGATGACCTGTTGCGGCGGATGTATTTGGACAACAGCAGGACGTAGCGCGCCTATTGGCTACAAATACCCGCAAATCCCCCCTACCGGACGACGCAACACATCCCGACATTCACGGCCTTGGACACCACTGTCCGAGGCCGTTTAAAATTAGCGCCTACTGTTTCGACAAGATCGAGATGGCGGCATAGGCATTGAAAAGAATAAAGATTGCCCCGGTGATCAGGCCAGCATCTGCCACACCGCTACGGTAGCGAATGCACCGCGTAATAAAGAATCCAACAAAACCGAAGAGAAAGAAACCAATTGCGGAGCCGACCTGACTTCCCAGATACCTGCCCATGTTGGGATAATTGGCCGGGACATGTCCAACGACAACCATGACAACAAGTTGTGAGACAGCCGCCAACACAGCGAGTTTTAACAGCACTCCTCGTCTTGCCGCTCTCCAGTTTCTTTTTGCTATGATGTCATCAGCCATATCACTCATCGGTGCTTCCCCCATTTTTTGGCATTATTAAACGACGTACCTGTCGTTTCAGCGCAATTTCCATAATTTGCAATTGTCTATGCAATATTCAGGAAACAATATTTTCCTATCCGCAGGACTTAATGACGCTACAACACGCGTGGCTGGCTGCGATTTCCAGAGAAACTTCTCCACTCTCATCACAAGCGTTTCAGCAGGAAGTATTTCCCGGTAGGCATGCTGATCGCGGTAGCTTCCCTTTATCAAAGGTCCCATGACATAAGAAATGCTGTAAATTTTGTCGTCATTTTCTGGTGCCAGAAGTCTGGCCGCTCTGGAAGCAACACCGGATGCCCTACCATGGTAATTCTCACTGATAAAATCGATGAAATCTGGTTTTGAAACTATTTCCAACAGCGTGGTGTTGGCGTCCTACGCGGGATTAAACCGCTTGTAGATGGACCATAGCGGCTGCGCACTGAGAATATAATAAGCACCCAAGAATGCCTTGTTATTCCGGAAATCCAGTTCGTAGACTTCAGACTTACCGTCTGGCCCCTTGATGTCAGTGCACAATTTCGGCCGCGGTGTCTCGCCACATGGATACCAGCCGGCCAAAGACTTGACCTTGTCGTAACTGTCACCCGCCCGCACGCCGTTCCAGAATTCTGGAGGTTTGTACCCTTCTGGCGGCACACCCGGGGCCAACTGCGCAGATGCCGGGGTCGCCAGCGCATAAATCAATAACGCCAACCAGCCCATAAAACTGCGCGCGACTGCGATGCCCATCCCCTTCGTCCCCACAACCATCACACCGGTAATCATGCCTCATTTAAACAGGAGAGGCATGTCGTGGAAAATAAGCCAGACACGGAAAAGCAAGCGCAAAACACGCAAACCGGCATTGGTCCAGTTACAGCTACGCAACCACCAGGCGAAAGTCCAGATGCCGTAGTGGGACAACGCACGGAGCCATTAGAATATATCCGGGTAGAAGACATCCACGGATGGCCGGTCTACTTCCAAAACGGCCATGAGGACGAAAGTCCAGATGTCATAATGAGACAGCACAAGCTCGCACAAGACTATGCGCAAGTGACAGGAAAACAGCAACCGCCGCTCTACCTCCTGATTGGCCATGAGGATGAATTTCAGTCCGAGATCGATGAGATAAGGCTTCGTAACCTATCAAACCATGGTTCGGAAAGTACACAAGACAAAGAAACCACACCGCCTGATGATATCTGGGGAGCGGCATGGAACACGGCTATACGATCTTATGAAGGCACAGCCCAACTATATAATCAACATTTATTTGACACCACGTCGACACGGTATGACGATCGACGAAGAACATTTGATGAAATTATCGAAGACACACGCAAGCGTAGATTTTGGTCGATCAACAGGTACTATAAATATGCTCCACAAAACATCTTGAGTGCAGTTGCCCGTTTGATTGACGCTAGGTACGCTGAAATGATCGGTACCGATGATGACGAAAATAGACGTTATTACGCGGATAAAATCGGGCACAACGTAGCAGCCATCAAAAATGCTCCGAAGTCTGTTTGGGCCACTGAAGCTCAAAACTCCATGTTTGTTGATGGTGCAACATTGGGTGAGACATTCGAGAATATCGGCTCTACCATCATCAACAACCCTGTTGGTTTTCTTGCTTGGTCGACTGAAACGTCAGGCGAGAACGCTCCAAAGGCCGCGGCACTTTGGCTAGCGTTATACTTTAAAGTAAATCCGAGTTTTGTGTTCGCTGCTGACGTGACATCCTCCAGCATAGCGGAAAGATATAAGGCGCCAGCGGATCTTTATACTGAAAAGGGGCTGGATTTAACGAAACCAGAAGACGTTCAACGTCTGTTAGATGATCCGAACATTCAAAACGAAGCGATAAGCAGAGGGCAAACTCGCGCAATTCTTCTGACTTGGTTTCAACTCGGGACTGCAGGCTTTGGCGCAAAATACCCACTAAAAAACGACATTGCCGAAGCATTTTCACAAACAGCGATAGACGCATTTGGCAGCATGCTAGGGGAGTA
>NZ_DAMDBP010000022.1:0-71835 GCF_032092815.1 Agrobacterium sp. | reverse complement strand
AATCCATCATCCCAAACAAGTCAACAGGCCTTTTTCATATTTATAATAAAATCATACAACCATATGATTTGTAATGATAATTTCCCGTTTTCACTTTCTGGGGCCCTTTTTCGCACCTTAAAAGCACACGCTGGTCCTGTCGTTTGAAAAATGCCATAGGAATTGCCAGTACTATTCGACTGAGGCCACCGACAGGCCCGTTTGAAACAACGATTGGAGCAGCCGTGCGCATACTAGAAGAAGCCGTCATTCCCGAACTTCCCAACTACTATCGCGGAAAGGTACGCGAGAATTACGACTTGCCGGACGGCTCCCGCATCATCATCTCAACCGACCGCATCAGCGCCTTCGATCGCATCCTGACCTGCATTCCTTATAAGGGGCAGGTATTGACCCAGACTGCGCGCTACTGGTTTGAGCAAACGGCTGACATATGCCCCAACCATGTCATCAGCTATCCGGACCCCAATGTGGTGATCGGAAAACGTCTCGACATTCTTCCCGTCGAGATCGTTGTCAGAGGATATCTGGCCGGCACGACAGGTACATCGATCCTCACCCTTTATAAGAAGGGCGAGCGCCAGATGTACGGCATCACCCTGCCGGACGGCCTTCGCGACAACCAGAAACTGCCTGAACCGATCATCACGCCAACCAGCAAGGCGTTTGATGGTGGTCATGATGAGCCGCTGACCCCAAATGAAATCGTTGAAAAAAAGCTTCTGACGGCTGAACAGTGGGCAACATTGTCACAATACGCACTGGCATTGTTCAAGCGCGGTCAGGAAATCGCCGCAAAACACGGTCTGATCCTGGTCGACACCAAATATGAGTTCGGCACGGACGCAGACGGAAACATTATTCTTGCCGACGAAATCCATACACCAGACAGCAGCCGTTACTGGCTGGCCGATTCTTATAATGAAAGCTTTGAGAACGGCACACGCCCGGCAAGCTTCGACAAGGACTTCGTCAGAGCCTGGGTTGTCGAGCGTTGCGACCCTTATAAGGACGACATTCCGGAAATTCCGGAAAAGCTCGTCAAAGACACCTCCGATGTGTATATAAAAGCATATGAGCAAATAACGGGAAAAACATTCGTTCCTGATAACAGTGAAAACACGCCTCTGGAGCGTGTTCGCAAGAATCTGGAGCCCTATTTTACCGGAGCCTGATAGTGGTAAACTCATCTGCATCTATGAAAGCCGTCAGCAATACAGCAAAAACCGCGCTTCCCCGGAAGCGGTTGCGGCGGCCTGCAGAGGAAACCCGCAGTGAAATTCTGGCCACGGCCGAGAAGCTGTTCAGTATGCGCGGCTTCTCGACCGTGACGATTGCCGACATTGCCGCTGAGATGTCGATGTCGCCGGCCAATGTGTTCAAGCATTTTCACTCCAAGGTCGCGCTGGTCGATGCCATCGTCCTCAGGCAAATCACCTCGTTGCAAAATGATCTCGATGCCATGGACACCAGCCTGCCGCCCTATGAGCGGCTGCATCAGATGGCATTGTCACTCATGCGCAAACATGTCGTGACACTGGAAGAAACACCTTATCTGTTCGAGATGATTGTGATGATGGCCAAGCAGGAGCTGGATTGTGGTGAGCAGTATTTAAAAGTGCTCAATGATCACGTCGGCAAAATCGTCGAATCAGGCGTAGATCTCGGGATTTATCACGCCGATGACATCGAAGAGACCGCCGACACCATCAATCATGCGCTTATCAGCGTTATCCATCCTGTACTCATCGCAGGTGAGCAGTCGGATATTTTAGCCACACGCTGCACGAAACTCGTCAACATGATGGATGCTGCGTTGCGAAATACACTTGCAAAGTGACGCTTTTAATTTTACGTCACTTGGTAACAACTGACGAAAATCAATCATCCGGCTCATTGTATTCAATAAGCCGGATGTTTTTGGTTCATTATTGATAATTGCTTGAAATCAGCTTCGGCTTGCGGATCACCAGAAAACCTCTCTTTATCCGCAGAGTTGGCTCTTATGTGGGAAACACGAATGACAAGACGTATCCTTCCGGTTCTTGCCGCCCTGTGCGTGGCTGGCGTGGTTGCAGGTTGCAGCGATGAGAAGCAGACCGCACAGGCGCAATCGCCTGAACGTCCGCCGTCTCCAGTCAGTGTTGTTGTCATGAAAGAGTCCGAACAGCCCTTGACCACGGTTCTGCCAGGCCGCGCCAGCGCCTTCCAGACCGCCGAAATCAGACCGCGTGTCACCGGCATCATCCGCGAAATCACCTTCAAGGAAGGTAGCGAAGTGCAGCAGGGTGACCTGCTCTACCAGATTGAAGATGACACCTATGTTGCCGAAGTCGCGCAGGCACGTGCCAGCCTTGCCAAGGCAGAGGCCAGCGTTCCAAGCGCACAGGCAAACCTTGCCCGTTACGAGCGTCTGGTAAACAGCGGTGCAACGCAGATTGAATATGAAAATGCCAAGGTGACATTGCTTCAGGCCGAAGCAGATGTTGCACAGGCCAAGGCCGCTCTTCAGGCTGCCGAAATCAATCTCAACCTGACGAAGATCCGCGCGCCTTTCAACGGCATCACCACTTCGACCAGCTTCAGCATCGGTAACGTTGTGACTGCAAACCAGTCCGCGGCGCTGACGACCCTGCGTCGTATCGACCCGATCTACATCGACCTGATCGAATCGAGCACCAACCTGCTGCGTCTTCGTACGGCTGTGGCGGCCGGCTCCAAGGGACCGAACAGCGGCGAGGCTGATCTGCACCTGACACTGGAAAACGGCACAAAATATCCTCACGCCGGTAAGGTCGATATGTCGGATATGGCGGTCAGCGAAACAACCGGCACCTATTATATCCGTGCGCAGTTCGACAATCCAGACGATCTCATTCTGCCGGGCATGTATGTCCGCGCCGAACTGACCATCGGCAACGAAAAGGGCTTCCTTATTCCGCAGCGCGCCGCTGACAGAAACCCTAGCGGTGAATTGACAGCAAAATTCGTCAGCGCCGAAGGTAAGGTTGAAACCCGTACATTCCCTGAAAGCAGCCAGTCCGGCAATTCCTGGCTGGTTACATCTGGTGTGAAGGATGGCGACAAGCTGATCGTTGATGGCTTCCAGTGGATTGGTGACGGCGCACCCGTTGCTCCTGTTGAAGTCACCATCGACGAAAAGGGGCTGGTTGTTCCCCAACCAGCCGCTGCGCCGGCCGCAGCCGCTCCTGCAAACTGATAATCATGACAATCGCCCGACGACCGTAACAACGAAGGCGCAGAAACACATATGGCCCACTTCTTTATCCGGCGCCCAATCTTTGCTTGGGTGATAGCGATTGTGATTATGCTTGGCGGCTTGCTGGCCATCAACACACTTTCGATCTCGCAATACCCAGACATCGCTCCGACAACCGTTCGCATCAGCGCCAGCTATAATGGCGCGAGCGCTGAAACCGTGCAAAAATCGGTGACGACAGTTATCGAAGACGGCATGACCGGTCTTGATGACCTCACTTACATGACATCGTCGTCATCAACCGGTAGCGCGTCTGTTACCCTGACCTTCGGCAACAGCATCATGCCGGATATTGCCCAGGTTCAGGTGCAGAACAAATTGCAGCTCGTCCAGACGCAGCTGCCTGACGTCGTGCAGACGGCTGGTATCGAAGTCAGCCGTTCTACCTCGAGCATCTTGATGGTCGGCGCGCTGATTTCGACCGATGGCAAACGTACATCAGTTGATCTGGGCGACATTTTCTCGACCCGCATCGAAGACCAGATCAAGCGTCTTGAAGGCGTTGGCAGCATCAACATTTTCGGTTCCGGTTACGCCATGCGCGTCTGGCTCGACCCGTTCAAGCTCAACAAATACCAGTTGACGACCAGCGACGTGACAACAGCTATTCAGAGCCAGAACACGCAGGTTTCGGTTGGTTCGCTTGGTGCACTGCCGGCTGTACAGGGCCAGCAGTTGAACGTCACCATCACGGCGCAGAGCCAGCTGACCACAGTTGCAGACTTTGAATCGGTTATTCTCAAGGTCGAAAAAGACGGTGCGACCGTTCGTTTGAGCGATGTTGCCCGCATTGAAATCGGTGAAGAAAGCTATGGTGGCGATTCCCGCTCCAACAGCCGCCCTTCTTCCGGTTTTGCGGTTAACCTTGCAACCGGCGCCAACGCTCTTGATACCGCAGCCCGCGTGAAGGCAGCACTTGAAGTCGCATCAGAAGGTCTGCCAGAAGGCGTCGTCATTGAATATCCCTATGACACGACGCCATTCGTTCAGCTTTCCATCGAGAAGGTTGTTCACACCCTGATCGAAGCGATCATCCTCGTTTTCGTGGTTCTATTGATCTTCCTTCAGAATTTGCGAGCAACGATCATTCCAATGATCGCCGTCCCGGTGGTGTTGCTGGGTACATTCGGCATCCTTGCCTTGGCGGGATATTCGATCAATACGCTGACCATGTTCGCCATGGTGCTAGCCATCGGCCTCCTGGTCGACGACGCCATCGTCGTGGTTGAAAACGTCGAACGTATCATGTCCGACGAGGGGCTTCCGCCTCTCGAGGCGACCGAAAAGTCGATGGGTGAAATCACAGGCGCGATCATCGGTATCGCTCTGGTTCTGACAGCAGTGTTCATTCCGATGGCGTTCTTCGGTGGCTCGACAGGTATCATCTACCGCCAGTTCTCGATCACCATCGTTTCGGCCATGCTTCTGTCTGCCGTTGTGGCCATCGTGCTGACACCGGCGCTCTGCGCCACGATCCTGAAACCGATCGACCACCATAAAAAACAGCGTGGCCCCGGCGCATGGTTCAACCGTGGCTTCGGCAAAACCACGGACGGTTATGTCTCGAGCATCGGCTATCTCTTGAAGCGACCGCTGCGCGTCATGGTGATGTTTGCCATCGTGGTTGGTGGTTGCGCATGGTTCTTCACCAAGCTGCCAAGCTCGTTCCTGCCGCAGGAAGACCAAGGCGTTCTGCTGACGATCGTCCAGCTGCCAACAGGTTCGACCATTGAGCGTACCAATGAAGTCGTAAAACAGGTTGAGACCTATTTCCGTGAAAAGGAAGCGGACAACGTTGATTCCGTCTTCGGCGTTCTCGGTTTCAGCTTCACCGGTTCGGGCCAGAACAACGCGATGGTCTTCACCAAGCTGAAGGACTTCTCGCTTCGCAGCAAACCTGAGCAGCATGCAGCAGCTATCGTTCAGCGTGCCATGGGAACCTTCTTCACATTCCGTGATGCCCAGGTCTTCCCGCTGCTACCACCGGCAATTCAGGGCATGGGTACGTCGAGCGGCTTCTCCATGTATCTGGTTGACAGCGGCCGTAACGGCAATGATGCCCTAACGGCAGCTTCCAAGGAGCTGATCCAGCTCACATCAACCAACCCGAACGTCAGCTCTCTGCGCAGCAACAGCCGCGATAATGAATCGCAGATGAAGATCAATCTGGATCAGGAAAAGATGGGCGCCATGGGTGTCGATCTTGCCTCGGTCAACCTGATGCTCTCCACCATCTTTGCGGGTCGCGACGTCAACGACTTCACGCTGAATGGCGAACTGAAGCCTGTTTATGTTCAGGGTGATGCACAATACCGTATGCAGCCGGACGACCTGAAATTCTGGTACGCCCGCAATAGCAGCGGTGAAATGGTTCCCTTCTCATCCTTCTCGGAAGTATCCTGGGTGAGCGGTGCACCGACACTTGCACGCTTTAACGGTACCGGTGCCATTTCTCTGGAAGGTACCGCCGGACCGGGCATCGCGTCGGGTGTCGCCATGGATGAAATGGAACGGCTGACGGCAAGCCTGAACGGTGGTTACACCGTTGCCTGGCAGGGCATTTCCTATCAGGAACGCCTGTCCGGTTCTCAGGCCCCTGCCCTCTATGCATTGTCCGTTCTGATCGTCTTCCTCTGCCTTGCAGCTCTTTATGAAAGCTGGTCGATCCCGTTCTCGGTCATCATGGCCGTGCCGGTTGGTGTGCTTGGTGCTCTGGCAGCAGCCCACTTCTTTGGCCAGTCGAATGACGTGTACTTCAAGGTTGGCCTGCTGACGACGATCGGTCTGGCGGCAAAGAACGCGATCCTGATCGTGGAATTTGCCAAGGAACGAATGGAGCATGGATTAAGTCTTCTCGATGCCACGCTGGAAGCGGCGCGCTTGCGTCTGCGCCCCATCATCATGACATCGCTGGCCTTCATTCTCGGCGTGGTCCCCCTTGCAATCGCAACGGGAGCCGGTTCCGCCGCACAGAACGCCATCGGTATCGGCGTGCTTGGCGGCATGCTTGCAGCGACGGTTTTGGGTGTTTTCTTCGTTCCGTCCTTCTTCGTAATCATCAGAAAGATATCAAAACGGTCACACTGACAGAAAAAACGTTGTGCCTGCACTTCTCTGATTGTTAAAAAATATACGAATCGTAGCAAACCTTATGCTACGATTCACCATAAATGCTGATCGGGGCCGGTATTCGGGGCAGCGGTGAGATCTCGAAACACTTAGGGTATTATGATGCTATCCATTCGGACTTCCATTCCACTGGCCCTGCTGCTGCTTTCCGGCTGCGTTGTAGGACCAGACCACAAGGCACCAGAAATTCAGTTGCCTGCCAAATTTGCCGAGGGCGGCAAGACAAGCAATGGTGATGTTTCGACAGTTGCCTGGTGGAATGCTTTTAACGACAGCCGTCTTAATGGATACGTTACGACCGGTCTGGCGCAGAACCTGAGCGTGCTTCAGGCACTGGAGCGTATCAACCAGGCTGAAGCCAGCGTAGTGGTTGCTGGTGCTGGCGCTCTGCCAAGCCTCACCACCCAGGGTCAGCACACGACGAGCGGCCGCAAGGGCAGCTTGCCGACAGCCGATTCGAACGTGACCAACTCATCTGCCGGCTCGCTGAACATTTCCTGGCTGCTGGACCTGTTCGGTCAGTACCGCCGTGCCAAGGAAAGCGCCAACGCCAACCTTGACGCGGCTTATGCCAGCGCCGATGTCGCAAAGCTGTCGCTGTTGTCTTCGCTCGTTTCGGCTTACATAGACGCGCGTTATTATCAGGAGCGTCTGGCCATTGCCCGCCAGAACCTGTCTTCGCGCCGCGAAACACTTGACCTGACCAAGCTCCAGCTCGAAGCCGGCGCAGCATCTCGTCTTGACGTCGTTCAATCCGAAGGTCTGGTAAACTCGACACTCGCGGAAATTCCGGGTCTCGAAACAAACTTCCGTCGTGCAGCACACCGTGTTGCCACACTGTTGGGCATGCCGGCATCGAGCCTGGTTGTGGAACTGCAGCGCGGCGCGCGCCAGCCTGTTGCCCGCTCCATTCCAAAGACCGGTATTCCGGCTGACCTGATCCGCAACCGTCCTGACGTGCGTGCAGCAGAACGTTCGCTGGCCGCTGCTGTTGCCCAGATCGGCGTTGCCGAAGCACAGCTCTACCCAAGCATCGAACTGGGTGGCACGATCACACCAAGCTACTCGCGCATCAGCGGTGGCAGCCGTGGCTCGTCCAACTCCTGGTCCTTCGGTCCTTCGCTGGTTCTGCCAATTCTCGACGGTGGCCGCCTGCGCGCCAATGTCGATATTGCGAACTCCTCTGCACGCGAACAGTACCTGGTCTGGAAGCAGACTGTCCTGACTGCGGTTGAAGAAGTTGAAAACGCGCTTGCAGCCATCAACCGTGACCAGCGCACGGCCAGTGCCCTGCGTGCAACCGTCAATTCCTACAATGAAGCACTGTCGCTCTCGACAGCCAGCTACCGTGACGGCGCATCATCGCTGCTCGACGTTCTGGATGCACAGCGCTCGGTTTCCTCTGCACAGGCCAGCCTTGCGCAGGCTGTTCAGCAGACGGCACAGGACTATGTGGCGCTCAGCGTTGCCATCGGTGGCGGTTACGCCATTGGCGCAACACCAGCCAAGCCAGCCATGTAAGCTGCCCGTCAGCGCATTTCAAAAAAGCCCGCGACGTCTGAAAAGATGTCGCGGGCTTTTTCGTGATCAGAGCATAAAAAAACCTCCGGTCGAAACCGGAGGTTCTATGGATACAGCCTTTGAAGGCTGATCAGTTCTTGGCGCGTTCCACGTAAGAATTGTCTTCCGTTGCGATAACAACGCGAACACCAGCGTCAACATGCGGCGGTACCATCGTACGGATACCGTTGGACAGGATCGCAGGCTTGTAGGACGAGGAAGCAGTCTGACCCTTGACGACCGGCTCGGTCTCAACGATTTCAAGCGTAACGTGGCGTGGCAGTTCGAGAGCCAGCGGGTTACCTTCGTAGATCGAAAGAACGCAGGTCATGCCTTCCTGCAGGTAGGCCTTCTGGTCACCCATGGTCTCAACGTCGACGACAACCTGGTCGTAGTTTTCAGGGTTCATGAAGTGGAAGCCTTCGCCATCTTCATAGAGGTACTGGAAGTTCAGGTCTTCAACGAATGCGCGCTCAACCTGCTCGGTCGTGCGCCAGCGCTCGGAAACCTTCACGCCATCGACGATGCGGCGCATGTCGACCTGCGTAACCGGTGTACCCTTACCAGGATGAAAGTTCTGTGCGGTGAGAACGACGTAAAGCTTGCCCTCAACTTCGAGAACATTACCCTTACGGACAGATGAGGCGATAACCTTGACCATATGACTTCCTTGTAACTCAGTAAAATGCGTCGTAAAGGACAGCGCGGCTGCGCCTGCCGGTGGACGTTTGATCTGTTTTCCGGGCGCAAGTACCTTAAATTCACGCAAATAGCCAGCCTGCAACTGTATCGACCCAAAAGAAAGCCACTCATGAACCCGTCAGCCAAGACATCTTCCCCGTGGTGGACGCCGGATGTGCATGCAGACCGCCGGCCGTTTCTTCTGGGGCGCAATGCCATACAGGCAAATCTGCGCGCTTATTTCGCCAAGCATGACTTCCTGGAGGTCGATACGCCTTCACTGCAGGTGTCACCGGGCAACGAGGCTCATCTGCATGCTTTTGCAACGCAGGGCATAACAACGGCGGGCGAGTATTTCCCGCTTTACCTGCACACATCTCCGGAATTTGCCTGCAAGAAGCTATTGGCTGCTGGCGAACAGCGCATTTCCTGTTTCGCACATGTCTATAGAAACAGGGAACGTGGACCGCTGCACCACCCGGAATTCACCATGCTGGAATGGTACAGGGCCGATACCAGCTACGAACGGCTGATGACGGATTGCGCGGATATTCTCGCGCTTGCGGCCGAGACGACCAAGACCAAACATTTCAGTTACAATGGCCGCAGCGTTGATCCATTCCTGGAGCCCGAAAGGATCAGTGTTGCCGAGGCATTCGGGCGTTATGCCGGCATCGACCTTCTGGCAAGCATTGCCAAAAACGGCGAGACAGACCGCGATCACCTGAAAGCTGCACTGACCAACGTCGGTATCCGGACGTCCCACGACGATACATGGGCCGACCTGTTCAGCCGGGTTATCGTCGAACGGATCGAGCCGGAACTGGGCTTTGGCAGGGCGACCATTCTTGACGAATACCCTTCCAGCGAGGCAGCGCTTGCCCGCAAAACAGCCAAGGATGGTCGGGTATCGGAGCGGTTCGAGCTCTATGCCTGTGGTGTTGAACTCGCCAATGCTTTTGGCGAACTGACTGATAGCAAGGAACAGCGTCACCGCTTCGAAATGGAAATGGTGGAGAAACAGCGCGTCTATGGTGAAACCTATCCGCTGGACGAAGACCTTTTGGCGGCGCTGGAATTGATGCCCGCCGCCAGCGGCATCGCGCTTGGTTTCGATCGTCTGGTGATGCTGGCGACCGGTGCGCCACGCATCGATCTGGTTATGTGGGCACCCGTTGCGGATTATGGGCGATGACAGCAATCACGCGTAGCCTCAAATCGGTGAAGGCCTTGAACGAGGCTGGGTTGATCGACGATCAAGCGTCGGATCGACTGACCCCGGTTGGCGAGCGCTACGCGGTGGCCGTTACCCCAGATATTGCCGCCCTGATCCAAAAGGAAGGTGGAGACGGCCCGATCACACGGCAGTTCGTGCCGGATCTGGCTGAACTCACCAGCAACAATACCGAGCGGGAAGATCCGATTGGCGATGAGGCGCACAGCCCCGTTCCGGGCATCGTGCACCGTTATCCTGACCGTGTTCTGCTGAAGGCCGTGCACATCTGCCCGGTCTATTGCCGCTTCTGTTTCCGCCGCGAAATGGTGGGACCGGAAGGAAACGGAACGCTGACCCGTGACGAACTGGATGGAGCCTTTGCCTATATCGGCAACAATCCTGGTATCTGGGAGGTTATCCTGACCGGTGGCGATCCGCTGGTGCTTTCACCACGCCGCCTAAGCGAAATCATGCAAGCGCTGAAGTCGATCGACCATGTCAAAATCGTTCGCTTCCACACAAGGGTTCCGGTGGTAGAGCCACAGCGTATTGACGACAGCCTGATCGAGGCACTGCGCGCCAGTGGCAAGACAACCTATGTCGCCCTGCACGCCAACCACCCCGATGAACTGACGAAGGACGCACGCAACGCCTGCAGCAGGTTGGTTGATGCCGGTATCGTCATGATCAGCCAGACCGTTCTGCTGAAGGGCGTGAATGATGACGCAGTCATTCTTGGTCGATTGATGAAGGGTTTTGTGGAAACGCGGATCAAGCCCTATTACCTGCATCATCCTGATTTGGCGCCCGGCACATCACATTTCCGCCTCAGCATCGAAGAGGGGCAGACAATCGTCGCGCAGTTGCGTGGCAATATCTCAGGTCTGTGCCAGCCGACCTATATTCTCGATATTCCTGGCGGTTACGGCAAAGCGCCTATCGGCGGCTCGATGATCCATTCATCGGGGGATGGCTGTTATTCTGTGTCCGATTTTAACGGCAACAGCCACCAATACCCGCCTGCATAATCTTTTTCTCAAAGATTGATCATGATCACATGTCTCTGAACCGGCTGAGGTTATTTTTTCACCATCCGTCGGAACCAATGCGTGTGGCCAACGTTTGAATGCGGATGTTCTCAGTTGAGCTGCTTGGTGCCACCCTGGGGAGGAGGGATGAAAACTGTTTTGAAAACAAAATTTCACATTTCCGCCCGAAAACTGTCATCATAAAGAAAAATATTCTGCCCATAATGATTTACGTTGATTTTGATATAGATTTCGGCTACGAAGCATCTCGTTGGAGTATAGACTCCAGTTTTAGTGCAACTCGCGAACAAGGAGAGTGACATGTTTAAACTAACATTCAATGCCGCCACCCTTGGTCGTATTGCACTTAAACACGAGCGCACAATTTCGTGCTCCTGCTTCTGTCGAATGTGACCTGAACACCGTTCAATTCATTTCAAAATTCATTCGACAAAGCCACAGCAATCGAGCTGTAGCGGGAGTAGGCATATGCAAAAGCAAGTTATAGAATTCGCTGGCGAACCAGTCGGCATCGTCATTCCGGACAATGATCGTTTCAAGTTCATTGCGGTAAAGTTCCACGTTCACGATCTCGATGAACAGCGGTTCGATACGCCAGACGATGTGAAGCTGGCCATCCGCAATCTCGTTCACAATCGCAAAATCGCTGCTGTCGCGTGAACCATCACGCCGCAGGTTGCATGCGATCAATTATAGCTGAACGACATCTTGTGATAAATGAAAGCGCGAAGTCCGGTTTTTAAAAAACCGCTCCGCGCTTTTTACATTTCAGTCATCCGGACAAAACGGATGAGATATCAAGTCTAGCTCAACCGCGACACTTGACGCGATCCACCCAACGGAACCAGCCACTCGATACGAGCCATAATAAGCCGGTCCAGTTTCAAACCTTAAAGCTTAGAATGCCGTAAAGGTCAGTGTCGTCAAAGACCGGACGATGCCCGGAATGCAAACGATGTTGTCGTTGATGAACTTGCCCGTGTCCTGATCTTCCTGAAGATAGATTTTCAGCAACAGATCATATTCGCCACTGGTCGAGTAAAGTTCGGACACCAGCTCCGTTTTGTAGATTGCATCCGCGACCTCATAGGTCTTGCCCGGCGTGCATTGCAATTGAACGAAGATTGGTTTCATTGGTTCATACCCTGACATGCGTTCACGAAAGAGGTCACATACCTCTTTTTTAACACTATTGGCCGAGGCCAAGCCGTGTTGCAAGCCCATAGCCGGTTTTGCCCCTTTAGCCATCAGCCGGTTCACATCACATCTGTGGCAACAGCATTATTCCTTCAAGGAATGATCTGTTGACGATATGTCGATATCCAACCGCCACCACACTCGCTAAGCTCGGTTGTAATCAATCCCGGTCAACGGGAAAACCACGACTCCGGATGGCGAACATGTACAACGATCCCCGCTCCCACGGCCTGTGGGAAATGACGGCTCCCCCACCCCCAGAAGCAACCGCTCTCGACGGTAACATTACCACTGACGTGGTGATCGTTGGTGGTGGATATACGGGCCTGTCGGCGGCACTGCATCTGGCCGAACGCGGAACCAAGATTGCCCTTCTGGAAGCCAGACAAATCGGTTTCGGAGGCGCAGGCAGAAATGTTGGCCTGATCAACGGTGGCATGTGGACCATGCCCAAGGAACTGCCAACGGTACTTGGCCCTGTTTATGGCGAACGTCTGTTGGATTTGCTGGGTGGCGCACCGCTTTTGGTACGCGAGCTTATCCAAAAACACGCCATCGACTGCGAATTGCAAACCAACGGCACGCTGCACTGCGCGGTCGGCAAGGCGGGACTTGAAGAGATCGAGGAACGTTGCCGCCAGTGGAGCGCACGCGGTGCACCGGTCAAAATACTCGACGCGGCTGAAACCGCCAAACGTGTCGGGACAGAGGCCTATGCCGGTTCACTGCATGACGGCCGGGCCGGGACGTTGCAACCACTTGCCTATGCCCGGGGCCTTGCGAAGGCCGCACAAAGTGCTGGCGTAAAACTTTTTACAGAAAGCCCTGTTTTATCGACCGAACGGCAAGCCGGTAACTGGATCGTCAAAACCGCCAGGGGTTCGGTCACGGCACAATGGATTGTTGTGGCATCCGAGGCCTATAGCACCGGCCCCTGGGAGATCGTACGCAAGGAACAGGTCTATCTGCCCTATTTCAATTTTGCGACGAAACCTTTGAGCACAGACGTCCTAAAGACCATTCTGCCGGGTAAGGAGGGATGCTGGGACACGAGAGAAATTCTATCCTCCTTCCGGCTGGACAAGGCAGGGCGGCTGGTCTTTGGCAGTGTCGGGGCGCTGCGCAATACCGGGCTTGCCGTGCACAGGGCATGGGCCATCCGCTCGTTGCAGAAACTGTTTCCACAAATCGGCAGAATAGAATTTGATGCCGAGTGGTATGGCAAGATCGGTATGACCGATAACGCGCTGCCGCGTTTTCACAAATTCGCACCGAATGTTGTCGGTTTTTCAGGTTATAATGGCCGCGGCATTGCTCCAGGCACCATCTTTGGCAAAACCATTGCCAGCCATGTCAGTGGCGAAATCAGCGAAGACAACATGCCTCTACCGCTGACCGAAGCCAAAGAGCAAAAGTTGCGTACGGCAAAAGAAATCTATTATGAGGCAGGCGCGCAGATTGCCCATATTGCAGGTGCGCGTTTCTAACCCCCTTTCAAACGTATCCTTGCCGAACGACAGCCAACACAACCGGACTTATGGTGCTTCACATCACCAAGGTCCGGTTTTTATTTGGGTATCTCTTTCGTGAAACCAAAGGATGCAGCAACCACGTGCACGGGTCGATGTATCCTTGAAAATACATCCATTCTCGGTTAAGCCAAGCCGTCATATACAAACAAACATATCGGCTGACCAAAAGGAACCGCCATGAAACTTCTCAGACGCCACATGTTCAGAACAATCGCGGCCTCCGTTGCAGCCATTTTCCTGTCCACCGCCATGCTGTCCGGCACCGCTGCTGCCGAAGAAAAAGTAACGGTTTTTGCTGCCGCCAGCATGAAGAACGCGCTGGACGCGATCAACGCCGAATGGGCCAAGGAAACCAAGAACAAAACCGTCGTTTCCTGCAGCCAGCTCCGCACTGGCAAAGCAGATCGAAGCTGGCGCTCCGGCTGATATCTTCATCTCTGCCGACTTGGCGTGGATGGACTATGTCGCTGAAAAGAAACTGATCAAGGAAGACACGCGCTCCAACCTGCTTGGCAACCGCATCGTTCTCGTCGCTCCAGCCGACAAGGCCAAGGACGTTGAAATCAAGGAAGGTTTCGATCTGGCAACTCTGCTCGGCGATGGTCGTCTTGCCATGGGTGCTGTTGATTCCGTTCCGGCCGGCAAATACGGCAAGGCTGCGCTAGAAAAGCTTGGCATCTGGTCGTCCGTTGAACCCAAGGTTGCCGGGGCAGAAAGCGTTCGTGCAGCTCTCCTTCTGGTATCGCGCGGTGAAGCGCCTTACGGCATCGTTTACCAGACCGACGCTGCTGCCGATCCTGGCGTAAAGATCGTCGGTACTTTCCCGGAAGATTCGCACCCGGCCATCATCTATCCGGTTGCAGTATTGTCTTCCTCAAAAACACCGGCGGCCGAAGCCTACCTCGAATACCTCAAGTCCGACAAAGCCACGCCTTACTTCGAAAAGCAGGGCTTTACTGTTCTGAAATAATCCTCATCCATTCGGATGGATAGACATGCGCGCCCCGGTCATTGCCGGGGCGTTCGCTGGCGAGAACACAAGGAAACCTGCATTGGACTGGCTGACACTTGGCCCTGACGAATGGATCGCAATTCGCCTCAGCTTATGGGTTTCCACCATTGCGATGCTGGTCAGCTTGCCTTTTGGTATCGTGACTGCACTTGCGCTGGCGCGGGGCCGTTTCTGGGGTAAATCCCTGCTGAACGGTATCGTTCACCTTCCGTTGATCCTGCCGCCTGTTGTCACCGGTTTCATCCTGCTGGTGCTGTTTGGCCGACGCGGTTTCTTTGGTTCCTATCTCGATGAATATTTCGGCATCGTGTTTTCCTTCCGCTGGACGGGTGCTGCGCTTGCCTGCGGCATCATGGGTTTTCCACTAATGGTCCGCTCCATTCGCCTTTCGATCGAATCCGTCGATCGAAAGCTGGAAGAGGCGGCCGGAACCCTGGGCGCAAGCCCGTTATGGGTGTTCCTCACCGTTACATTACCACTGACATTGCCCGGCATTATCGCTGGCATGATTTTGGCCTTTGCCAAGGCCATGGGTGAATTTGGCGCCACCATTACATTCGTTTCGAATATTCCTGGTGAAACACAGACACTCTCGGCCGCCATCTACACCTTTACGCAGGTTCCCGGCGGTGACCTTGGTGCCCTGCGCTTGACGATCGTTGCCGTCGTCATTTCCATGTTGGCGCTGCTTGCCTCTGAATTCATGGCCCGTTTTGTCGGACAGAGGGTAAACGCAGAATGACCCTTACCGTCAGCATCAATCACCGTTTCCAGTCCTTTCATCTCAACGCATCCTTTGTGTCCGAACGTGGCGTGACTGCACTTTTCGGCCGTTCCGGCTCGGGCAAAACCTCGATGATCCGCATCATCGCCGGTTTGACGAAACCCGACAGCGGGAAGGTCGTTCTTGACGATACGACACTGGCCGATTCCGACCGACGCCTTTTTGTGCCGGGTTACAAACGCCGCTTTGGTTATGTCTTTCAGGAGGCGCGGCTTTTTCCGCACATGACCGTGCAGCAAAATCTCGATTACGGTCGCTGGTTCACCCCAAAGGCCAACCGGCAGACCAACGATGGCCACATCATTGAAATGCTGGGTATCGGCGCGTTGCTTGCGCGTCACCCCGACAAATTGTCTGGTGGAGAAAAACAGCGTGTCGCCATTGGCAGGGCCCTATTGTCCTCGCCGCGCATGTTGTTGATGGATGAGCCGCTTGCTGCCCTTGATGAGGCACGCAAGCTTGAAATCCTGCCCTATCTCGAACTGCTGCGCGATGAAATGCGCCTGCCGATCGTTTATGTCAGCCACTCAGTGGCCGAAGTCGCACGCCTTGCTGACAAGGTGATTGTCATGAAGGACGGCAAGGTCGAAAGTGCAGGTCCCGCCGAAGAGGTTCTCGGGCAATCGGCGTTTTCCAGCCAGCTCGAACGACGCGAAATGGGCAGTATCCTGTCTGGAAAGATTGAAGCGTCGGACGAAAACTACGGATTGCTGACCGTTCGCCTCAAACAGGAAAGCCTGACCATTCCCGCCAAAGCAGGCGAGATTGGCAAGACTGTGCGTGTGCACATTCCGGCGCGTGACGTGATGCTGGCAACGGAAAACCCCACAGGCCTCAGCGCACTCAACATTCTCAAAGGCACAATCGAAAGCATCTCTGATGTTGTCGATGGCATGGTAACGGTCAGCGTCAATTGCGGTGGAGATACTATCCTGTCGCGCATCACCGCCCTGTCGAGACAGCGCCTCGACCTTGATCGCGGCAAGTCGGTTTTTGCCATTGTCAAATCGGCAGCACTTGACCCTTACTGAGGGGTAAGGGCGGCGTTACTGGCGTCGGTTTTTCTCGAGCCAGTCCACCTCGGATTTCACCGCCTGATCCAGCTTTTTCTGCATGGTCCGGTAGGTGTGCAGCAGGCTCGTGCCAAACTCGGTCAGGGCAGCACCGCCGCCCTGCTTGCCACCGCGCTGCGATTCGACAACTGGTAAATCGAACATGTTGTTCAAAGCATCGACCAGAAGCCAGGCACGTCGGTAAGACATGTCCATGGCGCGGCCTGCCGCAGAAATTGAGCCAGTTTCGGCAATCAGTTCCATCAGACGGATCTTGCCGTGGCCGAGCCGGTTGCCGGGCGGAAAATCAATCCGCAACACCAGCCGCAGGCCATCATCACTGTTTTCCATCATCCATCTCGACATCAAAGCACGCTAATTGCTGTTGTTATTTCACGCCTTATTCGGAAAGAACAGAGAGTGCTTCATCGGCGATTGTCTGCTCCTCATCCGTCGGGATCACATAAACGGCCACACGGCTGGCTTCACTGCTGATCAGCGTCCGGTTTTCAGCATTGGCGGCGTCATCAAGTTCGACACCCAGCCACATCATCCTATCGCAAATATTTTTTCGCGTGGCCGACTGGTGTTCACCAATGCCGGCGGTGAACACCAAGGCGTCCAGCCCCTGTAGTGTTGCGGCAAGCCGCGCCGCTTCTCCAGCAATCCGGAAAGCAAACAGGTCAAGTGCCAGACGTGCATCGACATTATCGCTTTTGACGAGGTCGCGAATATCGGCACTGACACCGGAAACACCCAGCAGACCTGATTTGTGGTACAGCAGCTCCTGCACATCGACAGGTCGCATGTTTTTCTCTGTCAGAAGATGCAGCAAAACCCCGGCATCAAGGGCGCCGCAACGGGTTGCCATGGGTATCCCATCAAGGGTCGAAAACCCCATACTCGTATCTCGGCTTATTCCGTCCTCGATTGCGCAGAGGCTTGCCCCACTTCCCAAATGGGCAGCAATGACCTTTGCAGGCCCAAGCTCCGGATTGATCCGTTTCAATTTGCTGGCAATAAATTTATAGGACAGTCCATGAAATCCATAACGCCTGATGCCCTCCTCATGCAGGGCTGATGGCAGGGCAAAACGCTGCGCCAATGGATGCTGGCTACGGTGAAACGCAGTATCGAACGAAACCGTCTGCGGCATATCTGGAAAGAGATGACTGATCGCCCGGATCAATCGCAAACTTTGCGGCTGATGCAGAGGTGCAAGCGCCGTCAGCGCCTCGATGCCAGATAATGTCTCTCGGTTCAAAACCACCGGCCCTTCGAACCTGTCTCCACCATGCACCACCCGGTGCCCGACAGCATAGACATCCCTTAGATTGAAATGTCGGGCCAGCCAGCCGAATGTTTCCTCAAGCACGTCATGTAAAACATCCTGCCCGTCCGCTTTGAGTGGCACTTCAAAATTTTCTGGCCCTTCAGTCAGGTGAAAAACCAGGGGGCGCTCCCGAAAATCAATGACACCTTTGCCAATTCGGTTGGCTTTACCCGCATACACCGAAAACAGGCCAATCTTCACCGTCGAAGAACCGGCATTGAAGGTAAGTAGCATTTTGGCTGTCATGACTGTCCTCCCTTTGCATGCACACCGGTAAAATCAGCAGGAGCGCACATTTTTGTCATCAGGATCATAAGGTCGATTTTGGCTGCAGAATTGATTTCAATCAATGATTGCGCATATCCTGACCCTATCCTGCGATTAGACAAGATACGCCGCCCCGTTCGGCCTCATCACAATCAGGGGTACACATGACTGTTTCAGCAGCGCCAAAAACCGACGCGAACTCCAACAGCCAACCGGTGCCCTGGCACGCCTATGAGATAAAACAGGCCGTTTACGAACTGGGCAGCAGTGAAAACGGCCTGCACCACGATGAAGCAAAAAGAAGGCTGGAGACGCACGGTCCCAACCAGCTTCCGGGCCAGGCCAGAACCAATCCGCTTTTGCGATTTCTGGCACAATTCAACAACACGCTGATTTACTTTCTGCTGACTGCCGCAGCCTTCGCGGCCTTGCTTGGCCATTTTGTCGATGCTTTGGTGATTGTTGCCGTTGTGACGATCAACGCCATTGTCGGTTACATTCAGGAGGGCAAGGCGGAAAGCGCACTTGATGCGATACGCAACATGATTGCACCGCATGCCACCGTTTTGCGCAACGGCGAAAAACACAATATCGATGCACGCCACATCGTACCAGGTGACGTGGTGCTGCTGGAAGCTGGTGACAAGGTTCCAGCCGACATTCGCATCATGCGGGCCCGTAATCTGCAGATCAATGAAGCGATCCTGACAGGGGAATCAGTTCCGGCCGAAAAACACGAAAGCCCGTCGGATGCTGAGGCAAGCCTTGCCGAGCGCCGTTCGCTCGGCTTTTCCGGAACGATCATCACAACAGGACAAGCAACGGGACTGGTGGTGGCAACGGGCGGTGCTACGGAAATCGGCCGCATCTCCTCACTGATCAGCCAGGTCCAGGGGCTGACGACACCTTTGCTGGAGCAGATCAACCGGTTTGGCAAACTGATCACCTGGGCAGCACTCGGCCTCGCAGTCGCTCTACTGATGATTGCTCTGCTAATCCATCAATATGACTGGGCAGATGCACTGATGCTGGTTGTGGCACTGGCCGTCAGCATTGTGCCGGAAGGCCTGCCCGCCGTTATCACCATCACGCTTGCCATCGGCGTGCAACGCATGGCTGCGCGCAACGCGGTGGTAAGGCGTCTGCCCGCCGTCGAAACCTTAGGCGCCACCTCGGTTATCTGCTCCGACAAAACAGGCACGCTTACCAAAAACGAAATGACAGTGGCTTGCCTTGTGACGGCATCATCAACCGTTGATGTCACCGGCGCGGGTTACCAGCCCGAAGGCACTTTTGTGCAAGCCGAAACGGACACTCCAGCCAGTCATGATCCGGCCCGTGATCAGCTCATCAATGCCGCCTTGCTGTGTAATGACGCCGTTTTGAGCCATGAGAATGGTCACTGGGTGACGCTGGGCGACCCGATGGAGGGCGCCCTCGTGACGCTGGCATTAAAGGCTGGCTTGACGCAGGAGCAACACCGCGAACAATGGCCACGTCATTATGAAATCCCCTTTGACGCCCGCCACAGATATATGGCGACTTTGAATACCAAGCCGGATGGCGAACGTATCATCTTTGTCAAAGGCGCTCCGGAAACGCTACTGGCACTTTGCGCCAAACAGGCTCATCTGGCGGAAGAACAACCGATTACACCAGCCTATTGGCAGGAAAAAATTGCCGCAGCGGCCGCAAAAGGACAGAGAATTCTGGCTTTTGCATCAATGCCCGCACCGTCCGACCGGCCGGAAATTCACCCCAGCGATATCGCTACCGATCTGGTCTTCCTCGGCATCACTGGCCTGATCGATCCTCCGCGCCCGGAAGCCTTGGCAGCAATCGCCGAATGCCGCTCGGCTGGCATCTCCGTCAAGATGATTACCGGAGACCATGGCACCACGGCGCTTGCCATTGCCCGCCAACTCGGCATTGCCGACAATCCGGAAGTTCTGACCGGTGTGGAGGTCGATGCGCTGTCGGACATCGACCTGCAACGTGCGGTCAAATCCGTCGGTGTCTTTGCCCGCACCAGCCCCGAGCACAAGCTGCGTATCGTGCGCGCCCTGCAGGAAAATGGCGAGATTGCCGCCATGACCGGTGACGGTGTCAACGACGCGCCGTCCCTGAAACAGGCCGATGTTGGCGTGGCCATGGGACATAAAGGCACCGAAGCCGCCAAGGAGGCGGCTGAGATGGTGCTTCTGGACGACAATTTCGCATCCATCGTCTCGGCCGTACATGAGGGGCGCACGGTCTATGACAATATTCGCAAGGTTATATCCTGGACCCTGCCAACAAATGGCGGCGAAATTCTCTCTGTCATCATTGCCATCATCTTCGGGCTAACCCTGCCAATGGCGCCAGTGCATATTCTCTGGATCAATATGGCCACCACCATCACGCTTGGACTTGTGCTGGCGTTTGAGCCACAGGAGCCCGGTGTGATGCAACGAAGCCCAAGAAAACGTGATGCGCCAATGCTATCGCCTTTCCTGTTATGGCGTGTGGTTTTTGTCTCCGTATTGTTCATGCTGGGTGTTTTTGCCATGTTCCAGTTTGGCCTGTGGCGTGGATTGGGGGAAACGGCGGCGCGCACCATGGTGGTCAATGCCATTGTGGTGATGGAGATCTTTTACCTGTTCAATGTGCGTTACCTGCACATGACATCATTCAGTCTCAAGGGTGCTATGGGCACACGCCCCGTTTTGCTGGCCATCATTGGCGTCACCGCAGCACAGTTCCTGTTTACCTATGCGCCCTTCATGCACAGCTGGTTCGAAACCGCACCCCTGTCGCTGCTGGATGGTCTGGTGGTCATCTCCACAGGCGTCGTGCTGATGATCATTCTGGAATTGGAAAAGATCGTGTTCAGGCGTTTGCACCTGTTTACCGCGGAGGCATGACCGCTCTCACGAAAACCGGTCTCGCCAGGCCAGTTGCGCTCCGGCAACGGGCAGTGCTGTCGCCTCATAGACACCACGGGCAATCGCCCGCGCCATGACAATGCCAGCCAGATGGCAGATCTCGGCAAAATGAACGCCTTGCTCCAGCGGTTTAGAGCAGGTTGCAGCGGCAAACATCGTATCGCCATCACTGGAAAGATGGGCTGGGAAAACCGCTCGGGCCAGTCCGTCATGCGCCGTAATTGACAGGCGATGCGCCTGCGCCTTGGTCAGGCTCGCATCCGTGACCACCGCACCGATGGTTGTCGCCGTCAGGGTTACGCCCTTCAACCGCATGGTGGTGTCAGACTTGGAAAAGCCAGCTGGCAAACCTTTCGCTCCAAACTCCCCAGCCTCTTCGAAAGGTGCGGCCCAGAAGCAGGGACCTTCCCCCACCGTGACTGAGCCAAGAGCATTGACCGCAACAATTGCTGCAACCACATATCCGCCAGAACTGATGGCACTTGCCGATCCAAGGCCACCTTTTAATGTTGCGGTTGTGGCACCGGTTCCGGCACCGACGCTCCCCAGTGCAAAGGCACCATCCATCGCCGCCGTGAACGCCTGATAACCCATGTCGCGATACGGAGAATGCAAACCCCAATCCTTGTTGCCGCCATTAAGAAGGTCCATCAAAATGGCCTGCGGCACGATGGGAACTCTGGTACTGCCGACCTGCAAACCACGCCCGTCCTCGCGCAATCCTGCCTGCACACCACCGGCCGCATCAAGTCCAAAAGCCGAGCCGCCTGACAACACGAAGGCATCAACCGCCTCAACGGTCATGGCCGGATTAAGCAGGTCCGTATCCCGTCCACCTGGCGCACCACCCAGCACCGAACCCGATGCGATGGCTGGCTGGTCAAAAACGATAGTTGTTACTCCGGAGCCAAGCGAAAGTTCCGTTGCGTGTCCGACACGAACACCGGCTACATCTGTGAGCAGGTTTTTTAACTGAGCCATCAGGGTCCTCTTTGGCTTTGAAGCTATCCTGCGCCGGGCTGTCGCTGTCAATTGTGTGAGGACATTTCCAAAATTTTCCCGGCAAAATCTGCATGGTTATCAGCGATTAACCTAATGGTTTAGGTGAATCTTATATTTTCAGGACTATCGAAAAGAGTAGGATATCCGAAAGTTTGAAGGGAGATATAGTCGAGATGAATGCGAAGATCCGTGAAATACTGTCAAAGTTCGGCCAGCTGCCGGTTTCAGTCGATACGATTTCCGATGAAGCTGATCTTTATGCAGCCGGGCTTTCTTCTTTTGCGTCAGTGCAATTGATGCTTGGAATTGAAGAGGCATTCGATATCGAGTTCCCAGATAATCTTTTGAACCGTAAATCCTTTGCGAGCATCAAGGCTATCGAGGAAACGGTAACCCTCATTCTCAAGGATCAAGAGGCAGCCTGATGAACGTTTCTGTTGCCCTGCCGGAAACCGCGCTTGCAGCCCGGACTGCGCGGGTGGCAGTTATCGCGGCCAAACATGCAGATGCGGTTGACCAAGCCGGTCGTTTTCCCAAGGAGGCTGTTGATGCCCTGAAAGCCGAACGGCTTTTGGGTATCCAGGTGCCCGTTCATTTGGGCGGTGAAGGCGCTTCCCTTGAGCAAATCGCTGAAATCTGCTCGACATTGGGTCAGGCCTGCTCAGCCGTTGCGATGATTTTTGCCATGCACCAGATCAAGGCTTCGAGCCTTGTCGAGCATGGCGAAGAAAGTGAATGGCACACCGAATTCATGCGCCGTATTGCGGCAGAACAATTGCTGCTTGGTTCGGCAACCACCGAAGGCGGCATTGGCGGAAATCTGCGCAACTCCATTTGCGCTATTGAACGTGACGGCAGCACCTGCCGATTGGAAAAGGACGCCACCGTCATTTCTTACGGCAGTGATGCCGATGCAATTCTTGTTACATCCCGTGCGCACGCCGAAGCCAGCTCGTCCGATCAGGTGATGACTGTTTTCCTGCGCGACCAATATTCGCTGCAAAAGACCCATGTGTGGGACACGCTCGGCATGCGTGGCACATGTTCGGACGGTTTCCTGTTCAAGGCAGAAGCGCCGGCCGTCCAGATTTTTGCAAAACCATTTGCTGAAATCGCCGCCCAGTCCATGCTGGCAACCTCGCATTTGTTGTGGAGTGCCGTGTGGCACGGCATCGCTGCCGATGCGGTTGGCCGTGCGCAAAGTTTTGTGCGTGCAGCCGCACGCCGCTCTCCCGGCACAGTCCCGCCGGGTGCGGCTAGACTGGCAGAAGTCTCCAGCAAACTGCAAATGGTTCGCTCGAACGTCATTGCCGGTTTGAGAGCTTACGCCGAAACCAAAAAAGACCCTGACGCCCTGATGTCCATGGGCTTTGCGGTGACCATGAACAATGTGAAAATCTGCTCTTCAGAAACCATTCTCGACATCATCAACCATGCGCTGCTGATCTGCGGTATCATGGGGTACAAGAATGGCACGCCTTACAGCGTTGGACGGCATTTGCGTGATGCCCACTCCGCACAATTGATGATCTCGAACGATCGTATTCTTGGCAATACGGCAAACCTGCTGCTTGTTCACAAGCAAGACACCAGCCTGTTGGGATAAAGATATGGATATGCAAACCTCATTTCTGGACCGTCTTTTTGAGAAGGGCCTGCTGATTGATACGGGCGTTGACGGTCTTTACGGACGAAGCGGCCAGTTCGAGGATGTCATCACCGCGTTTGAACGCCTGATTGACCGCACCGGCGGCATCGATGGCGCAGAAGCCATCCGTTTTCCGCCTGGCATCAACCGCGCCCATTTCGAAAAAAGCGGCTACATGAAAAGCTTCCCGCAACTGGCAGGCACGGTTCATTCCTTCTGCGGCTGCGAACTCGATCATATCAGCCTGCTGAAGTGCATGGATGAGGGCGACGACTGGACCAAGGACCAGAAGGCAACCGAAATCGTGTTGACACCGGCGGCTTGCTATCCGCTTTATCCGACCATCGCCAAGCGCGGCGATCTACCTAGGGATGGCGGCCTTTACGATATTCAGTCCTACTGCTTCCGGCACGAACCCTCCAAGGACCCCGCCCGTCAGCAGCTGTTCCGCATGCGTGAATATGTTCGCATGGGCACTGAGAAGGACGTCACCGATTTCCGCCAGACCTGGATGGATCGCGGTGTGAAAATGATGGAAGCCGTTGGCCTGGACGTTGAAATCGACGTTGCCAACGATCCGTTCTTTGGCCGTGCTGGCAAGATGCTGGCCAACAACCAGCGTGACCAGAACCTGAAATTTGAACTGCTCATCCCGGTTACGTCGGCCGTCAACAAGACCGCCTGCATGAGCTTTAACTATCACCAGGATGCATTCGGCACCAAATGGGGTCTGAACCTCGACAATGGCGCGGTTGCACACACCGCATGCGTTGGCTTCGGGCTGGAGCGTATCGCGCTTGCCCTGTTTGCCAAACATGGTCTCGACGTGCAGCAATGGCCAGAATCGGTTCGTGAAACACTCTGGGGCTGATTGAATGACAAAGGTTTTCCCGGCCATCGATCCAGATAATTATGTCCAGCATGCGCTGCACGCCTCGGAGCGCATGTGGCCGGAAACCAATTGTTACGTTGACCTTTGGATCGAGGTTTTATCGGCCAGCGGCCTGCCACCAGAAGCCATGCTCGGTTTTACCCTGTCGCAGGATTTTGAGGGCGATCAGTTCACCTTTTTCAAGGTGCCGCTCGAAGACCTTGAGGCGCTCTACGGCATCCGCGTCACCGAACTTGCGATTTTCGACAATGTGGAAAATCACGTCCTGACCCAGATCGAGCGTGGCCGTCTTTGCCTGCTGGAAATGGATAGCTTCTACATGCCGGATACCCAAGGCGTGGGCTATGGGAAGGAGCATGGCAAAACCACTGTTGCGATCAACCGCATCGATGTAGAGAACCGCTCCATCGATTATTTCCACAATGCCGGTTTCTTCCGCCTTGAGGGCGATGATTTTTCCGGTCTGTTCCAGCATCATCTCGAAGAGGGAGCCGCACCGTTTCTCCCCTACACGGAATTTGCCAAATTTCCGGAGGCTCCCGTCTCGGAACGGCATATTCGCACGGCTGCAGAACGCCTGCTTCCGCAGCATTTCGCACGCCGTCCGTCACAAAATCCGGTCAGGGCTTTTGCCAAGGTTTTCCCTGCGCAGGTCGAAGCGATGGCTGATCGGCCTTTCGGCTTTTTCCATAAATATGCCTTCAACACCTTGCGTCAGCTTGGTGCCAATTTTGAACTGACCGCCAGCCACCTGATATGGCTGGGCGGCGAGCAACGCTTTGGACAGGCACAGCACCATGCGTTGCGTATTGCTGAAGTGGCCAAGACCGTACAGTTCCAGCTTGCCCGCGCCATAACCCGTCGTAAGTTTGATGCTTTGGCAACTGTGCTGGATCCAGCAGCCGAAGCATGGGATCTCCTGATGCAGGATCTGAAACAGTCCATCGGCAGTGCAAGCGAGGCAGCGTGACACCGCCCATCTTGCCAGACAGCATGCCGGAAATCCCACTGTCTGACGGCTGGACGCTGACAACATCTGCTGCAAATAGCTATTCCAAGCCATCAGATATTCCCTCGACCGAGAAGTCCGTTCCAGCCATGGTTCCCGGCACCGTGGCGGCCGCACTCGAAGCGGCAGGCCTGTTCGACCGAAACAATCCCCATCCGCTTGATATGCAGGATGCATGGTACAGGCTTGAGCTAAAAACTGACGAGCCGGCCAATATAACGCTGCATTTTGCAGGCCTTGCCACGATGGCCGAGGTGTTTTTGAACGATAGGTTGATCCTGTCGTCTGAAAGCATGTTTGAACGTCATGACGTTCCGGTTCACCTGACCGGCAATGACACGCTGGCGATCTGCTTTCGTGCCCTTGCGCCACATCTCGCCCGAAAAGGCCCGCGCGCCCGCTGGCGACCGCAGATGATGAACAATCAGGGTCTCCGCCTTATCAGAACCACGGCGCTTGGTTATATGCCCGGCTGGTGCCCCGAAATCCACGGCATTGGCCCCTGGCGCCCCATCAGCTACTCCCACACTCCACGCCACGATATTCAGTCGCTGAAAGTAGCTTCGACGCTGCTGGAGAACGGCGATGGGCTTCTGAAACTGTCATTCAAACTGGCAAATGCAGCCACAAATCTAACGCTAAGCTGCGGCAGCCACACCACGCAATTGCACTCAAACAGCGACGGTCTGGTTGAGGGGCAGCTTACCCTATCAGATGTTCAGCAATGGTGGCCGCACACCCATGGCGCGCCTGCCCTCTATGAGGTGGCACTGCATATTGATGGTGAGACCTATGCGCTTGGCCAGACCGGTTTCCGACGCATTGAGGTCGATCGCGGCTCCGACGGCAATGACTTTGCTCTCCTCATCAACGGCGAACGCATCTTCTGCCGCGGTGCCGTCTGGACCAATGCCGATATCGTCAAACTTCCCGCAGAACGGGCTGATTACGAACCCTGGCTGAAACTGGCAGCAGACGCTGGCATGAACATGATCCGCATCGGCGGAACCATGACTTACGAAACGCCTGACTTCTTCCAACTGTGCGACGAACTGGGTCTGATGATCTGGCAAGACTTGATGTTTGCCAATTTTGATTACCCGGCTAAAGACGAAGCCTTTTGTAATCATGTGCAAACAGAAATATCGCAGTTTCTGGATGGTGTGTGCCTGTCACCCTCACTAGTCGTGCTGTGCGGTGGCAGTGAAATGCATCAGCAAGGCGCCATGCTCGGCCTGCCGGAAAGCATCTGGAACGGGCCGTTGACGCAGGAAATATTGCCGGAACTATCCGCGACCCTGCGTCCCGATGTACCCTTCGTTGCCAATTCACCGAGCGGCGGTGCATTGCCATTTTACCCGAATGTCGGCATTGCCCATTATTACGGTGTTGGCGCCTATTGCCGACCGCTGGAAGATGCCAGACGTGTCAATGTACGGTTTGCCGCCGAATGTCTGGCATTTGCCAATGTACCCCAACAACAGACACTCGACCGCCATCTGTCTGTTCCAGCGGTTATCGATCCTGTGTGGAAAAATCGTGTACCTCGTGACCGCAGTGCATCCTGGGATTTCGAGGATATCCGCGAGCATTATCTGACCGCGCTTTATGGTTTTGAACCAGCCTGTCTGCGCCGTGAAGATCAGGCGCGTTACCTCGACTTTTCCCGTGCAGTGACTGCGGAGGTCATGGAGGCGACCTTTGGTGAGTGGCGTCGTGATGGCTCATCCTGCAACGGCGCGCTGGTCTGGACGCTGCAGGACCTCATTCCGGGTGCCGGTTGGGGAGTGATTGACGCTACCGGTGAACCCAAATCGGCGTGGTATGCTCTAAAGAGAGCATTTCGCCCGCTACAAGTGCTGTTGATCGACGAAGGCACCAATGGTCTGGATGTGCATCTGCTCAATGAAACAGCCGAAACTCAGAGTATCATCGTCGAACTGACCTGCCTGCGCGATGGTAGTCAGCCGGTGGTGAGCGCGAAACGTGCGGTTCATATTGATGCCAGACAGAAACTCACCATCGCAGCGACCGACCTGTTCGGTGCATTTTTTGACACCACCTATGCCTACCGTTTCGGCCCGCCATCCCACGACGTGACAGTGGCGCGCCTGCGCGACGCTGAAACTGACGACGTTCTGGCTGAGACGTTCCATTTTCCGCTCGGGCGGATTGAGGCCATGCACAACCCGACTATCGAAATGCATCTGCTGCGACATGAGAACGGCAACTGGTGCCTGAAACTGACAACGGATCGACTGGCGCAATCGGTGCATATCAAGGTCGATGGTTACAGGCCATCAGAGGACTGGTTCCATCTGGCGCCGGGCGCCGCCAAAACGATCGAACTCACGTCCAGGACGGCAGAAGACATTCTACCATCGGGTGAAATCACCACACTGTCCTCACGCCAGACGTTGCGGTTTTAATTCGTCGAAAGCGCCAATGTCCTGACCGTATCCAGATAGGTCTTTTGAGCATGGACCGGTGACAGATTGTGATCCGCATTCGGCATGAGCGAGAAGGATACGTTGGGATAGGCGGCAAGACCGCGCCCATTTACATCAAAATAATAGTTGAAGTGGTCAAGACCGGCATCATTCTCGCTGTAGAGAAGTGCCACTTTGGTATTCTGGGCCTTGAGTCCGTCAAAAGCCGCATAAACCGAACGACCAAACTCATCACGTGACCTGAACAGGCGAGCGGTTCTGACAGCAAGTCGTTTGCCAATTGCCTTGCCGATATTGATGCCGGCACTGCGCAAATCCACGTCTCCCTTGAGAATGCGGATGAAGGTGGCTCGGCTGAGCAATCTCTCGCGGTATTCACCAAAAGAGCGTGGTTTGTGATCCAGACTATCCTCGACCAGACGCCCCTTTTTCCAGCGGAAGCAATCCACATTGACAACAATGGCAGCCTTGATACGGCTGTCGGTGAGCGCGCTGCTGAAAGCCACGAAGGCACCACTGCATCGACCTGCTGCAACAACCGGGCCTCTGCCTCGCGCCTGCAGAAAATCGACCGCGTCGATCACATCGGCATTTTGCGATTCGTCATAAAGCACCTGTTGCGGAACACCCGGCACCGGAGGGCTGTCGGCAATATTGGCACCATCGAAACGCAGGGATGCGACGCCGTCCTTTGCCAATTCGCGCGCCATGCGCACGGTCAACCTTCCCCAACCGGAATGTCGGTCGTAGGCCGAACTGAGAAAAACAACCGTCGCACCTTTTGTCTGGCCCAATGGCTCGCAGATGACGCCGAACAGACGCCCACCGGCTCCGAACTGCACCGGTGTTTCTGCAAAATCGCCACCACGGAGCATCATTGTGCTCTGTACCGGAACCGAAGCATCCTGATGGGCGCTTTTTTCCGACCGCGCCTTTATCCAGCCAACAATTCTTTCGATGACATCATCCGGGATAATCGACAAGGTTGGCGAGGAAACCAGCGCGTCATAACCTGAAAACTCAAGACTATCCGTTGCGGCACCGAGGGATGCGAAATGCTGTTGCAAATCGGTTTCAGCAACCCGTTCTGGTCGCGTTACAAAAAGGCAATCGCCAGCGGGTGCTTTTTCGAGTTTGAGCAAATTCGCTTTTTTCAGCGCATCAGCAACACCATCAGGCATCAGAAGTCCGGCGATCGACCCAGCCTCCCTCAATCGTTGATCAGCTGGCAGTCCGAGACCATCGTCGATCATCGATGACCACATGGCCGTTTCACGCAGATAGTTCCGGCCGGAAACAACCGGTGCCATCATCACCAGCCCATCAACCTGACCGGCCGTTGACAAGGCCTCACAGGCAATAATGCAGCCCACGCCTTGCGCAATTACAACCAGCTTCTGGCAGGCCGACACATCGCGAAGGGTTCGTGCAGCTTCAATGAGGCTGTGGGTCCAGGCTTGGCCGCCGGTATCTTGAGGATCGACATCAAGCGAATCGCCTGTCCCTGGATAATCAAAACGCAGGCTCGCGATGCCTGCAGCGGACAGATGTTCCGCCATCACCCGCTGGAACTTGCGGGTGCAGAGTTCCTCCATGCCCCAAGGGCTGACGAACAGCACAGCCGTGTCACTGCGGTTGCTGTCAGCAGAAGCATGGAAAATGCCAGCGCAATTGGAAAATACGACAGGTTTGGCAGAATAGGGAACAGACAATTCAGTCTTCGCCGCTTTATCGAAGTCGTCTATCTGATCTGTTCCGATCTGCGAGGTTTCCGCCATTCAGCCATACCGCCCATGATATTCAGTCTTAGTCGCCAAGCATGCCGCAAATAGCTTAAATATTAACACCTTTTACAGTGCACTTTTTAAGAAACAAGCTCTGCGAACTGAGTGTGGCCGCGTGACAAAGTCCTTGTTTACAGAAATGTGAACCGCAACCCGGTTGTTGTTCATCCATATCAATCATAGTTCACACGGCATCGATGAGCGCTCTGGCAAATCAGTTACTCAGAACCTATCTTCCCAAAGAAACAAAACATGCAAGTACGCAAGGATGGCTTTGACGCCAACCGAGGCATAAATTATAGTCACCTTCATTCCGACAGGGCATTTAAGCATATATGGAAAAAAGCCTCGCCCGCTATATCTGGACACACACCAGGCGGCAGCAACTCTGGATTTTGTTCATCGTCGCCCTGTCGATGATTCCCTACTTCCTGTCCTTCGACCTGCCAAAGCAGATCGTCAACGGTCCCATTCAGGGTGATGGCTTTGAAGGCGTCAACGCCACCCAGCTGTTCATGCATCTGGATATCGACATTCCCTACTGGGGAAATGTGACGCTTTTTCCGGGCATAGAACTTGAGCGAATGATGACCCTGATGGGTCTGAGTTTTACATTCCTTATTCTGGTCATCATCAACGGCCTGTTCAAATATTACATCAATACCTACAAGGGGCGCCTCGGCGAGCGCCTATTGCGCCGCATCCGTTTTGACTTGATCGACCGTATCCTGCGTTTTCCGCCATCTCACTTCAAGCGCGTGAAAGGCTCGGAAATCTCGAGCATGGTGAAGGACGAAGTGGAGCCGCTCGGCGGATTTACCGGTGACGCCTTCGTCCAACCGGCGCTGCTTGGCGGCCAGGCATTTTCAGCACTGTTCTTCATTCTGGTGCAGAACCTATGGCTCGGGCTGATTGCCGCCTTCATGGCCGCAATACAGGTCGGCATCATTCCCAAGATGCGCCGCCGTTTGATCGATCTCGGCCGTCAGAGGCAATTAAGCGCTCGTCTATTGGCCGGTCGCATTGGTGAAATCGTTGACGGTATCGGCACTATTCACGCCTATGACACATCGAATTATGAGCGCGCTGACGCTGCCAATCGCCTTGGCGAGATTTTCAAGATTCGCTACGATTTGTACCAGTGGAAGTTCCTGGTCAAATTCATCAACAATTTTCTGGCCCAGCTCACTCCGTTTTTCTTTTATGCCATCGGTGGCTACCTCACTCTTAAAGGCAGCCTGGACGTCGGTCAGCTTGTCGCGGTCATCAACGCCTACAAGGAACTGCCAGGACCGTTGAAGGAACTGATCGATTGGGATCAGGCCCGTCAGGACGTTCAGGTCAAATATGAACAGGTCATTGAGCAGTTCGATTCCCCGAACATGCTGCAACCGGAAATCCAGGCAGTTTCGCTCACCGCCGCATCGGCGCTGACGGCCGCCATTACCATCGACAAGCTGGTACTGGATGACGACAGCGGCGCGCGTATTCTGGAACCGACATCGCTGCGATTGGAGCATGGTGAAAAGATCGCAATCGTTGGCGGCACCGCCGCAGAGGCACTTGCGGAAGCGTTGGGCCGTGTCATTCGCCCGGCCAGCGGCAAGATTTGCGTTGCCTCCGACGATATCCTCGACATACCGGAATCAACGACCGGCCGACGCATTTCCTATGTGTCTCCAGATACCTATTTTTTCCACGGCAGCTTGAAGGACAATCTGCTTTACGGCCTGAAACATGCGCCATTGAAGCCGAAGTCCTATGTAGGCAAGGAAGCCGACAGCCGCAAATGGGAAATTCTTGAAGCAAAACTGGCCGGCAATACCGACATGGACCTGCGTGGCGACTGGCTTGATTACGAATCCACACCAAGTGGCAGTGACAAGCCCGGCAGCCTCGCCCACGATATTTTCACTGTTCTCGAAACTGTACAGCTGTCGTCCGACATTTTCGAATTTGCTCTCCGCTCATCGATCGACCCATTGTCAGATCTGCATCTAGCGGCCCGGATTGTCGAGATGCGGCTGGCATTGCGTGGTGAACTCGAGAAAGAGAACCTCAGCAACATCATCGTGCCTTTTGAGCTGGAAAGCTACAACACCGAAGCAACGGTGGGTGAGAACCTTCTGTTTGGCACCATGCGCGACACGTCGCTGACGGGCCGCACCATTATTGAGAGCGATTATTTCCGCAAGTTGATGATCGAGACAGGGCTTTCGCAGACCCTGTTTAAAATGGGCTATGAAATCGCCGAAAACCTCATTGAAATCTTTGGTGATTTGCCAGGAGACCATCCTTTCTTCCAGCAGGTCACCTTCCTGACGCCTGAGGAGATTCCGGGCTATCAGCAGATCTTGCAGCGGTTGCAAAACCTAGGCGAGGATCGCTATGCTGCGGCAACGGACGCCGAAAAACGTGCGATGCTGCGTCTCAGCTTCTTCTACATCGAACCGCGCCATCGTTTTGGCTTGCTGACGCCTGATCTGATGAAACAGATCGTTGAGGTGCGTCACCAGTTTCATGATGGTTTGCCGGACGACTTGCGCAACCTCATTGAACTTTACGACCCTGATCGCTATCTAAGCTCTACAAGCCTGCTGGAAAACATCCTGTTTGGAAAGATCAGTCATCGTCACACAGATGCTTCCAGACGTATTCGCGGCATCGTCGCCAACGTCCTGCATGATCAGGGACTTTACGAGCGCGTTCTGGCAGTTGGCTTGAGCTTTAACGTTGGTGCAGGTGGTAAACGTTTGTCTCCGCTGCAAAGACAGAAACTCAATCTGGCCCGCGCGCTGATACGACGTTCCGACTACTACATTTTCAATCGCCCGCTTCCCGGCCTCGATCATCGCCTGCAGGAAGCAATCGTTGAAAGTGTCATGACCTTCCTGCATCGTGAGGACGACAAGCCTGGCATCGTCTGGGTGTTGTCAAATGTCTCGCTGACACGCATGTTTGATCGGGTGATTGTCTTCAATCAAGGCTCGTTGGCTGCGGATGGAACATACGAGACTCTGAACGAAGAAAACGTTATATTCCAGAAGATGGTGGCGACATAGCCCGCGTGCCGGTCCTTAAGGACTGGCCGTCAGAACCGGATAGGACAAGGCAATGCTGTTCAAAGATGAAATACAGATGCTGCGGCGTGTTCCGTTTTTTTCGGAAATGGAACCATCCAAGCTGAAGCTTCTCGCCTTTTCATCAGACCGTGTCACCTACATGGCTGGCGAGGATTTGTTTCGCCAGGGCGATATGGGTGACGCCGCTTACGTGCTGTTGACCGGTAAGGTTGACGTGTTGGTGGATTCACCATCGGGTCAGATCAAGCTGGCTGAAATGAGCGGCAATGCCATCGTGGGTGAAATCGCCATCCTGTGCGATGGCGTCAGAACGGCAACGGTGCGTGCATCAACCTCGGTTGAAGCCCTGCGCATTGGCAAGGAACAGTTCTTTAAGCTGATGTCTGACTTCCCTGATATAACCATCAAGGTCATGCGTGTTCTTGCAGAACGCCTTACCAGCACAACGACAGAACTGAGCAAGGCAAGGGCACGGCTTGAACACTAAGCATTCCAGGCGCGATTGACCGAATCTTGGCCGGTAATTTTAGATCGCACTTGAAATCAGGCAGAAAATGGTCGGAACAACTAAAAAGGAAGAATATTTTCTGTTGTAATAAAACTGAAATGCTGACTGAATTAAGAAGCAGCATATCAACCGCAGGCATCTGACAGAATGACTTGAAGATGCATGTGCGGCACGGTGCCATTGGAGTGCGAGAGCATCATCGGAGCCGTGGTGAGTAGAGGTGGATCATGGTAGCGAGTTCCGGCGATGCAAGTCGGGAAAAGAGTGCAGACTTATTCCGTGTGAAAATATGGGGTGCTCGAGGCACCTTGCCCGTATCCGGCGAGAACTTTTCCAAATATGGCGGCAATACCATCTGCATCGAGGTTCGTTGCGGAGAACATGTTCTCATTTTTGATGCGGGTTCCGGCATCATGCCTGCAGGCATGTCGCTCAAGGCCGAGGGCGTCTCCGACATCAACCTGTTTTTCACCCACTGTCACTACGACCACATTGTCGGTTTTCCCTACTTCAAGCCGTTCTTCAATCAGGCCAACAAGGTCGCCATCTGGTCCGGCCACATGGCCGGCATCAAGACCACGCGACAGATGCTCAACGAGTTCATGAGCCCACCGTGGTTCCCGGCACCGCTTGACATATGCTGCGCCAAGATCGACCCGCAGGATTTCAAAGCTGGCGACACACTTTCGGTTCGCCCCGGCCTCAGCATCAAAACCGGCATGCTCAACCATCCCGGCAATGCCATCGGTTACCGGATCGATTGGGCTGGACGGTCAATGGCAATTATCACCGATACCGAACACACGCCGGGTATCAACGACCCTGATGTGCTTGAGCTTATCAAGAACACAGATCTGTTTCTTTACGATTGCTCTTTCACCGATGATGAAATGCAGCAGTTCAAGGGGTATGGCCACTCGTCCTGGCAGCAGGCAATCCGGCTTGCCAAACTCGCAAACGCTTCGCGCGTCGGCTTCATCCATCATTCGCCATGGCGCAGTGACGAGGATCTAGACAAGATCGACGCACAAGCGCGGCTTGAATTCAACGGTGCATTTGCTGCACTCGATGGCCAGACCATTGAACTCTAAGCATTTTTAATGCCAATCATGTGATGGGACGTGATGCAGATTTGGCAGGTTTGAAACGTGCCTGCTGTTTTTTTGCCACCATGATTTCACTATGCTGTTTCCCGCGGCTCATGTTCGAGGCGCACGCAATGCTGTTTGCTATTCAACACCATCAGTCATACTCTCTTTAGGAAGTCGGCATCTTTGGGCAACGAACGGCAACCGAAACATCAGGAATATTCTGCTCCCGCCATGACCCAAAAGACCGTTTATCATCGGGCAATAGCAGATGAACTCCGATAATCTTCCTGCGTCGCTACAACTGCAAAAACTGCGCCTGCTCAGCGGGCTGATCATGTTCTCTTTTTTGAGCATGCATTTGCTCAACCATGCACTGGGCCTGATTTCCATAGAAACGGCAGAGCATGGAAAACGCTGGTTCTCGGTTGTCTGGATGAACCCCTTCAGCCTCAGCCTCTTTTATGGCGCGGTCCTGATCCATGTGCTGCTTGTCCTGAATGCGCTTTATAAACGTAGAACCCTGAACATGCCGATGCGTGAGGCTGTGCAGCTGGTATTCGGGCTGCTCATTCCTCTGCTGATCATTGAACATGCGGCAAGTCTGAGATTTTCCAGCATGCTTTATGACATTCCGGTCACCTATGAAAACGTCATCCGGCGGTTATGGATCAACGCCCCGGTCGCCGGCATGCGCCAGAGCGTTGCTGTTATCGTGATCTGGATACATGGATGTATCGGTCTGTTTTTCTGGCTGCGTTACCGTTCATGGTATCCACGTTTTGGCGGATACTTTCTAGCCATTGCGGTCCTGGTTCCGGTTATGGCGCTGCTCGGTTTCAGCAGTGCCGGCCGCGAGCTGGAAAGCGCCAACAGCTATAAGATGCTGCCCAATCCGATTATCGCGGCACCGAATGAATTGCATCGTCCGGACCAGCGTCAGGCGACCATCGATAACAATATCAATACCATCGTAAAAACCATCCAACTGACATTTATCGGCATGGTTGGTACGGTGTTTTTGCTGCGTGGCGCCCGGACCCTGCGCCAGAAATCAACCTTGATCGACGTTCATTACGAGCATGGTGCAACGGTCCGCGTTCCCAAAGAGATGACGCTGCTGGAGGCAAGCCGCCTGAACGGCGTCGCGCATTATTCTGTCTGCGGTGGACGCGGGCGCTGTTCCACCTGTCGCGTACGTATTCTCGACAGTGACGGCCCATTACCGCCGCCAAGCGACATAGAGCGGGCTACCCTCCACCGTATCCATGCCGATGAAGACATCAGGCTGGGCTGTCAGTTACGCCCGCAGTCCAACCTTCGTGTGGCATTACTTTTATCGCAGAACCACCAGCAGACGACACCGGCAGAAAACGAACCGATCCGGCCTGGCCGGGAAGAGGAAATTGCAGTTCTGTTCTGTGATCTGCGCAATTTCACGACGCTGACGGAAGCACGTCTGCCTTATGACATCGTGTTTCTGCTCAACCGTTATTTTGCCATTGTCGGGCAGGCAATCGAACAATCCGGTGGCAGGCTGGACAAATTTATCGGCGATGGTGCCATGGCGCTGTTCGGGCTTGATGGCAGTTCAGCCACCGCCTGCCGGGATGCCATGCGAGCAGCAGCAACCATCGTACAGGAAATCGACCGTCTGAACGAGGAACTGGAAAAAGAATTTTCAGTGCATCTTCGCGTTGCCATCGGTGTTCATACCGGCCCGTCGATTGTCGGCGTCATGGGATATGGCCAGGCAAAATCGCTGACTGCCATCGGTGACACGGTCAATGTTGCCAGCCGACTGGAAAGTGTGGCCAAGGAATTGAACACCACTATTGTCGTGTCGGAACCGGCAATCATCCAGTCCGGCGTCAACATCAAGGATCTGCAAAAACGCGACATCAAGGTACGCGGCAGGTCGTCGCCAATGCGAGTTTATGTTATCTCGGAAACTGAAAGCACCCGCTTCCTGGCCGTCCCGGCATAACGTTCGTATCAAGCCATGAAAATTGCCTTTTATGCCCCGCTTAAATCTCCCGATCACCCTGTGCCCTCAGGTGACAGGCTGATGGCGCGCCTCTTAATGCAGGCAATGACGATGGCAGGTCACGAGGTCGAGGTTGCCTCGCCGTTGCGCAGTTTCCTCAAAAACCCTGACGATCCGGCTTACCAGACCATAAAGCGCGATGCACAGCAGGAAATTGACCGCCTACAGCACGACTGGCAAGAAAACGGCAAACCGGATATCTGGTTCTGCTACCACCCTTATTACAAGGCACCAGATCTGATTGGCCCTGCTTTATGCAGGGAATTCAGTGTGGCCTATGTGTCGTCAGAGGCGTCCTATTCCAACCGGCGCAACATCGGTCATTGGGCAGAAAATCAACACCATCTGCTCGAAAGCATCAACGCCGCCACAGTCAATCTCTGCTTCACCAGACGCGACCATGACGGACTGCTGGCGGCGGCAGCAGGTGCGAAGCTGGAGATGTTTCCACCCTTCATAGACCCTGCAATCTTTCTCGCTCCCCCCCCAGACCCGACCCCTTACCGGCTGGCAACGGTCGCCATGATGCGATCCGGTGACAAGCTGGATAGTTACGTCGCCCTTGCCAAGGCCTTGGCGAAGCTGCCGGCAGATTTACCATGGACGCTGGATATCGTTGGTGATGGACCTGAACGTCAAACCGTCGAAGCATTGTTCACCGACATCACACCCCAACGCGTCCTATGGCATGGTCAAAAAGTTCAGCAGGAAATCGCGCAGATTCTGTCCAAAGCCGCTCTTTACCTCTGGCCCGGCCATGGCGAAGCCTATGGTCTGGCCTATCTCGAGGCACAGGCCGCCGGGCTTCCTGTGATCGCCGAACACACCGCCGGTGTTCCGGAAGTGGTTCAACACGGCAAAACCGGCCTGTTAACCCCGGCGGGAGATAGTGATGCCTATGCTCTGGCAATCGAACAGCTGCTGCGCAACGACAATGAAAGACAGGCCATGGCACTGAATGCCCGGCAATTCGTGCAGCATGAGCGCTCACTGACAAAAGCCAGCCAGTGCCTCAACACCATTCTTTCGAGCAATATTGGAACGAGCCATGACCGCCATTTCACTTCGTGAAACACTGGATGAAATCGCGGATAATGGCAGAACCGTCGATCTTTGGCTGCGTGATGATGATGCGGTTGAGCCAACGTCAGCGCTTGAGCAACTGGTTCGCCTGACCAAAGATCACGCCATCCCCCTGACATTGGCGGTCATACCCGAACATACCGGCCAACCGCTGGCAAACTATCTCAGCCCCTTTGACCACATTGATGTTGCGGTTCATGGCTGGTCGCATCGCAATCATGCACCCCGACATGAAAAGAAACGGGAGCTTGGGTTGCATCGGCCCAAAGAGGTCGTGCTTGCAGAACTCAGACATGGCTTTGAGAAGCTGGAAAAGCTCTATCCGAACCAGTTCATATCCATGCTGGTACCACCATGGAACCGCATCGATGATGCCATCATTGCCGGATTGCCCGATATCGGTTACCAGACTTTGTCCGTGTATGGCCGTGAAAAACCGGCAAGCCTGCCATGCCTCAACACCCATGTTGACCTGATGGATTGGCATGGCACCGGCGGCGGGCGCCTGCACGATAGTCTGTTTGATGACATGGCAACGCGCTTCAGGTCAGAAACCCGTGGTGACGCCACAACCGGCATCTTGACCCATCATCTCGTACATGACGACAATGCCTGGACATTTCTGGAAAGACTGTTTGAATTGACTGCCGACCATCCTGCCTGCCGGTGGCGTAGCGCAAGAAGCCAAATGACTGCTCTGTCACCATGATTTCCAGGCGATAAGCAGACCGGCACCGTCAGAGCCAAGTGTCGCGCGCATGGCCAGCACCTCATCCAGCGGCGCCTTATCGGCCAAATTACCGGCAACAAAGCCAGCATCGGCCAGACAAATAGATCCAGCACGAGCAACGACGGTAAACAGCAACGGCCCCGTTGCCCACCATGCCGGTGCGCGCGGCATATCCTTCAACACCACAGGAATGGCAGACAACATGCGGCCAAACACCGGATGATTTGCTGGCGCGGCAATAAACGAATTGGCGAGCAACACGCTGCCGCTGCCTGTCTGACGTGGCACCTCTTCGGCAAAGGCAGTCAAACCCGAAAGCGGCAATACGTCGTGGAAGCTCTCGTCATCACGCGCCGGATACCAGTCACAATCGAGATAAATGCCGCCAAGGTGCTCGAGAATGATGTAACGGGCCACGTCGACCGCGCCGGGATAATCCCCGCGGTGCAACATGTTGGCAAACACCGCATTGCCGGTAATGCCTTCCCGTTCAAGATCAGCTTCCCGCCACAGCCTGTAGTCATAACCATGCTTGGCAGCATGGGCACGCCATGCATCGATACTGACAGGCGGATCCTTCGGTCCGATCCAGATCTGATGAATGATACGTGGCACCGGTTGCCGGTTGGCGTTGCTCAGGGCGCGTCTTTCGGTTCCGCTAAAGACGCCAAAGGGTGTAAGAACGGCGGGCGCAGGAACAAGTGTATATTGATACCCCACCCGCCGCAGCGTGTCCTTTTCCACCTTCGCCTGTCGCAGCAAGGCAGCATGCAGCCTACGTGGCAGACCGAGCACGGTCTGTGGCCCCATCAAGCCATGATGTGGTTCTTCCTGCAACCGGGTGAGCAAGGACCGTGACTCATCAAGTCGGTTTTCCTTTTGAAGCTGTCTGATGTCGGCGAGCAAAGCGTCGTAATATGTCTTGTCCGCCATCTTTCCTGTGGTCCCATTCAAACGCGGATGCAGCGTCAGCACTCTTTTGCCCATACGCAAGCATAGACAGACCCATGCCCCTGCGATAACGTGACTGTAACATCCTGATTACCCATTCGTATTACAGGTAAACAAAAGGATCGAGACAGGGAACCCATTGGCATGAAAACAGGCGTCGATTTGCTGCGCGTTGAAAATGTGCGCGTCTCGTTTTCGTTGATGGGTGGAACCATAAATGCGGTTCGCGATGTCAGCCTGCGCATACTGCCGGGAAAAGTAACGGCGCTGGTTGGTGAATCCGGCTCAGGAAAATCTGTTCTCGGCCAGACCATCATGGGCCTGCATCCAAGGACGGCCAGCACCAGCGGCCGTATCCTGTTCAATGACATTGAAAAATCGGCGAGCCCGGTCGATCTGTTATCCCTGCCCAAGGATGGGCCGGAAATGCGATCCATTCGCGGCAATCGTATCGGCCTGGTTTTTCAGGAGCCGATGACCTCTTTTTCACCCCTGCATACGATCAGCAACCAGATCGATGAGGCTCTGAGAATTCACACCACGCTCTCCCCGAAGGAGCGTTATGAAACACTGCTCGACACCCTTGATCTGGTTGGTTTTTCCAATCCGGCCAAGGTTTGCAACATGTATCCGTTCGAATTATCGGGTGGCATGCGGCAACGTGCGATGATTGCCATGGCATTGATCTGCCGCCCTGCATTGCTGATTGCCGATGAACCGACAACTGCACTCGACGTGACGATCCAGGCGCAAATTCTCAAACTGCTGCGCGACCTTCAGGCTCGCCTCAACATGAGCATGCTGCTGATCACCCATGATCTCGGAGTTGTAGCGAATATCGCCGATGAAGTTGCAGTGATCTATCAGGGCGAAATCATGGAGGCCGGGCCGGTCAACGAAATTTTCCGCTCGCCCTCGCACCCCTATCTCAAGGGGTTGATGGCAGCTGTGCCGCATTTTGACATGAAACCCGGCGAACGCCTCAAGGCGCTGCGTGATGTCACGGTCGACAAACACAGCCTGATTGGACGCAGCACCACGAAAGAACAGAAAAAGGACGGTGCCCTGCTGTCGGTCGATAGCATTGGAAAGTCTTTCACCATTCGCAAAGCAGGATGGTTCGACAAGGGGGCTGCCACCAAGACCCTCGCAGTGGACAATGTCAGTTTTGAAATTCGCCGTGGCGAATGCCTTGGCCTAGTCGGCGAAAGCGGCAGCGGCAAAACCACTGTCAGTAAAATTCTGATGAGGGCAGTCAAGCCCGATGCCGGCAGCGTCACCTTCCACAATGACGGCGGGGATATTGATGTCCTCAGCGCCACCGGTGACGATCTCAAGACATTGCGCACCAAGATCCAGATGGTGTTTCAGGACCCTGTGTCTTCACTTTCGCCACGCATGACTGTCGGCACCGGGGCAACGCGTCCACCCGCAAGGAGGCGGTGCGTGCGCTGTTAAAGGCAATCGGCCTTGGAGACAGCGCCCTCAACCGTTACCCGCACAGTTTTTCCGGCGGACAGCGCCAGCGCATTGGCATTGCCCGTGCTTTGGCGCTTGGACCGGAACTGTTAATCTGCGACGAACCAGTTTCGGCCCTTGATGTGTCAGTACAGGCACAAATCCTCAACCTGCTCAAGGATCTGCAACAGGATCTGGGGCTGACCTATCTGTTCATCTCCCACAACCTCGCCGTCGTCGATTACATGGCCGACCGTGTGGCAGTGATGTGCGACGGCCGCATCGTGGAAATTGCTCCTCGTGAAATATTGATGCAGAACCCGGTTCATCCCTACACAAAAGCATTGTTGACGGCAGTTCCATTCCCGGATCTTGATCGCCCACTGGATTATGCCAAACTTGGCAAGTCGGGGATAACAAACCATGCAAACTGGGGCCGTCAGTTCCAGGCCGAAGAGAGCAACAGCCTCGCACCTGCCGATCTCGGCAATGGCCATATTGTTCTTGCCAACCGCAATGTCGACGTGAAGGAGTTGCGGTGATGATTACCAGACGCACCACCTTGATGCTTCTTGCCTCGGCTCTTGTTCCAGCCACGGTCCGTGCCGCGCTGGTTGAGCCGGAAAGCCTCAAGGCCAAAGTTCAGGCCGGAGAACTGCCTGACATTGCCACCCGGTTGCCGAAAAATCCGCGTGTCGTTGACCTGAAGGCCCTTGGCCGCACACCAGGCAAACATGGCGGTTCCGTCCGGATGCTGATTGGCGGACAGCGCGACACCCGCCTCATGCCGATCAATGCCTATGCCAGGCTCGTCGGTTACGACGAAAAATTCAATTTCCAGCCGGACATTCTCGAAAGTTACGACATTGCCGAGGAGCGCATCTTTACGCTGCGTCTACGCGAAGGCCATAAATGGTCAGATGGCAGTGAGTTCACCACCGAAGATTTTCGCTATTTCTGGGAAGATGTGGCCCTCAACAAGGAAATCCACAAGGGTGGCCCGCCCATCGACCTCAAGGTCTATGATCAGCCGCCAATCGTCGAAATCATCGACAAGCTAACCGTTCGTTATACCTGGCAGGGTCCAAACCCGGACTTTCTGACCAAGTTGGCGGCCCCCTCTCCGGCAAGGCTGTTTTTGCCGGCTGCCTACATGAAGCAGTTCCACATCAAGTATCAGACACCAGAAAAACTGGCGGCACTGATCAAAAAAAACAAGGTTGATGACTGGAGTGGCCTGCACATCAAGATGTCGCGCCAGAACCGCCCGGAGAACCCTGATCTGCCGACGCTTGATGCGTGGCGTCCCCTGACGGCACCGCCAGCCGAACAATTTGTTTTCGAACGCAACCCCTATTACCACAGGATCGATGAAAACGGCCTGCAACTGCCCTATCTCGACCGTTTTGTCCTCAACGTGACATCGTCGGAAATCATCGCGGCGAAAACCGCGTCAGGCGACAGCGATCTGCAATTGCTTGGCCTTGATTTCTCCGATTACACCTTCCTGAAGGATGCAGAGAAACGTTATCCGCTCAAGGTCAATCTGTGGAAACGCACCCAAGGCTCCCGCATCGCCCTGCTGCCAAACCTGACCTGTGGCGACACTGAGTGGCGCGCGCTGCTTCAGGATGTACGAGTGCGGCGGGCGTTGTCGATTGCAATCAACCGCCATGAAATCAATATGGCCTGTTTTTACGGTCTTGGGACGGAAAGCGCCGATACGGTGCTGCCGGAAAGTCCTCTGTACAAACCGGAATTTGCCCATGCCTGGGCACAGTTTGATCCGCAGGCGGCGGAAGCGCTGCTTGATGAGGCTGGCCTCACCCAGAAAAACTCATCCGGCATTCGCCTGCTTCCCGATGGTCGCCCGGCGCACATTGTCGTGGAATCGTCAGGCGAAAGCACGCTTGAAACCGATGTCATGGAACTGGTGACCGATCACTGGCGCAATGTCGGCATTTCGCTGTCTGTCCGTGTCACCCAGCGCGACGTGTTCCGCAGCCGCGCCATGGGCGGTGAAGTCACCATGGCCGTGTGGATGGGCATGGACAATGGCATCCCGACAGCAAACATGCTGCCATCAGGCCTTGCACCAACAGATACCGACCAGTTGCAGTGGCCTTTGTGGGGCGTGCACTATCTCTCGGGCGGACGTGAAGGCAAGGCGCCCGACCTGCCAGAAGTGGCCGAGTTGCTGCAACTGCTCAAGCAGTGGCGCAACAGCACAACGCTTGAAGATCGTACTGCCATCTGGCACCAGATGTTGTCGATTTATTCGCAGCAGGTGTTTTCAATCGGCACGGTCAACGGCGCATTACAGCCGCTTGTACATTCATCGCGCCTGAACAACGTTCCGCCAAAGGGCCTGTTTGGGTACGATCCGACGTCCTACCTTGGTGTCTATATGCCCGATACATTCTGGTACGGGGAAGGGGCATAAACATGCTGCGCTATATTCTTGGCCGCATCCTGGTCATGATCCCGACTCTGATCCTGATTTCCATGCTGGTGTTCACCATCATTGAACTGCCACCCGGCGACTATTTCGAAAGTTATGTCGCGGAAGTTCGCGCCATGGGCGAATCCGCCGACATGGCCGAAATCGAAGAACTACGTATTCGCTATGGTTTCGACCAACCGGCTCCTATCCGCTATCTGCGTTGGGTCTCGGGCATGCTGGTTGGCGATTTCGGTTATTCCTTCGAATATCAGCTGCCGGTCAGCGATGTGGTTGGCGACCGCCTGTGGCTGACCGTTCTGGTTTCTTTCGTCACCATCATTGTCACCTGGCTGATTGCATTTCCAATCGGTATCTACTCTGCCACCCACAAATACAGCTGGGGTGATTACGGACTGACATTCCTTGGCCTTCTCGGCATCGCCATCCCCAACTTCATGCTGGCGCTGATCCTGATGTATTTCGCCAATATCTGGTTCGGCACATCCATCGGCCACCTGATGGACCGTGAATATCTCGGCCAGGCAATGAGTTGGGCAAAGTTCAAGTCGATCCTCGAACATCTGTGGATCCCCGTTCTCATCATCGGCACGGCTGGTACGGCTGGCATGATCCGCCGACTACGTGCCAACCTTCTGGACGAATTGCAGAAGCAATATGTGGTGACGGCACGTGCCAAGGGGCTGCATCCATTCCGTGTTCTCACCAAATATCCGCTGCGCATGGCCCTCAACTTCTTCATTTCCGATATCGGCTCGATCTTGCCGTCGATCATATCAGGCGCGGAAATCACCGCCGTCGTGCTGTCGCTCGAAACAACCGGCCCCATGCTGATCAAGGCCCTGCAAAGCCAGGACATGTATCTGGCAGGCTCATTCCTGATGTTCCTGGCATTCCTGACCGTGATCGGCGTGCTGGTGTCGGATATTGCATTGGCAATTCTCGATCCGCGAATTCGTCTGGGCGGAGGGAGCCATAAATGAGCGCGCCTATTCCCGGTCCCGGCGAACCCTTGCCGCATTATGTCTCGACAGCGCCATTCGATCCCTATCTGGTCGAACCCAACACCAGTGGTATGGCGGGCATAGCCAGGGCATCGCAATTCAAATTGATGTGGTGGCAGTTCAAGCAGCACAAGCTGGCACTGTTTTCTGGAATCTTCCTGCTGGTGGCCTATTTTGCCATCGTCATTGCCGAGTTTTTGGCGCCCTATAATCTGCACACCCGCAACGTTGAGCAGATTTACGCACCACCACAAAGCGTACACCTTTTCCATAATGGCGAGTTCATTGGCCCGTTTGTTTACGGCCGCACCATGTCGCTGGAAATGGAAGATCTGAGACGCGTTTATACCGACAACCCCAATGATATTCAGCCGCTTCGGTTCTTTTGTCGCGGTGACAGTTACCGTTTTTGGGGACTGTTTGAATCAAACACCCATCTCGTCTGCCCGGCAGAAAATGGACAATTCTTCTTTCTTGGCACGGATCGTCTGGGTCGTGACGTGTTATCACGCATAATTTACGGCGCGCGGATTTCGCTCACCATCGGCCTTTTCGGCGTGACCATGAGCTTCATTCTGGGCATCGTCATCGGTGGACTTGCCGGTTATCGCGGTGGCATGTTCGATCTCATCGTTCAGCGCATCATCGAGGTTTTGCAATCCATTCCAAGCATTCCACTGTGGCTGGCACTCGCCGCCATCATGCCGGTCACCTGGAGCCCGATCCTCGTTTATCTCGGTATTACAGTCATTCTGGGCATGCTGGACTGGACGGGGCTTGCACGCGCGGTGCGCTCGAAACTGCTTGCACTGCGTGAAGAAGACTATGTTCTGGCGGCCCAGTTGATGGGGGCAAGTACGCGCCGCATCATTGGCCTGCACCTCATTCCGGGCTTCATGTCGCATCTCATTGCCTCGGCAACCCTGACGATACCCGGCATGATTCTCGGCGAAACTGCCCTGAGCTTCCTGGGCCTTGGCCTGCGCCCTCCGATCACAAGTTGGGGAATTCTGCTCACTGAAGCGCGCAGTGTCAGCGTTATTGCATTATATCCATGGCTACTGCTACCAACAGTGCCGGTTGTCCTTGTGATACTGGCTTTCAATTTTCTGGGTGACGGACTACGAGATGCTGCAGATCCATTCAAATAAGCAAAAGCCGGTCTCCCGGCATCTCACCATCATCTGTTCAAACACCGCGAGGCATTATCAGTGACATCCCGTTTGAACGATGCACGTATCCTGATGTACAGTCATGATACGTTCGGTCTGGGCCATCTGCGCCGCTGCCGCACCATTGCCCATGCGTTGGTTGAAGACTATCGCGGCCTGAACGTGCTGATCATATCAGGCGCAACCATTGCCGGCGCGTTCGATTATCGTGCTCGCGTCGATTTCGTCAAAATCCCCAGCATCATCAAACTGCGCAATGGTGAGTATACCTCGCTTGATCGTCATATTGATCTTCAGGATACGTTGAAGATGCGCCGGTCTATCATTCGTCATACGGCGGAGAGCTTTCAGCCGGATATCTTCATCGTTGACAAGGAGCCGATGGGCCTACGCGGTGAGATCGAAGAAACGCTCGCGTATCTGAAATCGCAAGGCACACGTCTGGTCATCGGCCTGCGCGACGTCATGGATGCACCACAGCTTCTTGATGCCGAATGGCAGCGCAATGATGTGATGAACAAGATCGCCAAGTTCTACGACAATGTCTGGGTCTATGGCTCGCCGGACTTCCATGATCCGCTCGAAGGGCTGGATGTGCCGCAAGTCGTACGCAACCGCATGGAGTTTGTGGGCTTCCTGCAGCGCCAGCAGACGCAGAGCGAAACCTCCAATGTTCGCCCCAAGGAAGATTATATTCTGGTGACCACAGGCGGTGGTGGAGACGGCAGCGAACTCATCGACGATGTGATCAATGCCTATGCCTATGACAAGACGCTGACCCATAAGGCATTTGTGGTGCTTGGCCCCTACATGCCGGCCGAGCAACGGGAACGGCTGCTGAACAAGGCAGCACCCATACCCCACCTGGAAATCATCCAGTTCGATAACCGCATGGAAGATCTTGTTGCTGGCGCAAAAGCTGTCGTCTCGATGGGTGGCTACAACACGGTCTGCGAAATCTTTTCATTCGACAAACCGGCCCTCATCGTGCCGCGCGTTGTACCGCGCGAGGAACAGTTGATACGCGCCAGCCGCGCCAAGGAACTGGGCCTGCTGGACATGCTGTTGCCGGAAGAAGCGGAAAACCCGCAACATATGGCAGAGGCGTTGAAGGCCTTGCCACATCGCCAGCCACCATCCGCAAACTCCCAGAACCTGCAACTCGACGGTTTGCAGAACATTTCCCGCAGAATTGCCGAATGGCTGCATCCGGAAGATATCAACGCTGCCAAGGCAACCGGCTAAGCATCGCCTAAAAGCCTCACGGCTGCCATGGCCTCCCCAATTAAACCGAAGAGAATGTAAGAGTTTGAGCGACAGCAAAAAAATCGTCGTCCTTTTGAAGGGGTATCCGCGGCTTTCCGAAACCTTTATTGCCCAGGAATTGCTTGGGTTGGAGAAGTCCGGGCTGGCGCTTGAACTGGTTGCGATGCGCCGCCCAACTGATAAGAAGCGGCACCCTGTTCACGATGAAATCAAGGCTCCGGTGTCCTACTTGCCGGAATATCTGCATGAGGAACCAATACGAGTTCTAAAGGCGCTGTGGGCCTGTCGCAAACGTCCGGGCTTTGGCAAGGCTTTCAAACGCTTTCTGTGCGATTTGCGCCATGACTTTAACCGCAACCGCGTTCGTCGGTTCGGGCAAGCTGCGGTGCTAGCGACAGAATGGCCTGATAACGGTGGATGGCTGCACGTGCATTTCATCCATACACCGGCTTCTGTAGGGGCTTATACCCACCTTTTGACCGGCACCCCCTGGACCATTTCTGCCCATGCCAAGGATATCTGGACATCGAGCGACCGTGACCTCTCTCGAAAACTGGACAGTGCTCGCTGGGCAGTAACCTGCACCGCCAGCGGTTACGAACATCTGCGCAATCTTGCTGCCGACAAGGGCTCGGTTCATTTGAGTTATCACGGGTTGGACCTTACCCGTTTTCCGCATTTTGATGCCGAGCGTCCGATCAATGACGGCTCCGACCCTGAACACCCGATCACCGTCTTGAGTGTCGGCCGTGCCGTGGAGAAAAAAGGGATCGACATTCTGCTCAAGGCGCTCGCTGCCTTGCCACCTACCCTGCACTGGCAACTGGTGCATATTGGTGGTGGCGAGAAGCTGGAAAGCCTCAAAACCCTTTCAAGCTCCCTGGGTCTGACAGACAAGGTGACCTGGAAAGGCGCCATGGATCAGAAGGAAGTTCTCGACCATTACCGAAAAGCCGATCTGTTTGCGCTTGCCTGCCGCATCACGCAAGATGGTGACCGCGATGGCCTGCCCAATGTGCTGGTGGAGGCTGCAAGCCAGAAACTGGCCTGTCTTTCCACCAACATTTCAGGCATCCCGGAGTTCTTCGTGTCTGGTGAAAACGGGTTACTGACCAATCAGGAAGATGTCTCGGCTTTTACCACGGCACTGCAAACCTTGATTACCGACCCCGCCTTGCGTGCACGACTTGGTGCGTCCGCCGAGCAGAAGGTCCGCACCGCATTCGACAACAATACCAGCATTGCCCATCTCAAAAGCCTGTTTGAACAAGAATGGGAAAAAGACGCATGACCACCGAAGCCGAACAGACTGGACCTCGCGTTTTATTCTACGTGCAGCATCTGCTCGGCATCGGCCACATTGCCCGTGCAAGTCGGGTCGCGAATGCCATGCAGCGTGAGGGGTTCGATGTCACGCTGGTAACAGGTGGCTTGCCAGTCCCCGGTTTTCCGGCAGAGGGACTGAAACATGTGGCCTTGCCGCCGATAGCCGTTGGCGACAGCGGTTTTTCCGGTCTGGTCGATATCAACGGCAAGGTTGTCGATGACAGCTTCAAGCAACTGCGCACCACGCTGCTCTTGAACACATTCGAAGAGGTGAAGCCGGATATCGTTGTCATCGAGGCCTTCCCATTCGGTCGGCGGCAGGTACGGTTTGAACTGTTGCCACTGCTACAAGCCATCGAACAGTCACGACCACGTCCACTGCTGATGACCTCTCTGCGCGACATCTTGCAGGAACGCAACAAACCGGGCCGCGACGAAGAAACGATCGAACTGGTGAAGAAGCACTTCGACACCATTCTGGTGCATGGCGACCCAAATTTCGTCCGCCTTGAAGACACTTTCCCGCTCGCCAACGAGATTGCCGCACGTGTGGTTTATACCGGTCTTGTTGCACCGGAACCTCCTCCAGCACCATCAGAGCAATATGATATTGTCGTGTCAGCGGGCGGCGGTGCCGTTGGTGCGGAACTCATCAAAAGCGCGCTTGAGGCATCAAATATCGTTGATGATGTCAACAGCTGGTGCCTGATAACAGGCCCGAACATGCCGCAGGCTGATTTCGACGCCATTTCCGCTGAGGCAAATGACAAGGTTTCGGTTTTCCGATTCCGCAAGGATTTCCCAAGCCTGCTTTCAGCAGCCAGACTGTCCGTCTCTCAGGCCGGATACAACACGGTGTGCGATATCATTCGCGCCAAATGCCGCTCGCTTCTGATCCCCTTTGCTGTCGGTGGAGAAACCGAACAGAGCGCGCGCGCCGAGCGATTGGAAAAATTGCAGCTCGCCAAGGTGTTGCCGGAAAACGAAATCTCTGGCCCTGCTATGGCCCAGGCGATCCGGCAGGCACTTGCACTGCCCTCACCGGAAACACACAGCCTCGATCTGAATGGCGCGGAAGGCACGGCCAGAATTCTGCGTCAGCTCTATCAATCACGATAGAGACCAGGGCTATTTCAGTTTTTCACGCCGAAAACCAAGGCCGATCAACCGGCCGGCCAAATGGGCAAGCAGCGGAAATCGCATGATCGCCCTGACAAAACCGGGTGGACCGGATGAAGGTCGATCATCCGTCTTTTTCGGCTTGCGTCGGCTGCGCATCATCAATTGCAGTTTCTGCGTCGCCTTGGTCGGGAAGGAGCGCCGCGCTTCCACAGCCGCCAGATCATTATCCGTAACCCTACCTTTTTCACCTAACGCGGGCGTCAGAATATTGGCCGTGGCAACCGCATCCTGGATGGCCAGGTTAACGCCAACGCCGCCAATTGGCGACATCGCGTGCGCCGCATCACCAATGCAAAGCAAACCCGAGCGCCACCAGCGTTTCAGGCGATCGATCCGCACCGTCAACAGATGCACGTCATCCCAAGACGCCAGTTCCAGCAAGCGTTCTTTCGGCAGCGGACTGACGGTGGAAATCGCATCACGAAGCGCTTCAATGCCTTTCTGTCTCAGATCGGCGAAGGTGCCTTTGCGCACCACAAAACCGCATTGCCAATAATCGCCCCGATCAATCAGCACCAAACCCTGACGTGGTCCGGCATGCCCCATGGTCTCAGCCGGATCTCCGACCTGTTTCGACAGTCGCATCCACAACACTTCGGTTGGCACGCCAAAACGCTCGATCTGCAGCCCTGCTTTTTCACGCACGATGGAGTTTCGACCGTCCGCACCAATCACCAATGTGCTGTTAATGACGACATCACCCTCAGGCGTCGAAACCTGCAGTCCACAAACACGACCGTCCTTGATCGTCAGATCAGTGACAGGAGCATTCATCAGCAGACGGAAATTTTCATATTGGCCAGCCTTGCCAGCCAGAAAATTCAGGAAATCCCATTGCGGCATGAAGGCAATAAAACGGTTCTTCACCGGCAACCACGAAAAGTCGGCAACGGTGATCGTGTCATCGCCGATCTGGGCATGCAGTTTTTTTGCCTTGGTGTGCGGCAGTTCGAGAAACTCCTTGATGAAACCAAGCTGCTCGATCACCTCAAGTGTTGAGGGATGAATGGTATCGCCACGAAAATCACGCAGGAAATCTCCGTGTTTTTCAATGACGGTCACATCAATGCCGGCACGCGCCAGCAGCAGACCCAGCATCATGCCGGCAGGACCACCACCGGCAATCGCAACAGTGGTTTCAATGCGTCTCACCGCAGGGCTATCATCGGAAATGCTCTGTTGAACGTTCATCCCAATCCCCCGCATTAGCACATCATTCTATCCTGCCATCAGCATTGGCGCTGAAAGCGGACTTGGGTTGTGGCCAACCCTTGTCATCGAAACGAAACAGCCACCTGTGCCGCGCGAAGATAAAGGCAAAGGCCATGGCCGTCCACACACCCAATAGCAAGCCCGCGGCAACATCACTTGGATAATGAGCGCCAACGATGACGCGCGACACGCCAATGGTCAGTGCCAGAAGAAGGAAGAACGGCCGCAAACGTGGTGTCAGCATGGCAAATGCACCGCAAAGTGCGCCAATTGCCGTGGAGTGGCCGGATGGAAAACTCTCGTAAGACCACTGATTGGCAAAGGGTGTGAGACTATAGGCACCCAGCTCACTCAAAAGCTCTGGTCGCGCCCGACCGATCAGCAGTTTGAAAAGGTGAACCAGAATACCAGCAGAGGCTATCGTCAGGAAGAAATACAGAAACAGCCGATATCCCGTGCGTATTTTGCCAGCAAATGTGCTGTTGCGATAAACTTTCCCCGCAATGAAAGCGGCAACAATCACAAAGGCGGATGAATAAAGCATCCAACGGAATGTCCCCAGATCGGTAATCGCATTGTTGAAGCCGACAATCCTGCCGGGCAACCCCTGCGCTCTTTCAGAAAGAAATGCATCAAAGGGGATAAACACCAGAACCAGAACAAGGGACGCCAGAAACACCCAGCCGCTGGAAATCAGAAATCTATTCATGCCACTCCTAAAGGGTCAGAACCCCAATCGCTCCTAGAGCATATGGCTTTCGCCTTTGAGGAAAACAATGGCGGCGGTTTCTTCTTGTTCCCTCCTGCATTCACAGGTAGAGCCATCTCAACGTAAAAGATACCGGATTGCAACAATGAACCCCGGCATGACCACACCTCGCCGCCTGACGATACTTGGCTCGACTGGCTCCATTGGCACCAGCACACTGGATGTTCTGCGCCAACTCGGTGGACGAGAGGCTTTCGACATCAAGGCTTTGACCGGCGCCGACAATGTTGCGTTGCTGGCATCGCAGGCAAAGGAATTTGGCGCCAAGCTGGCCGTCACAGCCAACGACGCCAAATATACCGAGCTGAAAGAGGCGCTTGCTGGCACCGGCATTGCTGTTGCCGCTGGCAAAAACGGCCTGACAGAAGCAGCAGAAATGGATGCCAGCTGGGTGATGGCCGCCATTGCCGGAACACCCGGACTTGCACCAACCCTTACAGCAGCAAAACGTGGCGCTGACATTGCGCTTGCCAACAAGGAATGCCTTGTCTCGGCGGGCGACGTGTTCATTCGCACTGTCAAGCAGGGCGGCGGCAAACTCATTCCAGTCGATAGCGAACACAGCGCTATCTTCCAATGCCTTGAAGGCAACCCGCGTCCGTCACTGGAACGTATTCTCCTGACTGCATCGGGAGGTCCGTTCCGCACCTGGAGCCGCGACAAGATGGCCGCCGTGACCGTGGAGGCCGCCAAGGCGCACCCGAACTGGTCCATGGGTCTTAAAGTGTCGATTGGCAGTGCCACCATGTTCAACAAGGCTCTGGAAATGATCGAAGCGAAGTTCCTCTTCGATGTTTCACCAGACCAGATCGAAGTGCTTATCCACCCGCAATCCATCGTGCATTCCATGGTCAGCTACCACGATGGCTCGGTGATCGCTCAGCTCGGCTGCCCGGATATGCGCACCGCCATTGCCTATGCGCTGACCTATCCTGAGCGCGCACCGCTGAATGTCGATCGTCTGGATTTCGCAAAGCTCGCCAAGCTTGATTTCGAGGCACCTGACGAACAGCGCTTTCCGGCTTTGCGCCTGGCCCGCACTGCACTTGAGCGCGGCGGCGTTCAGGGCGCTGTGCTCAGTGCAGCCGACGAAACCGCCTTCCATGCCTTTGTCGACGGCCGCATCAGCTTTTTGCAAATGGCAGAAGCCGTTGAATTTGCCATGGACAAGATGGCGGATGGCCGCGCAGCAGACAGCATGGACGATATTATCGCGGCCGACGAACAGGCGCGCGGATTGGCTGAAGACTACATCGCACAAACAGAAAAGGCCGCCTGAAAAGGCGGCCATTCCAATTGCATTAGTCGGTTAAGGCGAGGCCTTATCTTACGCGACAGCGCGCGCCAATGCACAACGCGACCAGAGCTGATGCAGCGAACCCACGAGATGTTCGATGTCGGCATCGCTGTGCAGCGGGGTCGGCGTGATACGCAGACGTTCCGTCTTGCGCGGCACGGTCGGATAATTGATCGGCTGAACATAGATGTCGTGGTTATCCAGCAGAATATCCGAAATCCATTTGCACTTGGCAGCATCGCCAACCATGACAGGCACGATATGGCTTGGGTTTGGCATGTGCGGAATGCCGCTGGCATCCAGAAGTGTGCGCAATTTGCGAACGCGGTCCTGATGACGTGCGCGCTCAAACGGGCTCGACTTCAGGTGCTGGATGGAAGCAACGGCACCGGCCGCCAGTGATGGCGGAAGCGCGGTGGTGAAGATGAAGCCCGAAGCGAACGAACGAATGAAGTCGCACAGTGCGGCAGAGCCGGCGATGTAACCGCCCATCACACCAAATGCCTTACCAAGCGTTCCTTCGATAATCGTCAGACGGTCCATCAGACCTTCGCGCTCGGCAATGCCACCACCGCGTGGACCGTACATGCCAACAGCGTGCACTTCGTCCAGATAGGTCATGGCGCCGTATTTGTCGGCCAGATCGCAGATTTCCTTGATCGGCGCAATGTCGCCATCCATTGAATAGACAGATTCAAAGGCAATCAGCTTTGGCGCCTTCGGATCGGCAGCCTTCAGTTTTGCTTCAAGGTCTTCGAGGTCGTTATGTTTCCAGATAACCTTCTCGCATTTGCCGTAACGAATACCTTCAATCATCGAAGCGTGGTTCAACGCATCGGAGAAGATGATCAGGCCAGGAATTTTCTGTCCGAGCGTTCCAAGGGTTGCCCAGTTGGAAATATAACCTGAGGTGAAGATCAGCGCGGATTCCTTGCCGTGAAGATCGGCGAGCTCCTGCTCAAGCAGAACATGGTAGTGGTTGGTGCCAGAAATATTCCGGGTGCCTCCCGCACCCGCGCCACAGTGATCGATCGCCGCCTTCATGGCCTCGATAACCTTCGGGTTCTGCCCCATTCCGAGGTAGTCGTTTGAACACCAAACGGTAACGTCGCGCTTCTCACCATTTGCATTATAGCGGGTCGCACGCGGGAACTGCCCTTGATGACGTTCCAGATCAGCAAATACCCTGTAACGCCCCTCGGTGTGTAAGCTGTCCAGTTCGCCCTTGAAATATGCCTCGAAATCCATGCCTTGCTCCAGAATTCTTGAGGGAGTTTTGAGTTCTCCCCTTCGAACCGTCAACCCCGACGAGACTACTTTACATAGCCTGCGGCAATTCGCCTACTCTTTTGAACGATTCCAATATACTTCTTTTAGCGGTTTCGCGATGGGTAGAAATTGATTCACATCAAATTCAGAAAAGATTGGAACGAAAATCTCCGTGATACGTTGTGGGACTGTCGGCAATTCCGGTTCATGTAGCCAAGTAAGAGGCTTCCATAAATGACGGTGAATTGTTAAAGGAATCCGTAGCGGTCGGAGGACAAGCAGTCACCGCATAAAAACTGGGACGCCTATCGGAGCTTCGGCTCATTGTAACGTTGGAGAGAGTACATGAAGAAGGCCATCGTATTTGCACTGGTTGGCTTGTCGCTCGCAAGCTGCACACAAACTGAAAAAGGCGCATCAATCGGTGCCGTATCCGGAGCTGTTCTCGGTGGCGCAATCACCGGTAACGTGCGCGGCGCGGCTGTTGGCGCAGCAATCGGCGGTGTCGGCGGCGCACTCATTGGTAACGCCAATGAGCCTGGCAAATGCTATTACCGTGACCGTTATGGTAACCGTTACGTAGACCGTTGCTAATCTCAAATGCAGATTTAAGCATAATGCGAGCCCCGGTTTTCCGGGGCTTTTGCATTTTAAACGCCTAAAAAATCGATTTTGCGTATCAAATCCGGTCTTTTATGCTTAGATTGTTACATTAACGAACGGGAAACCGGGACGAGCGATAATAAATGCTCAACCATAAAGTAGCAGATGCCGACACAACGGACTGACCCGAGATTTAGTATTGCGTACCGGAAGGCAGGCACCGCATTGGCGGTTGCGGCAGCAATGGTTTTATATCCTGCATTCGTGCGTGAAGCGAATGCCTTCAAGCTGTTTGGCATTACCCTTTGGGGATCCGATGAACCGGAACTCGAGATCATCAACCCGGTTCGCTACACCGCAACCATGGATGTTCCACTCGTTGATCCAAAATTCTACGAAAATCTGGAAAATGCATCGTTTTTGATCTCAGATCAGGACAAACCGGTATCCGGTGACCTCGGCCTCGTCATCAAGGCGCGTGACGACCGCGACCGTCTGGTCGCCTCTCTTTATGAAAATGCTCGTTATTCTGGTGTAGTCCGTATCACGGTTGCGGGAACAGATATTGAAAATCTGCCGCCCAATCCGGTGTTTGATCACTCCAAACCTGTTTCCGTACATATTGAAATCACCCCCGGCCCTGAGTTTTCACTTGGCAATATAACTCTGGAGGGTGATGCTGCGGGACGCAATCTGGAAGAATTCGGCCTCGTGCGCGGTGGAAATGCCGGTTCCCTGAACATCATCAGGGGCGGAGAAAAGCTCATCGAGCAGCTGAAATCTGAAGGCCGCCCGCTGGCTAAACTGACCAAAAGACAGGCGGTTGCGGACCATGCTACCAATACTGTCGATGTGACCATGTCGGCTGAAGCTGGACCGGTCGCACCGGTCGGCATGATTGGCATCAAGGGCCAGCAAAGCGTCGATCCGGACTTCATCCGTTATTATTCCAGGCTGAATGCCGGCCAGCCCTATTCGCCGGAAAGTCTACGAAAGGCCTCTGAGCGTCTGCGTCAGCTTGGTGTTTTTTCCAGTGTGACCGTGCGGGAATCCGAACAGCTTGCCGCCAATGGCTCGCTGCCGCTGACAATCGAGGGTTCCGAAGGCAAACACCGCTACTTCGGCCTCGGCGCGCAATTCTCGACAACCGAAGGTGCAGGACTGCAAGGTTATTGGGGCCACCGCAACCTGTTTGGCAAAGCAGAGACCTTACGCATCGAAGGTGCAGTATCGCGTCTGGGTGAAGCATCCAGCGTCGAAGGTATGGATTATTCGGCCGGCATTACCTTTACCAAACCGGGTGTTTTCCATCCCTCGGCTACCTTCAAAGCCAGCCTTACGGCAAAAACCGAGCATCCGGACACCTATGAGGCCAAGACCATTACCGGTGCAGCCGGTTTCAGTTACGAAGTCAACGATACCGATACCGCAGCGGCCGGACTTGAGGTCAGTTGGACCGATACCGATGACGCCTATGGCAACAACAAGTATCTGACGACATCCATTCCGCTGGAATATGTGCGCGACACCCGCGACAACAAGCTTGACCCAACTACCGGTTTCCGCGCCGCGATTGCTGCAAAGCCAAGTTACGAGGCGATGAACGGTACCTTCTTCTCGACCTTTGAAGGCTCTGCCACCGGCTATAAAGGCTTGGGCTCGGAAGATCGTGTCGTGCTGGCGGGCAAGTTGGGAGCCGGCGTACTGGTTGGAGCCAGCGATCTGCAGGACGTCCCAGCGACCCGGCGTTTTTATGCCGGTGGCGGTGGTTCGGTTCGCGGTTACAGCTACCAGGAAATCTCGCCCTACAACAGCAACGGCGATGCGACCGGCGGCCGCTCTTACGTTCTTGGATCACTCGAGGCCCGTATCAAGATCACCGACACGATCGGCCTCGTTCCTTTTATTGACGCGGCAGCGGTTTCCACCCGAATGACGCCTGATTTTTCAGATATGAGAATAGGTGCAGGCATTGGCCTGCGCTATGCAACTCCTTTCGGACCTTTGCGTTTGGATGTTGCAATGCCTCTCGACAAATATGACGGCGGCAACAGTTACGGCATTTATGCCGGTATCGGTCAATCGTTCTGATCGTGTTGCAGTCAGTCTGAAACAAGGCACAAACACCACCATGAAGACATTGTTCCAGCCTCTGAAATGGATCGTTTACATCACCGCCGGGCTTGTGCTGTTTCTTGCGCTGTTTGTTTGTTTCATCGGCTTTACCGCGTCGGGTGCCAAGTTTGCCGCTCACCAGATTTCATCGCTGGCCTCCAGTGCTGACCAGAAGGTGGAAATTTCTCCGCCACTGGGTTTGCTGACAGGGAAGCTGCGCCTTGAAAGCGTGGTGTTGTCCGACCGGAACGGCGCTTATGCCCGTATCAATGGCATTGCTGTCGACTGGTCGCCTATGGCCTTGTTGACCGGCACATTCCGTGCCGACCTCGTATCAGCCAGCACGATTGAATTTGATCGCACACCCCTGCCGTCCGAACAGCCATCGACAAGCGAAAGCAGCGGCTTTTCTCTACCGATTTCTATCGACATCAAAAAGCTGGCCTTTGACGACATCAAGCTTGGTGAACAGCTTGCCGGTCGCGCATTTGAACTGACTGCCGGTGGCAATGCCAAGGCTTCCTCTACGGATATGGCGGCCAGCATTGCCATCAATCGCAAGGATGTTCCACAGGCTGGCATCACCGCCGATTTCACCTATGTTCCGAACCAGAACGTGCTGCAGCTCAAAGCCAATCTGAGCGAACCGCAGGGCGGCATTCTGGCAAATCTGCTCGCGCTTCCCGGCACTCCTGCCGTCTCGCTTGATGTTGATGGCAAGGGCCCATTGTCTGACTGGAGCGGCCAACTCCTGGGCGCTGTCGACGGCAATCGCATTCTGAACATCAATGGCCAGCACAAGCTGGCAGACAGCGGCGAACGTCGGATCGTTCTGACCGGTGGTGGCCAGCCCGACATGCTGTTACCACCACTGTACCGCCAGCTTTTTAACGGCGAGACGCAGATTGATTTCAACATCGTTCTCGATCCGAACGGCCGCATCGACATCCAGACCGGAAACCTGACCACCGGCGCTTTGCTTCTGGCGGCCTCCGGCACGGTTGATCCGCAGGGCATGAATGATCTGAGTGCCAACCTGATTGGCACCAATGGCCCGGTTGATTTTCGCCTGCCTATGGATGGCGGCCAGGCACGGCTGCTGATCGATGGCGCCGATATCTCGTTACGCGGCAATGCGCAGGCCGCAGCATTGAATGTCGCAGCCGCCTTGCGCTCGGCAGAAATTCCGCAAGGTCGCGTCGATGGCGTCAAACTCTCGGCCACCAGCCAGGATCTCAATCTTACCGCGCTGACCGGCGCGATTGACACCACGGTGTCGATTGACGGGTCATCACTGATCAGTCCCGATCTCGACAGGCTTGTCAAGGCACCCGCCAAGCTCAAGGCACCGCTGCGTCTTTCGCCAACCGCCCTCGGTTTCGAGGCTGCAACACTGGAAAGCGCCAGCATTGGTGGCACGACAAGTGGCACCTACACCTTTGACAGCAAGACAGTGTCGGCAAACCTGCGCCTGTTTGCGGTTCCGCAAATCCTGCCGGAGGCATTGGCTGAAAAATTCGAAAAGACCATTGCGGTAGAGGGATATGTCAACGCCGTCATCGGCGGCAAGACAAGCCTCGAAAACCTTGTCCTTCGCTCCGATCTCGTGGAAGCCAACGGCGATCTGCTGCTCGACAATGGCACTTTGCAGGCCAAGCTTGGCGGACGTTTTCTTGCACTCGAAAAACTGCTGGCCAATGCGCAGGGTGCTGCCGGCTTTGCGGTCGAAGCAACAGGACCGCTTGCTACACCGGATTTCAAGGCCAGCCTGAATTCGGCCCGCGCCACAATGGCTGGCCGTTCGCTTGAAGCATTTGCATTGTCCGCAAGCGGTAAGGCAGATCCCGCAGCGCCGCAAGCAGAGATTGCCGCCAGCGGCACACTTGACGGCCAGCCGATCGAAGCAAAAGCGGCTCTGGTACAGGACCAGAATGGAACCGCCCTTCCCTCGCTGCGTGTCGATATTGGCCCCAACAGCCTGACGGGCGACCTTCGTTTTACACCAACTTTCCAACCCAACGGCACCTTGGCGTTTGATTTTCCTGATGTGTCGCTACTGGCCGCACTTGCAGCACAACAGGCAGCAGGTGACCTGAAGGGTTCAGCTGTCTTCAACAGCAACGCGACAACGACGGCAATCACTCTGAAAGCCAACAGCAAGTCACTGAGCCAGGGTACGAATGGCATTTCAGACCTCGCAGCCGATATCGCCGTCACCGATCTGAACGCGCTTGCCGCGCAGGGAACACTGACTGCACAGACGATCAATGCCGGCACCAACACCATCAGCGGTCTCAAGCTCGACATCACCCAAGCCGGCACGGCGACGGGTTTTGATCTCAATGCACGTTACGATAACGCACCGCTTACAGCATCCGGCAGCGTCGATACTGGCAAACAGCCTCTCATGGTTGCCATCAGAAACTTCTCGGCAGCACCGCGCGGCATCGCCGTCAAGCTGGCGCAGCCTACCAACATCGCAGTTGAGAACGGTACGGCCCAGATCAACGGACTGACAATACAGACCGGCAATGGCCGTATTGAAGTCAATGGTTCCGCCGGATCTAACCTTGATATCAACGCCGTCATCCGCTCGCTGCCGGCAAATCTTGCCAATGCATTTGCGGACGGCCTCGACGCTTCAGGCGATATTTCTGGCACAGTCACAGCCAAAGGTGCTGCGGCCAACCCGTCCGTCAGTTATGATCTGAGCTGGAACAACGCCGTTGTTAGCCAGACACGCGCCGCAGGTCTCGCACCGCTCAGCATCAAGGCGAACGGATCTTTTGCCGACAATTTGCTGAAAATCACCACCGGCCTATCTGGCCAAGGCGGCCTTTCCTTGAATGGTGGCGGGTCGCTTGGTATTTCGGGCAACCAGCCGCTGTCACTGCAATTCAAAGGCAATCTGCCGTTCGCGGCTGTTGCCGCACAGACCGCTCAACAGGGTCTTTCTATTACCGGCAGCGCCAATATCGACCTCAACATTTCAGGCACAGCTGCGGCCCCATCGATAACCGGCACGATTTCAACCGATGGTACGCAGCTGACCGATGTACGAAGAAACCTCACCGTCAACAATTTGGGTGCGACAATCACCTTTGACCGCGACCGTGCCGTCATTTCAAGATTGTCGGGCAGGCTCGCAGCCGGTGGCACGATCTCGGCCTCCGGTTCGGTCGGTATCACACCTGCCTCCAACTTCCCGGCTGACTTGTCGATTGTGCTGGACCGTGCCGCATATAATGACGGCACGCTGGTCACGACCATTGTCAGTGGCACGTTGACCATGAAAGGCGCACTGCTGGCCAATCCAGTACTGGCAGGTACACTGACGCTGGATAGGAGCGCCATTACCATCCCTGAGCGCCTGCCGGCTTCACTGACCGCCATCGACATCAAACATCGCAATGCGCCACCTGCCGTGAGAAAACAGGTCAGTAGCATGCAGTCGGATGAATCCAATGGCAGCAGTTCCACCATTGGCCTTGATCTGAACATCCAGGCACCGAACGGCATTTTCGTGCGTGGTCGCGGCGTTGATGCCGAACTGACAGGTAACCTGACAGTGCGCGGCACAGCGGCTGATCCTGTCGTATCAGGCGGTTTCACTATGAAACGCGGCCGATTGGAAGTCCTGACCAAGCGACTGGATTTCACCACCGGTAACATCACTTTTGGTGGTGGCCTGGTGCCAGTTCTCGATATGGCAGCCGATTCAGCCTCCGGCTCAACCACCATCACCGTCTCCGTATCCGGCCTTGCCAACGACCCGGCTATTACCTTCTCTTCGTCTCCTGCCTTGCCGCAAGACGAGGTGCTGGCACAGCTTATCTTCGGCCAGTCAATGTCCAAATTGTCTGCTCTTCAGATCGCACGCCTTGCGGATGCTGCGAGCCAACTTGCCGGTGGCCGCTCCACCTCACTGTTCAACAGCCTGCGCAGCAATCTCGGCGTCGACGATCTGGATATTTCGACAGATGAAAAGGGCGATGCGAAAGTATCAGCTGGCAAATACATCAATGATAGAACCTATCTTGAACTGGAACAAAGTGGCAGTTCCGGTGCAAAGGCAGTGATCAATCTGGATGTTGGCAAAGGCGTGAAACTACGCGGAGAAGCAGGCGCAGATGGTGGCGGTGCTGCCGGTATATTCTACGAAAAAGAATATTGATTGCTTATGTATTACTTATATTTGTTTTTATGATTTCATAATATAACAAATATAAACAACGTCAAAAACACCAAATTATTATTATTTATAATTTTTTAATGATGATTTTGTACAGTAAATCATCAGTTGATGACGCATGAGCAGGAATAACACTCAACAACAACAACAAATCCTGATGTTTCTGCGAATGCATCGAAACAGCTCGGGATTTTGACTGTACAACGCCTCACGGAGACGGGAGCAACCCATGAGCTTGTCATTATTTCCGGGATCGCATGCAAAAGCAGTTTTGACTGCCCTTGGCCGGACTCAGGCGATGATCGAATTTGATCCATCCGGGAAGATACTGTCCGCAAACGATAACTTCTGTCGCGCACTTGGTTACTCGGCCAATGAGATCATTGGCAAACATCACAGCATCTTTTGCGATCCCAAGTACACGGCGTCTCAGGACTACCGGAAATTCTGGTCAGATCTTGCGAATGGTAAGTCTGACGCCAGACAATACAAGCGGATTGGCAAGGGCGGGGCAGAAGTATGGATCCAGGCGTCCTATAATCCTGTCATCATGGGCGGCAAAGTTCAGAGCGTCATCAAGATCGCAACTGTCATCACCGAAGCCAAGCTGAAAGCGGCCGAAGATGCCGGCAAGATCAATGCGATTTCCCGCGCACAGGCGGTTATCGAATTTACCACCACCGGGCAGATCATTACCGCCAACCACAATTTCCTGAACTGCCTTGGCTACACGCTGGATGAGATCAAAGGCAAACATCACAGCATGTTCTGTGAAGCCTCGTTCCGTGACAGCGCAGATTACGCCCAGTTCTGGAAAAAACTGGCTGCAGGCGAATTCATAGCGCAGGAATTCAAGCGGATTGGCAAGGGCGGTCGACCTGTCTGGATCCAGGCGTCCTATAACCCGATTCTTGATGAAGAGGGCAATGTCTTCAAGATTGTCAAATTCGCCACTGACGTCACAGAACGTGTGCGTGCCGTGAATGAAATTGCCGACGGATTGACAAACCTTGCCCATGGCGACCTGACAGCACAGCTCAACACACCGTTCATACCAGCCCTCGACAAGCTGCGGACAGACTTCAACGGTTCGATCGCCAAACTGCGCGACGCCATGAAAGTGGTTTCAGACAACGCGACTGGTATTGCCAGCGCCTCGAGTGAGGTTAGCAAAGCCTCGAGCGCCCTGGCGGAGCGAACCGAAAAGCAGGCAGCATCCGTCGAACAGACTGCGGCTGCGCTTGAAGAGATGACACAAACCGTTGCCGACAACAGCCGCCGCGCCGAAGAGGCGGGCCATCTGGTGGCCAAAGCCAAAAGCGGCGCTGAACTGTCCGGCGCCGTGGTCAACAACGCCATTTCGGCCATGGATGGCATTGAGCAGTCCTCGAGGGAAATCAGCAGCATTATCGGCGTGATCGACGAGATCGCCTTCCAGACAAACCTCCTGGCGCTGAATGCCGGCGTGGAGGCCGCCCGTGCTGGTGAGGCAGGCAAAGGCTTTGCGGTTGTCGCACAGGAAGTGCGCGAACTGGCGCAGCGTTCCGCCAACGCAGCCAAGGAAATCAAGGCGCTGATTACCAAGTCGACCGAGCAGGTTGCCAATGGCGTATCATTGGTTGACGAAACCGGAAAATCGCTGGCGCTGATTGTCAGCCAGGTTGCCGAGATCAATGAAAATGTCGCGGCGATGATCGAAACCGCCCGTGAGCAGGCAACGGGTCTGAAAGAGATCAATTCTGCCGTCAATTCCATTGATGCCGACACCCAGCAGAATGCCGCAGTGGTGGAAGAAACCAGCGCTGCCAGCCATGGTCTGGCAAAAGAAGCAGAATCTTTACGTAATTTGCTAAGACAATTTAGATTTACGCAAGACTCTCACGTTACAAAGGTTCATGTGAAAGGGGATGTGCAGCCCTTGGCATCAAGAGCGCGTGGAACGGTTGTCACTCCGACAGCCAGAACAAATGGCTCTCTTGCTCTGGCGCAGGTACAGCAAGATTGGGAAGAATTCTGATGGCAACCATTAATTCTACGAACTTCGGCAGCGACACTTTGGAAATCATTGCGTTCCGTCTGCATGATCAGGAATTCTGTGTAAAAACCACCACGATCCGCGAAATTCGCGGCTGGGCACCATGCACACCGATCCCTCACGCACCGGCTGATGTGATTGGGGTCATGAACCTGCGTGGTTCGGTTATTCCAATCATCGATCTCGCATACAAACTTGGCATGAAGAGCACTGTTGCCAATGAGCGCAGCGCCATCGTGGTTGCAGAAGTGCACAACATGGTCATCGGCATGCTGGTTGACCGGGTCTCCGACATTCTGACAATCCCTGCCAATCAGGTACAGCCGGTTCCGGAAGTATCCGCCTCTTTCGACAAGTCCTTCTCCGAAGGCATCATCGCCAACGAAAATGGCATGATCTGCTTCCTGAACCTCGCCAAGATGTTCAAGGGTAACGAGATCGAAGATCTGGCTGCATAAGGCAATGCTGCACGCTCCACCTTACACTGTGAGCGAGACAATTTTTCACTATCGGTGACGACAAACCGCTGCGACCCGTTCGCGGCGGTTTTTGTTTGTGCACAGCAGTCTAAATAACCGTCATTCTTTCCCTAGCAAAAAGAGTTTAAAGCAGAAATGTATCAATTACATTTTAATATTCTAATGTTCTAATTACTTCATTAGGAGATTGATGACTATTCTCCCTCTCAAGCGAATGAATCGCGATAACTTTGCTAAGCGTAAGTAAAGCTCACACGTTACGCTGTATCCGGGAGGACAAAATGCTCGGCCTGCATAAAATCGGTGATGCCAGAAATATCGTTGATGCCATATCCAGATCGCAGGCCGTGATTGAGTTCACTGCAAACGGCGTAATTCTCAATGCCAACGAAAACTTTTGCAAAGCGCTGGGCTATGAACTGAACGAGATCGTTGGCAAGCACCACCGTCTGTTTTGCGAACCGGAATATGGCGCTTCGGCCGAATATGCGGCCTTCTGGGCCAACCTTGCAGCCGGAAAACATGACAGCAAGGAATACAAGCGCATTCGCAAAGACGGGCGCGAAATATGGATACAGGCCTCTTACAACCCGGTTATGCGTTCCGGAAAGGTCTACAAGGTCATCAAGCTGGCAACAGATGTCACCGCGATCAAACAGAAAGCGGTTGAAGATGCCAGCAAGCTGAGCGCCATTTCCAAATCACAGGCGGTTATCGAATTTACACCGACCGGAGAAATCCTCACCGCCAACGAAAACTTCTGCAAGACATTGGGTTACGATCTCTCGGAGATTATTGGAAAACACCACCGTGTGTTTTGTGAACCAAACTACGCCGCAACGGCCGATTATGACCAGTTCTGGCAGCGCCTGGCCAAAGGGGAATTCATCGCCGATGAGTTCGTTCGTTTCGGCAAGGGTGGCAAGGAAGTCTGGATACAGGCGGCCTATAATCCGATTTTCGATGACAAGGGAACTGTCGCCAAAGTGGTCAAGTTCGCCACCGATGTTACACCGCGCATGAGTGCGATTACCGCACTTGGTGAAGGATTAAGAGCGCTGGCCGACGGTGAACTGTCGCAAAACCTCGATACAGCCTTTGTGCCCAGCATGGAAAAAGTACGTCACGACTTCAACGAAGTCATCGGCAAACTGCGCGTCACCATGCAGACCATTGCCCACAATGCCACGACCATTGCCTCCGGTTCAGCCGAAATCCGCAGTGCTGCCGATCAATTAGCACAACGCACCGAACAGCAGGCGGCGTCACTCGAGCAAACAGCGGCAGCGCTTGAGGAAATCACCACCACTGTCAAGGATTCGAGTCTGCGCGCCGATGACGCTGGCAAGCTGGTCACCTCGACCAAAAACAATGCCGAACGTTCTGGTGCCATCGTCGACAAGGCGATTGGTGCCATGGATGAGATTTCCCGCTCCTCTAAGGAAATCACCAACATTATCGGTGTTATTGACGATATTGCCTTCCAGACAAACCTGTTGGCGCTGAATGCCGGTGTGGAGGCCGCTCGTGCCGGAGAAGCCGGTAAAGGCTTTGCGGTGGTCGCACAGGAAGTGCGCGAACTGGCGCAACGCTCTGCCAGCGCTGCCAAGGAAATCAAGAACCTGATCAACACCTCCGGGGACCATGTAGCCAACGGGGTGGAACTTGTCGGCCAAACCGGTGGTGTGCTGCGCGAAATCGCCGGACAGGTTGATCAGATCCATGTCAATGTGTCGGCCATCGTAGAGGCGGCACGCGAGCAGGCAAATGGCCTTGCGGAAATCAACCAGGCCGTCAACATGATGGACCAGGCCACCCAGAAAAACGCTGCCATGGTTGAAGAAACCACCGCAGCAAGCCACGGCCTGGCACGGGAATCGGAAATTCTGCGCGAATTGCTCACCCAGTTCCGGGTGGGGACGACCCAGGCCTACGAGATGCCAGCGCCACATGCCGTCGTTGCCCGGCATCAACCAGTGGCATCACCGGTGCACAAGATGGTTGCCAGCATTCGCCATGCGACATCAGCCATGCCGGCAGAACCAGCCGATCAGTGGACCGAATTCTGAAATCAACACGATTCCATTAAAGCAAAAAGGCGGCCCGAAGGCCGCCTCTTTTTTACATGAAGAGCACGAAGGTCTTCTGCAGGGTGATCCAGATACCCCAGACGATCGGAACGCCAACAACTGCCCAGGCAATCAATGCCTTGGCGTCAAAGCCGCCCTTGCCAATGCCGAACGAACCGGACGGACCGCTGTCGACAGCCTTGGTCTTGGCCTGCAGCGCTGCAACTTCTTCATCTGACATGTACCACTTGGCATCCAATGGTTTGACCAGCAGGTTGGCGATAAGGCCAAGTGCCAGCATGCCTGCCAGGATATACATGGTGAAGTCGTAAACCTGGGCGCGTGGAATACCAGCCGCGATCTGTGCTTCACGGATGTAATTCACAACCACAGGACCGATGATCCCGGCAGTTGCCCAGGCGGTCAGAAGACGTCCGTGGATCGCACCCACGAACTGGGTACCAAAGATATCGGCGAGGTAAGCTGGAACCGTTGCAAAACCACCGCCATACATCGACACGATGATGCAGAACATGGCCACGAACAGCGCCTTGTTGCCGAGACCCGCAGCCCATGGAGCAGAGGCATAGAGAACAATGCCAAGAGCAAAGAACGTGAAGTAGGTTGCCTTGCGACCAATGCGGTCAGACATGGACGCCCATACGAAACGGCCTCCAATGTTGAACACCGACAGCAAGCCTGTGAAACCGGCAGCAATCGCTGCGATCGACGCGAGTTGTTCCGCGTTCAGGTCAGAGAACTTGACGTCAGGAAGACCGATCAATGAACCGGCAAAGATTTCCTGCAGCATCGGAGACGCCATGCCAAGCACGCCAATACCGGCAGAAACGTTCAAGCACAATACCAGCCAGATCATCCAGAACTGCTTTGTCTTGTGTGCGTTCTTCAGGTGAACGTGACGGGTGGTGATCATCGAGCTTTTTGCAGCAGGCGCTGTCCAACCCTCAGGCTTCCAGCCCGCTGGCGGAATGCGATATCCGAAGGCACCAGCCATCATGAATACGAAGTAGATCGCAGCCATGACGAGGAAGGTTTCCCATACACCGATGGAAACATCGCTGCGGAAATGGCGCATCAGCGCATCGGCCAACGGCGCACCGATCATCGCACCGCCACCAAAGCCCATGATTGCCATACCGGTCGCCATGCCGCGACGGTCAGGGAACCACTTGATCAGGGTGGAAACAGGCGAAATATAGCCAAGACCAAGACCGATACCGCCGATGACACCGGCGCCGAACCACATCAGCCAGAGCTGGTGAGTCATGATGCCGATGGCAGCAATGGTCATGCCACCGCACCAGCAAAGTGCGGACACAAAACCGGCCTTGCGCGGGCCAGCGCGCTCAAGCCAACCGCCCCAGATCGCAGCCGAGCAACCCAGCAGAACAAAGAACAGTGTGTAGATCCAGCCGAGGTCGCTAACGCGCCAGTCACAGCTCGTGGTGAAAAGAGCAGTCGCCAGACCCATGTCCGAGCAGACAACGGATTGGTTGATGCCAATCGCCTTGGTCAGCGGCAGCCAGAATACGGAAAAGCCGTATGCCATGCCGATGCAAAGGTGGATGGCGAGAGCAGCAGGCGGAACCATCCAGCGGTTAAAGCCCGGCTTTGCGATAATGCGTTCACGGTCCAGAAAGCCAGCATCGGCCACTGCGCCTGTGAACGCGTCGTTCGTAGCAGTCATGTGTTTCCTCCATTCGACCCGGTTCGAAGCCAGGCGAATACGGTTGTTGTCATTTGCTCGGCAGTCCTGAGCGGCTCTGAAAAGACGGAGCCAACACGAGACAGTCACCAGGCTCTGGCGTCACAAACATTGAGCCTGATGCGGCATAAGTGGCCTCTCCTAAAACCCACCCTGTCCGCTTGTTCCGAATTGCGTTTTGACAAATGCAAACATCGTGCCAAAATTAAAACCATTAAATAACAAGTAATTAGAATAAAATTCCGCCACAGTTCGGACAAAATGTCCGAGGCAATGCGACAAATTGTCCAAAAGGTGCGGCAAAGCGCGCACCCGCGCGGTGCGCGGCAAATCGGTTATTTACTGCGCTTCAGGCAGCCATACCGTAAACACGGTTCCCGTGCCGGGTGTGCTTTCAGCGGTGATAATGCCGCCCTGACGGACCACCAGCATCTGGCTAACGGAAAGACCAAGCCCCGTGCCATCCTGCCGCTTTGTGGTGAAGAACGGCTCGAAAATACGCAGCAGCACATCTTCATCCATACCGACGCCGGTGTCTGCAACAGTCAGGGTGACACCGTTTCTGTCATCCCGGCTTGCATCATGGCATCCCAACCGCAACGTTCCGCCCTGCGGCATGGCGTGCGCGGCATTGACAATCAGGTTGACCAGCACCTGCTGCAACTCGGTGCGGTTCATCAGCACAAGCCTGCTGACATCGTCTTCCCGGATAACAGTGATGCCACTGCGATTGAGAACATGCTGCACGAGCGGCATCGTATCAGACATGATATGGGCGGGATCGTGCCGCTCGACATATCCGGCAAACTCTTCGGGCCGGGCGAACTGCAGCAACTTTGTCACGATACGGCTGATGCGCTCGACTTGCTCGTCAATCAGCCTGAACTCGGTTTTCGCAAGCTCTGCCTTTTCGCCAATCAAATGGCGGGCAACTTCCAGATTTCCCTGAATGACAGCAATCGGATTGTTGATTTCATGCGCCACGCCAGCGGTAATCTCACCGACCGTTGCCAGCTTCTCCGACAGGACAAGCTGTTTTGTGGTTGCTTCCAACTGATGGTTGGCCAGTTGCAGCTCTCGTGTGCGCTCTTCAACACGCACATTCAGCTCCTCGTTCCAGGCACGCAATTCACCTTCACGTTCCTGCAAGCGCTGCAGAAGGTCATCCAGATGAACAGCCACCTGTCCGATCTCATCATGGGTGGCCGGCAGCCCGGTACGCGCCCCAAGATCACCTTCGTCCACTCTGGCAATGGTCTGTGTCATCCGCTCCAGCGGTTTGAAGATGCTGCGCGCCCAGCGCAGAAACACAGGAATGCTCATCAGGGTTATCGCCAGAAAGGCGATAATGACCGCAGCCACGGTTTCATATTTGGCCCGGGCGAAAGGCGCCTCCAGAAAACCGACATACAACATGCCAGCCCGGTTACCGTAACTGTCGACCAGCGGCTCATAGGCGGAGACATACCAGTCATTGACCACGAAGGCGCTGTCAAGCCAGACACGCCCCTCATCCAACACGGCAGTTTTCACAGCATTGGAGACCTGCGTACCAAGCGCTCTTTTCCCTTCGAACAGTCGGACATTGGTACTGATACGAACGTCATCCAGAAACAGCGTTGCCGTGCCTTGGCTGCCTTCCGGCAGGCTTGCCTCCTTGTAGACCAGCTCATTGATCGTATCGATGAATTCGAGGTTCTGGTTGAGAAGCTGCCCGCCCACCAGCGCAAGCCGTCGACCGGAGGCAAGATCAATCGGGCTGGCAGCATGAATGGCAAGACCACGCGTTTCCCATAGCTGTTCAGCATGACCAGAACTCTGCGGATTCACCAGCTCCAAACGTGCGCGTTGCGCCAGAGCAGCCGAAATATCACCCAGCTCATCATTGGAGAAAATATCAAACGCATAGGCAGACTTGCCTTGCAATGCCTTGGCACGGACCGGCCAGTTGACCCGCACACGTGACACCTCCGTGCCAGCACTTGCCGTCACCCGTCCCTCGCCATCAATGATGAACAGGAAATCGAGCCCGAGTTTCTGGCGGCTTTCTTCCAGATACCCACCCAGTCGCTTGACCGTATCATCTTGCAGCACATCCTGCAGACGGGCCGAGGTGGCAATGGATTCAATCCGCTCGCCGGTATTTTCAAGAATGGTTGAAAGATACTGATGCGCAATTGTCAGGTCACCATGCACCTTGGAGATCAACAGAGAATCGAACTTGGTCCCCCAGCGCACCATGGTGACGCCCAGCAACAAGGGCAGGATCACCAAAGTCGGCAAAAGGGCGATGGCCAGCAATTTGACGCGAACGGAGCGAACCGGGCGCAGGATTTTTGCTGCAGGTTCCTGATCAACCATGCCAGGATGTCAGCTTGCGGTCGATTGTCTTGCGGGAAATGCCAAGCCGTTTTGCCGCCTCATCGCGGTTGCCTGCCACCTCATCCAGCACGCTCAATATATGCCGACGCTCCACCTCTTCCAATGTGATGTTGCTGGCGGGTGCCGATATTCCGCCACGCAGATCCGCAGGAAAGCGCCCCAGGATCAATGTCCGCTCAATCAGATTGCGAAGCTCACGCACATTGCCAGGCCAGTTATAACCCAGCAGCGCGGCCTTGATCGCGTCGTCCACTGGTACGGGTGGCATGCCCAGCTGTCGCGACAGCTTGTTCATGAACAGATCAGTCAGTTCCAGGACATCACGTTCCCGCTCACGCAATGGTGCAAGATGAACCTGCATGACATTGATGCGGTAATAGAGATCTGCCCGGAAGCGACCTTTTTCGACATCCTTGGCAAGATCGGCATTGGTAGCAAACACAAAACGGATATCAATCGGCACTTCGCGTTCAGAACCGACCGGGCGCACCTTTCGATCTTCGATGACACGCAGCAATTTGCTCTGCAATGACACCGGCATTTCGCCAATTTCATCCAGAAACAGCGTTCCGCCCTGTGCGTGCAGGAACAGGCCTTCCCGGCGTGACTCCGCGCCGGTAAATGCACCTTTCACATGACCGAACAGCTCGGTTTCCAGCATGTCAGCGGGGATAGCCGCGCAATTGAGTGGTACAAACGGCTTGCCGGCCCTGTCTGAAAGCTCATGAAGGGATCGTGCCAGCACTTCCTTGCCCGTTCCGGACTCACCCGTCAGCAACACTGACGTCGGCAGTGGTGCAACACGGCTGATCATCTCGCGGGTTTGCTGGATGGTTGCAGAACTGCCGAATATCCGGTCCCGCAGATAGATATGGTCAGAGGCTGCCCGCAATTCATATTTCAGCGCAAAGTTTTCCCGCTGCAACTGGATACGGTCCAGTGCGCGTGAAATTGCGTTGAGGATCTGGTTTGAGCGGAACGGCTTCAACACAAAGTCGGCGGCACCAGCGCGGATCGCCTGAATGGCCGTATCGAGATCAGCATAGGCAGTCATCAGGATTGTTTCGGCATAAAGCCCGATAGACCGCTGCTCGGCCAGCCATTCGAGGCCGGTCTTTTTCGGCATGATATTGTCGAGAATGACGATGTCGAAATGGCGCTCATCCAGCTTGCGGCTCGCCTCGACCGTATCCGCCGCCTCATCAATGAATTTGACGCGGTTTTCCAACGTGCGCACAAGGAAATTGCGCATGCCCGGCTCATCGTCCACCACCAGGATAGATGCCTTGGCAAGCCACGGTCCGAAATCCGATTCTTGAGCCGCGGCCTGCGGCTTTGGAATCACTTCGTGTTGCACATCACTCTCCTGCGACATCCGCTGTAAGCTTAAAGGTGACGAATAGCAGAGCCGACGCGAAAATCAAAATCAGGACACAATTTCCGCGTCGGCAGAGATACCGATGATCCGGTGCGGGTGGGTGAAAACTTCGAAATCCTCACCGCGCACAAGCGCCACCAATGTCACGCCGGCCTGCTCTGCCGTTTCAATGGCAAGCGCTGTCGGCGCTGAAATTGCCAGCAATACAGGGCTGCCAAGAATGGCCGCCTTCTGCACCATCTCCACCGAAATCCGGCTTGTCACCGCAACAACGCCCTCATGTCCACGACGACCAGCCCGCAGCACGGCACCCACCAGCTTGTCGAGACCGTTGTGGCGGCCGACATCCTCACGCACCGCCAAGAGGCCTTCTCCAGGAATGTAGAAGCCCGCCCCGTGAACGGCACGGGTTTCATGGTTCAGTTGCTGCCCATCCGAGAGCAATCTGATCACGGCGACAATATCGCCGAAAGACACGTCCTGGCGGACCGACGACACGTCGGGAACCGGGCGAATGGCCTGCTCGATGGACTCGATACCGCACAAGCCGCAGCCAACCGGCCCGGCCATATGGCGGCGACGCGCGCGCAAGGCATCTGCCTGATTGTCGCCCAGCATCACCTGAACGTCGAAACCACTTCCAGCCTCGAGGATTTCGATATCGACCACCTCGGACATATCTCGTATGATGCCTTCGGTCAGACTAAAACCAACCGCGAAGTCTTCCAGATCAGCGGGTGTCCCCATCATGACAGCATGGGTGGAGCCACCATAGGAAAAGGCAATCGGCACCTCTTCGGGGACGGATCGCCGGCCCTGGGCAATCACGCCTCCATGGCGCGAGATGCGAATGACATTCCGCGAGGTTTTCATAAAAACAGCCTCATTCACGATACGATATCAAATACTGTTTCCGGCAGCTTGGCAGCGACCATGACCTTTGGCTTTCACCAAAATCTACCCATACTTTTAGCCAACAGCGTCAACGCTATAAAGTTGAAATTCGTCGGGCTTGGTAAAACTGCTGTCAGAAACGGATAGCCCAAAACAAAAAAGCGACCGAAACGGCCGCTTTTTTTCTCATTTTTTGTGGGCAGTCATTCCTTGGAACCCGCCCGGTGCTTTCAAGCAGCGACGAGAACCTCATGC
>NZ_DAMDBP010000021.1:66462-71936 GCF_032092815.1 Agrobacterium sp. | reverse complement strand
GCTGTCCTTGATGAAGCCGAGCATCCACTGGTGCACGTTTTCTAGGTTGGCATAACCACCCATGGCGAAAGCGCGCAGCAGGTTGAGCGTGGCGGCCGACTGGCGGTATGCCATGACCTGACGCTCAGGGTCCGGAATGCGGGACTCTTCATTGAACTCGATACCGTTGATGATGTCACCACGGTAGCTTGGCAGCGTCACGCCATTCATCACTTCGACATTCGAAGAGCGTGGCTTGGCGAACTGGCCAGCGATACGGCCAACCTTGACGACAGGCAACTGCGCACCATAGGGCAGCACGACAGCCATCTGCAGAAATGCGCGGAAGAAGTCGCGGATCGTGTCTGCGCCGTGCTCGGCAAAGCTTTCCGCACAGTCACCGCCCTGCAAAAGGAAACCGTCGCCATTGGCCACATTGGCAAGTGAACGCGTCAGGCGACGCGCTTCACCGGCAAAAACCAGCGGCGGATACTTTGCGAGTTTGGCCTCAGTTGCATGCAGTGCATCCTGATCAGGATAATCAGGCACCTGCTGTATAGGCTTTTGACGCCAGCTTGCCGGGTTCCAATTCTGTGCCATAGTACTCACCTGTTTCCTTCCCCGCACTCTGCGGGAAACCGTCCTCTCCAAAATAGAGGCGGCTTATAAACCTCTCGAGCGACCTTGCATAGGTCGCGATTGCATCAATCAGTACCATTTCGGCCCCCGAAAGGGCCGTAAATCGATTATATCAGAAAAACCGAAATCAGACGCGTTCGCCGTTCCGGATCCTGTAGCTCGGCGAATACATCGTCACCAGCTCTTCGGCCGCTGTCGGATGGACAGCCATGGTGTTGTCGAAATCATCCTTCGTGCAGCCCGCCTTCAGGGTGATACCAAGCAGCTGTGCCATTTCACCGGCCTCATGGCCGAGAATGTGCACACCCACCACCTTGCGGTCCTCAGCATTGACAATCAGCTTCATGATCGTCTTTTCGCTGCGGCCGGAAAGCGTTGCCTTCATCGGGCGGAACTGGGCGCGGTAGACTTCCAGCTCCTGATAACGGGAAGCCGCCTCTTCTTCCGACAGACCAACCGTGCCGATTTCCGGCTGCGAGAACACCGCCGTCGCAATCAGATCGTGATCCGGCTTGGTCGGGTTGTTCTTGAACTCGGTTTCGATGAAGCACATGGCCTCATGAATGGCCACAGGCGTCAGCTGTACCCGGTCGGTGACGTCACCCAGAGCAAAGATGCTTGGCACGTTGGTGCGCGAATAATCATCAACGATGATCGCGCCACGCTTGTCGACAGCAACACCTGCTGCTTCAAGGCCAAGACCCTTGGTGTTGGGATCACGTCCCAGCGCCAGCATCACCGTATCAACAGAAAGAGAGCCGTTGTGCAGTGTGCGGGCAACAAGACCGCCCGCCGGTGCCTTGGAGACCTCCTCGATCACGTCAGAGCAAATGATGCGAATGCCCTTTGCTTCCATTGCCTCATGCAGGCCACGACGCATGTCATGGTCAAAGCGCGACAGGATTTCCTTGCCACGGTAGATCAGCGTCGTTTCCACACCAAGGCCGTGGAAGATATTGGCAAACTCGACCGCGATGTAACCGCCACCAGCAATCAGGATCGAGCGTGGCAGGTTCTCAAGATCAAACGCCTCGTTGGACGAGATCGTCAGTTCATGGCCCTTCAGCGCCTTGTGCTCATTGGGTGTGCCACCAACGGCAATGACGATGCGTTCTGCGGTAAATGTCTCGCCCGTCTTCACCAGCTTGACGGTATGCGCATCCACCAGCTCGGCACGGCTGTCGAAAATATCCGCCTTGGCGTTTTCCAGACCCTTGCGATAGAGGCCTTCCAGACGGGTGATTTCCTGCTCTTTGGCGGCAACCAGCTTCTTCCAGTCAAAGCTGCGCTCGCCAACCGTCCAGCCAAACCCGGCTGCATCTTCAAAATACTCTGGGAACTGCGAGGCATAGACATAGAGCTTCTTGGGAACGCAGCCTCTTATGACGCAGGTTCCGCCGTAACGATATTCTTCGGCAATGGCGACACGTTTACCCAACGACGAAGCGACACGCGCGCTGCGCACGCCACCGGAACCGCCGCCAATAACGAAAAGGTCATAGTCATAAGATGTCATAATATACCCCTGTGGGAGATAGCCGATAACAGCCCCGGTATCTCTTGCGTCTGTGTGCTGCTGATATGGTATCGAACACACCAAATGAAAAGCCCGGCCAAACGACCGGGTTACGGCGTCACTGCTTAAATCGAACCGGAATTCAGGTAAAGATTATGCAGCCTCTTCAAATGTCAAAGCGCCGCGCGTTTTATCAAAAACACACGGCGCTTCAATGCTTTCACGAAAATCTGATGATCAGGGCTTCGGCGCTTCAGCATCTGTCGGCAGCGGTGCGAGGTCTGCACCAGCAACCTTCTGCAACTCAGCCATGCTCTTTTCGTTGAGGTCGCGGTTGATACCGGATGCCCAGATGTCAGCAGCCTTCAACAGTTCGCGCGTTGCAATCGGTCCGTCTTTCAGGAGCTTCTTGCCGGCTTCGCTGTTGTAGAATGCGCTGATGGCCTTCAGCTCGTCGATCGAGAAGGTCTTTGCATAGGTCATTGCAGCTTCGCGCTCCAGATCGGCGCGGCGTGGTGCAAGCGACAAAGCGGTGTCATCAACCGTCTGGCTGATGGCATCCTGAACATTCGGTGAAGCCTGAATGAGCTGAGCCTTCAGACGTTCGGCAAGGCCCGGCAGAATGGCATCGAAACGCTCAGTGACGCCAAGCGTCGAGATGGCTTCCTTAGCCGCAGTGATGTGCTCTTCCGAAATTTCCTGCGCCCGTACGGCAGAGCCGAAAACGAGGCCCGAAAAAAGGATCGAAGCAGCGGCAGCGCGGCCCAGTCCCGCTATTCTGATCATGAAATATTTGCTCCTGTTATACTCTTGCTTGCATTGTCCGTGCCCCGTCAGGGCCGGCTATAATGGCAAGCGACGCCAAATTGATGAAAAGTCCGTGTTCCACAACACCAGGAATCGCATTGAGTTGGTTCGCCAGTGCTTCTGAATCAGGAATACGCCCAAATGATGCGTCAAAAATAAGGTGGCCGCCGTCCGTGGTGAACGGGCCATCCTCTGTTCCACGCAATTTTAGCTCACCCGTCAGACCAAGACGCGATGCAAGCGCTTCAATGGCGATGCGGGTGGAGGCCATACCAAATGCATTGATTTCGATCGGCAGCGGGAAAGCGCCAAGTGTTTCAACAACCTTGCTCTCATCCGCGATCACGATCATGCGCGAGGATGCCGCAGCGACAATCTTTTCACGCAAAAGTGCACCGCCGCCGCCCTTGATCAGGCGCAGGCGGGAATCAACTTCGTCCGCACCGTCAATCGTCAGATCCAGTTCCGGCAATTCTTCAAGAGACTTGAGCGGAATGCCCAGTTCGACGCACAAGCGCGCGGTACGCTCGGAGGTTGGAACCCCCTGCACTTTCAAACCTGCGGCAACTTTTTCAGCAAGCAGACGGACAAATTCTTCGGCTGTCGAACCAGTGCCAATACCGAGCCGCATACCATCCTCAACATAGGACAAGGCAGCCTCGGCGGCTTTAATCTTCATCTGGCGGGCATCCATGTGCCAAAATCTCCAGTCGTTTTCTTCGCGTGCTGTTTACACGCCTCGCTTGCCAAACGAAAGCCCTGATGCGCGAACAGACCATGAATGACCGCAGTTTATTGCAAAAGCCCATGGCATTGCTTAGGCTGCCGCACAGAATTTCAAGTCCTGCCACATCAAATCCAGCCACAGAGAACGCCTTTGACTGCGCCCCTTGCCATATTCGACCTCGATGGAACTTTGATCGACACCGCTCCCGATCTCGTCACCAGTCTCAACAGCACAATTGCCGAAGACAATCTGGCCCCCGTGGTCTACGAAGATCTGATGCATCTGGTTGGTCAGGGTGCAAAAACCATGATCAAGCGCGCTTATACGCTGCGCGAAAAACCGCTGTCGGACGAACGGCATGAAGAGCTTTTCCTGCGCTTCATCGACTATTACAAACAGAATATCCCCGGTGACAGCAAGCCCTACCCCGGCATCATCGAGGCCCTGCATCGTTTGAAGAATGCAGGTTTCGAACTGGCCGTCTGCACCAACAAGGCCGCTGTCCTGACCGTGCCGCTGCTGGAACAGCTCAACCTGACCCAATATTTCCCGACCATCACCTGCGGTGACACTTTTGCGGTGCGCAAACCGGATGCCGCACACATCATCGGCACCGTGGAACTGGCCAAGGGCCGGTTGGACAACTGCGTCATGATTGGCGACAGCGTCAACGATATCCTGGCTGCAAAGAATGCAGGCGTTCCGTCAATTGGCGTGACCTTCGGTTATACCGACATTCCCGTCGAGCAGCTCGATCCGGATGCCGTGATCAGCTCGTTTGACGAACTGACACCGGAACTGCTGCTGCGGCTGATTTCCGATCGCGCCAAAGCCGCGTGACGCTTTAAAAGCCACACATAAAAAAAGCGCCCTTCCGGGCGCTTTTTCTTTTCAGACATTCAGCTTCAGACCGATGATCCGCGTGCCTTGCTGGTCACGCCGAAGGCCTTGAGAACATAAGAGTCGCGGTCATAGACATCGTCAAAGAACTGCACCTTGCCATCCTTGTTCGGCCATGCGGTGAAGTAGGAGATGTAGACCGGAATTTTTACCGGCACCTGAACCGCGCGGTTCTTTCCCGACGCAATCTGCTGGTCGATTTCGCCAACGCTGACACCCATCACGGCTGCGGCCATGCGGCGTGGATCGACAAGGCGAATACAGCCGTGGCTGAGCGCACGCATGTCACGCGAGAAGAAGCTTTTGGCCGGCGTGTCATGCATGTAGATGGCATGTGCATTCGGGAACAGGATTTTCAGGTCACCCAGCGCATTGTCACTGCTTGGTGGCTGACGTACCGAAATGGCGTTTGTGGAGCCGTACCAGTTGACGTTGGAGGACGACACTGCCTTGCCATTGACGGCAACCTGGTAGCCCAGACGGTCCAGATAGGACGGATCGTTGCGCAGCTTTGGCACCATTTCATTGACGATGATCGACTGCGGAACGCCCCAGTAAGGGTTGAATTCCACCGTCTGGATCTGATCCTGGAAGAAATAGGTCTGGTTGGCCTTGGAGCCAACAACCACCTTCATGCCGAATTCTTCCTTACCGTCGTTATGGTAATAGGCCATGAAGGCAGGCTGATTGATGAACACATAGCGCTGGCCGAGATCCGCCGGCAACCAGCGCATCTGTTCCATGGCCACCACGACCTTGTTGATCTTGGCTTCGTTGCTGTCACCGACCATGGCGCGAACCGTGGCACGGCCCACGACACCATCGGGCTTCAGGCCATGCTCGCTCTGAAAGGCCTTGACCAAGTCAACCAGCTCAGGCGTGTATTCCGGGGTCTGCTGGTAGGTG
>NZ_DAMDBP010000021.1:59412-66452 GCF_032092815.1 Agrobacterium sp. | reverse complement strand
AGGTGCTGAAGGTTTCGAAATGCTGCTGTTTCAGGCCTTCTGACGAACGGTGCTGAATTGCCTTCACGACATTGGCGAGTTCAGCGTTGGTGTTGCCCGGCTTCAAAAGCAGGTTGTCCGGCAGAACGATACGCTCATGTTCATTGCCGTCCTGCTCGCGCAGTGCCGCCAGCTCCGCCTTCAGCGTCTGGAATTCCGCATTTGAAGGTTCGCGGCTGCGCAGATAGGACGCGACATCCGTGCTGAGATTGGCAAGCTTCAGAACCGGTGCGAGGTTGACGGTCTTGCGCTTGAAATCATGATAACCTGACAGTTTGTTCGGGTCGACGCGGCCGCGCATATTGTCCTGAACATAGGTCAGAACCTTTGCCGACAGCGAAAGCTCAAACTGCATCAGCGCACGCTGGTAAGCGTCGCTTGCGCCAGCCGAAGGCTGAACAGGCTCTACTGAGGCTGTTTCAACCGGGGTCGCAGGCGATGCAGCTGTTGCGTCGGGTGCGGCACCGATGCTGGCCGTCACGTCACCGGCCGGAATGGGAATGATGTAGTCCGCCGGTTCGAGGCCGCTTGCAGACACGGTTGCGAAGAACTCCAGCACCGCATTGGCCTTGGCATTGACCTCACCGCCGGTGACCCACAGCGGCTTGCCGCCTGCGCCATAATAGGCTTCCAGCGCCTTGGCGACATCGGCAGGTGCCGTGACCTTGGCTTCACTGAGGAACCGTGCTTCAGCGTCCGACTGGCCAAACCCGGCCGTTTTGACGGACGGCATCGCATCCGCCTTGTAGGTGTAATAACGCGGACCAGCGATACGCGGCAGAGGCTCAGGATCAGCATCGTTTGCTATGCGGGCATTGGCACCATTGCCGGTGACGACGCCAGGCAGTGGCTGCTGCTGCTCACGTGCGCCCTGCTTGCCCGGGCCGCCACGCAAGATATCAAGCAACGTGACAGCACCTGCGGATGAAGGCATGGCTACCGAGAAGGCAAGCCCGACAGCCAGCATGAATGCGGCCGATGTTTTTCCTGATCCTGTATGCAATTTATCCTCGCAGCGTAAGGCAGGAACACTTCTGATTCCGCCTGTATTTATTTTATGACTGTCTAACCGATTACCGGTTTCTTGAAAAGAAAACGCACGAAACTACCCGGCGCCAAGCGCCTCAACTTGCCGTTACGGAAGCACCTTCGTGAGCGTTGCATCAAAGGTTGGTTCAAATGGTTAAATTTTCCTTTATTTTTGGTGTCTTATACATGAAATAACCATAGGCAGGACAAATGTGATGCTGCATTTCAGCCGCAAATTGCCCTGTGACGGATTGGACACGCGCCCGGATATTCGATTTTGGACAAACCATTCTGCCGCAGTTGAGATTAGACGTTATGCAGGCTTTCCATGCTGGGCGGATGGCTCTATATGTCTGCGCGCGCAAGGCGTGCGAAAGTGCCGTTTTGCCGGAGGATTTTGAGCATTAAGAGGCAGGACCGATGACAGCCACCCGCACGGAAACCGATACTTTTGGCCCGATCGAAGTCGCAAGCGACAGATATTGGGGCGCACAGGCACAGCGTTCGCTTGGAAACTTCAAGATTGGCTGGGAAAAGCAGCCGCTTTCGGTCGTTCGTGCACTTGGCATTGTCAAGCAAGCCGCAGCCCGCGCCAACATGGCGCTTGGCCGTCTGGACAGCACCGTTGGCGACACCATCGTCAAGGCCGCACAGGAAGTCATCGACGGCAAGCTGAACGACCACTTCCCGCTCGTTGTCTGGCAGACCGGTTCCGGCACCCAGTCCAACATGAACGCCAATGAAGTGATCTCAAACCGCGCCATCGAAATGCTGGGTGGCGAGATGGGTTCCAAAAAGCCGGTTCACCCGAACGACCACGTCAACATGAGCCAGTCGTCCAACGACACCTACCCGACGGCCATGCATATTGCCTGCGCAGAAGAGATCGTTCACCACCTGCTGCCAAGCCTCAAGCACCTGCACGCAGCGCTGGACAAAAAGGCGAAGGATTTCGCCCACATTATCAAGATCGGCCGTACGCACACGCAGGACGCAACACCGCTAACACTTGGCCAGGAATTCTCCGGTTACGCCGCACAGGTAGCATCTGCCATCAAGCGCATTGAACTGACCCTGCCCGGACTTTGCGAACTGGCACAGGGCGGCACCGCTGTCGGTACCGGCCTGAACGCTCCGGTTGGTTTTGCTGAAAAGGTTGCCGAAGAGATCGCCTCGATCACTGGCCTTTCCTTCGTCACCGCACCGAACAAGTTTGAAGCGCTTGCAGCGCACGATTCCATGGTGTTCTCGCACGGCGCCATCAATGCCGCTGCCGCCGCCCTGTTCAAGATTGCCAACGACATCCGCTTCCTCGGCTCTGGCCCACGTGCCGGCCTTGGCGAGTTGTCCCTGCCGGAAAACGAGCCAGGTTCGTCGATCATGCCGGGCAAGGTCAACCCGACCCAGTCCGAAGCACTGACACAGGTTTGCGCGCACATCTTCGGCAACCAGGCAGCCATTACGTTTGCAGGCAGCCAGGGTCACTTCGAACTGAACGTCTATAACCCGATGATGGCCTACAACTTCCTGCAGTCGGTCCAGCTTCTGGGCGATGCAGCCGTGTCCTTCACCGACAACTGCGTGGTTGGCATCGAAGCCCGTGAAGACAACATCCGCAAGGGCGTTGAAAACTCGCTGATGCTGGTGACGGCACTCAACAGCAAGCTCGGTTACGACGCCTGCGCCAAGATTGCCAAGACCGCCCACAAGAACGGCACGACGCTGCGCGAAGAAGCTGTTGGCGGTGGTTACCTGACCAATGAAGAGTTTGACCAGTATGTCCGCCCTGAGGACATGATCGGCCCCAAGTAAAACGATGACATCAAGACTTTAAAAGACGGCCCCGGAAACGGGGCCGTTTTCTTTTGTTCTGTTTTATTTTTTGCTGCGCAAAGGGCACACAATGACCGGCGGACATGATGCACGTATCGCATTACTAGAACTGACACAGTAAATATAACCGATAAAAATTTAGAGGACAAAAGACTTGATTTTTCACAATCGAAAGTTGCCAAAATTAAAAATACTTCAAAAACAATATCTTGACCCGAAAGAATAGTTATATAAACATTTTCGAAACAAAAGAGTCTGCAGCTAAAATTAAATATTCCAAAAGAAATTGAATGCTAATATTTCGCGGTGTTTTAAGCCTAGATTTATTTGGAGACTTTGATGAGCACAGTAACCACGCCAAAGGCGCAGGTTCCTGATATTGCCGGTCAGATTACCTATGCAATGCGTAGCATGGGCATTGCACCTATTCCCCGCAACTACAGTCTTTTCTACGAAGCCTATATTGGCTCCAACCCTGCCCTCACCCGTGAGTTGGCAGCCCTTGGCAGCAAGGCAACACAAGAAGAACTGGACGCGCTTGGAGCGCAATATTTCGATCATAACCACGGCCGTATCATTGAAACCGTGCACGACAAGGTTCGTGCAGAGCTGGAATCTCTGCTTGCGCTTTTGCAGCACGAGCAGAATTCAATGGAAAATTACAGCAAGTTACTGGTTGAAACCGTGGCGCGTATTTCCACGAAGAATATCGCCAGCAACAATATCGTACAGAGCGTTATCAAGGTTTTGCAGGATGCAACCGGCAATACTGCCGCGCACGGTGAAAAGACGGCGCAGAGTGTCAGCCGTCATTCCGAAGAAATGGACCAGGTCCGTCAGGAACTGGACGAATACAAGCGTATCGCCAATACGGATTCCCTGACCCGCCTGTCGAACCGTCGTGCATTTGATGAAAAGCTGTCTTCGCTGTTTGACAGTTCCATCGGCCTGCACCTTACCTCACTGGTGCTTTTGGACATCGACCACTTCAAGCGGATCAACGACACCTACGGTCACCCGGTCGGCGACAAGATCCTGGCAACCGTTGGCAACCTCATTCGCTCCAATGTACGCAAGGATGTGTTCGTTGCCCGTACTGGCGGCGAGGAGTTTGCAATCATACTCGAGGGCAACAATGTCGATGAGGTGATGACGATCTGTGAGCGCATTCGCCTGTCGCTTGAAAATACGCCATTCCGCAATTCACGCTCCGGCACGGATTATGGTCCGGTGAATATCTCGATCGGTTATGCCATGGGCAACCATGCCTCCGGGCCGGGTGAGCTCTACGCACAATCCGACATCGCGCTTTACCACGCCAAGGAAACCGGCCGTAATCGCAGCGTGTTCTTTCAAGAAGGCATGCAGAAGAATTATGGCGGCAAGAACTGGCTGATCTACAAGGGTTGATCGGCTGTCAGCCCCCCAAAGAAAAAGCCTGCTTGCACCGATGCAAGCAGGCTTTTTTATTGCCCGAAATAGATTGCGGCCAACCTGTCACCACATGGTGGCAGCGGCGCGCGCCGCCCATCCATTATCGTAGGTTTCCTTGTCAAAATCCGCCTTGGCCGCTTTCAGCAAGGTCCCGGCAGTTGGCAGCGATGCCGGGTCAACGAAGTGTTCAGGGTTCCATAGTTCGGAGCGCATCAAGGCTCTGGCACACTGGAAATAGACCTCGTTGATTGTCACCACCAGCACGGTGCGCGGATGTTTGCCATCCATCTCGAAGCTGTGCAGCAGGTCAGGATCGATCGACACAACCGCTTGACCATTGATGCGCATGGTGGTGTTGGAACCGGGGATCAGAAACATCAACGCCACGCGCGGATCACGCACGACATTCATCAGGGAATCGACACGGTTGTTGCCGCGCCAGTCGGGCAACAGCACCGTCTTGTCGTCAGCCACGCGCACCACGCCGCCACGATCTCCTCGCGGCGAGCAGTCCATGCCCTCCGGCCCAACGGTTGCCAGCGCCACGAAGGGCGAGGTTTCGATCATCAAACGGTATTCGGGGGTCAACCGCTGCGTGACCTTGGCAACCGATGCCTCGGTGACACCGTCATAGATTGCCTTCAACTCTTCAACAGACCGTATGATGCTCATCTCACCCTCACCTTTTACCTACCTGCGAAAGCACCGTCACATGACAGGGCAATGACGTTACCCTTTTGCCTCTGCACTGGTTGCTTCCTGTGCGGCACGCCGTTTGGCGGTCCGTGCAGCCACAAGGTCGGCCGGCTGGGCATTGCCACGCACCAGCTGACGTCCGGCATAAATACCGCCGACGATCTCGAGCGCAAAACGCTCCTGATCGACATCGCGGAATTCTTCGACCAGACGTGCGGCCATTTCCATTTCCTCACCCAGCACGTTCAGCGCTTCCTCACTGAAGTTGAGCGCGGATTCCAGTGTTTCACGGATCTGGTAATCAACGCCTGCCTTCAACAGGTCGATGGCGTGCTCACGGTCATAGGCACGTGCCAGCACCGGCACCAGCGGGAACTCATGTTTGACGATTTCGGCAATGCGCAGCGCAGCTTCGCGGTCATCCACGCAGATCAGGATGGCCTTGGCGGTTGCCGCACCACCCGCATGCAGGATTTCCGAGCGGGATCCGTCACCATAATAGACCTTGAAACCGAATTCCGCAGCTTCGCGGATAAATTCCGGGTCCTTGTCAATCAGCGACAGCGTGTAGCCACGCGCCAGCAAGGGCTGACTGACGATCTGGCCGAAACGGCCAAAACCAATCAACAGCACGGTGCCTTCAACATTTTCCGGCAGGTCCAGATCATGGGTATCGGGCACGGCGGCCGGCATCAGCCGGTCATGCAGGATAACCATCAACGGCGTCAGGATCATCGAAATGATGATGATGGCGGTTAAGAGCGCATTTTCTTCCCGGCTGAAAATACCGGCCGAAACAGCTGCGGCATAGAGCACGAAGGCAAATTCGCCCCCCTGCGCCATCAGCACGGCGCGCTCGAGGCTCTCACGTTTGCAAGCACCGAGAATACGGCCCACCGTGTAGATGAAAATGGCTTTCAGCACCATGTAACCAATGACGCTGAGAACGACGATCTTCCAGTTCTGGGCAATGACCGTCAGGTCGATGGCCATGCCCACCGCCAGGAAGAACAAGCCCAGCAGAATGCCACGGAATGGTTCGATATCGGCCTCAAGCTGATGGCGGAAGGAGGATTCGGACAGCAGAACACCGGCCAGAAACGCACCCATGGCCATGGAAAGCCCGCTCATCTGCATCAGCAAGGCTGAACCCAGCACCACCAGAAGAGCAGCAGCCGTCATGACCTCCCGGGCACCGGACGCGGCCAGAAGGCGGAAAAACGGATTGAGCAGGTAACGTCCGGCAACGATCAACGCCGCCACGGCGGCAAGACCAATGCCGACGGACAGCCAGCGTTCGGACGCCGTGACCTCTTCCCCGCCACTGCCGAGGAAAACGACAAGCGCCAGCAAGGGCACAATCGCAAGGTCTTCAAACAACAGGATGGAGATGATGCGCTGGCCTTTGAGCGTCGACATGCTGCCGCGTTCCTGCAGCATTTGCATAACAATGGCGGTCGAGGTCAAAACGAAACCGGTGCCAGCCACAAAAGACGAAATGACCGGATAGCCAAGCGTCACGCCGACGACCGTCAGACCCGCCATACAGGAAAGAACCTGAAAGGCACCCAAGCCGAAAATGTCCTTGCGCATGGACCACAGGCGTGAGGGCTGCATTTCAAGCCCGATGACAAACAGGAACATCACGACGCCAAGTTCGGCAATGTGCAGAATGGCCTGCGAATCTGAAAAGAAACCAAGGCCAAAGGGACCAACCGCCAAGCCGGCGGCAAGATAGCCGAGCACAGAACCGAGGCCGATTTTCTTGAACAGCGGTGCAGCAACAACGCCTGCACTCAACAGCACCACCACCTGCAACAAGTCATTGCCGTTTGCTTCAACCGCCAAAGTTCACCTCACCTGCGTATATCTATACATGATGTCCGGAACGCTTCTGATCAGAACCGACCGGTTCAAGCGCCCGTGAATGAAAGGAATAATCAGTATCTGCCGTTTGCCACCCGCACGCCTCAGCGGCGACGCGGCTCGCGGCTCAGTCCTTTTTCTGC
>NZ_DAMDBP010000021.1:55688-59402 GCF_032092815.1 Agrobacterium sp. | reverse complement strand
CCTCATAGGCAGCAAACAGTTTTTCACCGTCGCGCCCCAGTTCCAGCAGATATTTCCATGTGTAAATGCCGCTGTCATGGCCATCGTCGAACACAATTCGAACTGCGTAGTTGCCAGCGGCCGTCATGGCGCGAATGGCAACATTGCGCTTGCCAGGTACCGTCACCTTCTGGCCGGGTCCATGGCCTTGCACTTCCGCCGAAGGCGACAGTACCCGCAACATTTCGGCCGGCAGCCTGAATTGTCCGCCATCATCAAAGGTAACAGACAGCAAATGACGATCCTGTGAGACCTTCAATTCCGTGGGCCAAGGATCACTCATTGTTCATTTCCCTAATGTCTTGTAGTGTTTCACAGTTATGGTCTTGTTTCACTATACGCAAGCCTCTAGATAAAGCACACGCAGCGAACACCTTGGCTTGGCCAGGAATACTAGCACATTGAACATGTGTTCGACGCAGGAGTTGGTACGTTGAACAGCTTTCTGGGCCCGGTTGGAAAAACCGCACCCCTGACACCAAATTCGGAACCGATGATCGACCCCTTCGGGCGTGCGGTCACCTATTTGCGCGTGTCCGTGACAGATCGCTGCGATTTCCGCTGCACCTATTGCATGTCCGAACACATGACCTTCCTGCCAAAGAAGGACCTGTTGACGCTGGAAGAACTGAACAGGCTCTGTTCCGCCTTCATCCAGAAAGGTGTTCGCAAGTTGCGGCTGACCGGCGGCGAGCCGCTGGTGCGCAAGAACATCATGGAACTGGTCCGCAATCTCGGGCGCCATGTGTATGCCGGCACGCTTGATGAGCTGACGCTGACCACCAACGGGTCGCAACTCGCACGCAATGCCGAGGAACTCTACGACTGTGGTGTGCGGCGCATCAATGTGTCGCTCGACACGCTGGACCCGGTCAAGTTTCGCCAGATCACCCGCTGGGGCGATTTTTCCAAGGTCATGGAAGGCATTGATGCTGCCCAGAAGGCCGGTCTGCAGATCAAGCTCAACGCGGTTGCGCTGAAGGATTTCAACGAATTCGAAATCGCCGACATGATGCGTTTTGCCCATGGGCGCGGCATGGATCTGACGGTGATTGAAACCATGCCGATGGGTGAAATCGAGGAAGACCGCACCGACCGTTATCTGCCGCTGTCGCAACTGCGCACGCAGCTGGAAGACCAGTTCACACTGTCGGACATTCCCTACAAGACAGGCGGCCCTGCCCGTTACTTCCAGGTCGCGGAAACCGGTGGCCGCCTCGGCTTCATCACACCGCTGACCCACAATTTCTGCGAAAGCTGCAACCGTGTACGCCTGACCTGCACCGGTACGCTTTACATGTGCCTTGGCCAGAATGATGCCGCAGACCTGCGCACGGCGCTCCGCGCCAGCGATGACAACGGCCTGTTGTCGCAGGCCATAGATGAGGCCATTTTGCGCAAGCCCAAGGGCCATGACTTCATCATTGACCGCGACCACAAACGCCCGGCCGTTGCCAGACATATGAGCGTCACCGGCGGTTAATCCGCCGGACTTGCACGGCTGATCTCAATTTATATACCACTTAATTAATTCGTCAGCACAACCGGACGTTTTCACGCCTCGTTGACCTCGCACAGCCCTAACCAATTGGGTACTACTGCCTCGTGTCCGAAGGGGATTCGGACGGGAGAGGCCCTGCACACAATGGCAATGACGGAAAATACCCGAGGCGCGATGTTCATGGCCCTTGCCATGGCGAGCTTCACCATCAACGACGCACTGGTAAAATCCGTCACACCTTTCCTGAATACCGGCCAGATCATGTTTGTGCGCGGTCTGATGACCACGGTTCTGATCCTCTTCATCGCCAAACATTTCGGCGCCCTGCGCCCGATCAAGACGCTGTTTCGTCCACTGGTGCTGTTGCGCACACTCAGCGAAATAGCAGCCTCGATCATGTTCCTCACAGCACTTGGCCAGGTGGAATTTGCCAGTCTCTCCTCCGTCATGCAGTCTCTGCCGCTGGTGGTGACGTTGGGTGCTGCACTGTTTCTGCGGGAGCCTGTCGGCTGGCGGCGCTGGACGGCTATTGGCGTCGGTTTCCTTGGCGTGCTCATCATCATTCGCCCCGGCCCGGACGGTTTTACCGTGGGCGCGCTTCTGGCCATTGCATCGGTATTTGCCACCGCCTGTCGCGACCTGGCGACACGGCGCATGTATGCCGATGTGCCGTCACTCACCATCACCATGTTCACCGCCATCGCCAACACGCTGTTCGGCGCACTGTTGATTGCACCGCTTGGCGGCTGGCAGCCAATGGAATGGAGTGTTCTTGGCCATCTGGCCATCGCATCCATCCTTGTACTTTCCGGTTACCAGACCGTGATCTTTGCCATGCGCTCAGGCGAAATCTCCTTTGTGGCACCGTTTCGATATACCAGCCTGCTGTGGGCGCTATTGATCGGCGTGCTGGTATTTGGCGAGAAACCCGATGTATGGACATTGACCGGTGCGGCAATTGTCATTGCATCCGGCATTTACACGTTCTATCGCGAGAGACGACGCTATTTGATGAAATCGGCCGAGGATTCCTGACCGGATCCGGTATTGCCGGAATGATGCCCGCTCGCCACCTCCGCTTTACATCAGCGCGCGGCATCAGGAGTGTAATGAAGTGACTGAAGTACGTTTTCTGGACCGCAAGACACCGCCGCATATTTTCACGCTGGTTATGGTGGCCGGGCTCTCTGCCCTCAGCATGAACGTGTTTCTACCATCCCTGCCCGCCATGGCGCAGCATTTCGACACCCAATATGCGGTGATGCAGTTGGCCATCTCTGGTTATCTCGCCGCCACCGCCTGCGTGCAGCTGGTGATTGGCCCCCTGTCTGATCTGTTTGGAAGACGCCCGGTGATGCTGGTCAGCCTCGGCATCATGTGCCTTGCAACGCTTGTCTGTTTTCTCGCCCCCAATGTGACGGTGTTCATGGTGGCGCGCTTCGTGCAGGCGACCGTTGCGACCGGCTTTGTGCTGGCCAGAGCGGTGGTGCGAGACATGGTACCAGCCAATCAGGCCGCATCAATGATCGGTTACGTCACCATGGGCATGTCCGTGGTGCCAATGGTCGGGCCGATGATTGGCGGTGTCCTCAATGATATCGGTGGCTGGCAGGCCAGTTTCTGGCTGCTGATGGCGCTGACGCTTATCGTCATCAGCCTTGTCTATCTCGACCTTGGTGAAACCAACACACAGAAATCGACCAGCTTTTCCGCCCAGTTCAAGGCGTGGCCTGAACTGTTGAAATCGCCACTCTTTTGGGGTTATGCGCTGACCTCGACCTTTTCATCGGGTCTGTTCTTTTCATTTCTGGGTGGTGCACCCTTTATCGGCAGCGCGCTTTACGGCCTGACACCGGCAATGCTGGGTGTGCAGTTCTTTTTCATGGCGTCCGGTTACATGCTGGGTAATTTCATCTCCGGCCGTTATGCCAGCCGAATCGGCATTACCCGGATGATGTTCGCTGGTAACATCATTGCCATGACGGGAATAATCACCACACTCGTGCTTGCCTATACGGATCTGCACAGTGCCTATGCCTTTTTCCTACCGCTGGCCTTGATCGGCGTTGGCAATGGCGTGACACTGCCCAGTTCCAACGCTGGCATGGTCAGCGTCAAACCACATCTGGCAGGCTCGGCCTCCGGTCTTGGCGGCGCACTGACAATTGGCGGCG
>NZ_DAMDBP010000021.1:42474-55678 GCF_032092815.1 Agrobacterium sp. | reverse complement strand
ACACTGTCGGTCATTGCCACCGCCCTGCTCTCGCCAACCTCCGGCACCCAGCCACTGCTGTTCATGATGGCAGCAATCGGCCTTCTGGCACTCTACTCCACCTATTTCACACGCAAAGCCGAACGGCAGGATGCTGCCCTGTCACAACGAGACGACAATGCATAAAAATCTCCCCGGCCTCATTCTCGCGGGCGGCCTGTCACGTCGCATGGGCAGCAACAAGGCACTCAAGCCACTTGGCGACAGGCAATTGCTGTCACATGTCATCGAGCGCATTCGCCCGCAGGTCTCCTATCTGGCGCTGAACGCACCGCATGACTGGGCAGACGCGTTTGGCCTGCCTGTAGTACCGGACACCAAACTTGGCCATGCAGGCCCGCTGGCGGGTGTTCTTGCGGGCTTGCGGCACATCACCACCATAGATCCGGATGCTACGCACATGCTGACCGTGCCGGCAGACAGCCCGTTTTTTCCGGAAACACTTGGCCAGCAGCTTTCATCCTCTGTTGCTGATGACCACACAATCGTCATTGCCGCATCTGCCGGTCAGGTCCACCCGGTGTTTGGCCTGTGGCCAGTGTCGATTGCCGATGATCTGGAGCAATGGCTGGCGGTGGATGAAAACCGCCGTATCCGTAACTTCCTTGGCCGTCACGCCACACTTGGCATTTCATTCCCCAAGATTGAAAGCCCCACCTCGTCCATCGATGCGTTCTTCAACATCAATACGCCGGACGAGCTTTCCATTGCACAGGCATTTCTGGATACGCTGGATTGAGAGGCGAAGCGCACGTCGTCGCCAGGCAACATCACTGCAAACACAAAAAAGCCGGGCTCAAGCCCGGCTTTTTCTTCCCTGAGACGCACTACCTACTCAAGGTATCCTGATGGGTTCACTGGTGTCGCATCCTTGCGCACTTCGAAGTGAACCTGTGGGCGCTTTGCGTTGCCGCTCATGCCCGACATTGCAATTGTATCGCCACGCTGCACCTTCTGGCCGCGCTGCACATTGAGGCTGGAGGCATGGCCGTAAACCGTGACCTTGCCATCGTCGTGGCGAACCAGAACGGTGTTGCCAAGCTGCTTCAAACCGTTACCGGAGTAGATGACCACACCGTTTTCAGCTGCCTTGATCGCCGTGCCCTCAGGCACCGAGATATCGATACCGTCGTTGCGATTGCCATCGACATTCTGGCCGAAGCTGGAGATCACCGCGCCACGAACCGGCCAGCGATATTTGCCGATGCCTGTTGCGGCAGGCGCGATGGATGCCACGTCGGACTTCTTCTCGATGTCGCTGACAGTCGATGTCGCAACCGGTGCCTTGTAAGGCTCTGGTGCCTTGGCTGCCGCTTCAGGCTTTGCCGCAGCAACCTGTGGTGCAGCAGGCTGTGGCGCTGCCTGAGTTTCCTTTGGTGTGATCGATGCCGTCTTGAGGTTATCGGTGCTTGCCGAAGGCATTTGCAGGGTCTGACCGATACGAATGGTTTCGTTCGACAGGCCATTTGCAGCCTTCAAAGCAGCAACAGTGACACCATTTTCCCTGGCAATCTTGGCGAGGCTGTCACCCGGCTGAACCTTGTAGCCGCCGGTTGGCGGCAGAGGTTTGCCACCTGGAGGTGTCAGTTTTGCAGCTTCGCCGGACGCCTTGTCACGGGCAGCAGCGCTGGATGGCAGAACGGCAAGATTCTGATCATTCTGACGGGCTGGTGCCGGCTGGTTGCCATCATTGTTCAAAGCCACATTGTCAGCAGCAGCCTTGGCAGCGTTGCGTGGCGTACCGAAGGTTGGAATGGTGATTGACTGACCAGGCGCAGCAGACGAAGCGGATTTCAGGCCGTTGGCCTTGAGGATTTCCTTTTCAGGCACACCATAACGCTTCGAAAGCGTTGCAATCGTTTCACCCTGACGCAAGGTCACGCTCGGTCCACCCTGCGCATTCCAGCCGTTGGATGCAGGCTTGGTGGACGCCGTTGAAAGCTGATCCACAGCGCGTGGTGCAGCCGGAGCCTGCGAAACCACTGCAGGTGCGGCAGGCCGTGGATTGGCCGATGGGAATGGCTGTGCCATGGCTTCATTGCGCGTCTGCGGGTCACGAACCGTGTTGCCAGCAGTTGGCGCTGACAGTTCGGAGCGCTGAATCGTCGATGGCGAAGACGCCACACGAGCGCTGGAGCTTTGAACTGAACCGTAACCGCCATTATTATTGGCAGGATATGGCTGATTATAATTCTGGTTATAGGCCTGATTATTGTTGTTGCCGTAAGCCGGCTGCGCGGAGGCCGTCGACGAACCGTAGACATCACCCTTCGGAATCGGCGCCTGACCATAGGCACCTGCACCGGTTCTGGAAGGGATTGATGCTGTGGTCATCGTATCCGTTTCATTGGAGAACAGACCGCTGAACCGCGTCGCATCCGAGCTACAGCCCGTTACAACACCCGCCAGCGAGATTGCAAACAAAACTCTTGCGACTGATTTTCCGATTTTGGGCGAATTGTTCATACGCATGACTCGATCTACACTGACGCCAACCCGCCGAAACTGACTGCTCCGGCGCAAACTCATTTCTTGCAAGGCCCATTTCCCAAAGACGGAAAAACCATGCGTCCATGGATATGATTAAAGCGCGTTAGTGTTACTACGCAGTTAAGACGCTTAAATTCCGCGCAGATTTTTTGACAATTCGATAACCATGACGATTAAGACATGACCAGAAACAAAAAAGTCGCCGAATTCAACCTTTGAATTCAACGACTTAAAAACGAGCACATTCTCTGACAAAAATCAGATATGGCGGGCCATGTGCGGAATGAAGGGCAAATAAGGCGCTTCAAAAATATCCTCGCGCTCAAAACGGCTGCCGGTTTTCGACAAACGCATCATAATGCAACGCTCTTCATCCACCATCAGCGGCGCAATCAGCACACCGCCCGAAACGAGCTGTTCGGCCATGAAACGCGGAAAGGTGGTAAACGCCGCCGTAATGAGAATACGGTCAAAGGTGCCCTCACCTGTCAAACCGTTGCTGCCATCGGCAAGGCGGGTGACGACATTGCGAAGACCAAGGCCTTCCATGCGTTTCTGCGCGCCCTGAACAAGGGTCTTGTAACGGTCGATGGACACGACACGTTCAGCCATGCGCCCCAGAACGGCGGCGGTAAAACCGCTGCCGGTGCCAATTTCCAGAACACGATGACCCGGCTTGACCTGCAGGCGGGACAGCATCTTCACGGCCATGTCAGCCCCTTCCATGAACGAACCGCAATCAATCGGGATCGTTCTGCTGGAATAGGCATCATTTGCAAATTGCGATGGCACGAATTGCGACCGCGGTGTCTGTTCAACCGCAGTCAGAAGATCGATGTCGGAGATGCCTTCGGCCCTGAGACGCAGGACCAATGCCGCAAACCCCTCTTTTTCGATCATGGGCGATTTCAATCCGACACTCCAAAACCAAGCGCCTTGGCGACGCGATCCTTGACGCTATAATCCGTGAGGTCGAGTTTCAGAGGCGTTACCGAGATCTTGTCATTCTTGACGGCATGAATATCGGTGCCTTCACGGAAGGTGCCGAGACGTTCACCAAAACGAAGCCAGTAATAAGGCAGGCCACGGCCATCCTTGCGTTCTTCAACCGTCAGGCCGAAGTCCAGCTTGCCCTGGCCGGTTACCGAAATGCCCTGCATGTCCTGTGGCGCACAATTCGGGAAATTGAGGTTGAGGAAGGTGTCGTCAGGCAGTTCCACATCAATCAGCTTCTTGATGAGGTCTGGCGCATAGGTTTCCGCCACTTCCCACGGCACGATACGGTCGCCATCATTGGTGTGGGCATAGGCCTGGCTCAGCGCAAATGAACGCACACCCTGCAGTGTGCCTTCAATCGCGCCGGCAATGGTGCCGGAATAGGTCACGTCATCGGCCATGTTGGCACCGGAATTGACACCGGACAGCACCAGATCCGGTTTACCCGGCAACACTTCTCGAATGCCCATGATCACGCAATCGGTTGGCGTGCCACGCAGCGCAAAATGCTTGTCGGAAACCTTGCGCAGGCGCAGCGGCTCCGACAGGGTCAGGGAATGCGCCAGACCACTCTGATCCGTTTCCGGTGCGACAATCCACACGTCGTCGGAGAGCTTTCGCGCAATGCGCTCCAGCACCGCCAAACCTTCCGCATGGATACCATCGTCATTGGTCAGAAGAATGCGCATTCCTGGTCCCTTTCAGTCGTATCAAGCTGCTTTTTCGATCTTTTTCAGTCCACCCATGTAAGGCAGCAGAACGTCCGGAATTGTGACGGAGCCGTCGTCGTTCAGGTAGTTCTCCAGAACGGCAATCAGGCAGCGGCCAACAGCCGTACCCGAACCGTTCAGCGTGTGAACGAACTTCGTGGCCTTGTCGTCCTTGCCGCGATAACGGGCATTCATGCGACGCCCCTGGAAATCACCGCAAACCGAGCAGGACGAAATTTCGCGGTAAGCGTTCTGACCCGGCAGCCACACTTCCAGATCGTAGGTCTTGCGTGCGCCAAAGCCCATGTCGCCGGTGCACAATGTCATGGTGCGGAAATGCAAACCAAGGCGCTTGAGCACTTCTTCGGCGCAAGCCGTCATGCGCTCGTGTTCTTCCACGGCGCTTTCCGCATCGGTGATCGAGACCAGCTCGCACTTCCAGAACTGGTGCTGGCGCAGCATGCCGCGTGTATCGCGGCCAGCAGAACCGGCTTCCGAACGGAAAGACGGGGTGAGCGCCGTAAAGCGCAGCGGCAGCTTTTCCTGCTCGAGAATTTCACCCGACACCAGGTTCGTCAGCGTCACTTCCGCCGTCGGGATCAGCCAGCGGCCGTCTGTGGTCTTGAACAGGTCTTCGGAGAATTTCGGCAACTGACCGGTTCCGAACATTGCTTCGTCACGCACCAGGAGCGGCGACGACACTTCGGTATAACCATGTTCGCCGGTGTGCAGGTCAATCATGAACTGACCAAGCGCACGTTCCAGCCGTGCGATCTGGCTGGTCAGAACGGTAAAGCGCGCGCCGGACAGCTTGGCTGCACGTTCGAAATCCATGTAACCCAACGCTTCACCAATATCGAAGTGCTCCTTCGCCTCATGGTTCCAGCCCGGCTTGGTGCCGACGACACGTGCCACGACGTTGTCATGTTCGTCCTTGCCGACGGGGACGTCATCGAAGGGAATATTGGGGATGCGCGACAGGGCGTCGTTGAGTTCTGCCGTGATCTGGCGGTCCTCTTCTTCAGCCTGCGGCATGGTTTCCTTCAGTTCGGCAACTTCGGCTTTCAGCTTTTCGGCAAGCTCGAAGTTCTTCTGCCCCATCGCGGCACCGATCTCCTTGGAGGCGGCGTTGCGGCGGGACTGCATTTCCTGAAGTTTCTGAATAACGGCACGGCGCTTTTCATCAAGCACTATCAAACCGGAAGAAAGAGGCTCCGCGCCGCGCTTTGCCAGAGCGGCATCAAGAGCTTCGGGGTTTTCGCGTATCCATTTAATATCGAGCATTGTCGTTCCAGACTGTTCGTTTTGCCTGCGGTTACTTCAAAAAAGCAAAAGCCGGGCTTGAAGCCCGGCTCATGAAAAATAGCATGCCGGACAAAGGTCAGGCGTCTTCGGAAGCTTCGAGTTCCCTGCCTGCATTCTCCGCCTCCCGCTTCTTCTCCACGAGTCGAGCCAAGTATATGGAAATCTCGTAGAGAATGATCGCAGGCAGCGCAAGACCGATCTGGGAAAGCGGATCGGGCGGCGTAAGAACGGCGGCCACGATAAAGGCAATCACGATCGCAAATTTGCGCTTGTCCTTGAGCGTCTGGCTGCTGAGCAAACCAACACGGGCCAGAAGCGTGGTAACGACAGGCAGCTGGAACACCAGACCGAATGACAACACCAACGTCATGATCAGGCTGAGATATTCCGACACTTTCGGCATCAGAGAAATGGCAACCTCGCCCTCTTCCGGCGCCTGCTGCATGGCAAGGAAGAACCACATTACCATGGGCGTGAAGAAGAAGTAGACGAGTGCAGCACCGACCAGAAACAGAAGCGGTGAAGCAATGAGAAACGGCAGGAAAGCCGCCCGCTCATTCTTGTAGAGGCCCGGAGCCACGAATTTGTAAAGCTGCGAGGCAATGACCGGAAACGCGATAACGATCGCACCAAACACCGCCACCTTCACCTGCGTGAAGAAGAACTCCTGCGGAGCGGTATAGATGAGTTCCGCCTTGGAGAGGTCAAGGCCTGCCCAGGTCACCGCCCATTTGTAGGGAACGACCAGGAAATTGAACAGCTGCTTGGCAAAAGCGAAGCACACCACAAAAGCCGCAAAAAATGCGACCAGCGACCAGATCAGCCGCGTCCGCAGCTCAATCAGATGTTCGACAAGCGGCTGGGGTTTATCTTCGATATCGCCGCTCATGCTTCGTCCTTCTTGGCAGTCTTTGCCGTAGCGGCAGTTTTACGAACCACAGGCTTCTTGGCGACGGCAGGCATGTCCGAAGCGGCTTTCGCAGGAGCCTTCTTGGCGGCCACAGCCTTGGCTGGTGCCACCTTGGGGCCGGCTGCCGGTTTTGCCGCTGTTTTCGCAGCAGTTTTTACCGGTTTCACAACAGGTTCCGCTGCTGCAACATCGACACCGGTTGTGGACGCCTTTGTTGCGGCCGTTTTCGTCTTGGCAGGTTTTGCCGCAGCAGCTTTTGCGGCCTTGGCCTTTGCTGCGGGCTTTGCAGTCTCAGCAACAGGTGCTGGCGGCACCGCCTCGCTGACAACGGTCGGAGGTGTATCCGGCAGCGTCATCAAAGGCTCAGGCACGGAAACAGCTGCGGTAGACGGCACAGGCGTGCTTGTCGGCTGGTCGTCCAGCGTCGTTGCCTTTTGCAGATCCGATTTGATGTCCTGACCAAGCTGGCGCAACGGGTTCATTGCATCACGCAGGGAATTGGTCGGGTTCAAGTTCTGCACATCGGAAATCGTCCGGCGTACATCATCCATATCGGCTTCACGCAGCGCCTCGTCGAACTGACTGCGGAACTCGCCCGCCATCTTTCGCAGATTGGCCGTCATCTTGCCAAAGGCCCGTATCATTGGAGGCAAATCTTTGGGTCCGACGATAACGATCAGAATGACCGCTATCACCAGAATCTCGCTCCAGCCAATGTCTAACATCAATATGCTCCCGAGACCTGTTCGCCTCGCCTGTAAGACGTGCCCTTACGACCAAGTCTTACTTGGTTTCATCAGCCTTGTGATCGACAGTCTTGCTGTCGGTGGCTGGCGGCGTTGCGTCGTCATCAGCCATGCCCTTCTTGAAGCTCTTGATGCCCTTTGCAACATCACCCATCAGTTCAGGAATCTTGCCGCGGCCGAAAAGAACCAGGACAATGACCAGAACGATAAGCCAATGCCACACACTGAAAGAACCCATAACCGAAACTCCTGAATTGCGCTTTCAAACGATGTAAGATGTTTGTCACTGTTTTTCAAACACCAAAATGCACGGGCCTGCAATTGCGGAGTTGTTGCAGAACAAACTCCCAGCCTGTTTTTCCCGCATTTTAGTTAGCTTTCATCCCCGTCACCGCCGCTTGGCGCCAACAGGCCCAGTTCTTCAAGATCAAGCTGGGTGATCGGATCTTCCTCATCCGTCAAATCGTCGCTCATTGATGGAATCGGTATGCCGAAATTCGGCGGAATGCGACCGGAAAGCAGCCCTGCCCCCTTCAACTCTTCGAGACCAGGCAGATCACGCAGTTCCTCAAGGCCAAAATGATCGAGAAACTCGATTGTCGTGCCCATGGTTACAGGTCGGCCTGGTGTGCGCCGGCGACCGCGAAACCGCACCCAGCCCGCCTCCATCAAAACGTCAAGCGTGCCCTTGGAGGTCTGCACACCACGGATTTCTTCGATCTCAGCGCGCGTCACCGGCTGGTGATAGGCAATGATTGCCAGCACTTCCAGGGCGGCGCGTGAGAGTTTGCGCGGCTCCTTATCTTCTGTGCGAATGACAAAGGACAGATCACCGGCGGTACGGAAGGCCCAGTTGCCGCCGATCTGCACCAGATTGACGCCTCGGGTGTTATAGGCAACTTTCAGCCGCCACATCAGCGCCGAGACATCCATGTCTTTTGGCAGTCGTTCGGCGATGAAGGCTTCCGACACAGGTTCGGCTGATGCAAAGACCAGCGCCTCGGCAATGCGCTCGGCCTCACGCTCCATGCGGGTCAAAGGCACCGGCTGTTCGGTTTGCACCACCTCCGTCATGGTGGCGTCGTCGACCGGTTCATGGTCACTCATTATCACGATCCTGATCAGGCTGGCCGGGGGCCGGTCTCGCCGCACCCTTGCGCATAAAAATTGGCTGGAAGGCTCCGTCCTGCCGTATTTCGAGAGACCCCTCGCGCACCAGTTCCAGCGATGCCGCAAAGGCGCTGGCAATGGCCGTGACACGGTGTGCAGGGTCGGCAACATATTGCAGCAGATACTGGTCGAGCGCCGTCCAGTCATCAATGTCGCCCAGAAGCGACGTCAACAGTTCACGCGCGTCGACCAGCGACCAGACCTGGCGCTTTTCAATGGTCACCTGCGTGATGGCGTGTCGCTGCCGCAGAGCCGCATAGGCGCTGAGCAGGTCGTAGAGATTGGCCTCAAACACCGAGCGGCTGGTATGGGGAATATGTTCCGGTGCGCCACGCACGAACACGTCACGGCCCAGACGATCGCGGTTGACCAGCTTTTCCGCCGCCTCACGCATTGCCTCAAGGCGTTTCAGGCGGAAGGCCAGCGTTGCGGCCATTTCCTCACCGCTTGGCCCCTCATCCTTAGCCTGCTGCGGAATGAGCAGTTTGGATTTGAGGAAGGCAAGCCAGGCGGCCATGACCAGATAGTCGGCCGCGAGCTCAATGCGCACCCGCCGCGCCGTATCAACAAAGGACAGATATTGTTCGGCCAGTGCCAGCACGGAAATGCGAGACAGGTCCACCTTCTGGGTGCGAGCAAGATGCAACAACAGATCGAGCGGGCCTTCAAAGCCCGCCACGTCGATCATCAATGCCGCTTCACCCGTGGCACGCTCGGCAGTGGTATCCTGCCAGAGCTTGTCCATGGGTGTGCTGTTGCGGGACTTGTCTGCCGCCATCTTCCCATCCGCCGGAAACCGGCCTGTTTTACCCGACTATATCAGGCCACCGCCCACATGGCGTTGAATTCTGCCCTCAGCGCCGTTTCATCGCTGGCATCAGCCTGCTGGAACCCCGCCTCGACTGCCTTGACACGTTCGAGTGCCTTGCCAGACAGGGCTGGAACCTGCTTGACCACCTCAAGCATTTCACTCATCACGCCATTGCAATGCAAGACTATATCGCAACCACCCGCCACAATATTGGCAGCACGCTCGCCAATCGTGCCGCGCAACGCATTCATTGACGTATCATCGGACATCAGCAGACCATCGAAACCAATGCGGTCGCGGATGATCTCGTTGATCACCTTTTTCGAGGTCGTGGCCGGGCCGGAAGCATCAATGGCGGTGAACACCAGATGGGCACTCATTGCCATCAGTTCCTTGTTGAGGGCACGGAACGGCACAAAGTCATGTTTGTCCAGCTCATCCAGCGGCACATCGACCACTGGCAATTCATGGTGGGAATCGACCATGCCACGGCCGTGGCCGGGCATATGTTTCATCACAGGCAACATGCCACCGGCCTTGAGACCATCTGCTGCCGCCTGCCCCATCAGCGAAACGGTTTCGGGATCGAAGCCATAGGCACGATTGCCAATAACATTGCTGGCGCCAGGCACTGGCACATCAAGCACCGGCAGGCAATCGACCGTGATGCCGAACTTCATCAGATCAAACGCATGCAGGCGTGACATCAACCATGCGGCGCGCAGACCCTTTTCACGATCGACCTTGTAAATCTCGCCCAGCGCCTCGGCGGAAGGATAGGCTTGCAGGATTGGCGGCTTGATGCGCTGCACGCGGCCACCTTCCTGGTCTATCATCACAGGTGCGTCCAGACGACCGACCGCATCGCGCATCGAGGCCACGAGATCGGAAATCTGCTCAGGCTCGGCAATGTTTCTGCCGAACAGAATGAAACCCCATGGGCGCTCGGACTTGTAAAAGGCAACCTCATCAGGCGTCAGCGAAAGACCACTGCATCCTAAAATTACGGCTTTTGATTCTGTCATTTGAAATAACCGGCTTTATGGAGGGGATTGGGTTTGACTATCAGGCAATAAAAAACCGGGAACGACAAGCGCACCCGGTTTTGTCTGGTGTATCCGTCAGGCCTTAGCGGGCAATCAGGCAGCTTCCGCCAGCGGCACGGTAGCGTTCGCACAATGCTGCAGCTTCGTTCTTGTCTCCGGCCGGGATGCGAACACGGTAGTAGGTACCCTTGCCGGCAATTTCAGCCGCCTTGATATCGACGCCGCGACCACCGATGACCGAACCGAACTTGGTGGACAGGCTCTGGTAGGACTTCTGCGCTTCTGCCTGGCTTGGCAGGGAGGCGATCTGAACATAGTAGCCGCCGGTCGAAACGGTGTTCTGCACAGGGGCAGCTGCGGCCTGCTCGGTTGGTGCTGGTGTGGCAGCAGCCGGTGCGGCAGGGGCCGTTGCAACGGGCTGGTTGGACACAACATTCGCAGCCGGAGCGGCAGGGCGTGCAGACGGTACAGGCGCTGTATTGTTTGCCGAAGCAGCAGGTGCCTGTGTTTCCGGAGCAGCCATGGCAACAGGGCTGGTTTCAAGTACCTTTGGCACATCACTGCCAGAGGCCGTATTGCCTGCCGTGTTGAGCGGTGCTGGCTCAGGTGCGGTCTGTGCAGCCGAGGCGGCTGGTGCAGGCGTTTCTGGCACTTCCTGTGCGACGAGCGTGCCATCCGGCTTGACGATCATCGTGCGAACCTTGCGCGGAGAAACTGCAGGCGACGCCGGTTCGGTTTCAGTTGGTCGGGCAGAAGCATCATCCTGCGCGAGCAGACGCGGATCTTCCGTTTCACCAACCGGGGTGCCCATGTTGGAGAAATCGCCATCATCCTCGCCTTCCAGCGGCAGGCTTTCAGGGATCAGTGTCTTCTGAACCACATCAACCGGCTCCTCGTTGGAAGAGATCAGTGACGGCTGCTTCGGATCAGCGGCAGTCTCGCCGGCAACGCGGTCGTAAACGGCCTTGTCCTGGTTCGGCACGGTCTTGCCACCGGGGTTTTCAGGAACTTCCTTGACCGGGTCATTGTCTGCCGAAATGATGATCGGCGCGCCGTTACCCGTGGTCTGCGAGCCACCTGATATCAGCGCGTAAACACCACCGGCCACCAGTACGACACCAAGCGCTGCAACAGGAACGATCCAGCGGCGCGAACGACGCTCTTCGTTTTCATACTGCTCCGTCGGCTGTTCATAGGCGTTCTGCTGTACGTGACGCTGTTCAGCCCTGCCCTCCTGGGCGGCCTTCATGCTGTCACGGAAATCAGCTTCCAGTGCCTTTTCGAAATCGTCAAGATTGTCGAACGGTGCTGCGGCTTCCTGCAGACGAGCAGCCGACTGGTTTGGCGCATTGCGGTTACGGTCGAGACCGGCAGACGTCGCAGCTGGCGTAAACAATGCGGCCAGTTCTGTATCGAGGTCGAGGTCATCTTCGTGACGACGCGGTGCAGGCTTTGGCTCGAATACGCCAACGGGCAGATCCGGCACTTCCATTTCACCGATAGTCTCAGGACGATCTTCCGTATCACCAATCTGACCATGGTCGAATGGCAGTGGCTCTGGCTCTACCGCTGGCTTTGCGGCAACCGGCGCAACTCTGGCTGGTTGCTGTGGCGCGTAAGAGAAGGACTGGGGAGCCGGTGCGGCAGGCTGCACACGCTGAGGTGCGATAGAGGCAACGACAGGCGCTGCAACAACCGGTGCAGGGGCAAAATGTGTCGGTGCAGCAGCAACTGGTGGCGCTGCAACAGGCACAACCCTTGGCATTTCAATGGGCTTTGCCTGCTGAACAGGTTCAACATTGCCAATGTCGGACAGATCGAAATCCATGTCGAGGTCAATGTCGTCAAGCGCAAGCTCAAATGCATCATCGGCAAATGGCTCAAAGTCTGCAGCTGGTGCGGCTGCAACTGGCGCGGCAGGCGCTGGCTGAACCGGTGCGGAATAAGCCGCGGCTAGCTGCTGTGGCGCCTGTAGCACTGGCTGCGTGCGCGGTGTTTCCTGGAACGACGGCGCGACCTGGAAAACATCAGAGCGGATTGGCTCGGCACGAGAAGGAACCGGCGCTGGTGCACGGATATCAGGTGCCGCAGCGACAGGCACTTCGGCTGCAGCAGGCTCGTTGCGAGAATACCGATCAACGTCATAAAGCAGCTCCTCCATCGGGGAGAACAGCTCTTTCGGCAATTCGGCAACGGGCTGCGCCTGAAGCTGCGGCGCAGGCTCAAATACTGGTTCAGCTGGCGCCTGAAGGGTTGGCTGGGGACGCGGCGCTACCGGTGTGGCGCGCGAACCGAAATTGGCCAATGGCAAACGCAGGCCGGAAACTTCCAGCGACGAACGATGCAGATGGGGTGCATTTGGAGCCGGAGCTGCCTGGGCAGCAACCTGCGCTGCCGCAGCGGCGGCAGCAGCTGCTGCGGCTTCAGCGGCAGCATTCTGCGCCTGCAGGGCTGGCGCCTGCGAACCAAAATTCAGTTCCAGCTCGTCTGCCAGATTAAACGCCTCTTCAGCGGATGGCAGCTGCGGAAACTCTGCTACTGGTGCGGCTGGCTCAGCACGCACTTCAACAGGTTCTGGCGCGAAGGCTACAGGCACATGCTCAAAGGCTGGCTCTGGCTCAGCGACAAAATGCGGCTCGCTGGCAAAATTCCACTCGTCACGCGGGGCGGCTTCGACCTGCGGTTCAGGTGCATATTCTGGCGCAGATTCTGGCTCGGGCGCAAAATGCTGGGCAGGCTGCGCATAGGCAGCCACTTCGTCCGCGTAGGACGGCAAATGGGATTGCTGCGGTTCGTCATAGATCGCGGGAGCCTCAGGCTCTTCGTGATAACGGGCCTCTTCCTGATAGACAGGCTCCTGATGGGCTGGCTCTTGATAGACGGGAGCGGCAGCAGGACGTTCAAACGCCTGCATCGGCTCTACCGTTTCCCGCGGAGAGAACTCCGAGACAGGATCAAGGCGCGGAGCATCATAGATCTCG
>NZ_DAMDBP010000021.1:40008-42464 GCF_032092815.1 Agrobacterium sp. | reverse complement strand
CGAATTCGCGCAGAAGCTCGTCTTCAAGATTGAATTCCGGTTCCCGTCTTTCAACCTGCTGCGCAGGTTTCTGCGCAGCAAGAGGAACGACATGTGAAGGACGTTCATCGAAACCGACAATACGGGTCAGTTCCGCCAAGGGATCATCCTCGGCGAACACTTCACTCCGAGTGTCTCGATTGTACGCGGCGTTTTTCTCGACCATTTCACGTTCCACTATCTACGCATTACGGCTTTTGCCAGCGCATTGTGGGTAAATGGTGACGCTTTAGCGCATTTCAGCCGGTGCATCGGCCCCTACGAGGGCCAGTCCGGACTTCAAAACATTCGCGACAGCATTCACCAGCCCAAGTCTGGCAACGCTTAATTCTCGGTTTTTATCGTTAACAAATCGTAATTCCGGCTGATCTTTGCCTTTATTCCAGTGTCCATGGAAGGAACTTGCAAGATCATAGAGGTAAAACGCCAGCCTGTGCGGCTCTTGCGAGGACGCGGCAGACTCGATCAGACGCGGGTATTCCGCGAGCTTGGCAATAAGCTGCAACTCATTGACATCGCTGATCAATGCAGAACCGGCGGCCAGATCAGCCGTGCTGGCATCGAGGTCTGGAAACGCCTCTTTCGCCTGACGGAAGACCGACATGCAACGTGCATGCGCATACTGCACATAAAATACCGGATTGTCTTTCGACTGTTCGGTTACCTTGGCAAAATCGAAGTCTAGCGGCTCTGAATTCTTGCGATAGAGCATCATGAAGCGAACCGGATCACGGCCAACTTCATCCACAACATCGCGCAGGGTGATGAAGTCACCGGAGCGCTTCGACATCTTGACCGGCTCACCATCACGGAACAGCTTGACCAACTGGCACAGAAGCACGGTCAGCTTGGACTTACCCTCGGAAACCGCACGTGCAACCGCCTCAAGGCGCTTTACGTAGCCGCCATGGTCTGCGCCCAGCACATAGACCATTTCTGTAAAGCCACGGTCGAACTTGTCCTTGAAGTAAGCAACGTCGGCCGCAAAATAGGTATAGCTGCCATCCGACTTGATCAGTGGACGGTCCATGTCATCGCCCACTTCGGTGGAGCGGAACAAGGTCTGTTCGCGGTCTTCCCAGTCTTCCGGCAACTGACCCTTTGGTGGCGGCAGTGTGCCCTTGTAGACGTGGCCCTTGAAGGTCAGGTCATTGATGGCAGAAAGAATAGGACCGGCATTGCCGGCATGCAGGGTGCGCTCGGAATAGAACACATCATGCTTGACGTTCAGCGCCTGCAGATCCTCACGGATCATCGCCATCATCGAGGAAATGGCCTTTTCCTTGATGATCGGCATCCATTTTTCTTCCGGCATGGCGCGCAGCTTGATGCCGTATTCATCGGCCAGTTCACGGCCGACTGGAACGAGGTAATCGCCAGGGTAGAGACCGGCTGGAATGTCACCAACCTCCTCACCCAGTGCTTCGCGGTACCGCAGGAACACGGAACGGGCCAGAACATCGATCTGCGAACCGGCATCGTTGATGTAATATTCCTTGGTCACGTCGTAACCGGCAAAGGACAACAGGTTTGCCAGCGTGTCACCGACAACGGCGCCACGGCAATGGCCAACATGCATCGGACCCGTCGGGTTTGCCGAGACATATTCAACGTTGACCTTGTGGCCCTCACCCATTGTCGAGCGGCCGAAATCGGTGCCAGCCACAACCATGGCCGACAGCAGACGCTGCCAGTAACCAACGGAGACCTTGATGTTGATGAAGCCGGGACCGGCAACATTCACATCAGCAACGTCTGGTTCGCCTTTAAGCTTTTCAACGATGATTTCCGCCAGCGCGCGCGGGTTGGTGCCAAGCGGCTTGGCCAGCACCATGGCTGCATTGGTGGCAACGTCGCCATGGCTTGCATCGCGCGGAGCTTCAACGGTTACTCGGCCGAAATCAACGGCTGCGCGGTTGTCTTTCACGATATCGATCGTTTCGAGCGCGTTTTTGATTCTGGTATCGAAGTCGGCAAAAAGGTTCATTGCATCCACCTGCGCGAACGGGTTTCCATCCGTATCCATGGTTAAAGAAGTTGAGGCGCTGCCTATCGCAAATCGGGGGTATGGTCAAACAATCGCTGGTGCGCCTTCAGTGCATAACTGTCCGTCATGCCTGCAAGGTAATCCCCCACATGCCGCGCAAGCTGCGCTTCGCTGAGGCCAGCGATGTGATCGACCCAGTAATGGCTCTGCATTTCCTTGGGGTCCTGCATGTAGCGTTTGAACAGATCACAGACGATCTGTGTGGCACCGGCGCGAACGCGCATGATCTCCGGATGGCGGTAGATGTGACCAAACAGCAGTTTCTTGATCTGCTTGTCGGTCTCGGCCATTTCTTGAGAAAACGTGGCGATGGTGATGCTGGCGCCGCGCACGTCAGCTGCACTTTGCGGATTGACCACCGAGAGATTGT
>NZ_DAMDBP010000021.1:32015-39975 GCF_032092815.1 Agrobacterium sp. | reverse complement strand
CTGCGTCACCGCAATCACATCCTCAACCATCCGGGTAATCTGCCGGCGCATGATTTCATTGGCGAAACGTTCGCCATCGAGATTTGGATATTTGCCACGCACCTCGGCCATCAACCCAGCCAGGAACGGCACCTCTTCCAGCATCTCGAAGGTCAGGTAGCCCGAACGCAAACCATCATCAATGTCGTGGGTGTTGTAGGCGATATCATCCGAGATGGCCGCGACCTGCGCCTCAAGGCTGGCAAAGCTACCGATTTCGAGATCGTTGAGCTTGCAATAATCAACGATAGGCAATGGTACGGGACCACCCAGCCCCTGCCCGTCCTTGTCGATCAGCGGACCATTGTGCTTGACCAGACCCTCCAGCGATTCCCATGTCAAGTTCAGGCCATCGAAATCTGCGTAACGGCGCTCCAGCTTGGTAACAATGCGCAGCGACTGGGCATTGTGATCAAAGCCGCCATAAGGTTTTAGCATCTCATCCAGCGCGTCCTCGCCGGTGTGACCAAACGGTGTGTGGCCAAAGTCATGCACCAGCGCCACGCCTTCGGCGAGGTCTTCATCCAGTTTGAGCGCACGCGCCAGGGCACGGGCAATTTGTGCCACTTCAACGGTGTGCGTCAGGCGTGTGCGGTAATGATCGCCATCCGGGCTGATGAACACCTGTGTCTTGTGTTTGAGCCGGCGAAACGCCGTGGTGTGCACGATGCGGTCACGGTCACGTTGAAACTCGGAACGGGTCAGGCTGGACGATTCAGGAAACAGGCGGCCGCGTGTCGTCCACGGGTCGGCAGCAAACACCGCCCTTTCGCCGCTTCCAAAACCCAGTGCACGCTGATCAATTCTCATGTCTCACCCTGCTATCATCTGCCATTGACGTTTCATCCGCTCATTCATACCTATGCCTGAGCTTGCCGCATAGTAACCGTGACGCAGACTTTTCCTGCAAGCAGGGTATAGACCTCTTCTTTGAGTGTTTTATAATTGCGTTTAAACAAATCCCTCCGGATCTTGACCCCGGCCATGAGGAAAACATGACACAGACAGACGTAACCCTTTCCGAATCGGCAGCAAAACGAATCGTTGAAATTGTCAGCGCAGACGCTGGCAAACAGGCTCTTCGCGTTTCCGTTGAAGGTGGCGGCTGCTCCGGCTTTTCGTACAAGTTCGATCTTGAAGACAAGCAGCTTGACGATGACATCGTGATCGAGCGCGGCAATGCCAAGGTTCTGATCGACAGCATGTCGCTGATCTACATGGCCGGTTCCGAGATCGACTTCGTCGATAATCTTCTCGGTCAATCGTTTCAGATAAAGAATCCGAATGCTGTTGCAAGTTGCGGATGCGGAACGAGTTTTTCCGTTTAAGCCCTTCCTGTGAGTTCAGCGGTAAAACGGGTGTCAATTGCTCTTTCATCGGGTAAAGATAGGTCCTGACAAAAACGGGGTCTCCGATGAAAATTGCCACATGGAACATCAACGGCGTCAAAGCGCGCATTGAAAACCTCTGCCAGTGGCTGAAGGATTCCAACCCTGACATTGCCTGCCTGCAGGAAATCAAGTCTGTTGACGAGGCCTTCCCACGCCTCGAAATCGAAGCACTCGGCTATCACGTCGAAACACACGGCCAGAAGGGTTTCAACGGCGTCGCACTTCTGTCCAAGATCAAGCCGGACGAGGTCAATCGTGGCCTGCCCGGCGATGATGCCGATGAACAGGCCCGTTTCATTGAAGGCGTGTTTTCGATCAAGGGCGGTGTCATCCGCGTCTGTTCGCTTTACCTGCCCAACGGCAATCCGCCTGACGATCCCATCAAATACCCCTACAAGCTGAGCTGGATGGAGCGCCTGCGCGCCCACGCCGCCGAACGGCTGGCTCTGGAAGAGCCGCTTATTCTGGCTGGCGACTATAACGTCATTCCCGAACCCTATGACTGCCACGACCCAAAGGTCTGGGAGGGTGACGCGCTGTTTCTGCCGAAAACCCGCCAGAGCTTCCGCCGGCTGGAAAATCTCGGTTTTGTCGATGCGACACGCGCGACGAGCGATGCAGCGGGGCTTTATACGTTCTGGGATTATCAGGCCGGCGCATGGCCAAAGAACAACGGTATCCGCATCGATCACCTGATGCTGTCACCGGAGGCGACCGACAAGTTGCGGGCCGTTTCAGTTGAAAAACATGTGCGCGCCTGGGAAAAACCATCCGACCACGTGCCGGTTTGCGGTTTCTTCAACTTCGCAACCTGATTTTCTCAAACGGGAATTTCAACTTTGGCGACATAGTAGCGAGAGTCGCCACGCGACCGGTTTTACGGCCGGTTGCGTTTGCCCTGGCGCCTATGCGCCGGCATAGAGCCACGTCAACAAGTCAGCCAAATATTTGCAATGCAGGCTTGAAGCCAGCCACATGGCTGGCTTCAAGAGTCAGTCCAGATTTCCGGAACGGATGCTCTGGGCCAGCGTGATGGCATCACGGCGATCACCCTCGCCTGCCACTGCAAATGCCTGCTCCTGCAGATCCTGCACCCAAGGGCATTCGGCCGGATTACAGCGATCAAGCGCCGCCGTCATGAAAGCAAGACCGCGAACGGTCTGGCCTTCCTGGAAGATCACGTTGCCGAACACCGACATGGCACCGGCATGACCGTTGCGGCGCGCCTGGTTCAGCCACTTCTTGGCCTGCAAAACATCCGCACGGCCGCCCTCACCTGCCAGGATCATCTGGGCCAGCTGGAACTGTGCTTCTGCTACACCAAAGGTCGATGCCACCTGGAAGTAGATCTGGCGGGCCTGCGCCATGTCAGGCTTGACCGGGCTACCGGGAATGCCATGGCGATAATAGTCGGCCAGCGACAGCAGCGCGTTCACGAAGAAACCTGTGTCCTCGGAGCCCGGCTCCACGCCCTGATTGGCGATCTCATTGTAAATCTTGAAGGCTTCGAAGTCGTTCTTGGCAACACCATCGCCGAAGGCATACATGTTGGCCAGTGCCCAGCGGGAGCCTGTGTGGCCCTTTTCCGCGGCGTAACGGTAGGCTTCTACCGCGTCTTCCTTCTTGCCGTTCTTATAGGCCTTGAAGCCGAATTTGAAGAGGTCGAAAGGTCCGGATTCCTTCGTGACGCCGGCATTGATATCAAATGCGGCGGCTGGCATTGCCAGAGTGGCAATGAGGAAACCCATACACAGGGGTTTCAGGATGTTGGCTTCACGTTTCACCATTTCACCGAACTTCTTTCATTCTTCCCGGCGTATATCCAAGACCGCTGTCACACTGCAAAGACAAACCGCAACCATTTGCGATTTTCCGAGGTGAGTGCGTCTTTCTGGCCGCAGTCATCATCACTACGCGGTCATTTGGAGCCTGGGTCCAATTCCGTGTTTCACGAGACGAGATATAGGAAACATTTCCGGCAAGATAACGGCGTCTACCAACCACCCTTGCGGTAGTTGCAATCTGTGGAGATGCCCGTCTCCGCTGATAAGCCTTACACCCTGAATTCAAAACCGTTTTCACTTTCACCACGTTCACGGATAATGCGCGACACGCTTGCCCCCCGGCAAATTCGCCACCCGCGAGAATAGCGAAACGCTCCCTTTGTGGCGGGAAATGGACAAATGTGTCTCTCTTCCACCACGTCCATAAGGTTGCAGAAATGTGTTGCCAAATCGTCACATTTTCGAGGCTTAAACTAAAGAAAGGCCCGGCAGGGACCGGACCTTTCACTTTTCAGACCAAATACCAATTCTGCTTCAGGGAATGGCTTTGATCAGAACTTGATCTTCACACCCGTGGAGATGGCAGCAACGACATCATTGCCGAAGTCGTAACCAGCTTCGTTACCGCAGGTAAAGCCTGCGCCGCACGGTCCGCCGTTGATAGACGAGCTACCCGAGGTCAAGAGGCCGATTGCACCGGCGATCTTGAATTCGAGATTCTTGTTTGGCGAATAAATGACCTGCGTACCCAGTGTCCATGTGTCCGTCTGCGTGCCGATAACGGTCGATGTTCCACGGTCCCAAGTCAGGCTGACTGCGCCGCTCCACTGGTCGTTGAACTTGTGTCCAACACCACCAGACACGGTCCAGCCATCACGGTAGAACAGATCGAGCGTATTGAGCGTATCGGAGCCGCTTGGTACGCAGGGCGATGTGCCGACAGCACAAAACGGAACGACTGAGATCTGGCTCCAGTCGGTCCATTTTACCGAGGCAAAAGCCAACCAGTCAGGTGCTATGCCTGATTGGACCTTGAGTTCGACGCTATCCGGCATGGAAATGGAACCGTAAACCGGTACGATTTTACCACCATACTTCGCCAGCGTTGGAGACAAGGCTGCAGGAGTCTGCGGAACGTTCGTTACGTCTGCAATACCGCTCAGGTCGTGATCGACCGCGCTGTTATAGACAAGGCTCGCACGGAAAGCGATTTCCGGGATTTCGTAGGCAACGCCTGCACGCCAGCCCCAACCGTCACCTTCAAGTTCCAACTTGCCGACGCCGCTGAAGCTTGCCCAGGCCGGATTGAGGCCGAGCACCGCTGGTCCGAGAACCTGACGGTATTTGTAACCGCTGATTTCCTGATAGAAGCCACCGCCGATGATCGAGAAATCACCCTTGCCGACCTCAAACTTGACGCGGCAGGTCGCAGCATAGTTATGCGATTTAACCTTGGTGTCGATGTTGTAGCTCGACCCCTGCCAGATGCCGGGATTGAGATCCGCACCCCAAGGCTGCGAGTAATCGAACATGCAGTCGCCGAAATCGCCGATAGCAGCCTTTACGCCAATACGTGGCGACCAGAAGCTTTCGGAATCGTCTGCTGTCGTAGACCAGGATGCAGGAAGCGGACCACCTTTGGCCGCATTATCTTGAGCATTCTTTACTTTGCGGTGCGGCATCACGAAGGTGCCGGACGCATCCAGAGCATAATCTGAAGGATCGAACAGAAGATCGATATTGTAGCCGCCGCGCTCCAAACCTCCAGCGAACGATGGCGATGCAACAATCGTACCTGCGATGAGGCACATTGCGCCTTTTATAAATACACTCTTTGCCATCTCTCTCCCCAAACAAGGCAATGTGATGGTGAAACTGTGAAGCGCTTCGCCCAAAATGACAATGCCGGACTTCTGCCCCCTACCTTATGATTAGCTAAAATTATTTACGTAAGATTTTGACAAAACCAAAGAAATCACCGGCTTTTGGGATGAGATTTCAAATTCACTAGAATTTTAGACAATAAATCAAAAAAAATTCTACAAGACCGCTAAACTGTAACATTATCACTACAGCGAGAGCTTTCCCAAAACACCCCTCAAAAATTCTAACAACTGATACAGTTTTTGAGAATTCGCGACCGTTGGTGCCATTTACGAGTGCCCAAGCCCTTCACAACATTGCGAAAAGCGAGAAGACAAAAGGCGCATTCCTGTCAGAATGCGCCTTTTGACAATTCCAGGTCTGCTTACGTAACCGAAAGCCGATCAACCAGCCTCGTTGACCCGTGTCAGAGCCGTCTTGAGGTTGGCAATTTGCACTTCCAGCTCGGCATTGCGTTCACGGTCGGCCGCAACAACTTCCGGATCGGCATTGGCAATAAACTTCTCGTTGCCAAGCTTTTTGGCAATACGGTCCATTTCTGCCTCAGCCTTGCCAATCGCCTTTTCGAGGCGGGCCTTTTCAGCCGCGACATCGATCAGGTTGCCAAGCGGCAGGCAGGCTGTCGCCTCACCCACGATGATCTGCGCCGACCCCTTCGGAGCAGACGTGGCGAGCGTGATGTTTTCAGCACGCGCCAGACGACGAATGGCCGCGTCATGACGCTCCAAACGTGAATGCGTGACACCATTGGCACCCACAACAACCAGCGGTGCAGTTGCGCCCGGCGGTACGTTCATTTCAGCGCGTGCCGAACGAATGCCGGTAACGAGATCAACCAGCCAGTTGATTTCGGCCGCAGCAGCGGTGTCGGTGAATTCCGGTGTTGGCCAGGCGGCATGGCACAGCAGACCGTCGCGGCTTTCGCCTTCTTCAACCGTATGCGCCCACAGCTCTTCCGTCATGAATGGCATGAACGGGTGCAGCAGCTTGTAGATTTCATCCAGAACATAAGCCGCACAAGCCTGCGCTTCCGCCTTGGCATTTTCATCTTCGCCACTGAAGACTGGCTTCAGCAGTTCCAGATACCAATCGCAGAACTGATTCCAGACAAAGCGGTAAAGCGAGCTTGCAGCATCGTTGAAGCGATAGTTGCCAATTGCTTCCGTTACCTCATTTGCCGTTACGGCAAGTTCGGTCAGGATCCAGCGGTTGATGGTCAGCGTTGTTGTTTCCGGCAGGAAGGACGGATTGCGCTTTACACCATTCATTTCCGCAAAGCGGGTCGCGTTCCACAGCTTGGTGCCGAAGTTGCGATAACCGGCAATACGGGCAGGATCGAGTTTCACGTCGCGACCCTGCGCTGCCATGATCGACAGCGTAAAGCGCAGCGCATCGGCACCATATTCGTCGATCAGTTCCAGCGGGTCGATGACATTGCCCTTGGACTTCGACATCTTCTGGCCGTTCTTGTCGCGAACCAGCGCATGGATATAGACCGTGTGGAACGGCTCAACCGGAACACCGGCATCATCCTTCATGAAATGCAGACCCATCTGCATCATGCGAACGACCCAGAACGGAATGATGTCAAAGCCGGTGACCAGAACGTCGGTCGGGTAATAACGTGCGAGTTCCGGTGTCTGGTCCGGCCAGCCAAGCGTCGAGAATGGCCACAGTGCCGACGAGAACCAGGTGTCGAGAACGTCTTCGTCACGGGTCAGGATTTCGCCCGGCTTGAAGTTTTCAAGCTTTTCCTCAACCCAGGCCTTCCATGGACCTTCGTGAGAAATATAGTGCTGGATCGCAGCCTGCAGGGCTTCTTCTTCCGTCTTTTCAACGAAAACCTGGCCATCAGGACCGTACCATGCCGGGATCTGGTGACCCCACCACAGCTGGCGGGAGATGCACCATGGCTCGATGTTTTCAAGCCAGTTGAAATAGGTCTTTTCCCAGGACTTTGGAACGAACTTGGTGCGGCCTTCGCGAACGGCTTCGATCGCAGGGCCAGCCAGTGTCTTGTTGTCCACCCACCACTGTTCCGTCAGGCGCGGCTCGATTGGCACGCCACCACGGTCGCCATGCGGCACCATGTGCTTGTGCGGTTCGATCTTGTCGAGCAGACCGGCATCTTCAAAGATCTCGACGATGATCTTGCGGGCGGCGAAACGGTCCTGCCCTTCCAGACGATCCCAAGCACCATGAAGTGCTGCCGGATGGTCGAGACCTTCCAGGAAGTCTTCATTGTCCTTGATGGTAACGGTGCCATCGACGTTGAGAATGTTGATGGCGCGCAGACCTGCACGCTTGCCAACTTCAAAGTCGTTGAAATCGTGGGCTGGCGTGATCTTGACCGCGCCTGTTCCGGCTGTCGGATCGGCATAGTCATCGGCAACGATCGGGATCTTGCGGCCAACGATTGGCAGGATGACGTGTTTGCCGACGATTGCCTTGTAGCGCTCGTCTTCCGGGTTTACCGCAATACCGGTATCACCCAGCATGGTTTCCGGACGGGTCGTGGCAACCACGATGTAATCGCGGGTTTCATACTCCGTCGCTTTGCCGTCTTCATCGAAGGCAACAGGGTACTGGTAGGTTACGCCCTTTTCCAGGGGATAACGGAAGTGCCAGAGATTGCCCTTCACTTCCAGCTGCTCAACTTCCATGTCGGAAATGGCGGTCAGAAGCTTGGGGTCCCAGTTCACAAGGCGCTTGTCCTTGTAGATCAGGCCATCCTTGTAGAGACTGACGAAAACTTCCAGAACAGCCTGCGACAGGCCCTCATCCATGGTGAAACGTTCACGCGACCAGTCACAGGAGGCGCCAAGACGCTTCAGCTGGTTGAAGATCAACCCGCCGGATTCG
>NZ_DAMDBP010000021.1:11458-32005 GCF_032092815.1 Agrobacterium sp. | reverse complement strand
CCTTCCATTCCCAGACCTTGTCGATGAAGGCTTCACGGCCCATCTCGCGACGGCCAGGCAGCTTCTGTTCAGCCAGCTTGCGCTCAACCACCATCTGCGTGGCAATGCCGGCATGGTCCATGCCCGGCTGCCACAGCACGTCCTTGCCGCGCATGCGCTCAAAACGGATCATGATGTCCTGAAGCGTATTGTTCAGGGCATGCCCCATGTGCAGCGAGCCGGTGACGTTCGGCGGCGGAATGACAATTGTGAAGGTTTCAGCGCCGGGTGCCGCATTGGCACCGGCACGAAACGCATTGGCGTCGTCCCATGCCTTGGCGATTTTCGGTTCAACCGAAGCGGAATCGTAGGTCTTTTCGAGCATTTCCTGACCTGAAATTTTGAGTTCTTGTATTTGTTTTTAAATAAGGATGGGCGGTAGAGAGTCAACAGAAACTGGCACATTCAACCAAAACTACTGATCGACCAGCGGGCCATTGCCGCTTCCTGGCACCAGGTTGCGCGCTGCAAACAAAAGAGCGGGCTCAGACATGACACATGATCCCGTTCAGGAACAGAATCATGTTCATCGCAATCTGAGTCAACAAATTGGCTTATCCCCTTGTTTTCTCTTGTTTTGGGGCGACAAAATCTGCTTTCGCCCACCTCGACGCGGCCAACAAAAAAGCCGCCCCGAAACCGGCGCGGCTTTTGTTTAACCGTGTTTTTGAAAATCAGCGGCGCGGACCGCGTGCCACGCGCTCGATTTCCTCACGCACCAGACGCTCCACCAGGGTTGGCAGATTGTCTTCCAGCCAGTCCTGCAACATCGGCTTCAACATTTCCTGCGCCATGTCTTCAATCGAACGGCGCTCAACGCCGTTGAACACATCGGCCAGCTCATTGAATGAACGGGCAATCTGCGCGCCCGCTTCAACCGAAATCAGGCTGGACAGCGCGGACGGCACGGCAGATGGTTCTTCTGCGAGCGGTGCTGGTGCAGCAACTTCTGCTACCGGCTCCGCAAAAGGAAGCGCGCTTGTGACAGGTGCAGCCGGTTCGCTGGCTTCACGAATGTCGGCAAGCTCAAGTGCCTTTTCGAACGTTTCTTCATCCCAGGCAACAACAGGGGCGCTGTGCACTTCCTGTGTTTCGCGAACCGGGAACGGAGAAATGTTTGCCTGTACCGGCTGACGTTCCTCGTTGAAAAGCGGCTGCGATGGACGTGAAATTTCCGTGGTGTCGTCAATGGAACCACGCAGTTCAGCCATGCGGGCGGCCATGACAGGGCTTTCGTAAGCCGCATGGGCTGCCACGTTTCTGGCTTCGGGCTTCGCCTGCAGTGTTTCTGCGGTCAGCGCGCTCAGTGCTGGCTCAAGCGTGCGGCCGGTTGCCGCCCTCACCCGGGCTGCAACATCCGCAAGCGACATGGCCTTTTCCGGAACCGGCTGGCCTGCACCATTTGTCTGGTTGGCGGCTGGCGGAACGTGTGGCGGTGGGCTGGTCATTTCGCCACGGCGTTCAGCGGCAGAAGCCGGGTTGCCAGCCTGCGTGAAAGCCAGACCGAAATCATCATCGCTTTCGTCGTCATAAATAGGTGGAAGCTTGGCGGCAAAGGCACCCGAAGGGCCAGGCTCGTTGCTTTCGATGATCCGGCGGATCGACGCCAGAATTTCTTCCATGGACGGTTCACGCGCTACACTTGGCTGAGCCATTTCTATCCCCGTTTTCCATTCGTCGTTATTGGCTGGAGCACGAAAACAGGCGCGCCCCGAATCACCTACAGTTTATGGCAGAGCGAATCGGAACTGAATGACCCTTTTGCCGGGAATTGGCGCGATACACAGATTATTATTTCGTTAAAAACGAAAAAAGGCCCGGTCAAAACCGGGCCCTGTTTTATTGATCGGCAACAGAATTGCCAGATCAGAATACGAATTCCTTGGCCTTCTGGAAGCCCGGCAGCGGCTTGACCGATGCGTTGAACGAGGTGGTCGCAGAAATGCCCGTGGCAGCGCGGCTGTAAACAGTTGCCTTTGCCGAGTTGCCGTAACCGACAACGGTCACCAGGCGGCCGCCATCACGAACCTGGTCGAGAAGTGTGTCAGGAATGAACTCAACGGCACCATTTACGAAGATGAGATCGTAAGGCGCGTCGCTGGCATACCCCTTGTCCAGATCGGAAACCACAGCGGCAACATTGTCATAACCAAGCCGTGAAAGCGTGGCAGTTGCTGCTTCAACCAGCTTTTCGTCATTGTCGATGGCGACAACCGAACCCGCCAGCAGCGACAGCAGTGCAGACACGTAACCCGTACCGCAACCGACTTCGAGAACAACGTCATCCTTGGTGATGGCAGCAAGCTGGATCAGCTTTGCCAGTGGCGATGGTGCAGTCAGGTAACGGGCTGGACGGCCATCCGAGGCGGGACAGATCTGCACGTTCTCATCGCGGTAAGCAATGGTTTGCTGCGTTTCCGGCACGAATGCTTCACGCGGCACATTCACAAATGCCTTCAGCACGGAATGCGACGTTACATCGGTCGTGCGGAGTTGGCTATCGACCATGTTCACACGTGCTTTTTCGAAATCCATCATATCGTATCGCCTCAGTATAAAATCGAAACGAGCGCGAAACCGCTGTTTCCTTGCGATACGTCTTAATTGGCGATGCCTGCGCTTTCAAGCGTGCGCTTCGCCCTGTTGCGATAAAATCATCCGGCAAGGCCGATAATTCGCACAAACCTCATCAGATCAGCGGAACAGTCATGTAGAGGCACGTCAGAATAACGGCACCAAGCATGGATACTTCAATCAAACCATCGCGCATGAGACCAACCCTCCAGAGGACCCTATGTCCTTGAGCAAAAGAACGGACAATGCGAATTTTGGTTCCACGCTCTTGCCGTGAAATAGCCACCTGCCCGCCACCGATCTTAACCGGCGAACATAGACGGGACGTGACAGTTGAAGCGGCGATGCGTGCGGCACGACAAACGGACTGAGCGCATCGGTGTAGACGCGCATCTTCGATGGCGCAATCTTGCGTGATGGCGGCTGGTGTAGATTAAAGGATGCACCCACCTTCAGGCCAAAAGGATAAGACACATCGACGAGTTTGATAAACCAGATGCAGAAGCCCAAAAGAAACCGATGTGGCCATGGCTGTTGCTACTGGTAGTAACACTGGTGCTGATCTACGCCTATTTCATCTGGACGGCGACGATCGACTACCTCTTCTCAGGCGCGAGCGATCTGTTTCACGCGCTCGAATGGGTGATCAACTTCCTCGACGAACAGAAGGCGGGCCAGAATTAGCGCGGTGCTGGCAGCATCAATTTGCCGGAGGACAATCCCCACTGCATCGAAGCCTGCAGCTGTTATTCCCAGACCTCAACAACAAGAGATGTGCCGCGGTCTGCGTGCCCCAGTATCTTGACGCTGATCCAGCAATCACCGCCCAGGATCATTTTTTGAGCCTCTTGCGACATTAAGCCATTGGTCAGCATGGTTTCCAGTGTCTGCCGGTTGGCCGGGCCGGCAAAAAATGTATCGCCTTCATCACCTTGGTCTCGAAGATCCAGGGCATGATAATTTGCCCGGTCCTGGCGGATGATCTGCCAGGGTTTGGTCAGTCGTTTGCCGGCGGAGTTATAGAGGTCATTTGCGCCGATATAGGCGGTGTAGGTATCGATCACCTCGGCCTTGACGGCGCGGGTCGTCGATTGGGCGCCTGCGGTATGAGCGCTGGCAACAAGTGCAGCAATAAAAGCGATATAAAGTTTCATGTCCGCCTCCTGAGACACGCAACTCTTGCCAGCATGCTGAGGCGCAATCCAGCCTTTCCGGCCGTAACGGTTAATCCCGCCACGACTGGAACTGGACAAGCATCATCTGCGTTGCCGGTTCTCCTTGATGGAGAACCAATGACATGACCGACGTGACCGCCATCCCGAGCCTTGACCTCAATCGCTATCTTGGCCGCTGGTACGAAATCATCCGCCTGCCGCTGAAATATGAGGATGAGGCCGCAACCGATATTACCGCGCATTATTCCCTTAGGGATAATGGTGCCATCCGCGTTGACAACAGATGCTTCGACAAGGATCAACAGCCATCCCAGGCAATTGGCGAGGCCAACCCGGTTGATGACACAAATGCCAAGCTGAAGGTTAACTTTCTGCCGGCTGCCTTGCGCTGGTTGCCGTTTACCGATGGTGATTACTGGGTGCTGAAGATTGACCCGGATTATCAGGTTGCTTTGGTCGGCACACCCAACCGGCACTATCTCTGGGTGCTGGCCCGTGAAAGCTCCATCCGCTCGCCAGTACTGGAGGAGTATCTTGCAGAAGCAAGACGCCAGGGTTTTGATTTGACCAAGATGATCATCCCCCGTCACACCGGACGCGAGGTGACGAACGCCATGCTTGAAGAAAAATGATGGCCAGGCGTTAGTCTGCCCTCTCCGCCTCCTTGCCCCTAACCGCTGGGCGGACATGCCCCCTACACGTTTCAGAATTGATAAGCGCTGCTAACCAGACTGTGCAGCACTGGCCCGGTAATCTCAGCCGCCCGATATCACTACACTCCTTCTCGATTGGGAAGGAGATGTGGTGCGTGGCACGAGGGTGGCACCACCACGCAAATAGACAGCAGCCCTTCCTGATCAGGCTCCCTTGCTGACGCGCCATGCGCGCAGTTGACCTCGACACCATGGAAGGTTTGAGACATGACGATCTTTAAGACAGTTCGATCCTGGATGATCATCGCAACGCTTGCCGTTGCTGCGTCACCTGCACATGCCAACACCGACACTGCGGTCAGCGCTGATGTGACCGCCCGCAATGAAACCATTGTAAAACAGGCATTCGAAGATTGGAGTGAACGAGGCGGACCTTTCACGCGCGTTCTTTCGCCCGATGTCGAGTGGATAGTTCGTGGCTCGGGTCCCTACTCGCGCACCTATAGCGGCCTGGACAGTTTCGTAAACGATGCTTCTGCCCCTATCCTGTCGCGGCTCAGCACTCCGCTCAAACCGGTGGTCAAGAAAATCTGGGCGGTGGATGACGACGTGATCGTGCGGTTCGACGCCTCTGCCACGACGACGACCAATGACACCTACAGCAATGAATATCTCTGGATATTGCCCCTGAAAGATGGCCGCGTCGTCAAATCCGAGGCCTTTCTGGATATGGGGCTCTATCAGGATCTGGTGGACAGCGCGCCCACACGCACCAACTGATCCATCAGCCGGCTATGCGACGTTGGTTATCCTGCAGCAACGTGGTGCGGGGTAACCAGCGGCACATCAAAGGCCTCAACCTGCCTTACAACACGCAAGGGACCGCCGTAGAGTATTTCAGCTTGTTCTGCGGTCGGTGCTGTCCAGTACGCCTTGCTCACTTCTGCCATGTAGTCAGCATAGGGTCGCTTCCGGTCAGCTCGCGCGATCAAGGCAAAATCACCACGGTAGGTCATGGCGTCACCGATCGGCTCAAGTTCGAAAATGCGGCCATCCGGTCGGTACTGGCTTTGAAAGTCCATGGCCAATTCAACAGTTTCGAAAGCAAATATACAATCAAGGCGTGAAGGATGTTGAGGGGCCAGCGCCAGCCTTGCTGTTTCTAGCGCGACTTCCCAAAGTATTATTTCAACATGAGATACGGCTTTAACTGCGGCATCGGGACCAAATAAACGAACTGTCCTCCCCCAATTGCCGGACTTAACAATAGAGCCAGCATCGTGGTAAATATTGCTTACGTGATAATACATTACATTCCTCAAGAAGGATTTTATTAATATTTAAAAATCCACAGAACGAGCTTATATCAAAAGTTTTATGCAAAGGTAGTGTCTTTTCGAAAAGACGCATCAGAATAAAAATAAATTCCATGGGATGTTTTCAAACCGCTACTTTATGCGCGCTTAGCTTGTTTATTCTTCCGAGACACAAAAAATCTACCTAACCGGAGTATTTCACCAAACATTCATCGGAATGAGTTTCTGCATCCAAAGAATTTCGGGAAGCCTCCCTCAGGGATAAATCTCGTCGCAGCTGCATAGTGCGTGTGATCGCACTGTCTCCGACGCTTTTAGCCACCATCTGCCGGTATCGCCACGCCAATATTAACTGTTGTTTCCAGCAGGTCTGGACAAGGACATTTGCAGAGACATAATCCGCGCAACTGTTCAGGGGAACGCGTATGAATCTTGTCATAGCACTTGGCGTGGCGCTGGCTTTGGGTGGATATTTTGCAAATCGACTTCCACTCGGCTTTGCGTATTCCCTGTTGGGCGCATTGCTTTCGGCAGTCTCAACCGCTGTGATCGTTCTGCTTGTCGCACTTTTGGTGGCCTACTACGGTTCTACCATAGACCAAAGCCTTGTGAATACTCTCGTTGAGTCCGCTCTGACGGCGACCTTCCAAAGCTTTATATTTGCGCTCATCGTGTTTTCAATCGCGCGGTGGAAACGCAAAAAAAGCACGCGACCTAGAGCCCAGGCATGAAACTTGGCTAAGGCTCGCTGATTTACAGCTGGCCTAGCTTGAGGCGCACACCACGCCCGTGCAAACCGCTCATTCCGCCGATAACACAAGGCAATTCCAAGCGCAGCACCCGCTGTCCTGAATGATTTGCGGCGAATGGCCGAAGCCACCTTTACGGGTCACATTTGTCTGGCAGACCTCTGATCGACGCAGCGGGGCTCTCCCAGCCGCTTGCTGAATGATAAATAACGATTTCCCTTGCTATTCCAGCCCAAAGAGCGGCTATCTTTTCTTCTGAAGAGGAGATTTGAAATGGCCAAGGGTCAACTGAGAAGCAACAAAGAAATCCGCAAACCCAAGAAGGATAAGGCGGCACCTGCCGCTGCAGCTCCTACTCTGGGTGCACGGGCTGTCGAGGCCAGCAAGCAGAAGAAGCCGCAATAATTCTGCGCCACTGCACTTCCATCCGCCGGTGATCAACCGGCAGCGCTGGGTAAACCCCAGTGCTGCCGGCTTAAACTAATCGTTCCAGCTGTTTGCGGCATCGACTATCGTTTTGAAGCCGCGTCTCCTACGCTTGCTGGAAGAATTCTCCTGAAATGCCCTAATGGCAATACTGAGCTGAAGCGCAGCGAATTCAGCTGTTCTTTTGGGCCGTTCGCATAAAGGCTGTCAGCTTGCTGCAAATAATAGAGGTTGGTTGTGATATCTCTGAATATCAAATGGCGGAGCACGGCTTCTTCCGTATTTCTCCAAATCTCATGTTTTTCAAACATATGATGTCACGTCTTGCGACGTTGTGCTGAGGGATTTTGAACTTCCTCAGCAATATTGCCGTGTTCGGAAGTCAATGGCCCGGTTGATGCATTGGTAAAATTGAGACCGCTCGCGGTCGGATCGTCTAATCAGTCGCAGCCGATGCTCGACAAACCCTTAATGCCAGCTGAACCTGCCTCAAAAAGGATATAAACATGGTGCTCCGATGCACCCACACGGGTTTTAAACTCGTCAATCCTAAAGCCATTCAAAATCTCATTCATGGCGTTGTTCAGAAACCTAAATTCATCGAGCGTCAGATCGACGGTTGCTCCGTCAGGCCTGATTTCAGCAATGCGCATATATACTCCCCCTGATGATGAAAAATGTGTGGTCAGCGGATGTACGTTGCTCGAATGGCTGCGACCAAAATCACAGACATCAAAACAACGAACGGCGCTGGCCAACAGATTACTGAGGCAATCAAGAGATTTTGGAGGCCTCGCCCGGAATTGAACCGGGGTACAAGGATTTGCAGTCCTCTGCGTCACCACTCCGCCACGAGGCCATCGCTAAGCGTATTTTGTTGTGGTGGCGGGGGTTTAGAATAATCCTAAACGATGTGCAAGAGGGTCATTCTGAATATCGGCGTTTTTTATTCTGAATAACCGGTTTCGTGGTCATCCTTTCGCGAACCTATCCTGTCGGTTGCCGACGCCTGTGAATTTCAACCCATAAATTCTTAAGGTTTTTCAACTATTTTCCAGCTTCACACAAGGATGAGCGTTCACTTATTAAGCGCGACTAAAAAACGCGAGGTTGAATGGCATACGATTGGGATGGCGGACGTACACGCCGCGTCCGTTATATAAAAATACTCCTGCTGATTGCGATCGCAGGATGCGCAGCGCTCCCGCTGCTGGCGTCTTTCTGATAAGTGAGTGGTGAGAAATTCTCACCACTCTTTTTTTTGCCTTCGCCTTGGATTTCCTAGCGTTCGCCCCAGCAGAAGAACTTCGATGTCTGGCCAATGCCAGGGTTCAACACGTTACCCGGATCAAGCGAACGGTAGAAAGCCTTAAGCTCTGGCTTGGCCTTGTAGAGGTGGCCAACATTGTGTTCGGCAGGATATTCCGCGCCACGCCGGTCCAGCAGTTCCCACATTTCATGTTCGATGGCGATCGGGTCATGTCCCTTGCGGACGATATAGTCCTGATGAAAGACATGGCAGAAGAAGTGGCCGTAATAGAGCTTGCTGATCAGCTTGCCCTCCATTGGCTCCGGCAAGGTTTCCAGCCAGTCATGGTCGTTACGGCGCAGCGCAATGTCGAGCGCCACAATGTCCTCCACCGAGCTGCGATGCGTATCGCGGTAGCGGATGGCCGCACCGGCAATGGCGAAGCGGTGCAGAAACGCCTTACGCCCCTCCTCTGCGTCACAGTCGAAGAAATCACCTTCCCGGCTGGCAAAATAGCTTTGCAGAAAGGCTTTGGTTTCCGGCGCACTGTCGAGTGAAACCTTGAGCAGCAGATGATGGTCGAACCGCTTGCGAAACTCCCGCATGCGTTTTGGCAGGTGGCTCGGCAGCAACGCCATGACGGCTTGCAGAATATGGTCGGTCACGCCGCGCAGCTTGAACCCTTCAAAAAACGCATCGACCCGGCTTTTCAGTGCAAAGGCGGCAGGCACCTTGTCGGTGCCGAAACGGTCGATCAGCAGGAAGGTGTCCTTGCCGTATTTTTCGCCGATATCGTAAGCGTCCCGGTGAATATATTCACCGGCAATCGGCAGTGTATCAAAACCGGTCAACATATGGCGGCGTACCGCCGTCAGGTCTGCCGTGTCGTTGGAGCCGATGTAAAACACCGCGCTCTTTTCCATCGGAAACGTGTCGAGACGCACGGCGAACAGAACAAGCTTGCCGGCAGAGCCGGACGCCTCGAAATGGCGGGTGACATCAGCGTTGAAACGGGCCGGTGTTGGCGCGTCGACCTGGCGCACATGCTGGGCATAATTCTGGTCCGATGCGACAAGCGTCGGATCATTGACGATATCGTCCGGGCTATAGGCGCCCTTTTCCAGCCGTGACAGTATATCTTCCGGGTTGTCGCCCAGCTTGACGCCGAGGTGGTTGACGAGGTGCAGTTCCCCTGCCTCATCCACCCGACCATAAAGGGCCAGCTGGGTATAGGCCGGTCCGCGTCGCACCAGCGAGCCGCCGGAATTGTTGCAGATACCACCGAGAACCGAGGCACCGATGCAGGAGGAACCGATCACCGAATGCGGCTCACGCCCCAGCGGTTTCAGCGTCTGTTCCAGCCGGTCGAGCGTTGCACCGGGCAAGCAGATAACCTGTTTGCCGTCATTGATCACCTGAATGCCCTTCAAGCGCAGTGTCGAGACAATAACGATCTCGCGGTCGTAATCATTACCGTCCGGTGTCGAGCCGCCGGTCAGGCCGGTATTGGCGGCCTGCATGATGACGATTCTTCCAGCGGCAACGGCAGCCTTGACGACCTGCCATTGTTCCACCAGCGTTCCCGGCTGCACCACTGCCAGCACATTGCCATCACCAAAGCGATGTCCCTTGCGAAACCGGCGTGTCGCCTTGGCGGCGGTCAGAACGTGGCCTGCCCCGACAATACCGCCAAATTCCCGCAACAGGGTTGCGGCGTCAGTTTTCATTGCATGCATCAAAGCTGCCTCATTGCCTTTACCAGCAGGTCAGAGGAAATGTCGGAGATGGATTTTGCCCCCGTCAGCGTCATGGCAACGCGCATTTCCTTTTCGAAAAGATTGAGAAGGTTGAGAACACCCTCCTCACCGGCGGTTGCCAGCGCATAGACAAAGGCGCGGCCAATCATCACCGCATCGGCACCCAGTGCCAGCATACGCACCACATCGAGGCCCGAGCGAATACCGGAATCAGCGAGGATCTTGATGTCGCCCTTCACCGCGTCAGCAATGGCCGGCAAGGCGCGTGCCGACGACAGAACGCCATCCAGCTGGCGGCCGCCGTGGTTGGACACCACAATACCGTCGGCACCAAAGGTCACGGCATCCTTGGCATCATCCGGATCAAGAATGCCCTTGATGATCATCGGGCCTTTCCAGAACTCACGGATCCACTCCAGATCCTTCCAGGAAATCGACTGATCGAAATTGGCGCCAAGCCAACCGATGTAATCGGCAAGGCCGGTTGGTTTGCCGAGATATTTCGAAACGTTGCCGAGATCATGCGGTTTGCCATTGAGGCCCACATCAAAAGCCCAACGCGGATGGGTGACAGACTGCCAGTACCGGCGAAGTTCAGCATTGGGGCCGCTCATGCCAGAATGGGCATCGCGGTAACGGGCGCCCGGCACCGGCATATCGACAGTGAACACCAGTGTCTTCACGCCAGCCGCCACGGCGCGGTCCAGCACGTTTTTCATGAAACCGCGGTCTTTCAGCACATAAAGCTGGAACCACATCGGGCGGTCGATTTCCGGGGTCACTTCCTCGATCGGGCACACTGACACGGTGGACATGGTGTAGGAAATGCCCTTCTTGGCGGCAGCACGCGCCGCCTGCACCTCGCCACGGCGGGCATACATGCCGCTCAGGCCAACCGGTGCCAGCACCACAGGCATGGACAGCTTGTCGTCCCAAAGCTGCGTGTTGATGCTGAGATCAGACATGTTTTTCAACACACGCTGGCGCAGCTCGACGTCAGAGAGATCGCTGACATTGCGGCGCAGCGTATGTTCGGCATAGGCGCCGCCATCGATGTAATGGAACAGGAACGGCGGCAGCCGGCGTCGTGCGGCCTCGCGGTAATCTGTAGACGCAGAAATAATCATGGTGTTACCCCCTCACACTACCTTGATAAAATGAGCGCGCCAGGCGCGCTTCGTCTTCGTCGATGGATTTCAACGATGAATGGACAAAATCGATATGGACATGCGCCGCCCGTCGGGCGCGCTCGGCATCTCCGGCCAGAATGGCATCGCGCAATTCACGGTGCTGCGATGACAGCGGCTCGGTGACTTTTGGAATGACGTAAAGTTTCTCGAGGTTCTGCGAGATATTGGCTTTCAGCAGATCAAAAAGCCCCTTCATCACTTCAATCAGCACCAGATTGTGCGAGGCATCGGCAATGGACAGGTGAAAGGCAGCATCGGCCTTGGCGAGCGCCACCGAATCGTCACTGCCCTGCAGGCTGATCAGCGTGTCGAAACAGTCGGAAATCCGGGCCTTGTCTTCTTCCGTTACGCGCAATGTGGCGTGGTAAGCGGCGGCCCCTTCCAGCGCGTGGCGAATTTCCAGCACGTCGAACCGGTAGGCGGGATCACTGGCAAACAGCCGCGACAATGGATCGACCAGTGCGTTCTGAGACCAGCCACGCGGCGGTTCCTGCACGAAGTGTCCGCCACCGGTGCGGCTGGTCAACCGGCCTTTGCTGGCCAGTTGCTGGATGGCTTCACGCAGCGATGAGCGCGATACGTTGAGATCCTGCGCCAGCTGCCGTTCGGCTGGCAGACGATCACCGGCCTTCAGCCCACGTGCGCTGATCAGCACTTCGATCTGCTCCGAAATGGCATCCGACAATCGAACAGTTTTCATCCGTCTCACATCACGCAAAATTGGTCCGACCAATAAACCAATTTATTTAAAACAATGCCCCTGCCCTTGTCCAACAAAAACATTCGTTACGACGCGATGATCTCCCGCAGGCCGCGCAGTTACCGCGACTGACTGCCTGATCCTGAAAATCCCAAAACAGAAAAGCCGCCTGTCTTTTTCAGACAGACGGCTCTTTCAGTCGGCTTTATCAGCGATTAGGAAGCGAGCTTGGCAGCCAGCTTGGCAATGTGCGCGCCCTGGTACTTTGCACCTTCCAGCTCGATGGCCGAAGGCTGGCGGGAACCGTCACCGTCAGTGATGGTGGATGCACCGTAAGGCGAACCGCCCTTGATTTCGTCAACGCCCATCTGGCCCTGGAATGCGTAAGGCAGACCGGCAACGGCCATGCCGTGGTGCAGGAATGTCGGGATGAAGCTGAGGATGGTGGATTCCTGGCCGCCGTGCTGGGTCGCCGTGGAGGTGAAGACCGAACCGAGCTTGCCAACCAGCTTGCCGTTGAACCACAGGCCACCGGTCTGATCCCAGAAATTGCGCATCTGCGAGGCAACCGTGCCGAAACGTGTGCCGGCGCCAACGATGATCGCGTCATATTCCGCCAGTTCATCAACCGTTGCGATTGGAGCGGCCTGATCGAGCTTGAAGTGCGAGGACTTGGCAACCTCTTCCGGCACCAGTTCGGGTACGCGCTTCACGACAACGTCTGCACCGGCAGACTTTGCGCCTTCAGCCACGGCGTAGGCCATGGTTTCAATGTGGCCGTAGGACGAATAATACAGAACCAGTACTTTTGCCATTTTCTCGGTTTCCTTTGTTTGGGGGCCACCAAAGGCCCGTTTCAGAAGTTGTAGAAGCATAATCCTGCCGCTCATCAATTGCGTGACAAAGATGTAGCCCGTCCGACACAACCTCACCAGCCGAACACAACAAGACGCACTGTTCAATCATAGTGAACGCTTTTTGCCTTGCATTCACTTTTTCGTTGCAATGACGCGCTTGCATTCCGATGGCATCGCGCTAGGTTCATCAGACACAACAACGGATATCCCATGAGTACCCCACACGTCTCCGTTACCGCCGCCATGCTTGCCATTGGCGATGAACTGCTTTCCGGCCGCACCAAGGACAAGAACATAGGTCATCTTGCCGATGTGTTGACGCTTTCCGGCATTGACCTGAAGGAAGTGCGCATTGTTGCCGATGAGCAGGACGCCATTGTCGAGGCGCTGAATGCGCTCCGCTCGAAATATGATTACGTATTTACATCAGGTGGAATTGGTCCGACCCATGACGACATAACCGCCGATGCGGTGTCTGCCGCCTTTGGTGTGCCCTGCGTGCATGAGGCGGAAGCCATGCGCCTTCTGGCCGATATGTACCGTGCGCGTGAAATGGAGTTTACCGAGGCACGCCAGCGCATGGCGCGGCTGCCGCAAGGTGCCGTCCATATTGCCAATCCGGTATCCACCGCCCCCGGTTTCAACATTGGCAATGTCTATGTAATGGCCGGTGTTCCGCAGGTGTTTCAGGCCATGGTGCACAATGTCGTACCGCACCTGAAAACCGGTGTGAAACTGCTGTCGCAATCCGTCGCCAGCCCTTACGGCGAAGGCGATATCGGCACGGCACTGGGCGAAGTTCAGAAAAACCATCCAGAAACCAGCATCGGTTCCTACCCCAAATATGACGGGCAGCGTTTCTCGACGGAGATCGTCGTGCGCGCCCGTGACATGACGGTACTGCATGCAGCAGCGCAGGCAGTTTCCGACATGCTGGAAAAGATTGGACGTGAAAAGGCATCAGCTGGCACGTGAACCGTTAAGTGCTTTGGCGCGTTATCTTTTCACCGGACCGAAAGACGGTGACAACTTGATCAGGATCAAGGCGACATATTTCGAGAAGGATCAGTTTCAAGTTACTTGAGACGCATACCATTGAGGAGACCGTCATGAGCTACAAAACCATTCTGACCGTTCTGGACAATACCGAAAACGCAGCAAAGGTTAGTGAATTCGCCATTGATCTGGCGGACAGGTTCTCATCGCATGTGATTGGCCTGCACATGGAAACCATGGCGGCCGTGCCAGTCGTTGCCCCGATGGAAATTCCTGATCCTGCCTCCATTCAGGCGCTTCAGGATATGGCACAGAAAGAAACCAGGGAAATCGCCGAGATTTTCGAGCAGAGGCTGTCTCAAAATGGCGTGTCGCATGAGTGGCGCAGCTTCATTTCCTCGGTCGGCTATACATCGGCATCGGCCATCGACAGCGCGCGTTGCACCGATATCGTGATTGCCGGGCAAAGCGATTCGTCGAGTCTGTCCGACAGCCGTTCCGACATTGAGAGTTTCCTGTTTGAAAGCGGCCGCCCCGTGCTGCTGGTGCCTTACATCATCACCCAGCCCAAACCGATCAAGCGGGTGCTGATTGCCTGGAACGGTTCTCGTGAGGCAACCCGTGCCGCCTTTGATGCCCTGCCCTTCCTGAAAGAGGCCGAAAGCGTCGAAATCTTTTCGGTCGACCCACCGGAAACTGCATCTCAATCACCGGCCATGGCCGGTGCAGAACTTGCCGCGACGCTTGCACGCCACGGCGTGAAGGTAACGGTGACCACCAAGGCAACCTCGGGCACGCTGTCTGCCCATGCGGCGATTGAAAACCGCCTTTCGGACGACAGCATCGATCTGCTTGTCATGGGGGCCTATACCCATTCGCGCTGGTGGGAAATGCTGTTTGGCGGCGTGACCCGCACGCTTCTTGACTCGATGACGGCGCTGACGCTTCTGTCGCGCTGAGGCTTCAAGTCACGTCAGACAGAATAGAAAAAGGGCGGCAAGATTGCCGCCCTTTCCTTTTGTTATCCGCTGTTTGATCAGTTGGTCTTCTGGTCAACGGTGATGCCGAGTGCGGCAGCCGAAGCGCGGAAGATATCGGTGTTATCAACGTAAACCTGGCTTGCAGCAGGAACGTGGTAACGGGCCAGACCATCATGTGGCTTGGCATTTTTGTTGAAGAAATCCGAACCATTACCCTTGGCGAAAACCGGAACCAACTCGCGTGTATGGGTGTCGGAGTTCCAACGCACCAGCGGCATGGCGCCAGCGCCCTGGTTGATGATGTCGGAATAGGCTTTGCTGTCGGAATCCGGTCCCTGCAGCAGGCCATTGCCGTGGTCGGTGGTGACGATGATCATCGTTTCATCGAAAGAGCTGTTTTCTTCGATCCATTTGACAGCCGCTTCAACGGCCTCGTTGAATTCGATCTGCTCTTCAATGATGCGTGGCAGGTTGTTGGCATGGGCTGCCCAGTCCACCGCGCCGCCTTCAACCATCAGGAAGAAACCGTCTTCATCCTTGGAAATCAGGTTCAGGGCTGCCCTGGTCATGGTGGCCAGTTCAGGCTGATTGTCCAGCTTGTCGCCAAAACCAACGCCGCTGCGGTTGAACTGGGTGGTCGCGTTGTTCTGAACGGTGCCGAGAACCTTGGTCTTGTCACCGAGGTCGAGTGTACCGGCTGCCAGGGCTTCAAAGTCAGCCTTGGTTTCAATCAGCTTGTATGCGGTTTCGCCAGATTTCAGCTTTTTCCAGGTGTCCTTGCCGCCAACGTAACGATAGGCCTTGTCGTCCTTTGGTTCGATTGCCTTGCCGTTATTGTCAAACAGCGGGTGGCCTGCCCCCATGACAACAGTCGCCAGACCGCTTTCAACGATTTCCTTGCCAAGGGCTGCATATTCATTGCGGCTGGCATTGTGGCCAAGGAAGCCGGCGGGTGTTGCGTGGCTCCACTGCACGCTGGAGACAACACCAAGGGCGCGACCGCTTTCCACGACATATTCGCCGATATGCTTAAGCTTCTCGTCCTCATTCGACCAGTTGATGGCGTTGTTATAGGTCTTTACGCCGCTGGCCAGAGCCGTGGCTGCGGCAGCGCTGTCTGTGTAATTGGCGCGGGTATAGTCATAACCGGTGAAGTAACCGGGATAGTTGCCAAGCGAACCTTCAAACACGCTGTCGGACTTTTCCGCTTTCCACAATTCGGCAGGATCGAATGTCACGCTACCCTCGGCCGTCTTGGTCGGGGCGTTTGATGTGTTGAGCGGATGTGTGGATGAAAACACCTTCACGTCGAAATCATCATAGACTTCGCGGCCCAATGCGCCGTGGCGATAATAGCTGGCGGCGTGCCAGGTGTTGATGCCTGCACCATCCGAAATCAGCAGAATGACGTTCTTTGCCGGCTTTTCCTGTGCAAACACCGGCGTCGTCAAAGTTGTACCAATCACCAATGCGGCGACAAATTTGTTAAAAACACGCATTTTTTCTTCTCCTGCGGGAATTAGAAAACAGGAGAGCAGCTAGTGTAATTTTATAACAGCTGTGTGAAACGAAACCGCCGATCTGTGGAAAGCTTGATTTTTCGGCGGTGTTGCCGCTATTAGCGAAAGCCATCGACACAACACGCTCATGGTGGCTTTTCTCATGTCCTCTCTTCCCGATAAAGCTTTCCCCGTTTCATGGGATCAATTCCACAGAGATGCACGCGCCCTTGCATGGCGCCTTGCTGGTCTGAACCAGGAATTCCGCGCTATCGTCTGTATTACGCGTGGCGGCCTGGTGCCTGCTGCAATCATTTCCCGCGAGCTGAACATCCGTCTCATCGAGACGGTGTGCATCGCCTCTTACCACGATTACGTCAATCAGGGCGACATGAACGTCCTGAAGGGCATTTCGCCTGAGCTGACCACCGAACAGGGTCAGGGCATTCTGGTGGTGGACGATCTGACCGATACCGGCAAAACGGCATCGGAAGTGCGCGAAATGCTGCCAAAGGCCCATTTTGCCTGCGTTTATGCCAAGCCTTCAGGCGTGCCGATGATCGACACATTCGTGACCGAAGTCAGCCAGGATACCTGGATCTATTTCCCATGGGATATGGGCTTCTCCTATCAGGAGCCGATTGCCAAGGGTTCGCGCGGCTGATCCCACGCCGTTATGACACCTTGAAAGGCTGCGCTTGGCGCGGCCTTTTTTGTTTCAACCGTTCGGCTCCAGCAGCACGGGGCCAGCGCTGTTTTCACCCAGCACGTCACCGGGATTACGCAACGGACACTGGTCCGTGGAAAGACAGCCGCAGCCGATGCAGCCGGTCAGGTGGTCGCGCAGCCGGGTCAGCCGCGCAATACGATCATCGAGGTCGGCACGCCAGTCGGCTGCCAACCGTTCCCAATCATCTGAGTTGGGCGTTCGCCCGTCCGGCAGAGCACCAAGGGCGGCCTGTACCTCCTTCAAAGGAATGCCGGCCCGTTGCGCCACCTTGATAATGGCAATGCGGCGCAGCACATCACGCCCGTAACGGCGGTGGTTGGCGCCGGTGCGCCAGCCCTTGATCAGCCCTTCAGCCTCATAAAAATGTAAGGTGGATACGGCAACGCCAGCGCGTTCCGCCACCTCGCCCACGCTCAAATCCCGCATGATCGGCCGCTGCCGAAGTTTTTTTGTCATGACTATTGACCTCAACCTTACTTGAGGAATTACCACACGGATTATTCAACCGAAAGGATTTTCCATGACAGACAAAAGGCTTTCCCTCCGCGTGATTATTGGCAGTGCTCGCTCCGTGCGTTTTGCTGATGTGATGACGGCATGGGTCAATCAGCAGCTGGCAGATATGCCGCATATCGAGGTTGAGGTGCTGGACCCGCGTGAACTGAATCTGCCGCAGGGGCACTGCACCGATGTGGAGCCGGCAAAAAGACTGCGCGAGAGCCTGCAGTCCGCCGATGCCTTCATCGTCATCACCCCGGAATATAACCGCAGCTACACCGGCGCCCTGAAAATCCTGATTGATTCCGCCTATGAGGAATGGAATGCGAAACCCGTCGGTTTTGTTTGCTATGGCGGCATTTCCGGCGGCCTGCGGGCCGTGGAGCAGCTTCGTCCGGTATTTTCCGAACTGCATGCGGTGACGACGCGTGATGTCGTCAGCTTTGCCAATCCCTGGAAAAATGTTGGCCCGGAAGGTCAGCTCAATGCTGACGCATCAGCGGTCACCGCTTTTCAAACCATGATGGCCAAGCTGCAATGGTGGGCCTACACGCTGAAACAGGGACGTGAGGTCACGCCTTACCGAAAGACTGCGTAATGAAAGAGCATAGCCTTGCCCTGAAGGGCACATTGTTATTCGTGGCCACGCTGACCATCATGGCAGGAACAACGGTTGCGCCTTCCCTTCCCGCCATTGAACAGGCCTTTGCGGGCACGGACCACGTCGCGCTGCTTGCCCGCATGGTTTTGACCTTGCCGGCGATCTTCGTGGCGATGTCTGCCCCCGTTGCCGGTTTTCTGGCTGATCGTTTCGGCCGCAAAAGGCTGCTGATCATCAGCATGGTACTTTATGGTCTCGCCGGCATGTCAGGCCTTTTGGCGGACAGTCTGTTGTCCCTGCTGGCTGGCCGCGCTGCACTTGGGCTGGCGATTGGCGGCATCATGACGGTCAGCACCACGCTGGCTGGGGATTATTTTACCGGGACCGAGCGCGAGAACTATCTTGGCCTGCAACAGGCCTTCACCCAGTTTGGTGGTGTTGCCTTTGTGATTACCGGCGGCATTCTGGCCGATATTCACTGGCGGGTACCATTTGCCATTTACGCGGCATCCCTCGTCATTCTGCCCGCCGTTTTGCTGTTTCTGGCCGAACCTGCCAGAAAAGCCGCGGCATTAACGGGCACAGTAAAAAGTGCCACACAGGCGCGCTGGTCGCTGGTGTTGCTGCTGGCATTCTCCACCTTCCTGGTGAATGCACTGTTTTACACCGTGCCATCGCAACTGCCGTTTTTCCTGCGCCATCTGCAAATCAACAGTGCCAGCGCCATCGGATATGCGATTGGTATCTTTAATCTGGCCGGTGCGCTGGCCGCCATCAGCTTTGGCCTGCTGCGCTCGCGGTTTGCGGTGTTTGGCATCTTGGCGGCGGGCCTTGGTCTGATGGCAACAGGCTTTGTTCTACTGGCGCAGGCGACGGGCATGGTCCCAGCCCTCCTCTCCATGTCTGTGCTGGGCATCGGTCTTGGCGTGGTGATGCCCAGCATCATGTCGCTGACCATCCAGATTGCGCCACCCCAGTTGCGCGGCCGTATTGCCGGCCTCATCACCGCATCGATGTTTCTTGGTCACTTCACCTCGCCACTGCTCAGCCAACCCTGGATCGGCTGGTTCGGTTTTGAGGCGATGTACAGGGATATCGGGCTGGTGTTTGCTGCCATGGCCGTACTGGCACTCGCAACAATCACTGTGCGGCGCTGGGCCGTGTAACAATGTCCCAGACAACAACGCCCTCGAAACGTAATGTCATCTTGAGGGCGTTTATTCGCCTGCGACAAAAACAGCCTAAAAAACCCCGCACCCCTACCCCTAGTGGTGCAAAGAGAGGCGCCCAACCACTGCTGCAACAAAAAAACGTTATCGAAATTATTTCTAGAGGTACCTGTGAGGTGCAAAGATGGGCAAGTGTGGTGTTTTGGGTGACAGACAAGCGAAAATTTCACCCAAGTCCGTTTTTTTGAAAAGATCGCCATTTTCACGGTTTTTGGCAAAAAACTGGGGATGGAAAAACGGCCTGAAATCACTGTAACAAAATGTGACATTTTGAAGATAGCCCACAAAACAGGGCTTTTCGCGGCATTACGCGTCGTAACCGCCTGTGGACAATGTTTCAGCAATTCGTGCCAAGTATCTGAAATTTATGGAAGGTTTTCCTTTCCCCGTTTTCCACAGCCTCCCCACACAATATCTTGTGGTTAACAAACGGTTGCAAACTAAGGCTTGACGGAATCACTGCAAATCCTAAAAGTACCAATCATGTTGCGGCGGTAACTGAATCGGTAAAACGAGGCCGGTTCTTTTCAGTTTCAGTACACGCGTTTGTCTGCGTTTCGGCCATGAGAGGCATGGAGCGTGAGACTTTTTGTGGTCTGAAATAACCGCCAGAAACATGATGCGGGGACTGGTAGCAAGAAACTGTTAATACTATATATAGTATGCTTGCAGCCGAAATCACCACGATATACAGGATGACCATCTACGGATGAACATCCCACTCAGATCGGCAACACCCGGCTGCGCGCGAGACTCACGCGAGGCCGGACCGGATTATTGCGCCCCCTTGACGGGCGCCAATTGGACGAGGAACGAACACAATGCGCATTGAACGCCGCTTCACGAAGCCAGGCCAGTCGCCTTATGCGGACATCGACTTCCGCCAGGCCGTCAGCGAAATCAAGAACCCGGATGGTTCTATTGTTTTCCGTCTGGCGGATATCGACGTTCCCGCGCAGTTCAGCCAGGTTGCGACCGACGTTCTGGCGCAGAAGTATTTCCGCAAGGCCGGAGTTCCAAAGTTCCTCAAGAAGGTTGAAGAAAACGACGTTCCGTCTTTCCTGTGGCGTTCGGTTGCCGACGAGAAGGCCCTGAAGGAACTGCCGGAAAATGAGCGTTACGGCTCTGAAACCGATGCGCGCCAGGTGTTTGACCGTCTGGCCGGTACATGGGCCTACTGGGGCTGGAAGGGCAAATATTTCTCGTCCGAAGAAGATGCGCTCGCCTTCCGTGACGAGCTTGCCTACATGCTGGCCAGCCAGCGCGTTGCGCCGAACTCTCCACAGTGGTTCAACACCGGTCTGCACTGGGCCTATGGCATTGATGGTC
>NZ_DAMDBP010000021.1:0-11341 GCF_032092815.1 Agrobacterium sp. | reverse complement strand
GGCATCATGGATCTGTGGGTGCGTGAAGCCCGTCTGTTCAAATACGGCTCCGGCACCGGTTCCAACTTCTCCTATCTGCGTGGCGAAGGCGAAAAGCTTTCCGGCGGCGGCAAGTCTTCCGGCCTGATGAGCTTCCTCAAGATTGGTGACCGCGCAGCTGGCGCCATCAAGTCTGGCGGCACGACCCGCCGTGCGGCAAAGATGGTGGTTGTTGATGTCGATCACCCTGATATCGAAGCCTATATCGACTGGAAGGTGAAGGAAGAGCAGAAGGTTGCTGCCCTCGTTACCGGTTCCAAGATTGTTGCCAAGCACCTCAAGGCCATCATGAAGGCCTGCGTGAACTGTGAAGCTGACAATGGCGATTGCTTTGACCCTGCAAAGAACCCTGCCCTGAAGCGCGAAATCCGCGCTGCCAAGAAGGACCAGGTTGCAGAAAACTACATCAAGCGCGTTATCCAGTTTGCCCAGCAGGGTTACAAGGACATCGAATTCAAGACCTACGACACGGACTGGGATTCGGAAGCCTACCTGACTGTTTCGGGTCAGAACTCCAACAACTCCGTTTCGCTGAAGGATGACTTCCTGCGCGCCGTTGAAAATGACGGTGACTGGAACCTGACGGCACGCCGCGACGGCAAGGTCATGAAGACCCTGAAGGCCCGTGACCTCTGGGAAAAGATCTCCCATGCCGCATGGGCATCGGCTGACCCAGGCCTGCACTTCAACACCACCATGAACGACTGGCACACTTCGCCAGCCGCCGGTCCAATCCGTGCGTCCAACCCGTGCTCGGAATACATGTTCCTTGACGACACGGCCTGCAACCTTGCCTCGCTCAACCTCATCCAGTTCAAGGATGCGGCCACCAAGCGCATCAACATTGCAGACTACGAACACGCCGTTCGCCTGTGGACCGTTGTTCTTGAAGTGTCCGTGATGATGGCACAGTTCCCATCGCGCCAGATTGCTGAACGTTCTTACGAATACCGCACGCTCGGCCTCGGTTACGCCAACATCGGCGGCTTCCTGATGTCTTCGGGCATTCCTTATGACAGCGATGAAGGCCGCGCCATTGCCGGTGCCCTGACCGCCATCATGACCGGTATTTCCTACGCTACATCGGCTGAAATGGCTGGCGAGCTTGGTCCGTTCCCGGGCTTTGCACCGAACCGCGACAACATGCTGCGCGTAATCCGTAACCACCGCCGCGCCGCACACGGTCTGGCCTATGGTTATGAAGAGCTGTCGGTAAACCCGGTTGCCCTGATCCACGCAGATTGCACCGATCCTGACCTCGTCACCCATGCCATGTCGGCTTGGGACAAGGCGTTGGAGCTTGGCGAACAGCATGGTTACCGCAACGCCCAGACCACCGTTATCGCGCCAACCGGCACGATCGGCCTCGTCATGGATTGCGACACCACCGGTATCGAGCCTGACTTTGCGCTGGTAAAGTTCAAGAAGCTGGCCGGCGGCGGTTACTTCAAGATCATCAACCGCGCCGTTCCGGACGCCCTGCGTTCGCTCGGTTACTCCGAAAGCCAGATTGCTGAAATCGAGGCTTACGCAGTTGGTCACGGCAACCTCAATCAGGCACCGGCCATCAATCCGACCACGCTGAAGGCCAAGGGCTTCACCGATGAGAAGATTGAAGCCGTCAATGCTGCCCTGAAGAGCGCCTTCGACATCAAGTTCGTGTTCAACCAGTGGACACTGGGTGCGGACTTCCTGAAGGACACGCTGAAAGTTTCCGACGAGCAGCTGTCCGACATGAGCTTCAACCTTCTGGAGCACATCGGTTTTGCCAAGAAGGACATCGACGCAGCAAACGTTCACGTTTGCGGTGCGATGACGCTGGAAGGTTCGCCGTTCCTCAAGAACGAAGATCTTGCCGTGTTCGATTGCGCCAACCCATGCGGCAAGATCGGCAAGCGTTACCTCTCGGTTGAATCCCACATCCGCATGATGGCGGCTGCCCAGCCATTCATCTCCGGTGCGATCTCCAAGACGATCAACATGCCGAATGATGCAACGGTTGAAGATTGCGGCGCAGCGTACATGCTGTCCTGGAAGCTGGCGCTGAAGGCCAACGCCCTTTACCGCGATGGTTCCAAGCTGTCGCAACCACTCAATGCCTCGCTGGTTGAGGATGAGGACGACGAAGACGCACTGGAAGAGCTGATGCAGCAGCCAGTTGCGGCACAGGCCGTCACCATCACCGAAAAGATCATCGAGCGTGTTGTCGAGCGTGTCAGCCGCGAACGTGAAAAGCTGCCGAACCGCCGTCAGGGTTACACCCAGAAGGCTGCTGTTGGTGGTCACAAGGTTTACCTGCGCACCGGCGAATTCGGTGATGGTCGCCTCGGCGAAATCTTCATCGACATGCACAAGGAAGGCGCTGCTTTCCGTGCGATGATGAACAACTTTGCCATCGCCATATCGCTCGGCCTGCAATATGGCGTGCCTTTGGAAGAATATGTGGAGGCCTTCACCTTCACCAAGTTCGAACCAGCTGGCATGGTTATCGGCAACGACGCGATCAAGAACGCCACATCGATCCTCGACTACGTGTTCCGCGAACTCGCCGTGTCCTACCTTGGCCGCCACGATCTGGCGCATGTCGACACGTCTGATTTCTCCAACACGGCACTCGGCAAGGGCATTCAGGAAGGCAAGACCAACCTGGTTTCCACCGGCTGGACCCGCGGTTACAAGCCAACGCTGGTTTCCAACAGCGAACGCGCTTCCTCCGAGCCGAAGGGTGCAGCAACAGCAGCCCCTGCCCGTGCCTCGGCAAGCGTGACCTCGTTCAGCGGCAGCGCCGTGCGCAAGCTGGAAGTGGCAACCGCCGTTTCCACCTCTGAAATCGTCGCCTTCAAGCGCGATTATGAAGAGCGCGCCAAGGAACTGGCGGAAGAGATTGCCGAGGAATCGCTGGCAACCGAGAGCGAACAGGCCGCAACGGCCCTCTTCTCCGACAAGGCAGCTGCTGACGCAGCCTCTGCCAAGACGGAAGCCAAGAAGGTGGAAAACGAACGCCGCATGCGCTCGATTGCTCAAGGCTACACCGGCAACATGTGCTCCGAGTGCCAGAACTTCACCATGGTGCGTAACGGCACCTGCGAGAAGTGCGACACATGCGGCGCGACAAGCGGTTGCAGCTAATCAGTTCGCAATAGCGATATGAAAAGAGAAGCCCGGCATTGAGCCGGGCTTTTTTCGTTTTGGTGTTGTTGATGATAGACAAAAGTTCCAAAACAAGGCTGATGCAGATACAGCGTCCGTCAAGATGATCTCAAAAAGAGTTGAAACCGAAGCTTTGCAAGTGTGCTTGCCTCAGCAACACAGCAAAAACTATTACCAAATGCCAAAACCCCACAATGGAGCATATGGAGCTTGCACGAGGCACAGCACATTGGGAACAACCATCGGCTGCCACCTATTGGTGCGAAAATTTAGGATAAAAGAGTTGGCACACGTTTCTGACGTCGCGTCGAAGTAAATGAAAATCCCACTTCACTTTACATATAAAGTGAATTCGAGAAAACTTAGCTTATGAAAGCTATTTGGGTCGAGCGCGAGCGTCAATATAAGCAAGCTACAGGCTGATCCTGCTTTTTACCGTCCACTAGGAGACTGCAAGTCAGAATCGCGAATGACGTAGGGCCCTCTCAATGTCTCTGGTCGTTGCAGTACATTCTGTACAGCGTTCTGCATGATCGTACGCAACTCTTCACCACGCTCTTTGCTTGTGGATGAATCTTGTCTAGCTACGGTTGCACTCATCGCTGCACCTCCAATGATTTCCCCGACTCGAATATACATCGATTAACCAGGTCACGATATGATAATCCGGCCTAAGTCATAAAGTTCCCGTTAAGGAGCCATAATGGTCACTGCCGTAGTCGATAATCCAGAGATCGTAATAGGACTAGTTGGCCCCATAGGTGTCGACCTCAACGCAATCACCGGCTACTTGCAGGAAGCACTCCACAAAGTCCAGTACGAAAGCCGATTGATACACATTACAAGAGTGATGGAGGATATATTACCACAGGTTAAAGTGGACGAATCTTCCTACGGAAATCGATATCGATCTTTAATAAGACAAGCCGATCAAGTTCGGCAAGGTGCGAAAAACCATGCAGCTTTAGCCTGTCTTGCCATCGGTGAAATCCGGCGGGTTAGGCAGAAAGTGAATGGCATTTCTCAAGATCAGCCTGCGCTAGGTACAGCCTACATCATCCGCCAACTGAAGCGCGAAGAAGAGATAACTCTTCTAAGAGAAGTTTACGGTCGCAAATTTATTCAGGTGTCAGTGTTCTCCGATAAAGAGGAACGCCGTCGGGAACTGATAAAAAAAATCAAGGGATACGGCACCGGCATCATCGAAGAAGAAGACGCAGAAAAAGAAGCTATCGATCTTATCGCGCAAGATCATAACGAAGTTGATGAGGCCTACGGCCAACGTGTCTCAGATGTTTTCCATTTAGGTGACATTTTTGTTCCTGGCCAATATGGCAAGGAGGCGAAAGAAGTCGTTGAACGATTTGTAAACGCCTTCTTCGGTCACAACAGTATATCACCAACGAAGGCTGAATATGGCATGTACGCCGCAGCCGGAGCATCATTACGCTCGTTAGATTTGTCCCGTCAAATTGGAGCTGCAATATTTTCAGATCGAGGTGAGATAATCACACTTGGATGTAACGAGGTTCCCAAGGCGTTTGGAGGAACATATTGGTGTGATGACCCAATAGATCCACACCGTGATTTCGAGGAAGGTGAAGATGGTAACCACAGCCGGAAGCTACGTGTCCTTCATGATCTAGTTGAAAGAATGGGAAAACTTGGGTTTCTTTCAAATAATCTCACGGCTGAGGGCGAAACAACTGATCAAGTAAAAAAACTCATGACTGAGCGATTGATTTCCGATTCACGCATTATGGATATTATAGAGTTTGGGCGCATAATCCACGCCGAGATGTCCGCTATTACGGATGCAGCCCGCAAGGGTAAAGCATTATCTGACTCTATCATGTTCACCACCACATTTCCTTGTCACATGTGTGCTAAACACATTGTATCATCGGGTGTTCGTCGAGTTGTTTTCCTTGAGCCTTACCCTAAGAGCCACGCAAAGGACATGCATGCCGATGCGATTACCTTTTCTCCAGCTGAACGAGAGACAAAGGTTTTATTTGAGCCATTTATAGGAATCTCCCCACGGCGCTACCGTGATATTTTCGAGAAGAAGAAGCGTAAAGATTCCGACGGTAAGGCGACATCATGGGCGCAACAAAAACCTGTCCCGCGTATCGAAGATAAAAGCCCTTCATATATAGCAAATGAGGAACCAGCAATTTCCATTGTTGTTGATAAGATATTGAAACTTGACGATAATTTCCAACCTGCTTCGTCTTCCAAAAAATCTACATCAAGACTAGCGGTAAAGGCAGATTCCCAAGCAAAGCCTGCAACCATTCAGAAACGCAAACGTGCGACTCAGACAAAATAAAAAATGATTGAAACCACAGAGCTCGATGTAAATCCACTTCGACGCAGGCAACCGCTATCAAAAAATTATAAAGACGCTCACATGAGCACGGTATTTGTTGAAGTGAGAATTACACTTATTGGATACCCGACGTGTAGGTTGCCGGAGCAGCAACCGACAAAACCATGACGTCACCCGTACGCATTAAGGCGTATGGAGGCCTGCCCCCTCCGCGACTAGCCTTCCTCCATGGGCACTGCAGATCGCAGCCGCCACAGCATGTTAGGAGGAAACCATGCCACGTGAGGTCACCATATCGGCCTGCCAGTATCATGTGCGAGAGATCAACGGTTTTGAGGAGATGGAAGCGCGGGTTCGCACATTGCTCGATCAGGCAGCCGGCTCGGATATTGTCGTTTTCCCAGAGCTTTTCACCATCGAGCTGTTCACGACACTCAAGGACTGGAAAAACCGGCCGATTTCGGAACTGGTGCTGATTGACGAATTCACCAAAGACTACATCTCGCTGTTCAAGGACGAGGCGAAAAAGCGCGGCCAGTTCATTGCGGCCGGGTCGCATCTCGTCAAAGTGTCGGACGATCGTTTTGAAAACATCGCCTATCTCTTCGGTCCTGATAGCGAGAGATTTGAGCATGCCAAAACCCACATCTTCCCGGCCGAGGCCAACTGGTCAACGTCGGAAGGCTCCAAGATGGAAACCTTCCAGCTGCCGTTTGCCAAGGTGGGTTTCAACGTCTGTTACGAAACCGAGATACCGGAATGTTCGGCCGCACTGGTTGAACAGGGTGCCGAGATCATCCTGACGCCATCCGCCACCTTCACCGAGCAGGGTTTTTGGCGTGTGCGCCACTGCGCGCAATCCCGCTGCATCGAAAACCAGATTTATCTCGTGCATTGCTGCCTCGGTGGCCAGCCGGGCGGCCCTCTGCCAAACGGCTGGGCGAAAAGCTCGGTGCTCGGCCCCTGCGATCTGGCCTGGGCCAATGCTGCTGGCATCATTGCCGAAGCGCCGGCCAATGTTGAGACCACTGTCACCGGTACGGTCAATCTGGACCTGCTCTATGAGAACCGTGCAAGCGGTGCGGCAACCACCTTCAAGGATCGTCGCCGCAGAGCCGATCTCTACAGGGCGTGGCCTTCCCACCTCTAAAACCTTTTTCCAGACGCATGCCTGAAACGAAGCGCGACCTCTCACCGCGAGAGGCTTTGCACAACCCTGTCCAAGGAGGAGAAAATGGGTTCTTTGAAACTTCCTGCCGGTAAAAAGATTGCCGTTAATCTGGGCGTCGATTTTGATGCACAGTCGCTGTGGCTTGGCGGCTTCAACCGCCCGTCACCGTCATTCATGTCGCGTGGTGAATTTGGTGCAGAGGTCGGCACGCCACGGCTTTTGTCGCTGTTTAAAAAACACGATATCCGCACCACCTTCTTTACGCCGGCCCACACGGTCGACACCTTCCCGGCCGTCAACCAAAAGGTTTTCGAGGCGGGACACGAAATTGCCCATCACGGTTATTACCATGAGAACCCGACCCTGATCAGCCGCGATACTGAACGTCGGCTGATGGATCTGGCCTTTGCCACCTACAAGAAACATTTTGGCATTCGCCCGACCGGTTATCGTTCCCCTTATTGGGACTACAGCGACAACACGCTTGATCTCATTGAAGAGGCCGGTTTCCTCTATGACAGCAGCCTGATGGCACGTGACCTTGTTCCTTACCGTCCGCAGCGCTGGCAGGTGAACTGGGAAAAGGGCAATGTCGCCGGCCCTGCCAGCAAGGTGCTGGAAATTCCGGTCAGCTGGTATCTCGATGACTTCCCGGCCCTTGCCTATACCGGTAATCAGGAAGGCATGTCCGATACCGACGCCGTGCTGCGCCGCTGGAAGGACATTTTCGATTACGGTTATGCCAACCAGGAAAATGGCATTTATGCCATGGCGCTGCATCCGCAGATCATCGGCCAGGCGCATCACATGATCATGCTGGAACGGCTGATCGAGCACATCAAGGGCCATGACGGCGTGTGGTTTGCCACCTGCGACGAGATTGCCCGCGCATGGGTGGATGACGAAGAAGACCACCGCCGCATAGCGCTGCCGGATGCGCGTGGCGTCGCCCCAATGCCAGACGATTACAACTGGCCGGGCAAATAAGGCGCCCGTCGCATGGCTTGACTCTGGTGCGCGGCAGGTGAACCTTGTCACGCACTTTGCGTTATCAGCATGTTGCAAAGAGGGGCGCTGAGATGGATCCATCGCGAGACACACCGCGAGACAGTTGGCGATGTTTTGTCGATCACCACGGTGCGGTGGAGGAATTCGACGACCGCACCGGTGCGCACTATATAAGCGCCTTTCACGATGTGACCTTATATGCCCGCGCCCTGCTCGCCCTTGATCGGGACCGCATTGTTTTTCATCTCGCAGACCACCAGAGCCGCTGGCACCGGGTGCAGATTACTCAGGGGTCAATGCTGCGCGGCCGCCGTTTTGCCACCGTGCAGATGACGCTGGTAACCCCGCCCTTCAACCTTACCCTTCGTGAGCTGGATATTCTGACGCTGGTGGCGCTTGGCCTCAGCAATGAAAACATTGCCGTGCGGCTGGATATCAGCAAACGCACCACGCAAAAACATATCGAAAACCTGTTCGGCAAGATGCAGCTGTGGAGCCGCGCAGCGCTTGCCAGCTATGCCGTGCAGCAGGGCATATGCCGCCTGCCGACGCCCGGTGGTTCCACCGGCGGTCCGGCCCTTGGCCTCAGCGAAATCGAAGATGTTGCAGCCCGTCTGCCGGAGTTGAAATCTGAAGCTGCGGGTGATTTTCAGCCGTACGCCAGTCGCCAACCACGGCCCCATGCCTCGTCACGTGGCAACAAGGTGCGCCCGCTGATCATCGGCCTGCCCTTTGCCGGCAGTGGTCATGGGCAGACCGATTCCATCGAAATGCTGAACGGCGCCAAACTGGCGATCTCCGAAATCAACACACGGGGTGGCGTGTGCGGCCGGCCGGTTACGCTGGAAACCATATCTTTCGACAGTGGCGATCCGGCCAGCACGTTCGGCGCCTATCACGCACTGATCGAAAAGGAAGTGGATGGCATAACCGCCGGTTACGCCTGTTATTCCACCGCCGTTCACGACATTGTCGGTGAAGCGGGCATTCCTTATCTGCACGCTGCCACCATGCACCGGGCGGTGGAGCGGGTGCGCGACAGTCGGGCGCGGCTGGGCAATATCTTTCAGACCTGCGCCAGCGATGTGAATTACGGGGTTGGCCTTGCCCGCGTCGTCAACCAGCTGCAGGCGGCCAAACACTGGTGTACGCAGAAAAAACGCCTTGCCATTCTGCAGCCGCTCTGGCCCGATCTCGATATCGGCATGGAGTATCTCGAGGCGGAACTTGGCCGCCGTGGCTGGCAGATCGATGTCATCGAGGTTGCCTCCGATACCCCGGATTGCTGGCAACGGGCGGTGGACAAATTGCACCAACTCGACCCGTCGGTGATCATGCTGGCATCGTTTTTCGTGGAAGATGCCATCGCCTTTCAGCGGGCCTTTCTCGACAATCCGTTACGCGCCATCATCTACGATATTTACGGCCCTTCGGTGCCGCAGTTCCAGAGCGAGCTGGGTGCGGCCTCGGAAGGCGTTGTCTGGGCAACCACCAGCGGCCTTTATGCCGACCCGATTGCCGAAGGGTTTCGCGACCGTTACTTCAGGGCATTTGATGTGTTGCCCGGCAATTCGCAGGCCGGTCTTGCCTATGACCGGGTGCAGCTTTTGGTTAGCGCGTGGGTCCGGGCGGAGCATCCGCGCCTGTTTCGGGATGTGGCGTCCGAACTGCGCACCTCGATCAATCGTGGTGTGAACGGTTCTTATTTCTTGGGCAGTGAAGGACAGGTGGGCCTTGCCTATCCTGACGATACGCGCGACCAGTCAATCAGCCAGGCGCATCTGATTTTTCAGGTGCAGAACGGCCGCAACACCATTATCGGCCCGGCGCCTTATGCGACGAGCAGGATCAGAACTCCGCCCTGGTGTGCGTGAGGGGTGGGAACCCCATCATGGGGGTGCAATTCCGGGCGAGGTCTTAATGGTGACTGGTAGAGCAACGTCGGCGTCAACAATGGGCGCTGTAGAAGTATTGGACCCCTCACCTGAAAAATCTATGACTTAGCTGAAGCTAAGACCATGATTTTTCTTCCTCTCCCACAAGGGTAGAGGTAGGGGAGCGAGCGGCGCTCTTGCACCCATCATGAACGTTCAAGGTGTGTCCTGATGGTTGCTGCGACCTCCCTCTTCCCTGTCCTCGGGCTTGACCCGAGGGATATCACAGGGATCCAGCAGTCACGCGTCTGCGAGACGATAGATGTCTTCTCATCCCAAGGACTTGGGATGACTGGATTTCTGTGACAAGCACAGAAATGAGGAGCGTTTGGGGAACCGTTGGAGCGCACAATGAGCGTCGTGGACAGTAGTCAGACAAAACCCAACATCACCAACCGGAGACAACATCCCCACCTTGATGATTGACAAAACACCTGCACAGGCATAATCCAAATTCATCAGATGACTTTATGATTAGATCATGCAGAACCTTGAAAAAATCAGCCTGACGGAACGTGCCATCGACGCCATACGCAGCGAAATTCTGTCGCAGCGCTGGCAGGTTGGCGAGAAGTTGCCCAACGAAACCAGCCTGTCGGAGATGCTGTCAATCAGCCGTGGCACCGTGCGCGAAGCCGTGCGAGTGCTGGTGGCGCAAGGTCTGCTGGAGACCCGACAAGGCTCCGGCACTTATGTGCTCTCCAACACCGACATCAGCGGCCCGCTGACGCAGGCGCGCAGAGCCAGTCTGCGGGACCAGTTCGAGGCGCGGTGCGCGCTTGATGTCGAAGCCGCGCGGCTGGCAGCCATCCGCCACACGCCTGAGATGATTACAGAACTGCGGCGCCTGCTTGCTGAGCGTGGCAACTATGCCGGTGGTGACAAATCGTTGTTCATTGCCCGTGATCTGGCGTTCCACCGCGCTGTGATTGCCGCGTCCTGCAATCAGGCGATGATCGAAATCTACAATTTCTTCTCCTCCTCCATCGCTGAAACCATTGAGGCGACGCTTGACGAGGAAGTGCCTGAGCCTGACATGCAGGCCCATGCCGCCATCATTGACGCCATTGAAAGCGGTGATGCCGACAAGGCTTCCGCCGCCGTTCGCCGTTTCATGGCACCCGTTTTCTCCACCCTTGATCGATTGCTGCTTTCATGAATTCGCCCATCACAGTTTCCGCCGACCAAACCACGGTTGCGCATGCCAATCCGCTCGCCGACAGCCATGATGAGCCGCTGAGCGAAACCCTCGTTGATGCCGAGGTGGATAATGTTCCACCGCCTGCTCCGCCTGCGCTCAGCACCTTTGGTCGGGTCATTCTTGGTGCCAGCCTGGTGCTGATCGCCTTTAACCTCCGCCCGGTGTTTTCCAGTGCCTCGGCGCTGTTGCCGGAAATCCGCTCCGAGCTTGGCCTTTCAGCGCTGGGTGCCAGTTTCCTGACCACCCTGCCCGTTGTCTGCCTTGGGGCCTTTTCGCCGTTTGCACCGCGCTTGGCACAGCGTTTTGGTTCGGAATGGACGCTGCTTGGCGTGTTGCTGCTGCTGGCAACCGGCACGGCCCTGCGTGGTCTCTCCTCCATTCCACTGCTGTTTATCGGCACGGCGCTCGCAGGTGCCTGCATTGCCATCGGCAACGTGCTGCTGCCCGGTCTCGTCAAACGCGATTTTCCGAAACAGGCCGCCTTGATGACCGGCCTCTACACCATG
>NZ_DAMDBP010000020.1:41305-72003 GCF_032092815.1 Agrobacterium sp. | reverse complement strand
CCCGGCAGGGCAGAGGGGGGTAAGCCACATCCACCGTCTTCTATTAAACCTTCACCAAAACCCCACCCGTCACCGGCTCCTTCACCCCCGTCGTACCGGGATAGGTCAGCGGCAACCCCTTCAGCGACCGAACGGCCAGATAGGCCCAGGCCTCCGCCTCCATCGCGCCGCCATCGAACCCCGCCTCTTCAGCCGCAATCACCCGCGCACCGACCTTGGCGGCAAGTTCTGCAAACTCCGCCATGATCACCGGATTGAGCCGACCGCCACCACAGACCACATAGGTCTTCGCCGCCTCCGGCAGATAGCTTGCCGACTTCAGAATGGCGGCCCCCGTCAGATGCGCCAAAGTCCGTGCACCATCGGCCAGCGAGAGCTCACCCTTTTCCGGGGGCGCAAAATCGCTGCGATCCAGCGAACGGCGAATATTACCGGAAAAGAACGGGCTTTCCATATAACGCGCCACCAGCGAGGCAACGACGCTGCCACCCGCCGCCGTCCTGCCGCCTTTGTCGAAGGCCTTGCCCGTATGGGCCTCGATCCACTGGTCGATCAGCATATTGCCGGGGCCGCTATCGAAAGCGGCAAGCTGGCCAGATTCACCGATGAAGGTGAGGTTGGAGATACCGCCGATATTGACGAAGACCGCAGGCGTCTCAAACCCGTCAGGTAGGTTGGCAGACAGCGCCATGTGATAGGCCGGAATGAGCGGCGCGCCCTGCCCGCCATGCACCATGTCATTGGCGCGCATATCGTAAACAACATCGATACCGGTTTCTTCAGCTAGCAAGGGTCCGTCACCGATCTGCACCGTCAGCGCATCATCCGGCCGGTGCAGCACCGTCTGGCCATGAAAACCGATGACATCGATTTCACCGGGCAGAAGCCGGTGACGATGGAGAAAGGATTTCACCGCCGCCGCATGGGCAAGCGTCAGCTTGCGCTCTGCCTCATCAAGATCTCCGGGGCGTTCGTGCCGTTCACGGATGGATTTGGCGGTGACCAGCGCCTTCTGCCAGATGGCCCGCAGGCCGGGATCATAGGGAAAATAGCCGCTTGGCCCATGCCGCACCACGCTCTCGCCATCGGTACGCAGAAGCGCGATATCGATGCCGTCCATCGACGTGCCGCTCATCAGTCCGATTGCCGTTTTCACCTCGCCCACCTGCCGCTCTCCCGCAATCTCGAATCATGCTGACCTTGAATCCCGACATTCATGGCCGAAACGGGTGCACATTTCAAAAAACAATGATAAAGCCGCGACGGTCACCGGTTTTCGATGGCCGTAAAGATCAAACCAGAAAGTAAAAGGTTATGTCCAGGTTCAAGTCCGATTTCCTCCGCACGCTCGATGAGCGCGGCTTCATTCACCAGATCTCCGACGAGGCAGGTCTCGACGAATTGTTCGCCAAGGAAACCGTGACCGCCTATATCGGCTATGACCCGACGGCCTCGAGTTTGCATGTCGGCCACCTCACCCAGATCATGATGCTGCACTGGCTGCAGCAGACCGGCCACCAGCCGATCTCGCTGATGGGTGGCGGCACCGGCATGGTAGGCGACCCCTCCTTCAAGGAAGAGGCCCGCAAGCTGATGACGATCGACATGATCGAGGAGAACATCACCTCGCTCAAGCACGTCTTCGCCAACTACCTCGATTACGACCGTCCCGGCAACCCGGCGCTGATGATCAACAATGCCGACTGGCTGCGCGGATTGAACTATCTCGAATTCCTGCGTGACGTCGGCCGCCACTTCTCGGTCAACCGCATGCTGTCCTTCGACAGCGTGAAGACACGCCTCGATCGCGAGCAGTCGCTGTCCTTCCTCGAATTCAACTACATGATCCTGCAGGCCTACGATTTCGTGGAACTGAACCAGCGCACGGGGTGCCGCCTGCAGATGGGCGGCTCTGACCAGTGGGGCAACATCATCAACGGCATCGACCTGGGTCACCGCATGGGGACACCGCAGCTTTACGCGCTGACCTCTCCGCTTCTGACCACCTCCTCGGGTGCGAAGATGGGCAAGTCGGCCTCGGGCGCCGTGTGGCTGAACAAGGACCTGCTGCCGGTCTATGATTTCTGGCAATACTGGCGCAACACCGAAGATGCCGACGTCGTTCGCTTCGCCAAGCTCTTCACGACCCTGCCGATGGAAGAGATCGCCCGTCTGGCTACGCTCGGTGGATCGGAAATCAACGAGGCCAAGAAAATTCTGGCGACCGAGGTAACCGCGATCCTGCACGGCCGTGCCGCTGCGGAAGAAGCCGCGGAAACGGCGCGCAAGACCTTCGAAGAGGGCGCGCTGGCCGAAAACCTGCCTTCCATCGAGGTTCCGGCCTCCGAACTTGAAGCTGGCGTCGGCGTCCTCTCGCTCATCGTCCGCGCAGGTCTCGCCGGTTCGAATGGCGAGGCCCGCCGCCACGTTCAGGGCGGTGCGGTGAAGATCAATGATCAGGGCGTTTCCGACGAGCGCCAGATGATCGGCACCGGCGAAGTGACCAGTGATGGCGTCATCAAGCTGTCGGTAGGCAAGAAGAAGCACGTGCTGGTTCGCCCGGCCTGACGCCCACACCGAACCTGTCATTGAGGGCCGCGAAAGCGGCCCTTTTTACTGGAACTCGAAAATCTGCCTGAAAACACCGGGCGCAATCAGCGACAGCGGGTTGATCGTCAGCTTCGGCTGGTCCGTCTGGCCGGAAAGCTTGAAGGTAATGCCGAGCAGGCCGCGGTCGCGCCCGTTGCCGAGGAAGATGCCGATAAAGGGCAACTCGCCGAACAGCCGGTTCAGCCCGTAGGCGGGCATGAAGGTGCCGGTCATGTCCATGCGGCCATTCTGATCCTTCAGCAGCCCCTGAAACGTTGCGCCGATCTGTTCACCGCGCACAACCCCGTTTTCCACCGCGATCGAACCGTTGACATACACAACCCGAGCAAAGCCGCGCTGGAACTTCTCCGAACTGACATCGATGTTGCGGCGGACCGCATTGTTGAGGCTCCTGCCATCCTCGCCCGTGGGCGTTGCGACGATGTCCTGCAACTTGGCCTCGTTGACCACCGAGAAATTGCGCAGATCCAGCGAGCCGCTCCAGTCGCTGCCATTGGCGGTCGTCAGTGCTAGGTTGAGAAGGCCGCCACGAATGCGGCTGTAGATATTGGCAAACCGCGCGAGCGAACCCGCATCGCTGCTGGTCAATGTCACAGTCCCCGTCGCGCCGCGATTGGTGGTCTGCGCGACCACCGCCTGTCCGTTGCCGGTCACGCCGCGAAAATCGATCGAGCGCACCTTGCCGTCACGCACGCTGACATCGGAATTGACATTGGCAAGGATCTCATCGTTGAACCCGTAGACCTTGTCAAACTGCGCCTTGATGGAAAGAGATGGCTGCGAACGAGACGTACCATCGCCACCGCCGGCGGGACTGCGCAGCTTCGACAGGAAAGGCCTTAGATCCGCGGATTTTCCGGAAGCATTGATAATATAGCCGTTTTTCGAAGCAGCCAACGAAACGGCATAATTATCGGAGGGCGAAAGCTGCACGCGGCTGAGATCGGCCGAGATCAGACCGCTCTTGTTGAAGGCAATGTCGCCGGCGGCGCCGAAACCATCGCCATCGAGGGAAAAATCCGTGATTGCGGTACGACCGTCCGCCACTTCCATGGTAAAGGCGGCTTTTGCCGGAATGCCGATGCCCTTGCTCCAGCCAAGCCCCGGAAGAATGATCGACGCCTTGGTCAGATCGAGCCTTACGTCCTGGCGTTTGGGATCGGCACCGTCGATCTCCAAAACGGTTGTGCCGCCGAGAACCGAGGACAGCTCCGGCGCGAGTTTGGCGACCTGTGTTTCGGTCAACGTGGCCTTCAGGGACAGGGTGGGAGCCACACCGCTGTTCTTGCGCACGGGCTCCGTCATCTCGATATCCATCGGCACGTCATCGACGCGGCCTTTGCCCTGAAGCAGGAGCTGACGGTCGTTCAACGTCATGAAGCCGTCCAGCGCCGTGACCTTGTGGCCGGCGAAGGGTTTCGTCAGCGACAGGTTTTTCAGATCGAGATCGGCCGTCCACACCGGCGGTGGCGGGTTCTGGCTGGAAAGCAGGCCGATGGTCAGTTTCGCATTGGCTTGCACATCGCCGGCGAAATCCTCCGGCTTGAACTGCGTGTCCTTGAGCGCGTTGATCGGCTTCAGTGTCGCAAGCTCCGCTACGGCGTCTGCGGAGCCCGATACGCTGAGTTCGAGATTTCCAAGCAGAGGCTTGTCATAAACCGAGGAAATCACGAACCGGCTGTTCTCAAGCGCCAGCGAACGGTTGGACGGGAAATAGGACGTCGCCCGCCTGATTTCGACGGCCATCTTGCCGCCTACGAGATCGAAATGCGCATCGACATCACGCAGGGGCGGAATGTCGCCGGTGGTGTTGAGACGCGTATCGTCAATGTCGAAACGAATCTGCATTTCGCTCTCGCCGAGCACCAGCGGGCAACCGGGACCGCACATCCGGCCCTGCGGGATGAAGATTGCGATCGAGCCATTGGTGACCGTGCCGCCATAAAGATTGGAAACCACCCAGTCGCGCGGCTTGTGCGCCATCCAGAAAGGCCAGAGCTGCTTGACCGCCGTGGCCTCCATCTTCGGTATCTGTCCGCCGAAGCTGATTTCGGGCGACCCTTCGCCGAACCGCATTTTCAGCGATCCCGCCATGTCTCCGAGTGGGCTTGTGACATAAAGCGATGAAACGTCGAGTTGCTTCGTCGCGGCCGTGAAGTGACCGTCCGCCTTCAGGCTGAAAGGAACCGGGGCCTCGCCCGAGGCTTCGGACGAAGCAACCGCATCGTCGATGCGGAGGGACAGACCAAAACCCTCCTCCGTATCGCTGATTACGCCGACGACCGGAATGATCGTGCGTCCAAGTTCCACCCGCGAGTTGTCGATGACAAGCGTGCTTTTTGCGAAATCGTAGCGCGCGTTCACAGTGCCGGCCGTGAAGGGCTGGGCCTCGCCGCCGATCCGAAGCGTGCCGTTACCGAGGCCGAGCGAGATGTCGAGACGCGGCTCCAGCCCCTCCTTGGCCCGGCGGGCAACGATGTTGATGCCCGTCTTGACATTCAGCCCCTCATGGAGGTTGCCGTCCGGATCGTATTTTTCCAGAAACGGGCCAATGTCGAAGCCATCGATACGGGCCTGGAAACCGTCGATCACGCCGCCCGCACCTGAGGTCTTGAGTGACACGCTGGCGATTTCGCCGTTGAACAGCGTTTCCCCGTCAAGCGAATAGCCGCCCTGCTGGTCTGGCGTCAGCGACAGTTCCCGCACCTCGATGGTGCGCGGCTTTCCCAGTTCGCCCGGTGGCAGATGAACGGAGACGCTGGAAATATCGATTTCCTCGGTTCCGCTGCTCAGGAAAGCCTGTGCCAGCTTGTCGAGCTGCCCGAAGGCTTCCTGCAATTGCAGCGGCACGGCGTCGAGCTTGACGCTGGCAAGATCGAACCCGTTGCCCTTGGGCAAAAGCGCCGTATCCAGCTCCATCCCGTCGGCTTCTAGGCTCTCCACCGACACGCGACCCGCCAGAAGCGCGAGGGGATCGAGCGCCATGCCGATCGCCCGCGCCCTGCTCAGATGCTGGCCGGATTCCTTCTCGACGATATCCACATCCTCCGCCACCAGCGCAAGGCGCAGTCCGGTGGAGAACCTGATCGCCGATGATCCGATTCGCGCGCTGTAATGCGGTCCGAGCGCCCGTTCCAGCGCCTGCTGCGCCTGGCTGGACAGCGCATTGTCAATCGAACCGGTCTCGACGGAAAGAATGATGCCGCCGATGGAGAGGAAGGCGAGCACGAAAAGAGCCGCGAAAACCTTGAGGAAAGCACGCGCCATGGAACGCGGCGGCGGGCAATGCACGATGATGGGATCCTCGGCCTGAGCCGAAGGCAGATCGTGCAGCGCAACGATATCGCGCCTGCCGAACTTGACCTTTTCACCCCTGACTTCAGCCATACGCCCGTATTTGCCCCTGAATAGCTCTTGTTTCGCCGCAACACCGGAGCGGGATGGCGAAAAGTGTAAGCGGTCCTCGTCTGGAATCCCGCTCAAATTCCTTAACCCGGATCACGGTTGGGATTTGAGGTCGAAACGATCTGAAATCCCAATCGTGATCTGGACGACGCGCGGTTTCGCTATATATCGAATGTGGCAACTTTCACTCAACATCCCGGCGAAAGAAAGGTAGATTATGACAGACTTGACGATTGGCGGCCCGGCTCCCGATTTCACTTTGCCCCGCAACGGTGAAGGGACGGTGACATTGTCCAAACTCCAAGGCAAGGCCGTCGTTCTTTATTTCTACCCCAAGGACGACACGTCCGGCTGCACCGCCGAAGCGATCGATTTCAGCGCGCTGGGCGGTGAATTCGAAGCGGCCAACACGGTTGTCATCGGCATTTCGCCCGACAGCGTCAAAAGCCACGACAAGTTTGCGGCAAAACATTCGCTTTCCGTCATGCTCGCGTCTGACGAGGAGAGGAAGGTTCTGGAAGCCTATGGCGTCTGGAAGGAAAAAAGCATGTATGGGAAAAAATACATGGGTGTCGAACGCACCACATTCCTCGTTGGACCGGACGGCAAGATCGCGGAGATCTGGAACAAAGTGAAGGTCGCCGGCCATGCCCAAGCCGTTCTCGACGCAGCGAAGAAACTCTGAGGGACCAACCCGTTGTGATGCCCCCGTTCAAAATCATGTCGCTGCGCGGTGGTGCGACGGATGCTATCGCAAGCGCCGATCTCGACAGGAAGACCGCGCTCGCACAGGAGACGGCGACACGGTGGTTGGAGCGCCGCCTGTCGCTGCGCTCTCCGCTGGACCCGCCCCTGCCAGAGCGCCCGGGCAGGCCGGAAAAGCCGGAACTCGTTCCGCCGACCGCAGTGGAACGCCGCTCGCTTAACAGCGTCAAGGGCCGTATCGCGCTGCTGCACGCCATTGCCCATATCGAACTCAACGCCGTCGATCTCGCGCTCGACATTGTCGCCCGTTATGCCAGCGAGCCGGTGCCGCATTCCTTTTTCGATGGCTGGATGCAGGTCGCCTTCGAAGAGGCAAAACATTTCCGGCTGGTGCGCGACCGGCTGAGAAGCCTCGGTGCAGACTATGGCGATCTGCCCGCCCATGACGGGCTGTGGCAGGCGGCGCATTCCACCCGCAACGATCTCACCGCACGGCTTGCCGTCGTGCCGCTCATCCTCGAAGCGCGCGGACTGGACGTCACCCCTTCCCTGCAGGCGAAGATGCGCGAAACCGGCGATCTCGAAAGCGCCGCCGTTCTGGACGTCATCTATAATGACGAAAAGGGCCACGTCGCCATCGGTGCAAAATGGTTCCGGTTCCTCTGTGCCCGTGAGAAGAAGGATCCGGCCGCAACCTTCAGGCAACTGGTGCGCGCCAATTTCCGCGGCCCTTTGAAACCGCCCTTTAATGACGTTGCCCGCGCCGAGGCCGGCCTGACGCCATCCTTTTACCGCTCGCTCACATCCGTCAGCCAGTAGCCGACGCTGCCGAAACTCTACTCCGGCAAAACTTCGTTAACCTTAACGAATTATGATTTCCTTCAAGAAATCGGCTAGTCCGGAGAGAGATTGTGACTGATACGGCGGAAAACCGGGTATTTGGCAAAAAGCGTGAGCCGCACGTGCTCATTCTCGCGCGCGGCGACAAGGTGCGGCACATGACCATCCGGCCGTGGATGGCGGCGCTTGCCGGCTGCACGATCGGCCTTTTTTCGCTCGGTTATCTCGGCGCCACCGGCTACCTTATCCTGCGGGACGACCTGATCGGCGCGACAATGGCGCGCCAGACCCGCATTCAGAACGATTACGAAGACCGCATCGCAGCCCTGAGAGCCCAGGTGGACCGCGTCACCTCCAGGCAGTTGCTGGATCAGCAGGTCGTTGAAAAGAAAGTGGAAAAGCTTCTGCAACAGCAGGCGGCGCTGACCTCGCGGCACGGCCGCATGAGCGAACTGCTGGAACGCGCGGAAAACTCCGGCGTCGCGACGTCGCCGACAGCACCCTCGTCCCTTTCAAACGCCATGGCGCCGGAAAAGCGCGCCGATCTGTCGGGCGGTCTCTCGGCGATCGAAAAGCTGATGACACCGCGCGCACCACAGCCGGAACAACCCACCGCGAACGACAGACGGGCTGCTTACCAGCCGGAAGGCGGCGAGACGCCCTCGGACCGCGCCGATCGCGTATTTTCAAAGGTAACTCTGTCGCTGAAGGACATCGAGCGCCAGCAGATATCGCGGATAGCGCAACTGACGAGCGACGCCGAAGACAAGGCGAGCGCGATGCAGGACATTATCCGCCAGGCCGGGCTCAAGATCGATGAGAGCGGCACCGCCGACATGGGCGGACCCTATGCGGAGCCAGAGCGCGGCGAAACCGATCCCTTCAGCCTGTCGCTGACCAATCTCGACACCGCTCTCAACCGGCTGGACGTCGTCAGGGAAACGGCGACGACCCTGCCCTTCGGCAACCCGGCACCCGGCAGGGCGATCACCAGTCGATTCGGCAATCGGATGGATCCGTTTCTCGGCCGCCCGGCGCTACATACCGGCATCGATTTTCGTGCCGAAACCGGCGCAGACGTCAAATCCACCGGCGCTGGAAAGGGGACGGTGGCGGAAAATTCCGGCGGTTACGGCAATATGGTCGAGATCGATCACGGCCAGGGCGTCTCCACCCGATTCGGCCATCTCTCCGCCATTCTGGTCAAGGCCGGCGACCGGGTCGAAGCCGGCGACGTAATCGGCCGCGCCGGCAGCACCGGCCGTTCCACCGGTCCGCACGTGCATTATGAAGTGCGCCGCAACGATACGCCCGTGGATCCGATGCGGTTTCTGATCGCCGGGGCAGAGCTTAAAACCTATTTGAAATAGCGTCTCGGTTTTAACGCTTTTTTTGCTCTTTTAACGATAAATCCCAAAAAACCACGCCTGAGGCTTAAAAGCCCAGCCGCAAGCGGCACGTTTAACGCGCTTTTCCCGTTGTTTCCTTGACTTTCCGGCAATTTGGGCATATCCCCGCGCCAAGTCTTTGCAAGTGCCGTCGCGGCACGCAGGTGTTCTTACCGAACCAGAACGGAAAAAGTTCTTCCTTTGACAACATTCTCTGATCTTGGCCTGAGCCAAAAAGTTCTTTCCGCTATTGCAGATGCCGGCTACACGACGCCGACACCCATTCAGGCTGGCGCCATTCCGCCGGCGCTGGAAAAGCGTGATATCTGCGGTATCGCACAGACCGGCACGGGCAAAACCGCGTCATTCGTTCTGCCGATGCTGACCCTGCTTGAGAAGGGCCGCGCACGCGCCAGAATGCCGCGCACGCTGATCCTCGAGCCGACGCGCGAGCTTGCGGCACAGGTGGCGGAGAATTTCGAGAAATACGGCAAGAATCACAAGCTGAACGTCGCCCTCCTGATCGGCGGTGTTTCCTTCGAAGACCAGGACCGCAAGCTGGAACGTGGCGCCGATGTGCTGATCTGCACCCCTGGCCGCCTTCTTGACCATTGCGAACGCGGCAAGCTGCTGATGACCGGCGTGGAAATCCTTGTCATCGACGAAGCCGACCGCATGCTCGACATGGGCTTCATTCCTGACATCGAGCGCATCGCCAAGATGATCCCCTTTACCCGCCAGACGCTGTTCTTCTCGGCCACCATGCCGCCGGAAATACAGAAGCTGGCTGATCGCTTCCTGCAGAACCCCGTCCGTGTCGAGGTCGCCAAGCCCTCCTCTACTGCAAAGACCGTTGCCCAGCGCATCGTCGCCGCCCATAACAAGGACTACGAAAAGCGCGCCGTCCTGCGCGATCTCGTCCGCGCCGAAGAGGCTGAACTCAAGAACGCCATCATCTTCTGCAACCGCAAGAAGGATGTGGCCGATCTTTTCCGTTCGCTCGACCGCCACGGCTTTTCCGTCGGCGCGCTGCATGGCGACATGGACCAGCGTTCGCGCACGACGATGCTGCAGAACTTCAAGGACGGCAATCTGAAGCTGCTCGTCGCCTCGGACGTCGCCGCACGCGGGCTTGATATCCCCGATGTCAGCCACGTCTTCAACTTCGATATTCCCATTCATTCGGAAGACTATGTTCACCGCATCGGCCGCACCGGCCGTGCCGGCCGCTCGGGCAAGGCTTTCACCATCGTCACCAGAAGCGACACCAAATATCTCGACGCCATCGAAAAGCTGATCGGCGAAAAGATCGAGTGGCTGAACGGTGATCTCTCCACCCTCCCCGCGCCGATGGAAAGCTTTGAAAGCAATTCTGGCCGTCGGGGCAAGGAACGGGGCGGCAGAGGCCGCGACCGTAACCGCCGGGACGCCGCACCGGTCGAAAACATCAATCAGGGCGCACAATCCGCTGCGGACGCAGATATCGCGGCTCATGGAGACGACAAGGTGAAAGCAGAACGCAAGCAGGAAAAGGCCCCGCGCAATTCCGACCGCAACAGTCGCAATCAGCTGCACGCCAATGACGACAACCGCGACCGTCGCCGCCACTATCGCGACCATGACGATGGCCCGACACCGGTTGGCTTCGGCGATGACATTCCCGCCTTCATGCTGATCGTGGCCAACGCCAAGGCCTGACCACAGCAATGGACACGATGACGTCGACCATCAAGCCGGGCCTCGATTTTCCGGGCGTCGGCGTGGGCCTTGTCATTTTGCGTGAAGGCCGCCTCCTTTTATGCCGGCGCATGAAAGCGCCGGAAGCCGGGTATTGGAGCATCCCTGGCGGCAAAGTCGATCATCTCGAAACGTCGCTAGCCGCGGCGCGGCGCGAAGCCGAGGAAGAGACCGGGCTGACGATCGGCCACGTCGAATTTCTCTGCCATAGCGAATTTATCGACGCAGTAGACCGCCATCACTGGGTCTCCCTGATCTTCGTCACCCGCGACACAACGGGTCAGCCTTCGCTTACGGAGCCGGATAAGCTCTCCGCCATCGACTGGTTCGATCTCGACAAACTTCCTGAGCCGATCTCCGCCTTTGCAAAGGACGCTCTGGCCGCCCTGAAATAATGCTGGGGCAGCCCCGGGCGTCGAATAATGACGTCGGATGCGGAATTTTCAAAATCGAAAACGGCGGATCAGATTGGGTCGAAGCCAGAATTTCGGACAACGGCACGCTTAATCCACGCCATTTCTTTTCTAGAACGCTTATCGCGAGAGAATGGCTTTGCGTAAAGTTCTCCGAATTCAATTTTAAATTGCTTAAATTAGAGCTATGTAAAAAACCGCCCCAGTTTCCTGAAGCGGTTTATACGTAATAAAAAAAATAGAATATAGAAGCGAATATAGTCTGGCAGCGCTTATGATCGGAACACTTTCCGAGGCTTTTTACAGCCAATTTCAGTCGTCCCCTGAAACAATTCCATCTAAGCCAATCATTTACTTTCCGTCAAGCAATTCTTCTCGCAAATGCGAAAAAAACATGGCGAAAAAGAGGTGGGGAATTAGAAGGTTTCTATATTAAACTTAGATATCAATAAATTACAGATATGAAAATAAAATGTGCAGATTTATAACGTGCACTGCAAAAGGCATAATCAGCAACAAGGCCTTCGCTGGAGTGTGCTTATACGCGCCACTTGTAATAGTTTTATGAAGTAAAACGGCACGTGGCGGACTTATGAAATACTTCTTCAGTAAAGCGGTACAGAAAGAAGATATCGGGGCGAAAAAGAGCAGCGCTGCGGTATGGCCGCGAGGCACCATTATCGGCCGACGGCAACAACCACAAGATGCCGCGTCCATCTCGTCATTCGGATCGCCCGACATCGAAGCCAAGCCGCCGCAGTCCAGGCGCCAGCGTGCGATTATGATGGACGACCGGCGATTTTTCCTTTGGAAAACCGATTGGTGCCGATAAACATCAGATCGGGACAACAGGATTTCGATCACGTCATGCTTTCACTTCGCCTGCTAACGATCATCGCCGGTTTTGCCTTTGCGGGTTCAGCAAGCGCGGCATCGATCGGGATCGTTGCCCCGCAGAGCGGCCCCTACGAGCTTCTCGGGCAACAGGTCCGGCAGGGCGCCAAGGCGGCAGCCGCAAAACTCGGCCTGGATGTCGTGGAGATTCACGAGAGCTGCGAAGACGGCAGTGGCGGCGCGATTGCCGATGGCCTCGTGGCGGCGAAAGTCAGCGCCGCGATCGGCTTCCTGTGCACGGAAACGCTTCAGGACGTTCTGCCGCCGCTCAAGGCCGCGGCCATTCCGGCCATCACGCTTTCCAGCCGCGCACCCATCCTGATGGAGGACGCGCTGAAATATGGCTGGCCGCTTTTTCGCCTCGCCCCATCGGATCGGGCCGAATCGGCAAGGGCTGCGGAAGTCATTCTTCGCGACTGGAAAGGCCACCCGATCGGGCTCGTGGATGACGGCACGATCTACAGCCGCGAATTGGTGGACCGTATCCGCTCTACGCTGGAGGAAAACGGGCTGAAGCCCACCTTTGCCGATACGATGCGACCCAATCAGGAACAGCAGGTGGCGCTTGTGCGCCGGCTGGCGCGCACCGGCATTACCCATGTCTTCATCGGCGCGGAACGAAACGATATCGCCGTCGTGGCACGGGACGCCGCTTCAGAGAATTTTCCGCTCACCATTCTGGGCGGCGATACGCTGAACGCCGCCAACACCCCCCTCGCGCTGGCTGCGAACGTGATGGCCATCACGCGCCCGGCCTATGACACACTGCCTTCGGCGCAGGCGGCGGCCGGCGAACTGCGCGCCGCAGGCATCGAACCCGAAGGTTACGTTCTTCCAGCCTATGCCGCCACCGAACTGACGGCGGCGCTGGCGGAAGCGGCCCAGGCGCAGTCGAAACCGGCGCCGGAGATACTGGCGTCCGGCACGGCCTTCAAAACCGTGATTGGCGATCTCGCATTCAACCCGTCGCATGAGCTTTCGGACAATCCCTACCGCCTGCAGCGCTGGAACGGCCAGCGCTTCGAACCGGCGGACAAAGCCGAAAGGCAGTAGCTGCAGCCAGCACCGGGACAAATTCGCGGAGCGGCAGCGGAAAACCATCAGCAACCTCACCGCTGACCGTTTCAAACCCCGATGCATGGTGTTAAAGGCAAACTTACGCAACGCGTCGAGAGGAGTTTGCCCATGTCCCTGCCCATCCGGATAGCACCGTCGATCCTGGCTTCCAATTTCGCCAAGCTCGGACAGGAAGTCGCCGATGTCACCGAGGCCGGCGCGGACTGGATTCATCTCGATGTCATGGACGGGCATTTCGTGCCGAACATTTCCTTCGGGCCTGATGTCATCAAGGCGCTTCGGCCGCACAGCAATGCCTTCTTCGATTGCCATTTGATGATCGCCCCCGTCGATCCCTATCTCGAAGCCTTTGCCAAGGCCGGCTGTGACAGCATCACGGTGCATGCGGAGGCCGGCCCCCACCTGCACCGCTCTCTCCAGACCATTCGCGGACTGGGCCTGAAGGCTGGCGTCACGCTCAACCCGGCAACGCCGCTTTCCGTTATCGAAAACGTGCTCGATGATGTCGACCTCGTGCTGATCATGAGCGTCAATCCCGGCTTCGGCGGCCAGAAATTCATTCCCGCCATGCTCGACAAGATCCGCGCAGCCAAGGCGATGATCGGTCAGCGGCCGATCGAACTGGAAGTGGATGGCGGCGTGACGGCGCAGACCGCAGGCGATATCATCGCCGCCGGCGCCAATGCATTGGTAGCGGGCTCCGCAGTCTTCAAAGGCGATGGCGTGGAGGATTATCGCAAGACGATCGCCCTCCTGCGCACGGCCGCGGAAGCCGGACGGGCGTAATCCGTCACCGCCGAATGCGGAAAGCCGGATGCGGCACAACGAGGCGTCGGGGGGAATGTCATGGAAAGCGGCAGGCGGAATTTCCGCGACAGGGCTCTTCCAGCATTGTTCATTCTGCTTGGCGCGCTTGGCTGGAGCGTTTGTTCAGCGGCGTCGGCCGCCATCGGCCTCTATGCCCGTAACAGGCTGGAAACCGATCACGTCGCCGATATCATCACGCTTTTCTTCACGGGCGGATTTTTCGGCTGGCTGCTGGCGCTGGCAGCATTGCGCGTTCTCCCTGCCTTAAAATCCCAACCATTGCGTCTTGCGACAGCATGTCTCGCAATCGCTTTCTTCACGCTCGCCGTGGCGGCAGCATTGTTCGCGTTCGAGTACCGCATCTTTTATGCGCAATGGCATGCGCCAACCTTTTCCCGCATCTGGTTTTTTCAGCAGCTTTTCACGTCGCTCGGTGCAGTCTACCAGTTCGTCGTTCTGGGACTTGGTCTTTATTTTCCCTTCGCCGCACTTCCGCTCGTGCCCGCAGGGGCAATGCTCTGCCGGCGTGCACCGCAAGCGGCGTAGGCATGCAGCTTGATAGATTGAGATTAGCGGAACACTTTGCTAAACGGGCAGCAAATTTCCTCTACTAAGAAAGTCATTGCCATGATCCCTCGTTACTCCCGGCCGGAAATGGTCGCCATCTGGTCGCCGGAAACAAAATTCCGCATCTGGTTCGAGATCGAGGCGCATGCCTGTGACGCGCTGGCCGAGCTCGGCGTCATCCCGAAGTCAGCAGCCCAGACCATCTGGGAAAAGGGCGGCAGCGCCACCTTCGACGTCGCCCGCATCGATGAGATCGAGGCCGTCACCAAGCATGACGTCATCGCCTTCCTCACCCATCTCGCAGAATTCGTCGGTCCCGACAGCCGCTTCGTGCATCAGGGCATGACCTCGTCGGACGTGCTCGATACCACGCTCAACATCCAGCTCGTGCGCGCCGCCGATCTGCTGCTCGCCGACATGGACCGGGTGCTCGCGGCTCTCAAGACCCGGGCCTTCGAACACAAGAACACGGTGCGCATCGGCCGCAGCCACGGCATCCATGCCGAACCGACGACGATGGGCCTCACCTTCGCCCGCTTCTACGCCGAGATGCACCGCAACCGTGAGCGCCTCGTGAACGCCCGCGCCGAAATCGCCACCGGCGCAATCTCCGGCGCTGTCGGCACCTTCGCCAATATCGACCCCCGCGTCGAGGAACATGTCTGCGAAAAGCTCGGACTCATCCCCGAGCCGGTTTCCACGCAGGTCATCCCGCGTGACCGTCACGCCATGTTCTTCGCCACCCTTGGCGTCATCGCCTCGTCGATTGAAAACGTCGCCATCGAAATCCGCCACATGCAGCGCACCGAAGTTCTGGAAGCGGAAGAGTTCTTCTCTCCCGGCCAGAAGGGCTCGTCGGCCATGCCGCACAAGCGTAACCCGGTTCTCACTGAAAACCTCACCGGCCTCGCCCGTCTGGTGCGCATGTCGGTCGTCCCGGCCATGGAAAACGTTGCCCTCTGGCACGAGCGCGACATCAGCCACTCCTCCGTGGAGCGCGCCATCGGCCCCGACACGACAGTCACTCTGGACTTCGCATTGAACCGTCTGGCAGGCGTCATCGAAAAGCTGGTGATCTACCCGGACAACATGCTGAAGAACATGAACAAGTTCCGTGGTCTCGTGCATTCGCAGCGCGTTCTCCTGGCGCTGACGCAGGCTGGCGTATCGCGCGAAGACGCCTATCGTCTGGTCCAGCGCAATGCCATGAAGGTCTGGGAACAGGGTGCGGACTTCCTTGAGGAACTGCTGGGCGACGAGGAAGTGCGCGCTGCGCTCCCCGAAGAGGTCATCCGCGAAAAATTCGACCTCGGTTACCACACCAAGCATGTCGATACGATCTTCGCCCGCGTCTTCGGCAACGCCTGAGACTTGAGCTGAACCCGAGAGCTTGACGTTAATGCCGCCGCGACCTTGATCGCGGCGGCATCACAACACAGATATGGCGCATGAAAGTTTCAGAAGCAGATATCCTGATCGTCCCCGGTTATACCAATTCCGGCCCGGACCACTGGCAGAGCCGCTGGGAGCGCAAGCTCTCCACCGCCCGCCGTGTCGAGCAGGCGGAATGGTCGAAACCGGTGAAGGAAGATTGGGTCGCCAGGCTGGTAGAGGAGGTCAACGCCTCCACCAGGCCCGTCGTCCTCGTTGCCCATTCGCTTGGCGTTCCAACGGTGATCCACGCATTGCCTGAAATCGGCAAGAAGGTATCCGGCGCGCTTCTCGTTGCGCCGCCTGATGTCGCCAATCCCGAAATCAGGCCGAAGCATCTCATGACCTTCGGGCCTTACCCGCGCGATCCGCTGCCCTTTCCGGCGATCACCATCGCCAGCCGCAACGATCCCTTCGGCTCTTATGAACACGCCGACGACATCGCTGCTGCCTGGGGTTCGCTTTTGATCGATGCCGGCATGTCCGGCCACATCAATGCCGAGTCCGGGCACGGCCCGTGGCCGGAGGGCGGCATGGTCTTCGCGCAATTCCTGAGCCGCCTCAGAGGCGTCGAGCCATGACGAGAGCCGCCAACTGAAATCCGCATCGCCGCCCGCCCCTGCCGCGGCCCGGTTTTGCGGATGAAACAGTTCGGCGGCCCTGTCACAAGAATTGAAGGGAAATATGCCAGCCGCATTGTAGAATGCACTCTTTTCCTTTATGGGACCGCTTCAAAGACCAAACGCAACGCCACCAGAATCGGCGTCAACCAAGAGACCTGCAATTATGAACCGTCGCCGCCGTATTTACGAAGGCAAGGCCAAGATCCTTTACGAGGGTCCGGAGCCAGGCACGCTTATCCAGTTCTTCAAGGACGATGCGACCGCCTTCAACAAGAAGAAGCATGAAGTCATCGACGGCAAGGGCGTGCTGAACAACCGTATCTGCGAATACGTCTTCACGCATCTGAACAAGATCGGCATTCCCACCCACTTCATCCGCCGCCTCAACATGCGCGAGCAGCTGATCAAGGAAGTGGAGATGATCCCGCTCGAGGTCGTCGTGCGCAATGTCGCCGCCGGCTCGCTTTCCAAGCGCCTCGGCATCGAGGAAGGCGTGGTGCTGCCACGCTCGATCATCGAGTTTTATTACAAGTCGGATGAGCTCGAAGACCCGATGGTCTCCGAAGAGCACATCACGGCTTTCGGCTGGGCCAACCCCGCCGAGCTTGACGACATCATGGCGCTCGCCATCCGCGTCAACGACTTCCTCTCCGGCCTGTTCCTCGGCGTCGGCATTCAGCTCGTCGATTTCAAGATCGAATGTGGCCGCCTCTTCGAAGGCGATATGATGCGCATCATCCTCGCCGACGAGATTTCGCCCGACAGCTGCCGTCTCTGGGACATCGAGACCCAGAAGAAGATGGACAAGGACCTCTTCCGACGCGATCTGGGCGGTCTTCTGGAAGCTTATTCCGAAGTGGCGCGCCGTCTCGGCATCATCAATGAAAACGAACCGATCCGCGGCACCGGTCCTGTTCTGGTAAAGTAATATCGGCTCGTGAAATAATATTGGCCTCGTAGGGTAAAATCAGGAGAAGATCAGGTGATCAAGGCACGGGTGACTGTTACGCTGAAGAACGGCGTTCTCGATCCGCAGGGCAAGGCAATCGAAGGCGCGCTTGGCAGCCTCGGTTTTGGTGGCGTCGGCCATGTCCGTCAGGGCAAGGTTTTCGATCTGGAACTGGAAGGCGCCGACAAGGCGAAGGCCGAAACCGATCTGAAGGCAATGTGCGAAAAGCTCTTGGCCAACACGGTCATCGAAAACTACGCCATCGCCATTCTCTAAGCTCCAGGAGCCGCCGTCCATGAAATCCGCTGTCGTCCAACTTCCCGGCCTCAACCGCGACCGCGACATGATCGCGGCTCTGACGAAAATTTCCGGTCAGGCGCCTGTCACCATCTGGCAGACGGAGACGGATATTCCCGATGTCGATCTGATCGTCATTCCCGGCGGCTTCTCTTATGGCGACTATCTGCGCTGCGGTGCCATTGCCGCCCGTATGCCTGTCATGCAGGCCATCCGCGAGAAGGCGGAAAAGGGCGTGAAGGTTCTCGGCGTCTGCAACGGCTTCCAGATTCTGGTCGAAGCCGGCATGCTGCCGGGCGCGCTGATGCGCAACGCCTCGCTGAAATTCGTCTGCCGCGAAGTGAAGCTCGAAGTCGCCAATAACGACACCGATTTCACCCGCGCTTACGACAAGGGTCAGATCCTGCGCTGCCCCGTCGCCCATCACGATGGCAACTACTTCCTCGATGCGGATGAGTTGAAATCGGTCGAGGGCAACGGCCAGGTCGTGTTCCGTTATGCCGAAGGCACCAACCCGAACGGCTCGCTGAACGACATTGCCGGCGTCATCAATGCCAAGGGCAACGTTCTCGGCATGATGCCGCATCCGGAAAACCTGATCGAAGCCGCCCATGGCGGCAATGACGGCCGCGGCCTCTTCGCTTCGGCGCTTGGTGTCATCGCAGCCTGACAGACGGGCGGGCTTTGAGCCCGCCTTTTTTGATGCCGGCTGACGGCGTCGTTTTGGCCCTCTCTTCTGGATGACCTGATGTCTTTTGCCCGTCGATCGAATACCCTCAAGGCGACCGGATTGTTTCTAGCTGCGGCGACCCTGGCTGCTTGTCAGCCGAAACCACAGCCGACAGCCTCGGTCTCCCGCGCCGCTCTCCCCACAATGGAACGGATAGCGCTCGGCGCGAATGCCTGCTGGTTCAAATCGGGGGATGCGGCTTTCAAGGCCTATCGTCTGGCCCCTGAACTCAATTCCTTCTCAGGCCGTCCGCGCATCCTGCTCGTGCCGCGCAACAGTCCAGAATCGCGGCCCATGCTGGTCGTTCAGGCCGAAGGCAACCCGGCAAAGCTCGACGCTTTTGGCCCGGTGATGAACGAGGCCATTTCCAGCCGCATCGCAACCGACGTCAAGCGCTGGGCGAATGGCGGCAAGGGCTGCTGATCTCATCGTAGTATTCTAGCCCTGCATATCGGGCAAGACGTATCGCGTCGCTCATTCTTGTGCTTGTCACAGGAATGAGGAAAGGGGAACGCTCGGCAAAAGGCAGACGCCGGCACAAGAAGCTCTTGCCACGTACCATTTATTGCCGAAGCTGCTCTAAGGGGCCTAAATAAAAAAACCCGCCAACGCCGGTTGGGAATGGCGTGGCGGGCTGCCGCACGGCTTGATGGCGCCGGGGAAAGAAGGCGCCGCTCTCCGGCAAAAAATTAAAGCGGCCGTGTCGGCCATGAAAAAAGCTGGGATTTCGCCGCTTCCTTCAGGGCTTCATCGCGCGTTACGCCGATATCTTCCAGAAGATCATCAGACAGTTCCCGCAAAGCGAGCCGTCCCTGCCGCTTCCGGTGCCAGTTGAACATGCCCGCAATCAGGCGACCAATTGGCGTGCTGGCGATCTTGGCCGGAAAAGGCGCCGGTGCGACCATGTCGCCGGCATCGCGGAACACGCGTTCCCGTTCGTAGCCATCAGGATAGAGCGTATCCGCTGTCGAAAGGTATTGATCCATCTTGCGCATATTGCACCTATTGTCTCCGTGCGCTTGTCTTCATTGAATGCAGACAATAAATACAATTGACTTGCGAAGAGATACAATGCATAAATTGTCACCATGACAAATTGGCTTCCTGATCTCACTGTGGGCGATGGCCCGATCTATCTGCGCCTCGCCGACAGTATCGAGGGCGCAATTTCCGATGGCACCCTGCAGGCGGGCTCGAAATTGCCGCCGCAGCGCAACCTCGCTTATGACCTCGGCGTGACAATAGGGACAATCAGCCGGGCCTACGCGCTTATCCACGAGCGCGGCCTGGTCAGCGGCGAGGTCGGCCGCGGCACCTATGTCAATGAGCGCAAGACCCCGGCCCCCTCAGCGCCCATGGAGACGGTGGCGGCAGCCTTCGGCAGCACACGCCACGCTGTCGATAGCAGCGCTGAATTCCGGCTCAACACCACGGCGGCACCCGATGTCGGCCAGAGCGTGCTGATCGCCAGACATATCGAGGCTGTCGCCCGCGAACATGCTTACGACGTCACCAATTACGCCCGTTCCTTTCCTGACAACTGGTGCATGGCGGGCGCTCGCTGGCTTTCCCAGAACGGCTGGTCGCCAAAACCGGAAAACATCGTCTCGACGCTTGGCGCCCATGCGGCGGTGATGAGTGTGGTGACGGCCATGACCGCCCCGGGAGACCGTATCGTTTTCGAACCCGTGACCTATTCCCATATCAGCCGCAGCGCCACACTTGCCGGACGGCGGGTGACGCTGGTTGAGGCGGATGAAAAGGGCATTGTCCCTGACGATTTTGAGCGCGTCTGCGCCCAGCAGCATCCCAAGATGATCTTCCTGATGTCCGCCGGCCAGAACCCGACCTGCGCCACGCTGACAGAAGAGCGTCGCCGTGCGATAGCCGATATCGCACGCCGGTATGGTGTCTGGGTCGTAGAGGACAATCTTTATGGCGCGATGACGCGTGAGGCGATCCCGCTGATCGCAGAATTTGCGCCCGACATTACCTTCGTCGTCGGCGGCCTGTCGAAATCCGTTGCCGCTGGCGTTCGTGGCGGCTGGGTCGCCTGCCCGGCGCAATATTCGTCGCGCATCCGCATTTCCCACTCGATGCTGACAGGCGGTCTGCCCTTCATGCTGGCCGAAGTGAATGCCCGCCTCGTCAACAGCGGTGACGCCGACGACATTCGCAAGGATTGTATCGCCGAGATCAATCAGCGCGAGGCGATTGCCCGGCGGGCCTTTGCCGGGCTGGATTTCAATTCGCTGCCCGATATCGCCTTCCTGTGGCTGAGACTGCCCGAACCCTGGCTTTCCGGCACGTTCCGAAACGCGGCGATGAAAGAAGGCGTGCTGATAGATGACGAGGATGAGTTCAAGGCCGGCCGCACCGACAAGGTTTTCCATCGGGTGCGTGTCAGCCTTTCTGGTCCCTCAAACCAGCAAGAGTTGACCCATGCCCTCGGCATCCTGCGCCACCTGCTCGACAACGGCTCGGCCGGTTACGAAAGCGTTGCCTAGAGGGCGGAGAGTCTTTCCTGCAACACCCGGCCTAATTCAGTAACTTATCATTTACCAAACCGACAAACCTGCCATCCTTTCCGCAATTCGAGGTGGGGAATGATTCGATGGCAGCATTCGGTTCCACAGGTTTGAGGGCGTGTTTCGCGCTGGCAATCCTTCTTGCGGCGTGTGTCTTGATCGGCACCATGCCCGCCACGGCTGCGGAAGGCACCGTCTTCGACGAATTGCGCTTCGGCGCAACCACCTCAATCTCCAATCACGACAATGGCGGTGAGGATGGCGTCTTCCCGGCCTTCACCGCCTATTTTGATCCCTTCGCCAGTGCATCTGCGGTAACGCTCGGCCAAAAACTCTCCCGCCCACGGCTGCATATCGGTGGCGAGATCGGCACTGAGGGCTCGGCGAATACCATTTACGGCGGCGTCAACTGGACCTTCGATCTCAACCCGAAGATTTTTCTCGATTTCGGTTTTGGCGGCCTCTGGCACGATGGCAAGCTGAGAAACAGTGCCGGCGAAACCGGTGCGGAATTCGGCTGCCGGTTGCTTTTCCACGAATATGCGGCGGTCGGCTATCGTTTCGATAATAACTGGAATATTTCGACCCAGATCGAGCATGCATCACATGCCAATCTGTGCGATGGGCCCAATGACGGACTGACCCGCGTCGGCCTCATGGTCGGCTACAGGTTCTGAAGAAGCCAAGAAAGCAGCGTTTTGCGGATAAAACCGCGCATTTTCCTGTCGCACCTTTGAGCCTCTTGCGCTAAAGAACCGGAAACTTCCCTCGGCTCGAACCGCGTGAGACCTATGTCGATTCCAAACTCCATCAAGATCACCCCGGAACTCGTTGCATCCCACGGGCTGAAGCCCGACGAATACCAGCGTATCCTCGACCTGATCGGACGGGAGCCCAGCTTTACCGAGCTCGGCATCTTCTCGGCCATGTGGAACGAGCACTGCTCCTACAAGTCCTCCAAGAAGTGGCTGAAGACCCTGCCCACCAAGGGACCACGCGTCATCCAGGGCCCCGGTGAAAATGCCGGCGTTGTGGATATCGACGATGGCGATTGCGTCGTCTTCAAGATGGAGAGCCATAACCATCCCTCCTATATCGAGCCCTATCAGGGTGCGGCGACCGGCGTCGGCGGTATCCTGCGTGACGTCTTCACCATGGGCGCGCGCCCGATTGCCGCCATGAACGCCCTGCGCTTCGGCGCGCCCGACCACCCGAAGACCCGCCATCTCGTGGCCGGTGTCGTTGCCGGTGTTGGCGGCTACGGCAACTCCTTCGGCGTGCCAACGGTTGGCGGCGAAGTGGAATTCGATCCGCGTTATAACGGCAACATCCTCGTTAATGCCTTTGCCGCCGGTCTTGCCAAGTCCGACGCGATCTTCCTTTCGGAAGCCAAGGGCGTTGGCCTGCCGGTGGTTTATCTCGGCGCAAAGACCGGCCGCGACGGCGTTGGCGGCGCGACCATGGCCTCTGCCGAATTCGATGAGTCCATCGAAGAAAAGCGCCCGACCGTTCAGGTCGGCGACCCCTTCACCGAAAAGTGCCTGCTGGAAGCCTGCCTCGAACTGATGAAAACCGGCGCGGTCATCGCCATTCAGGACATGGGCGCCGCCGGCCTCACCTGCTCGGCCGTGGAAATGGGCGCCAAGGGCGACCTCGGCATCGAGCTTGACCTCAATGCCGTGCCGGTGCGCGAAGAGCGCATGACTGCCTATGAAATGATGCTGTCGGAAAGCCAGGAGCGCATGCTCATGGTTCTCGAGCCCTCCAAGGAAGAAGTCGCCAAGGCGATTTTCGTGAAATGGGGCTTGGACTTCGCGATCGTCGGCAAGACCACCGACGACCTGCGTTTCCGCGTCATTCACAACGGCGAGGAAGTTGCCAACCTGCCGATCAAGGAACTGGGCGATCAGGCTCCGGAATATGACCGCCCGTGGACGCCCGCGAAGGTGCCCGCCCCGCTTGCGGAAAACGACGTCCCCGCTGCCGATATCGCCGATGCGCTGGTATCGCTCGTCGGTTCGGCCAACAATTCCTCGCGCCGCTGGGTCTACGAGCAGTATGACACGCTGATCCAGGGCAATTCCCTGCAGCTGCCGGGCGGCGACGCCGGTGTGGTTCGCGTCGAAGGCCACGACAAAAAGGCGCTAGCCTTCTCCTCCGACGTCACCCCGCGTTACGTCGAGGCTGACCCCTTCGAAGGCGGCAAGCAGGCCGTGGCCGAATGCTGGCGCAACATTACCGCAACCGGCGCCCTGCCGCTCGCGGCCACCGACAACCTGAATTTCGGCAACCCGGAAAAGCCCGAAATCATGAGCCAGCTGGTTCATGCCATCAAGGGTATCGGCGAAGCCTGCCGCGTGCTGGAATTCCCGATCGTTTCCGGCAACGTCTCGCTCTACAACGAGACCAATGGGCAGGCGATCCTGCCAACCCCCACCATTGGCGGCGTCGGCTTGCTGAAGGATTGGGGCCGCATGGCGCGCATCCGTTTTGCCGCCGCTGACGAAGCGGTGCTGCTTGTCGGCGCACCTGCCGGCCTCGGCACCCACATCGCGCAGTCGGTGTACATGCGTGATATCCATGGCCGTATCGACGGCCCTGCCCCGCATGTCGATCTGGCCGCCGAAAAGAAGAACGGCGATTTCGTGCGTGGCATCATCACGGATGGCCTCGCCACCGCCGTTCACGATTGCTCCTCGGGAGGTCTGGCGCTCGCGGTTGCCGAAATGGCGATTTCCTCCGGAATCGGCGCAACGATCGACGCTGTCGAAGGCCACAACCCGGTCCTCACCTTCTATGGCGAAGATCAGGGTCGTTACGTCCTGACCGTGAAGAAGAGTGATCTCGACAAGGTGCTGGCGGCTGCCAAGGCAGCCGGCGTTTCCTGCGCCAACATCGGCGTCACCGGTGGTTCCACCGTAAAGCTGGGCACGGCGCGCGCCGTCGAGATTAAAGAATTGCACTCGGCCTATGAATCGTGGTTCCCTCAGTTCATGGACGGCGAAACTCTAGTCGCCGCAGAATGAATTAAGGAGAAACACCATGCCCATGAAACCCGGCGACATTGAAGACATGATTAAGGCGGGAATTCCCGGGGCAAAGGTCACGATCCGCGATCTGGCCGGTGATGGCGATCATTACGCGGCGGAAGTCGTGGCAGATGCATTCAAAGGCAAGACCCGCGTGCAGCAGCACCAGATGGTCTATGACGCGCTGAAGGGCAATATGGGCGGCGTCCTGCATGCTCTTGCCCTGCAGACCTCGGCGCCCGAATGATGACTGAGATCACCGGTCTCTGTCCCATCGGCTGAAAGACCTGACGGCTGAAGAATAAAGAAAGGCCCGCGTGATAGTCCCACGCGGGCCTTTTCATATTCGACGTTATCGAAACCTCTAAAGAGCAGGCGGCGTTTGTGACTCGAGATCGGCAAATGAGGCGGCTGGCAGAGGCCCGGCCGTCAGTAGGGTAAAGTCGTAACCGGACCTGCGATCAGGCCCGAGAACATATTGCCGGTGCATTCTGAGGAAATTCCGCTTATTTTTCTTGTAACGCTCCGGCGAAAGCGAATGCTTGAAGCGGATCGGCACGATTTTCGGTTGCGGCGCATCGCCATGACCGGTCAGCGCCACCGTGTTGCAACGATATAGATGGATCGGATCTGTGAGACACTGGATATCGAACCATGTCACCTCAGGGTGACGTGCGATGACGCCAATGCTCTGACGAAGCCACACGGCGCTCGACAGAAACGCGCATTGCAGGGCCGCCCCACCCAGCGTTGCGAAAGACAACTTCCGTCCATCCAGTGCCTCCGGCTTCAGCTCCAGCACGCGGCCGATGACCGCGAGGGCCAAGCTGGCGCCCATGCTGTGCGAGACCACCAGAACCTCATCCGAAGACTGCTCCAGCGCCGTCAGGACAAGCGCTGCCTTCTCTTCGATCCAGCCTCGGGCAATCGGCTCGTCGCGGCCGACTGCGAGTGCGAACCGCCAGTCCGCATAAAGATGCAGGGTGTGAAAGCGCTCGGCAAACGGCAGGAAAGCCTTGGTGAAAAACAGGGCTGCAGCCGGAACGCTGGCCACCAGCAGCCACAGCGGTAAAGCGAAAAGCCAGGGCGACAGGCTAATCACCGCCGCAAGCACGCCACCGGCAAGCATCAGCAGGAACGGAAAAATAAAGAACAGCCCAAAACGCCATGCATGGCGGAAGTAGCGCGCCGCGCCCCCCTCACCGATAATGCCCGCTCCCGCCTTGAAGCCCTGCCAGATCTGCCGCCAGACCGGCGCATTCCGCAATTGTGAGATGACGGCATTATGATCATAGACGATGATGTCCGAACGCGTCCGCCAATCGCCTGACGAGGATTCCACGGTAAATGTTTCGCCGCCCGGCCTGTTCTCCAGCGGCCCCACTGCATAATCGACGGCCCATGTTTTTCCTGCCAGCGCGGCGGCACGCTGATAACGCAGATGATGGGCAGCGGCATCCAGCGGATCGAAACCCGGGAAATAAAGGACAAGTCGTGACGTGACGGTCGGCATGCATAAACCTTCGGGCTGGAGGCACCCGAAAGGATCGCTTGATACAGTGGGCGATGCACGTATAGTAAAAATCGCGACGGAAATATGATTTATTTAAAGGCGGAGAAAATTTGTCTGGCATCGTCGATCAACTGATAAACGGCGTCGTCAAGGGCGCTTTGTCGGAAGTCCTCACCAAGACCGGCATCCGCAAGACGCGCCGCGCACGCCGGACGAAAAGCACCGGTTCTCTCGCCGGCGGTATTGTCGGCTCCGTTCTGGAAGCCGCAATCAAGGCCGCAGTCAAACCGAAGCCGGCCAAAAAACAGGTCAGCAAAAGACGCACCGCCGCCGCGCGCAGCCGGCAGAGATATCGCTAGGCGTCGGAAGACCGTTTTTTGGCGCGTTATGCGTTGCAGGAGGCACGCATTTTTTCCTTCCGACGGGTGGAAATCGCGCCACGACATGTTATTTAGAGGCTAACAGAAAGCAGCGGCCTTGAACCGCATGTGAAAGGAATAGGCCTATGAGCGGCATTCACGACATGATCGACAGCGAAGTGAAGAGCAACGACATCGTTCTTTTCATGAAGGGCACCCCGCAATTCCCGCAATGCGGTTTTTCCGGCCAGGTGGTACAGATCCTCGATTATCTCGGCGTCGACTACAAGGGCATCAATGTGCTTGCCGATGCCGACATCCGTCAGGGCATCAAGGACTATTCCAACTGGCCGACGATCCCGCAGCTCTACGTCAAGGGTGAGTTCGTTGGCGGCTGTGACATCGTGAGGGAGATGTTCCAGTCTGGCGAATTGCAGAGCCACTTCCAAGAACAGGGTATCAGCGTCCGCGGCGCGGCCTGATTTCGGCCGGTTCATCCGGCCCACCCTGATTGTCAGAAATTTATGCCAGGCGTTGCTTCATGCAACGCCTTTGCCGTTCTTTTTGGGGCAATCCTGTGACAAATCTTTCACAATCCACCGCTTCGCGCGCAGGCTCGATGGGGCGTACGGAATTCATTGCGCTGGCCGCAATGCTGATGGCGTTGAACGCGCTCGCCATCGATATCATGCTGCCCGGGCTTCAGGAAATCGGCGCCTCGCTGGGCGTCGAGAATGAAAACCATCGCCAATATGTCATTTCGGCCTACCTTCTCGGTTTCGGCGTCGCCCAGCTTCTCTATGGGCCGATCTCGGACCGTTTCGGTCGCCGCAAGCCGATGCTCTTTGGTCTCGCGATCTACATCGTTTCAGCGCTTGCGGTCGTTTTCGTGCCGTCCTTCTCCGGCCTGCTGCTCCTGCGTTTCATTCAGGGCATCGGTTCTGCGGCAACACGCGTCATCACCATCTCGATCGTCCGCGACATCTATGGCGGCCGACAGATGGCTGAAGTCATGTCGCTGATCATGATGGTTTTCATGGTTGTTCCGGTCATCGCGCCCGGCACTGGCCAGATCGTGCTCTTCTTCGGAAACTGGCACCTTATCTTTGCCTTCATGGCCGGCATCGCTGCCGTGGTAACGGCCTGGATGTATTTCCGCCTGCCTGAGACCCTGCATCCGGACGATGTCCGCCCTTTCACCGCCCGTTCGGTGCTCGGCGGTTTCAAGATCGTGCTCACCAACCGCATTGCGCTTTGCTACACGCTCTCCAGCACCTTCATCTTCGGTGCGCTGTTCGGCTTCATCAATTCCGCTGAACAGGTCTACAAGGGCATTTACGGCCTTGGTCCATGGTTCGCGGCGGCATTTGCCGGCGTCGCCCTGTTCATGGCCTTTTCGTCCTTCATCAATGCGAGGCTTGTCGGAAGGTTCGGCATGCGCAAGTTGTCGCACGGGTCGCTGCTCGGCTTCATCGCCATCACCTTCATCTGGCTTGTGGTGCAGGTGCTGGGACCGGATCCGATGCCTTTCGCCATCTTCATCGTGTTCTTCGCACTTGCCATGTTCCAGTTCGGCTGGATCGGCTCGAACTTCAACTCGCTGGCGATGGAACCGCTTGGCCACGTCGCCGGCACGGCCTCCTCGGTGATTGGCTTCATGGGAACCATTGGCGGTTCGCTGATCGGCGCCGCCATCGGCCAGGCTTTCGATGGTACCGCACTGCCAATGGTGGCAGGTTTCTTCGTCGTCTCCATCATCGGCCTGATCTTTGTACTGATCGGCGAAAAGGGTGTGTTATTTCATGCCCACAACAAGCCGATCCGCTAAGGGACGTGGAAAAATAAAAGGGCGCGGAATTCTGTTCCGCGCCCTTTTTTGTTTGCTGGTGGGTCTCGCCGACGGCCGTTACCCCGGAGCTGATCCGGGGTTCAGCCAGCCCAAGTCCTTGGGCTGAAAAAGGTCCTTCCGCCGCGCAGACGCGCCGCAGCTGGATGCCGGATCAAGTCCGGCATGACGGTGAAGGTTGTGCACCCCACAAATCCGGAACCTCAGACCGTGAAAATCTTCTCGCGCAGCAATTCCCACGTCTCCTGATTAGGCGCCAGCAGCAGCCCGCCATCCACATGGCGTGGCAGATAAGGCGAGCCATCAAGGCGGGCGGCATAGGCGCCCGATTCCTGCGAGATCAATGTGCCGGCCAAGTGGTCCCAGGGCATCAGCTTGTTATACATCAGGAAATGCATGTGGCCGCCGCAAAACAGGCGATACTCATGCGCGGCGCAGCGATAGCTGGTGAAGAGCCGCACATCGGCCAGGTTCACCAGAATCTTGCGGCGCGTCTCGATATCGAAATAGCCGGTATTGGCAATGCCGATCATCTGCGACAGCTCGGGCGCCGGGACGACCGACATCTGCGTCTGTGCACCGTCAGCGCTGCAGAGCCACGCGCCGGAGCCCTTCTCGGCAATCACCCAGTCATTGCCCATCGGATCGAAGATAAGGCCGGCAATGGTCTCGCCCTTGGAAACGACGCTCATCATCACGCCGAAAAGCGGCAGGCCGGACGCAAAATTATAGGTGCCATCGATCGGATCGACCACGACAGCCAGATCGGCATCGGCAAGCTTGCCAAGCAGCGAAGCATCGGCCGCCACAGCCTCCTCGCCGATGAACAGAGCATCCGGCATGATCTCCTGCACGCGGGCGCGGATCAACCGCTCTGCGGCCTCGTCAGCCTCGGTAACCAGGTCGATCGCTTCGGTCTTGATCCTGACGTCGCCATCGCCCAGATTGCGGAACCTCGGCAGGATTTCAACCGCAGCAGCCTCCTGAAGCGCATTGGCAAGAGAGGCGATGTCGAGTTCGAGAGCCATGGGCGAGATCCTTCCATTTGAGCATAAATCTTATAAGGCGACGATTTCCCGCCGCAGCATCTTCCAGCTTTCCTTGTCGGGAGCAGAAAGTATGCCCCCGGTGGTCTGGCCGGGCCGATAGGGCGTGTTGTCGAAACGCGCCGTGTAGCCACCCGCTTCCTGATGGATGAGCACGCCTGCAAGGTGATCCCACGGCATCAGCTTTTCATGGCCGATGAAATGAAGATTGCCGGCGGAAGCGAGCCAATATTCATGTGCGGAGCAGTTAAGCGACAATGCCATCTTTATCTTCGCCATATTGGCGGCGATCACCGGCCGGCGATCCGGATGGCTGTGGCCCCACGAAAAGAGGCCGACCATGTCGGACAGTGGCGCGGGATCGGCAACCTTTAGCTTTGCCTGCGATCCGTTCTTGCGGTGGAGATAGGCGCCCTCGCCTTTCAGACCAATGATGGTGTCCCCCATGACGGGATCGTGGATAAGTCCAGCCACGGTCTCACCCTTGACGGTGATCGCAAGCAGCGTACCGAAGGCGGGAAAGCCGGAAGCGTAATTGAAGGTGCCGTCGATGGGATCGATCACGAAGGCAAGCGGCGCGTCGGCAAGGGCGGGAATGACGGAATGATCCGCGTCACAGGCCTCTTCGCCAACAATATGCGCCTTTGGAAACCGCTCGAGCAGCGCTGCGGTTATCAGCTTTTCGGCCAGAACATCCGCCTCGGTGACGAGATCGACGGCGGATGTCTTTTCGGAGATGGCGCCAGCGCTCAGGTTCCTGAAGCGGGGCATGATTTCATCCGTACCGGCTGCGGCAACGGTGGCAACGAGGAAATCGATATCTTTATCGGAAAGGGTCATCGCGCGGGGCACTTCTTCATAAGGGAGGGTGGGCCTCCCTAGGCTCTTCAGATGACGCCCCCGTGACAGAAAGCGCCGAAAAATCAAAAAGTCTGGGGTCGAGGAGATGGGAAGGGTTCACATGCGCCAGCGCCCGCAGCATCACATCCTTCCGACCGGGCATACGCCGCTCGATATCCGCCAGCATTTCCTTCATGGCGTTGCGCTGAAGTCCGTCCTGCGAGCCGCAAAGGTCGCAGGGGATGATCGGAAACTCCATTGCGGCCGCAAATTTCGCCATGTCTTCTTCGGCGCAATAGGCAAGCGGGCGCATGACCATCAGGTCACCCTCGTCATTCAAAAGCTTTGCCGGCATGCCGGCCAGACGTCCGCCATGGAAGAAGTTCATGAAGAAGGTCTCGAGAATATCCTCACGGTGATGGCCGAGCAGCAGCGCGTCGCAGCCCTCCTCCCGCGCGATGCGGTAAAGATTGCCGCGCCTGAGCCGCGAACAGAGCGAACAGTAAGTGCCGCCGGAGGGCACCTTCTCCTTCACCACCGAATAGGTGTCGCGATATTCGATGCGATGGGCAACGCCGATCTTCGCCAGATACTCCGGTAAGACATGCTTGGGGAAATTAGGCTGGCCCTGATCCAGATTGCAGGCGATCAGTTCAACGGGCAGCAGGCCGCGCCATTTGAGATCGAGCAGCAGCGCCAAAAGCCCGTAGCTGTCCTTGCCACCGGAAAGGCCGACCAGCCAGCGCTTCTGGCCTTTCAGCATGTCGAAATCTTCAAAGGCCTGACGCACATTGCGCAGCAGCCGCTTGCGCAGCTTGTTGAAGGAGACGGAGCGCGGTGCATTGTCAAATAGCGGATGCGAACTGCCAGCTTCTTCCGGCGATTCCTGATCTGCCCCGATCTTTTCCGCGATGTCATCGACCCTGGTGAGAATATTCATCATCCGCTCGCTCCGGCACGACTGCCGTTATCCATGCAGGCAATGCTCCCATCCGCCCGGAAGATCAAGCCCCGAATACCGACCAACCTGTTTTCGTTGCCAGCATTTCCAGCGCATGTGACCC
>NZ_DAMDBP010000020.1:15929-41295 GCF_032092815.1 Agrobacterium sp. | reverse complement strand
GCCAAGTGCGGAGTTGCCGACCTTGTTGAGGCCCGGCGACCAGACCGCGATCGATGCCTTGCCGGGTGCCACCGCCATGATGCCGCCGCCGACGCCGCTCTTTCCCGGCAGGCCGACATGATAGGCGAAATCGCCCGACCCGTCATAATGACCGCAGGTCAGCATCAGCGCATTGATGCGCCTTGCGCGCCGGTCCGACACGACGGTATGCCCCGTCAGCGGGTTGCGGCCGCGATTGGCCAGAAACAGGCCAGCCCGGGATAGCTGCGCGCAGGTCATGGAAAGCGCGCACTGATGGAAATAGACCCCGAGCGTATATTCCACGGGGTGATGCAGATTGCCGAAGGAGCGCATGAAATTGGCGAGCGCGAAATTACGGAAACCCGTCGCCTGCTCGGATTTCGCCACCGTATCGTCGATGCTGATCGTGTCATCATCAGCGAGATACCGCACGAACCGCAGGAGCTCGCCGATCGCCTCGCGCGGCTGATGGCCGGACAAAACGATATCGGTCACCACGATCGCCCCGGCATTCACGAAGGGGTTGCGGGGAATTCCGTGCTCGTGCTCCAGCTGGACTATGGAGTTGAAGGACGATCCCGACGGTTCGCGACCCACCCGGTTCCATACCGTCTCACCGGCCTTGCCGAGCGCCAGCGTCAGCATGAAGACCTTGGAAATGCTCTGGATCGAAAACGGCGTCAGCGCATTGCCAGCCGTATAAGTCGTTCCATCGACCGTGGTGATGGCGATGCCGAACTGGTTGGGATCGACCTTGGCGAGTTCGGGAATGTAATCCGCAACCTTCCCCTCGCCCAGCCTCGGCAGCATGCTGTCATGGATGGAATCGACGATACTCTGAATGTCCTGCATGCAAAGCCTTCCCCAGCAAACAAAAAAGCCGCCCCGAAGGGCGGCTTCCTGAATACTGAAACGCGTCGATTAACGCGAGTAGAATTCGACGACCAGATGCGGTTCCATGACGACCGGGTAAGGAACGTCGGAGAGCGACGGAACGCGAGCGTAGGTCGCAACCATCTTGTTGTGGTCAACTTCGATGTAGTCAGGAACGTCGCGTTCAGCGAGCTGAACGGCTTCCAGAACGGTTACGAGCTGCTTGGACTTCTGGCGAACTTCGATAACGTCGCCCGGCTTGCAGCGGTAAGAACCGATGTTGACGCGAACGCCGTTAACCGTGACGTGGCCATGGTTGATGAACTGGCGCGACGCGAAAACGGTCGGAACGAACTTGGCGCGGTAGACGATGGCGTCCAGACGCGACTCGAGCAGGCCGATCAGGTTTTCAGAGGTATCGCCCTTGCGACGGTTTGCTTCGTCGAAGGTAGCGCGGAACTGCTTTTCGCGCAGTTCGCCGTAGTAGCCCTTGAGCTTCTGCTTGGCGCGCAGCTGCGTGCCGAAGTCGCTCATCTTGCCCTTGCGGCGCTGACCGTGCTGGCCAGGGCCGTATTCGCGGCGGTTTACTGGGGACTTAGGACGACCCCAGATGTTTTCGCCCATGCGGCGGTCAATTTTATACTTGGACGATTCGCGCTTGCTCATCGTATTTCCTTCTCAACAAATTACACCGGTTTGTTGCCAAACCGGATTAAGGAAACACGCCCTCCTCTGAGTTCACCTGAGTGAGCTCTGACAGGTTTCTCACATTTGCGAATGGAGAAGCCACGGGACATGTCGGTGATGTCGACTACCGAACGTCAGTTCTTAAAACTGCAAGGCAGTCAACGAAACACACCGGGCTTTGCGGCCCGGCGTTGATGGGGCTTCTAGGTGTCCTTCATAAAATTGTCAACGAGAAAAAAATTGCATCAGGCCCTTGAAAGGTCATTTTCCTGCACTATTTCACTGGCGTGATCAGGACTCGGGCCCCTCTGGCGTATTACCGGACAATACGTGATGTCGAGTCTCTTTAGGTTGGGGCCCACGTTTATATTCCGTCACACGTTCCCCAGCCATATAGCCAACCTGTCCGGCAAAGGTTGACTGATGGACTTTCTGTTCTCGGATTTTCTTGGCACTCCCACATGGATGTGGGCGGTCTTCATTTCTCTCGTACTTGGCCTACTGGCCCTGGACCTTGGTGTTCTGCATAAGAATTCCAAGGAAATCGGCATTCGCGAAAGCTTGCTGATGTCCGCCTTCTATATTGTCATCGGCTTGTCCTTCGGTGGCTGGATCTGGTACCAGTCGGGCCAGCAGCCTGCCATGGAATATATTACCGGCTTCGTGGTGGAAAAGAGCCTGGCGATGGACAATATCTTCATCATCGCCATGATCTTCTCCTATTTCGCCATTCCGCGCCAATATCAGCACCGCGTGCTGTTGTGGGGTATTTTGGGCGTGATCGTGCTGCGTGGCATCATGATTGCCGCCGGTGCTGCGATCGTCGAAAACTTCCACTGGGTGCTTTATCTCTTTGCGGCCTTCCTGGTGTTTACCGGCCTCAAAATGCTGTTTTCGTCGGATCACGATGAAAACGACCTTGATAACAACCGCATACTGAAGTTTCTCAAGCGCCACCTGCCGCTGACCAACCGTCTGCATGGCGAAAAGTTCTTCATCAAGGAAACCGATGAAAAGACCGGCAAGCTGAAAACCTTCGTCACCCCGCTGTTTCTGGCGCTGGTGATGGTGGAAATTGCCGACCTGATCTTTGCAGTTGATTCGATCCCGGCGATCTTTGCGATCACCACCGACCCGTTCATTGTCTACACGTCGAACATTTTCGCGATCCTTGGCCTGCGTGCGCTCTACTTTGCGCTGGCTGCCCTGATCCACCGCTTCGCTTATCTCAAATATGCGCTGGCTGCGGTTCTGGTGTTCGTTGGTTCGAAAATCTTTGTAGCTGACATGCTGGGTCTGGCAAAAATCCCGCCTGCCGTTTCGCTTGGTGTGACCGTCACCATTCTTCTGACCGGCGTCGTCGGCTCGCTGTTTGCAACACGCAAGCAAACAAAGGCTGTCGAATAATGTCTCGCTTCACGACATCAAGAAACTCTACCATCCTCGGCACAACGCCGAGGATGGGCACCACAAGATGGCCAGGGCATAGTGGCCATTGCGCAAGAAGAGATATCTTGCCGCTTGCAGCCCACAACAAGGCGACCGCGCTGACGTAATGTGCCAGCGCTGACCACACACACCTCATGCCTCGTGCTTGTCACAGGCATCCAGTCGACGCGCGTCGGCGCGGCGGAAAGAACTCTTTTCAGCCCAAAGACTTGGGCTGGCCTGGATTCCTGTGACAAGCACAGGAATGAGGATCGCGAGATGGTCGGGACAAGCCCGACCAAAAGCCAAGGCGAGCACCTGCTTACGTGATATATTGAGAAACAGCAGCCTTATTCGGCCGCCAGCGTCGCCTCATCATCGGCCGCATCCGCATCACCGGGTGCGGTTTTTGCATCAAGGTCAGGAAATGCCACGATCCGCTTGCCGGAGAAATCGGCATGTACCACGACCAGTTCCTTTTCCTCGAAGTAACCGAGCAGACGTCGGGCACGACGTGCAGAATGCGTGCCATAGGCACGGGCGATCCGCGCATCGGACGGGCAAGGCTCCTCGCCCAATGCGGCTTTGACCAGCATCAGGAACACGCCCTGCAAATCATCAGAGACGTTCTTGGAAAGGTCGAGTGCCTTCTGCCAGTTTTCGCTGGCCGCCATGTCGGCATCAACGCCGGAACGGGTAATTGCCACCTGGCGGCGGAATTCCGACAGCGCCATGGGCGTACCGGGAATGCGGCGCATGCGCGCGCGCACAAGAAAGTCCTGATAAAGCACGGCATCGGTACGGTAGGCCGACTGCGGATCATCGAGAATTTCGTAGAGAACGCCTGAGATCTTCTCTTCGCGTTCTTCCGGCGTCATATCAGACGCGCTGCTGCGCTGCGGCTGTTCGGAGGACGGCGTGATCGCAGCCGGTGTCGAGCGGGAAAGCTCGGCCAGAATATCTGTCGTCGGCCGTGGTGCCGGTGGCGTGCGGCGCACAGGGGTGCGTGCAAATTCTTCCGGATCCGGCGTAAAGATCAGGTCTTCCACGTCCTGTGGAGCATCCGGCAACGGCATCAGCTTTGGCGATGACGAACGGGCCGAGGTTTCCACCGCACCGATGACGATTGGCAGCGGACGGCGTGACAAGGCCGGGCCAAGCGCCACGAAATTACCACGCTGCAAATCGCGGAACATTTCCGCCTGACGGCGGTCCATGCCGAGCAAGTCAGCCGCACGGGCCATGTCGATATCAAGGAAGGTGCGACCCATCAGGAAGTTGGAAGCTTCCGCCGCCACGTTCTTGGCAAGTTTTGCCAGACGCTGCGTGGCGATAACGCCAGCCAGACCACGTTTACGGCCACGGCACATCAGGTTGGTCATGGCGCCAAGCGATGCCTTGCGGGCATCTTCGGTGACTTCACCACCAACGGCTGGCGCAAACATCTGCGCTTCGTCGACCACCACAAGAACGGGATACCAATATTCACGGTCCGCATCGAACATGCCGTTGAGGAATGCGGCGGCCGCACGCATCTGCTGGTCGATGTCCAGCCCTTCAAGGGTCAGAACGCAGGAGACGCGGTGCTGGCGAATACGGTTGGCGATACCGGCCAGCTCACCTTCGGTACGCTCACCATCCACGACGATATGGCCGAATTTGTCGGCCAGCGTCACGAAGTCACCTTCAGGATCGATGATGACCTGCTGAACCCAGGGTGCCGATTGCTCCAGCAGCCTGCGCAGCAGATGCGACTTTCCGGAACCGGAATTGCCTTGCACCAGCAGACGCGTGGCGAGCAATTCCTCAATGTCGAGTTTGGCAGACTGCCCACCCGATAGCGTTCCCATGTCGATGCCGACCTGCAATGCCCTGAAACCTTATGTCACGAAATTGAACTTGAATGACCACTCCCAGCGAGCGGCGAACCCTCCCCTTAACAGAGATTTCGCCGCAATGCTTCCTCGGGAGAGGAAAATGCACAGGGAATACGTGCGGTAAATCACATCCATTGAACAGAATCAAATGCATCGAATCATGCCGCCCGCACTGACAGACTACATGTTTTGCTTAAGGGGGCGCCAGATCGACGTTGCGCGGCGCAACATTCACGTCTTCGTCATCCCCGCTCGCGGCACATAAAAAATCATTTTAAATCAATGTGATGAACGGTCGAAACACCACTTCTGTCCTCTCTCATAATTTTCGCCGATATGGCGATTACGAAATATTAAAGCCTTGCGGAACACATATGGAACATATAGTGTATGTTCTGCATTTGTTTCGATTTTCATCAACGGTTGGGGTGCGACTTCATGCTCACACGCAAACAGCAGGAACTGCTTCTTTTCATTCACGAAAGAATGAAGGAATCCGGTGTTCCCCCGTCATTTGATGAAATGAAGGATGCACTTGATCTCGCGTCCAAGTCAGGCATTCACCGGTTGATCACAGCCCTTGAAGAACGTGGCTTCATCCGCCGGTTGCCAAACCGCGCCCGTGCGCTTGAGGTCATCAAGCTGCCGGAGGCCTATTCGCCAAGCCTCAAACCGCAGCGTGGCTTTTCACCAAGCGTCATTGAAGGCAGCCTGGGCAAGCCCAAGCCGGTTGCGACACCTGCCCCCGCTCCGGCACCGGTCAGCGCCAATGATGGCGGCAGCTCGGTGTCCGTGCCGATGATGGGCCGTATCGCGGCGGGCGTGCCGATCTCCGCCATCCAGAACAACACCCATGATGTGTCCGTTCCGGCGGACATGCTCGGGTCCGGTGAACATTACGCACTTGAGGTGCGCGGTGACTCGATGATCGATGCCGGTATCTTTGATGGTGACACCGTCATCATCCGCAACGCCAATACGGCCAATCCCGGCGATATCATCGTGGCGCTGGTCGATGATGAGGAAGCAACCTTGAAGCGCTTCCGCCGCAAGGGTGCCTCCATTGCGCTTGAAGCTGCAAACCCGGCCTATGAGACCCGTATCTTTGGCCCGGACCGCGTCAAGATCCAGGGCAAGCTGGTAGGTCTGATCCGCAGATATCACTGAGCAGAGACATCTCTCACACCAATTAAAAACAGGCCGGTTCATGCGTGACCGGCCTTTTTTATATCTGGCCATTGCGTTGACCTTCATTGTTGGCTCGTTGATGTGGTGTCAGCTTTTGTCCAGAAGTTGCACGACGGGTGCTGGCACCTGCATGTCAAACGTTTTGCTGCGCCAGTTATAATAGCGGTGCCGTGTCCATGGCCGGTGACTGCCATAGAGGGCAGCCTTCATCGACTGGATGACGGACTGCGCGGGAGCCTTGGTATTTTCTGAACCGGTCTTTGTGGCAGCAAGATCTATTTCCAATGAACCGATGCGGCGCAGTGTTTGCGCGCTCAGCAGCACGGCACCTGAACGGCAGCTGTCAAACGATGTTGGTCGTGAGGTAATGGCAATATCGCCGAGATCACAGGCTAGACCGAGATATCTGTTGTCAATGACGACCACGATCACCGGGCCTTTCACTGTCCGTGCAATACACCAGCTGTTGCGACGACAGGTGAAAGCACCTGATGTGTTTGTCACGGCTGATGTCATACGCTGTTTTTCAGCGGCGATGGTTTCGTCGTCCAGCATTGCTCGTCTGCGGCTGCCCGGCGCCTCACCCTTACCGTCCCCGGCCGTCACCGGTTCTGGCAAAGCGTCCAGCATCACCGGCGGCGTATGTTTTTCCGGCAGGGTCAGCGCGCGCATCCACTGGTCATAGACAAAACCGGACGCCCGCTGGCTGGTGGTGGCAACCTGTTCCTCAGCGACCAGCCCGATCAGCTTGCCATCCTCAAACACGATGAGATCAGGCATGTCCTCATTTCGTGCGGTAATGAAGAAATAGACGCAAGCGGCCAGAAAGATGATGCTTGCCCTGAACAGTCCGGTGCGAAACAGCGTCAACACCAGAAGACCAATGGTGCCCGCCCCTAAGAACCATGCATGTTGCCGCCCGACGCCAGCGTCGCCTCCCCAGGCCGCCACATGTTTTGCGATATCGATGGTCATCGACATGCCGTAACCCATGACATGCAGGAAAGGTGCATCAAGACCAAACGGCATCAGCAACATGGCCATCAGCGCAAAGGGCATGACGATAAAGGACATGACCGGCATGGCCGCCAGATTGGCAGCCAGTCCATAGGTGGTGACACGGTGGAAATGTTCCATGGAATAGATGGCGGTGGACACGCCACCGATCAGCGATGTCACCACAATACCGGCGCAGAAGGTCCAAAGCAGTTTTGATAGACGAAGCCATGTCGGCGGGTTGAAGCTTCTGAACCGAACGCCGTCATCGTCAGCCCGCCTTCGTGACCAATAGGCATAGGCCGAGACCAATGCGATGGTTGCGGCAAATGACATCTGGAAACTCGGCCCCATCACCTCGGATGGCGACAAAACGATAATCACCACAGCCGATATAGCAACGTTTCTAAGACTGATCGACGGGCGATCGAACAGCACGGCAATCAGCATGATCGACATCATCAGCCAGGCGCGTTCGGCTGAGACGGCAAAACCTGAGATCAGATAATAACACAGCGTCATGATCAGCGCTGCAAGGGCAGCAATCTTCTTGACCGGCCAGCGCTGCGCAAACTGCGGAATGCAACTGAGCAGCGTTCGAAAGCCGACGAAAAATATGCCCGAAGCCAGCGCCATGTTGAGCCCGGAAATCGCCACGATATGCGCAAGTCCGGATAGACGCAGCGCCTCCATGGTGCTTTCCGAAATGGCGCGTCGTTCATCGGTGATGATAGAGGCGGCAAAGGCGCCGGCATCACCACCAATTGTGCCGCGTATTCGCTCGGCAATGGCGCTGCGCAGCTCGTAAAGCCAGACATCTGCTCTGTCGATCCAACCTCGGTTTTCTGCCCGCTGCCGTGCTGCCTCATCCCGCGTCAGTGGTTTTGGCGCACCATAGAAAAAGCCGGTGGCACCAATCCCGTTGAAATAGGCCGAAAAGGCAAAGTCATTGAGACCGGGCAAAGCCGGGCCTGACGGTGCAGACAGGCGTACACGCCCGGTGATACCGCCACCGATTTCAATCGGCTGATGGCGGGAGCGCGACAGGACCGAAATCTTTTCCGGCGGACGCGAGAGAACGGGATTTTCGGTTTTCGAGACATTGACGATATAACGCCAGTAACCGCGCGCATCCACCTCCCGCCGCTCGACCGAACCGGAGATCAATGTCGTTACCGGGCTATCGAGGATGATGGTGTCGTTGCGCCATGTCTCAAGCTGCGCCAGCAGCATTCCGGCCAAACAGAGCGCTGCGATGAAAAAGACACCAGCGAGCAGTTTTATTCGCTGCCTCGTCGCAAGATATAACGATCCCGTAACCAAAAGGCTTGCGCCCAGCACCTGATGTGACGGGGTTTGATCCAGCGAAAACCAGATAATGACGCCACTTGCCAAAAATACCGGGATGAATAAAAACCAGTGGCCATAAGCCTGCTCTATCGCCAGCATGCGGGAAAGATCTGCAGTCCAGCCGGATATCCTGCGGCGCGTTGCAAACCCGTCATGAAGGTCTGTTAGGCCGCCATTATCACGTTTTGCAGGCAGGGAATCATTGGCAGCGGAAATGCCCAGCTCAACCGGTTCAGTCTGTCGCAATTTTTGCGATGGCCCTACAGTCAAACCAGAACCGCCCCCCGCTGGATAGAGAGCAATTTGCAACCGTAACAGTGCTAATGCAACCGCTTATATTTAAGAAAACATTGACCTAATATGAAACAGTCAAACGTCAAAAGCCTAGTTTTTGGCACAAGTTGATACCGCAACGCACAATTTGCCTTTTGGATAGCTTGGCATATGCCGCAGGATCAGATAGCTATCCAGAACGCTTAACGCCTAGATGCCTCTCGGCATCCAAAACGCATGTTCTCGGAGGATTATGATGACGGAAAAAAGCGCTTCTATTACGCTCGGCGACAAGACTGTAGAACTTCCCATTCGAGAGGGAGCGATAGGCCCAGACGTCATCGACATCGCTGCTTTGTACAAGCACACCGGCAATTTCACTTACGATCCCGGCTTTACCTCGACGGCATCCTGCGAGTCCAAGATCACCTATATTGATGGTGACGAAGGCGTGCTTCTGCACCGCGGTTACCCGATCGAGCAGCTTGCCGAAAAGGGCGATTTCCTTGAAACCTGCTACCTGCTTCTTTACGGCGACCTGCCGACAGCAGAACAGAAGAAGGATTTCGACAACCGCGTAACGCGCCACACCATGGTGCATGAGCAGATGACGAAGTTCTTCAGCGGTTATCGCCGTGACGCTCACCCAATGGCTGTGATGGTTGGTACGGTTGGCGCGTTGTCTGCGTTCTACCACGACTCGACCGACATTACCGACCCGCACCAGCGCATGGTTGCCAGCCTTCGCATGATTGCCAAAATGCCGACAATTGCGGCCATGGCGTACAAATATCACGTTGGCCAGCCATTTGTTTATCCGAAGAACGACCTCGATTATGCGTCGAACTTCCTCAACATGTGCTTTGCCGTTCCTTGCGAAGAGTACAAGGTTGACCCGGTTCTGGCCCGCGCCATGGACCGCATCTTCATCCTGCATGCTGACCATGAGCAGAACGCTTCGACCTCGACCGTTCGTCTGGCCGGTTCTTCGGGTGCAAACCCGTTCGCCTGTATCGCAGCCGGCATCGCCTGCCTGTGGGGCCCGGCTCACGGCGGCGCCAACGAAGCAGCGCTCAACATGCTCAACGAAATCGGTTCTGTTGACCGCATTCCTGAATATATTGCCCGCGCCAAGGACAAGAACGATCCGTTCCGCCTGATGGGCTTTGGTCACCGCGTGTACAAGAACTACGACCCGCGCGCCAAGATCATGCAGAAGACCATGTATGAAGTGCTGGAAGCAACGGGTAACGCCAACGACCCGATCATGCAGGTTGCTCTGGAACTGGAAAAGATCGCCCTTTCCGACCCATACTTCGTCGAAAAGAAGCTGTATCCAAATGTCGACTTCTACTCCGGCATCACGCTGAAGGCTCTCGGCTTCCCCACAACCATGTTCACGGTTCTGTTTGCTCTGGCACGCACCGTTGGCTGGATTGCCCAGTGGAACGAAATGATCGAAGATCCGCAGCAGCGTATCGGCCGTCCGCGCCAGCTCTATACCGGCGCAGCAAAGCGCGACTACGTACCAGTCTCCAAGCGTTGATTGGTTAGCGAATGACACAGAAACACCGGCGCTCTCGCCGGTGTTTTTTTATGCGCAGAGGTCAGCCCCAACCGCCCCTCATTTCTGTACTTGTTACAGAAATCCAGTCGACACGCGTCGGCGCGGCGGAAAGATGGTCTTTCATCCCAAGGACTTGAGATGCCTGGATCTCTGTGACATCCCTCGGGCAAGCCCGAGCACAAAGATGAGGACCGCCTAGGCCGACCGATTGCCTCTCCACCAACACCCCCAGCGCAAAACAAAAGGCCGAAGCATCACGCTCCGGCCTTTTCCTGTTCAATCACCTCGGCCAAGCGGCATATAACCGCCGTGCCTTTCGTGTCTTTTACTCGATATCAAACGACACGCCCTGCGCCAGTGGCAAGGCCTTGGAGTAGTTGATGGTGTTGGTTGCGCGGCGCATATAGGCCTTCCACGCATCCGAGCCGGACTCGCGGCCGCCGCCGGTTTCCTTTTCGCCACCGAAGGCGCCACCAATTTCCGCGCCAGAGGTGCCGATATTGACGTTGGCGATGCCGCAATCCGAACCTTCAACCGACAGGAAACGTTCCGATTCCTGGATGTCGCGGGTGAAAATCGACGACGACAGGCCAGCGGCGACAGCATTGTGATCGTCAATCACGGCGTCGAAATCGCTGTACTTCATCACATAGAGAATAGGTGCGAAGGTTTCTTCCAGAACAGGGCCTTCCTGCTTTGGCATTTCGACCAGCGCCGGCTTGACGTAATAACCGTCAGCCGCGCCGGTATCGACACGTTCACCACCCAGAACCGCGCCACCATGGCTCTTCGCTTCACTGAGCGCCTTCTGCATGCCGTCAAAGGCTGCCTTGTCGATCAGTGGACCAACCAGTGAGGATGTTTCCAGCGGGTTGCCGACGGAGACCGAACCATAGGCCTTCTTGAGGCGCGGCACGAGCTGGTCGTACACGCTGTCATGCACGAACAGGCGACGCAGGGTCGTGCAACGCTGGCCAGCCGTACCCATGGCGCCAAAAGCGATGGCGCGCAGTGCCATGTCGAGATCGGCAGACGGGCAAACGATGCCGGCATTGTTGCCGCCGAGTTCCAGAATGGAACGGGCAAAACGCTTGGCAAGGCGCGGACCAACCTCACGGCCCATGCGGGTGGAACCGGTGGCAGACACCAGCGGCACCTTCGGATGGTCGACCAGTGCTTCACCGACGAAGCGGTCGCCGATCAGCACCTGGCTCAGTCCCTCTGGCGCATCGCCAAAACGAGCAGCAGCGCGCTCGAAAATGCCCTGAACGGCAAGCGCCGTCAGCGGGGTCTTTTCCGATGGCTTCCAGACAACCGAGTTGCCGCAAACCAGCGCAAGAGCAGCATTCCAAGACCAGACGGCAACCGGGAAGTTGAAGGCGGAGATAACGCCGACAACACCCAGCGGATGCCAGGTTTCCATCATGCGGTGGCCAGGACGTTCCGTGGCAATGGTGAGGCCGTAAAGCTGGCGGGACAGACCAACCGCGAAATCGCAGATGTCGATCATTTCCTGCACTTCACCCAGACCTTCGGACGGGATCTTGCCGGCTTCCAGCGAAACCAGACGGCCAAGATCGGCCTTGAAGGCGCGCAGCTCTTCACCCAGCAGGCGAATGAGTTCACCACGGCGCGGTGCCGGCACGGAACGCCATGCCTTGAAGGCAGCGTCGGCCTTTTCAACCACCTTGGCAACGTCAGCTGCAGAAACGGTCTTGAGGCTTGCAACCTGTTCACCCGTAACCGGGCTGAAGGACGGCATGTCACCACCGGTATAAAGGCTGGACGAAACGCCCATCTTTTCCAGCAGGCTTGCGGCTTCCTTCACCACGTCGATTTTTTTGATAGCTGCGTCCATCTTATGCTCCATTTTCCCCGCAGTGGCAGCGCGACGCATAAGTTGCGCCTGAACTCCCTGCCCTGCACTTCAATTTTCCGGCCTTATTTTAAGCCCCAGGGGTCTGCACAAGACAGTTACCCACTTGACGAAAAGCGCCAGTTTATTCTTTCTCGTTATCATATACGCCAGGATGAACCGGTTTCAAATGACGAAACCAATTATGTTGATGCGAGATAGGAATAATGGACCCCAGACGCCGCCTGATACCTGACATCGTGACATTGCAGGCGTTTGAATGCGCAGCGCGGCATGGCAACTTCACCCGGGCGGCGGAAGAGCTGAACCTGACACAGAGTGCCATCAGTCGGCAGATCCGTGATCTGGAGGCGCAGACGGGTTTGCAACTGTTCGAGCGTATCCGGCGGCGCGTGGTGCTGTCGCAGGCCGGGCGAAAATTCCTGCCTGATGTGCAGCGGCTGTTGCAGCAGTCTGAACAGTTGATGGTGCGTGCCGTTGCCTCTGGAGAATCAGGGTCAGCACTTGCCATTGCCTCGCTGCCGACCTTCGGCAGCCGTTGGCTGATGCCGCGCCTCAACACCTTCATCAAGGACCACCCCGACACGGTGATAACCGTTGCCTCGCGTTCGCATCCGTTCGATTTTGACGAGGAAGGGTTTGATCTTGCCATTCATTACGGACAGCCGGTCTGGGCGCATGGCACCTGCACCTTTTTGTGCAATGAGGTGATCCTGCCGGTGGCCAGCCCATCGCTTCTGACCGGTGCGGCCATGACACAACCCGGTGATGTGCGGACCATGCCGCTGCTGCACCTCACCACCCGACCCAAACTTTGGTCGGAATGGTTCGAGATGAACAAGATCACGGCAGACAATGCCTTTCGCGGCAATCGCTTCGACCAGTTTTCCATGGTCATCGAAGCGGCCGCCAGCGGCATGGGCGTTGCCCTTCTGCCGCGTTATCTGATCGAGGCCGAACTGGCATCCAGCCGTTTGCAGGTGCTGTTTGACCTGCCCTTGACCACCGACAACAGCTATTACATTGCCACGCCGGAGGGCCGACAGGACAATGTCATGGTGCGCGCCTTCCAGACATGGCTGCTGAGCGAGGTTGGTCGCTAGGGGCCACCACAGGTCGCCCCTCAGGCATCACATTGCTGAAGGTTCAGGCCCTTGTGCCAAAGGCAGTCAGCAGGAAGCGAGCGGCAATGGCTGCGCCATCCTGCGAAATGGTGTGGCCAACACCGGGCAGCGTGTGCAACTCGGTGGTCAGACCTGCCTTGTCCAGCGCTGCCTTTGCCTTTTCACTTTCCGAAAATGGCATGATGTGGTCGGCCGTGCCGTGAATGAGCGACAGTTGCGTGTTGCTGGATGGCGCCAGCGGCTCTGGCGAGGCCAGACGACCGGAGAAGGCAACAACGGCTGCCACGGGCCATCTGCCTGACGCAACCGCGTCCAGCGCCATGATGGAGCCTTGCGAAAAGCCAACCAGCGCTACGCGGTCGAGATTGCTGCCCAGCGCGTGGCGGGCAATGATGTCGCTGATGACTGCATCAAAGGCGGCACGCGCCTCCACGACGCGCTGCGGGCGATTGGCCTCTGTCACACCGTCAATGCTGAACCACTGGCGGCCGGGACCGTGCCCGAAACTGAAGGGCGCATCCGGGCTTTCAAAATCAATATCGCTGGCGGACTGGCGCAGGAAACTGCCAAGCGGCGCAAGATTTGCGCCGTTGCTGCCCACACCATGCAGGCCGATCACCAGTTTGCGTGTCGAATTTATCGTCATCACACTTACCGTTCCCTCACGCGACCGAAACAGGCGCCAGCCCCGGCAGGTCAGGACCAACTGGCACGATCTGCGTTGGGTTGAGGGCCTTGATTGAATAATAACCGCGCTTGATGTGGTCGATGCTGACCGTTTCCCGCACGCCCGGCACATCAAGCATTTCGTTGAGGAAACGGCTGAGTGCCGGATAATCGGCAATACGTTTGAGATTGCATTTGAACAGGCCGTAATAGGCCGCATCAAACCGCACCAGCGTCACGAACAAGCGGATATCGGTTTCAGTCACTTGCGTGCCAAACAGGAATGGCCCCTTGCCCTCAAGGCGGGTTTCCAGCTCTTCCAGTGTTTTGAACACATCGGCAAAGGCTTCTTCATAAGCACCTTGCGTGGTGGCAAACCCGGCGCGGTACACACCATTGTTGAGGTTGGGGTAAATGCGCTCGTTCAGCGCATCGATCTCGGCGCGCAAATCTTCGGGGTAAAGATCAACCGAACTATCGGCGAGATCACCAAAGCCGGAATTCAGCATGCGCAGAATATCAGCGGATTCATTGTTGACGATGGTGGCGGTCTTTTTGTCCCACAGCACAGGCACGGTGGCGCGACCGGTGTAATGCGGGTCTGCGCTGGTATAGATCTGATGCATGTAAGACTTGCCGTTGATCTCATCGCGGTTGGCGCCGGGATAATCGCCAAAACGCCAGCCTTCATCCGAGATGGAAGGTTCAACCACCGACACGGAAATGACGTCCTGCAGTTTCTTGAGGTTACGGCCGATCAGCGTGCGCGACGCCCAAGGGCAGATCAGTGCAACATAGAGATGGTAACGACCAGCTTCTGCCTTGAAACCACCCTCGCCTGTCGGGCCTGCCGAACCATCCGCTGTGACCCAATGACGGAACCCCGATGCCTGGCGCACAAAACCACCCTTGGCATCCGTTGCCTGCACTGGGTGCCAATCCGAAGTCCATTTTCCGTCGACAAGCATGTTACGATCCTCATTCGGTCATCTGATGGGATCGTTATGAAGCCATAGGCTTTGTTGTCACAAGCCACGCATTTGTTGACGCACTGTAACCGGTCTGTAACCGGTCAGAACGTTTCCAGAATAAACGCGTCAGACTGTCGCCGGTTCACAGGCGATTGCGGAAAAACGGGTTCCAGCGCACGGTGCCGAGGCGGATTTTTTCACGAAACATCGTCAGCAGGCCGGCGCAGGCAATAACGACCAGACCGGCGACCGCCAGATCGTCAGGATATTCGCCGAAAAACAGAGAGCCGATCGCCACCGCCCAGAGGATCTGCGAATAATGCGATGGCGCAATCTGGCTGGCGGGTGCAATTTTTGTGGCAATCAGCAGGGTAATCTGGCCGATGGCCGTGCAGGTGCCAATCAGCGCAAACACGCCGAAATATTTCAGCTCCGGCATTTCAAAGGTCGGAATGGAGGCGATGCCGTTAAACAGCAGGCCGTAGATCAAAAGCACACCCATGATCGAGGTACGCTTTTCCTTGCCCGCCAAGGAGCGCAACAGCACGATGGTGAGACCTGCCAGAAAGGCCACGGCCACGGCCGCAGCGTGGCCGAGATGCAGTTCCTTGAAACCGGGACGCACCACCATCATCACCCCGATAATGCCGGCACAGACCGCTGCCCAGCGCCAGATGCCAATATCTTCCTTCAGCACCACAGCCGACAGAATGGTGACGAACAGCGGTGACAGGAAGATCAACGCATAGGCTTCAGCCAGCGGAATGGTGGTGAAGGCATAAATGCCGAGAATGCCGGCAAACAGGCCGGAAATCGCACGACCATGCACCGCCCAGGGCCGGTTGATGCGCCAGAACTCACGCCAGCGCTCATCCCTGGGCTTGGTGAAGAAGATGATCGAGGCAGAAAACAGGATACTGAAAAAGCCGATCTCGAACACGCTGACATTGCCGCCCAGAGATTTGATCAGGGCGTCCCCCCACGAAAAGCTGGCGTAAGCAAGCAATCCCAGAAGAAAACCCGTATTCATTGGCAGACTTTCGACAGTGTCAGAGCGTGATGAAGGCGAAGAAAGGAAGTAGAATTATATGCGCAGAAACGATGTGCGGCCGAAGCAGGCACAGATATGTCGTTCTGCGGTACTCCCAACTGCCTGCAATCGCAAGGCTACCGGCGGCCGCTTTGGTTCGTTTCTGAGATATTTTGCAGAAATGCCGCGCGGATGGTGAACCAAGCCTCAAGGAGGCAGGTTTTGCGGTTAATTCCGCCCCGCCTTGCGCGCATTGACAACATCCAGCAGGATTTCAGCCGAAAGCTCACCGGGCGAACGCTCGGTGTGCAGGCGCTGCTGCACCAGCGCGTAACCTTCCAGCATGGCACGGCGCTGTGTGGTGTCGGATGATAGTCGCTCCAGCCAGCGCACCATGGAACCGGGACGCACCACCTCGTTGATATATTCCGGCACAACCGCGTAGTCCGCGATCAGGTTGGGCAGCGCGCCTGTCCAGGTCTTGATGCGTTTGCTGAGCATCGTGAACAGCCAGTCGGTCTTGTAGACCGAAACGGTTGGCACACCGGCCAGCGCCAGTTCCAGAATGACCGTGCCGGATGCGGCAATGGCGGCATCCGCCTTGGCGAAGGACGACCATTTGAAATCGCTTTCGGCGCTGATCGTCAGCTTGATATTCTGCGGCCAGCTGGCTGCAAACTGCCGTACCAGCGCTTCGCGGCGCTTGACGGTTGGCAGCACAAATTCCGTGTCGCCATTACGCTCGACATAGGACTGTGCGGCCTCAGCAAAGGCCGGCATCAGTTTGGAGATCTCGGCAGATCGTGAGCCAGGTAACAAAAGCACCGTTCCGGTCTTTTCCGCACCTGTCTCCAGCCGGTGATTGCGTTCATTGCGCACGCCAAGCAGGTTGGGTTCAACGCTCAGGCGATGGCCGACAAAGGTGGTTTTCGGGCCGCCGAGGCGCTGCATCACCTCAGGTTCAAACGGCAGCACCGCCAGCACATGGTCAACATAGGATAACATCGCCTGCGCGCGGTATTCTTTCCAGGCCCAGACGCTGGGGCAGACGTAATTGACCACAGGCAGCGATGGCAAAGCGGCGCGCACGCGTTTTGCCACGCGGTGGGTAAAATCGGGACTATCGATGATCAAGAGAACGTCGGGCTTTGCGGCGATAATGGCATTGGCCGTCTGTTTGATGCGCGACAGCAGTTTTGGCAACTTGGCCAGCACCTGGGTGAAACCCATGATCGACAGTTCGGAGAAATCAAACAGCGAGTTCAGGCCTTCCGCCTCAAGTGCGTCACCGCCAACACCCACCAGTTCTATCGTGCCGGGATATTGGACTTTAAGCGCGCGGATCAGGTCTGCACCCAACAGGTCGCCCGAGACTTCACCGGCAATGACGCCAACCTTGAGTATATCGCTCATCCCTTGAAGTCTCCGCCCAGCGACATATCGATGCCGCATACAAATATGCCTGCCTCGTCTGCATCTCTCAACATGGTTTCGCGGTCGAGAACCAGCGAGCGCCCGGCTTCCACCGCAATACCGGCGAGCCCTGCCTTGGCGGCATTGGCAATGGTTGAGGGACCAATGGTTGGCAGATCGGCGCGCACATCCTGCTGCGGTTTGCACAGCTTGACCAGCACACCCCTACGACGCTGCGAAATGCGGCCGCTGGCACGCAACTGCGCGACACGCTCCAGCATGGCATCCGTGCCTTCAACACCCTCCAGCGCAACGATACGTCCACCAACGGAGACTGCACCCTGCCCTACATCCAACAGACCAATGGTCTTGGCGGCATGCATGGCCTTGCGAATATCATCCTGATCAGCCTTGTCTGGCACCCGCTCACCCATCGGGCCGGTGACCGCCAGCAGGCCGGGCACGATCTCATGCGCACCCAGCACCCGGCAGCCCTGCGCCTCGATGAGTTTCATCACCATTTGCAGCACGGCGTCATCGCCCTTCGCCAGAAGGGTTTTGATGACGGATGGAATTTTCAGGAGAGATTTTAGATTGGGATGGATTTCACGCCATTCCGGACGGCGTTTGACACCGCCCGACAGCACGACACGGCCGATGCCGTTCTTTTTGAAAATCCGCTCGAGACCTGCGAGATCACCGACGCCGATAATCTCGCTTTCATAACCGTCCCAGTTCAAATCGGCTTCATTTTTCAGGCGCACAATGAAGGGGCTTTCCCCTTCATCCACGGAAGCCTTTGCCACATAGTGAGGCAGCAGACCGCTTCCTGCAATGATGGCCAGCCGATCACCGCTTGCCACCTTATTTGCCTCTGAATGGCGACGACAGGGCCCGATCGCTGTCGGCAGCGATAAAGTCGAGGATTTCCATGACCTGCGGGCAATCCAGATATTCGTCGCGGATGGCCGCCGCATTGGCGCGTGCTGAACCTTCGCCTTCAAAGATTGCCTTATAGGCGCGGCGAACCCGGTGAACCTCTGAACGTTCAACACCCGCACGTGTCATTCCAACGACGTTGAGGCCGCTCAGAATGCCTGGGTTACCGTTCAGCATGCCGTAAGGGATGACATCATAGCTGACGGCCGAGAGACCGCCGATAAATGCCTGTCTGCCAATGCGCGTAAACTGGTGCACGGCGCTGCCGCCACCCAGAATGGCGCGGTCACCAACGGTGACGTGGCCAGCCAGCATGACATTGTTGGACAGGATGATGTTGTTGCCCAGACGGCAATCATGCGCGACATGCGAATAGGCCAGGAACAGGTTGTTGTCGCCAACAATTGTCGTGCCGCCATGTTCCACCGTGCCGGTGTTCATGGTCACGCCTTCGCGGATCGTGCAGTTTTCGCCAATAACCAGCGTCGTATCCACGGCACTGTGATGAGCGCTTTGCGAATCGCCACCAATCACAGCCGATGGCCAGATGATGGTACCCTTGCCGACCGTGGTTCTGCCGAGAACCACGACATGGCTCACCAGCTCGACATTATCACCCAGCACAACCTTCGGCCCGACATGGCAAAACGGTCCGATGGACACGTTTTCACCAATCACGGCCCCGTCCTCGATAAAGGACATCGGATGAATTTTGGCTGAAGCGGCAATCACACTCATTGCTGGCCCTCTGGCACCATCATCGCGCCGATGTCGGCTTCGGCAACCAGCACGCCATCAACCTTGGCATCGCAATGGAACTTCCAGACATTGCCGCGCTGCTTCTGCTTGACGACATGGAACTCAACGCGGTCACCCGGCACAACCGGCTTGCGGAAACGGGCATTGTCGATGGTCATGAAATAGACCAGGTTGCCGCCGCCGCCCTGCTTGCGCGAGCAGATCGCACCTGCGGTCTGCGCCATGGCTTCCACCAGCAGAACACCCGGCATGATCGGCTGGTCAGGGAAGTGACCAGTGAAATGTGGTTCGTTGACCGTGACATTCTTGATGCCGATGGCGGAATTGTCACCATCGATCTGCACGATGCGGTCAATCAGCAAAAACGGATAACGGTGCGGCAAAAGCCGCATGATTTCCTTGATATCCGCGGATCCAAGCGTAATCCCCTCACCATCAGCCATTTTTTTCTCCTGTTTTTTTATCTCTTTCATCTGCGCGGGCCAAAAGCTCGGCCATATCACGCAGATATTGTTTCATAGGACGTGCGGGCGCGCCGCCGTAACGAGCACCGGCCGGGACATCACCCACGACACCACTCATGGCGGCAATCTGCACGCCGTCTCCAATAGAAATATGACCATTGATGCCAGCGGCACCACCGATCATCACGCCATCACCGATACGGGTGCTGCCGGCAATGCCAACCTTGCTGACGATGCCGCAATGGCGACCGATCCGCACGTTGTGGCCAATCTGCACCTGATTGTCGATCTTGGTGCCTTCGCCAATCACCGTGTCATCCATGGTGCCGCGGTCGATGGTGGTGTTGGCGCCAATTTCAACATGGTCCTGAATGATCACACGGCCAACCTGCACGATTTTCAACATGCCGCGTGGACCCGGTGCATAACCAAAGCCGTCCTGGCCGATACGCGCGCCATTGTGCAAAATGACATTGTTGCCGATCAGAGCCGCCAAAACGCTGGCACCTGCAGCGACAGTGCAATTGCGACCGATTTTGACATCGGAGCCGATGATCGCGCCTGCACCGATTCGGGTACCGGCACCAATATTGGCACGTGCGCCAATGACGGCCATCGGTTCAACCACAACGCCTTCTTCCAGTCGTGCGGTCGGATCGATATGCGCTGCAGGCGAAATATCACCTGCCACATCGACAACCGACGACGGCTGCATGGCAATCGGATGCAGAATCGCACCGGCATTGGCAAAGGCCGTATGCGGGACATTGGTCAGAAGTGCCGGAATATGTGCAGGAATGAGGCTTTTCAGCGCGGCATCACAGATGATGGCAGCCGCATTACATGTCTCAAGTTCAGCGCGGTTCTTGCGGGACAGGATGTAACAGACCTGATCAGGCGCTGCGCGGTAAACCGGAGCAACCGAACGAACGATACGTTCACCCTCGGTCGGCTCCGAAAGTTCCGCCCCAAGCATCTCGGCCAATGCGGCCAACTTGATCCCATCATGGGGCGGAAAAAATTCATTATAGTCCATCAACAGGGAACTCCAGAACAGTTCAAACTCGCAGTTCTGGACTGCCGATATCAGAAGTTGTTCGAGATTCCAAACCGGAAACGCTGTTCCTGGTCATAGTCTTCCTTGAGGAACGGTACTGCGTAGTCAACACGCAGTGGTCCAAAAGGCGATGCCCAGATCACACCGATACCGGCAGATGCACGCAGCGAGCTGCTTTCACCTTCGGAAGCGTAACCCGTCTTATTGCCGTAGAGCGTGCCAGCGTCGGCATAAACCGCACCGCGCAGACCAACATCTTCAGGAATACCTGGCATCGGGAAGGTTGCTTCAGCCGAAACGGTGAAGTAGGTCGTGCCGCCGATCGAATCGCCGTCGATACGTGGACCGATACCGTCGTTTTCGAAGCCGCGGATCTGGCGTCCACCGATCTTGAACTGGTCGAAGACGTAGAGGTTGTCACCGGTTGGAACAACGTAACCAGCAGCAGCCGTCAGAGAGCCGATGATGTCGAACTCGTCCGAAAGCGTGTGGTAATAACGCGCCTTACCGTAGATCTTGTAGTATTCGGAGTCACCGCCGATACCCGCAAACTCGTTGGTCAACAGCGCCTGCCAGCCGGAGCGTGGCGTCTGGCGGTCATCCAGCGTGTTGTAGGTGATCGTGTTGGAGATAACGGACTGTGTCCACTTCTCGCCAGTGATCAGGTCCTTGTATGGCTGCGCCAGATTGGTACCAGACTGCCAATCGCCATCACCCGTGTACTTGAAGTCCTTGTAGGTGTAGCGGAAGGTTGTTGCCAACTCTTCGGTGATTGGAGCCGTTACGCGCAGCGTGAAGCCCTGCTCCGTGTAATCGTAGTAGTCTTCGCTCGAGCTCTGGCTGCGGAACACGTCGAAACCAGCCGCCAGACGGTAACCGAGGAAATAAGGCTCGGTGAACGAAAGGTTGTAGGTACGCGCGTTGTCTTCACCAGCGCCGACTGCCAGACGAATGAACTGGCCGCGACCGAGGAAGTTCTTTTCTTCAACAGATGCTTCGAGGAGAACGCCATCCGATTCGGAGTAACCAGCACCGATACCGAACGAACCTGTTGGCTGATCTTCAACGTCGACAACGATCACAACGCGGTCAGGCGCGCTGCCCGGAGCTGTGGAAACATTGACATTACCGAAGTAACCGAGCGCTTCGAGGCGACGCTTGGCAGCCGTAACAACTGTCTGGTTGAACGCATCGCCTTCGCTGATGTCGAATTCGCGGCGGATAACATAATCGCGTGTACGGGTGTTGCCACGGATTTCGATACGCTCAACGTAAGCGCGCTCTCCCTGGTCAACGATGTAGGTCACGCCAATCGTGTTGTTGCCGAAGTTACGGTCACCACGTGGCGTAACGCGTGCAAACGGGTAACCCGCAGCAGCAACACGCTTGGAGATGGATTCCATGCTCTTCTGAACATTGGTGGCGCTGTAGTGATTGCCTTCGCGGCTTTCGAGAAGACCCTGCAACTCGCCGGAATCCACACCATCAACGGTCGATTCAACAGCAACAGGCCCGAAGTCGTAACGAGCGCCTTCATCAACAGTAACGGTGATGGTGTACTCGTTGGACTGTTCGTCGAGAACAGCTTCCGACGATACAACGCGGAAATCTGCATAACCACGATCGTAGTAGAACTGACGCAGGGTTTCTTCGTCGGCGCGGAGCTTGTCTTCGCTGTAAACGTCCTTACGGGTCAGGAACGACAGCATGTTAGACTTCTTGGTCGACAACACTGCTGCAAGGCGGCCATCGCTGTAAGCCTTGTTGCCAACGAAATCGATGCGAGCGATCTTGGTGCGTTCGCCTTCATTGATCACGAATGCGAGGTTCACGCGGCCTTCACCAACATTCACCGTCTGCGTCGTTACATCAACGTCGCTACGACCGATGGCAGCATAGGCCTGCTTGATTCGCTCGATGTCTGCATTGACCAGCGCTGGATCATACGGGCCGAGTGGCTGCGTCTGCGCAACGCCAGACAGCTTGTCGTCCTTGATCTTGCGGTTGCCGTTGAACACGACCTGGTTGACCAGCTGATTTTCGCTGACCGTTACAACCAGTGTATTACCGGAAACACTCATGCTGACGCCAGAGAAGTAACCCGTCGCGTAAAGACGCTTTACGGATTCATCAATGTCAGCATTGGAGAAATTCTTGCCGGGCTGGATCGTGATGTTGGAACGAACGGCGTCAGCCCCTGCCCGTTCAGCGCCACGCACGTCCACTCTGTTGATAACAGCAGCGTTGGCAACACCCGAAGAAGCAAGCACTCCCACGCCCACAACCGAAGCAACACCAGCAGATAGCGCAACCGCCGATACCGCGTTCAAAAATCTTGAACCAGCCTTCATTTTCACTTCTTACCTTTTCCCGTTGTCCCTCAGCGGGCAGAACCCGACTCCGGCCATCTGCGTCGTTTTACCTGCTTTTCCTCTACAAGCAAGCGCCAACGTTAATTTCTGTTTACTTCGTCGCTTCGCGTGACCTAATCGCCACGACGGCGTGAAAACATAGTAAACAATCGACTAACAAAACCACTTAAATACGCAACTTACCCCAGCAAGCTGCTGATATCATTCCAGGTCGCAAATACCATAAGGCTAAAAATCATGGCAAGCCCTATCCTGAACGCAACCTCCTGTGCGCCTGCCCCCAATGGACGCCCCCGCACAGCCTCGACCGCATAGAACAATAGATGGCCGCCGTCCAGAACCGGTACAGGCATAAGGTTAAGCAAGCCTATCGATACGGACAGCACAGCTGCAAGCTGAATGACCGCAGATACACCTAACGTTGCCATCTGGCCCGAGGCTTGAGCAACACGCACCGGACCACCCAGCTGGTCCGGCTTCATGCGGCCCATCACCAGGTTGCCGATATACTTGAAGGTGCCGGTGATAACCTGTCCGGTTTCGCGCACCCCCTCACCCAGCGCCTCGACCGGCGTATAGGTAATATGACGGAAATTGCCGCTTTCCTGGTTGGTTACGATACCAATGATGCCCAGTTCAATCTTGTTGCCGAACTGGTCCGTGGTCTCTGTGCGCTCCGGAACCATCTGCAGAACCTGCTGCTGGCCGTTGCGTTCAATGGTCACATCGACCTGCGAACCGGGACGGATGCTGATGTAGCGACGCACATCCTCAAATGTCGTAACATGGGTACCGTCGAGTGCTACAAGGCGGTCGCCCGGCAGCACACCGGCGATCGCGGCAGCACTGTTTTCCCGCACTTCGGCAACGACTGGATCAGCAACCGTGCGGCCATAAATGCCAAACAGCACGGCAAAAATTGCAATGGCGAGGATGAAATTGGCGATCGGACCGGCAGCAACTGTTGCTGCTCTTTTCCACAGTTTTGCGCCCGCCAATGTGCGGCCACGCTCTTCCAGCGACATTCCCGCAAGGCCATCGCTGTCCGGTTTGCTGGATGCATCCTCATCACCCCAGAACTTGACGTAACCGCCAAGTGGAATGGCGCAGAGCTTCCAGCGCGTGCCATGTTTGTCGGTGAAACCAATCAGTTCAGGGCCAAAACCAACCGCAAAGGCAGTGATCTTGATGCCGGACCAGCGTCCGACAAGATAGTGACCCATCTCATGCACAAAAACGAGAAGTGTGAGCACAAGGATGAACGGAACTATATAGCCCCCGAGGAAACCCAGTACCGCCATCAGTACACTCATTATAACTCCCGTTCTTTACACGGCTGCAAAATATCCGCGATATCAAAAGCCTAGCAGAAGTCCGCCGGTTGAACCGGGTGCATCGCCAGTATAGGCGGCATGGACAATTGCAATTACAAATACCGTAAAGCAGGCGAAAACAAGTCCGTCAACCCGGTCCATAACCCCGCCATGACCGGGGATCAGATGGCTGGAGTCCTTCACGCCAAAACGGCGCTTGATGAATGATTCGAAGAGATCACCCATCTGGCTGAAAGCAGACAGCACCACGGCCAGCAGGATGACGCTGAACCCCAGTTCACCCTTATAGGCATAAGCGACGATACCACCGGCAATCACCGCAGACACCGTGCCGCCAATCGCACCCGACCAGGTCTTGCCGGGAGAGATGGATGGCGCAAGTTTCGGACCGCCAATTGCACGGCCAACGAAATAGGCCAGAATGTCGGTGCCCCAGACCACCGCGAAGATGAAAAGCATCGAGACGAGGCCCGGAAAATCATCGCCACGGATCGCAGCCAGCGAAATGCCGCTGAGACCGGCATAGATAATACCGCCCACCAGCCACCAGTTCTTGCCGCGCAGGATGGGGAAAATGGTTGCCGTCAGCGCAAAGCCGCACAGAAGCGGCACATCGAGCGATGGCTCACCAAACAGCGTATTGCCGGCAATCACCGCAATGGCAAACCAGCCCCAGGAATAACCCGCAGGGTTGGTTTCGCCGAGCTTGGTGATCTTCGACCACTCGTAATAGATCAAGAGCGCAATAGCTGCCGCGACGAAACGGAAGATCAATCCGCCGTTCCAGGTGGCAAACAGAATGACAGCAGCCATTACCAAAGCGGACATGATCCGCAGCTTGAGTTCACGGCTCATCAGGCACCAGCCACAGCAGCCTGCGCCGTCAGACCGCCAAACCTGCGGTCACGCAATCTGTACTGCTCGAGGGCTGCCGTAAAATGCTGGCGATCAAAGTCAGGCCAGAATTCCGGCACGAACACCAGTTCGGAATAGGCCGCCTGCCACAGCAGGAAGTTCGACAGACGCTCCTCTCCACTGGTGCGGATGATCAGATCAGGATCAGGAATGCCTGCCGTATCAAGACGTCCGGAAATGGTATCG
>NZ_DAMDBP010000020.1:0-15919 GCF_032092815.1 Agrobacterium sp. | reverse complement strand
ATGGTATCGGCCGTGATATCTGCCGGCGACAGGATGCCAGCGGCCACATCACGCGCCATGGCGGCAACAGCACGGGCAATTTCGTCACGCGAGCCGTAATTGAAGGCAATCACCAGCGTCAGCGCCGTGTTGTTGCGGGTGGTTTCCTCTGCTTCCAGCAGCAGCGACTTGATATCCGAGCCGAGATTGGTGCGTTCACCAATCACCCGAACGCGCACGTTCGAGCGATGCAGATCGGCCAGATCGCGGCGGATAAATGCCTTCAGGAGACCGAGGAGATCATTGATCTCGGCCTCCGTACGGCGCCAGTTTTCAGAGGAAAAAGCAAACAGGGTCAGATACCTGATGCCATAATCAGCAGACGCGCGCACAACCTCGCGCACAGCCTCGACGCCCCGCTTGTGTCCCATGACACGAGGAAGGCCCCGCTGCTTTGCCCACCGCCCGTTGCCATCCATAATGATGGCAACATGCTCGGGAATAGAAGAACTATCAACGTTCGGCATGAGGATCCAGGTCAATAAATATGGACACGAAAGGCATTAAGGCGGCAGTATAACGAGGTTTTAAATACGACATCAAACCTGCATGATTTCCTTTTCTTTTTCAGAAAGCAAGCGGTCGATGTCGGTAATGGTATCATCCGTCATTTTCTGAACCTTATCAGAAAGCGAACGGCTTTCATCCTGGCCGATGTCACCATCCTTTTCGGCTTTTTTCAGGTCATCCATACCGTCACGACGAACGTGGCGAATGGCGACCTTGGACTTTTCCGCATAATCATGCGCAACCTTGACCAGCGACTTGCGGCGCTCTTCGTTCAGCTCAGGCAGTGGAATACGCAGGTTCTGACCGTCAACGATCGGGTTGAGACCAAGGTTGGATTCGCGGATCGCACGGTCAACCGCACCAACCATTGATTTGTCCCAGATGGAAACGCCCAGCATGCGTGGCTCGGGAACGGTGATGTTGGCCCCCTGATTGAGCGGAACGCGCGAACCGTAGGCATCAACTGTTACCGGATCAAGAATGTTGGCCGATGCACGTCCGGTACGCAAGGACGCGATATCGCTCTTGAATGCGTTAATAGCGCCATCCATACGGCGCTTGATGTCATTGAGGTCAACACCACTCATTTTTCACTCCATCTTTTTCAGGCAGCACAAGCATGATTCCAGAAACGGAATCACCGCATGCGCGATTATTTATCGTGCACGATGGTCTTACGGCCGCCACCGGTCAATATCTGAGCAAAACCGCCCTTCTCATGGATCGAGAAGACGATGATCGGAATATGGTTCTCGCGCGCCAGAGCAACGGCGGCAACATCCATCACGGCGAGGCCCTTGGCAAGAACCTCGGAATGCGTCAACTCGTCGAAACGGGTCGCATCCGGCACCTTTTTCGGGTCGGCGGAATAGATGCCGTCAACCTGCGTACCCTTGAAAATGGCCTGAGCGCCCATTTCAGCCGCGCGCAGCGCTGCAGCCGAGTCGGTGGTGAAGAACGGGTTGCCTGTGCCGCCGGCAAAGATCACCACGCGACCAAGCGACAGGTGGTACAGCGTCGCACGCTGCGAGAAGCTCTCGCAAATCTCAGGCATGGCAATGGCCGACAGAACAACGGTATCGATGTCGAGCTTGCGCAACGAGGTCGCCAGCGCCAGCGCGTTGATCACGGTTGCCAGCATGCCCATGTGGTCACCGGTCACGCGGTCGCCGCCCTTGGAGGCAACAGCCACACCACGGAAAATATTGCCGCCGCCGACCACGACGCCAACCTCGACGCCCATGGCGCGGGCCTCGGCAATATCGGAAGCAATACGGTCGACGATATTCACGTCAATACCGAACCCCTGATCCCCCATCAGGGCTTCGCCAGACGCTTTGAGAAGAACACGGTTGTAAAGCGGTTTGGGAGACATTGTTGATCCTTCGCAATCTATCCGAAACGCCGATACACGAAGGGCACCGCGTTGTCACGCGATGCCCTCAGCTTTTTCACTGTTTGGTGAAGAGGCAATCAGCCTTTTGCAGCCGCAGCAACTTCAGCAGCGAAGTCGCTTTCTTCCTTTTCGACGCCTTCGCCAAGCAGAAGACGAACCATGCCGGTCACTTCGATTTCGGCGCCAGCGAGCTTTTCAGCATCCTTGACGGCCTGGCCAACGGTGATGTCTGGATTGACAACGAAAGCCTGCGACAGAAGTGCAACTTCTTCGAAGAACTTGCGCATACGGCCTTCAACCATCTTTTCGATGATGGCTTCTGGCTTGCCGGATTCGCGGGCCTGCTCGATGAATACGTTGCGCTCGCGCTCAGCAACAGCAGCGTCAACTTCTTCCGAACGGATCGCCAGCGGGTTGGTTGCAGCAACGTGCATGGCAACCTGACGGCCGATGGAGTTCAGAACTTCCTTGTCGCCAACCGACTTCAGAGCAACCAGAACGCCCAGCTTGCCGATGCCGTCGCCAGCAGCGTTATGAACGTAGGTAGCAACAACGCCGTGCTCAACTTCGAGAGCAGCCGAACGACGCAGGGTCATGTTTTCGCCGATGGTGGCGATAGCGTCCTTGAGCGAGTCGGAAACAGTCTTGCCAGTTGCAGGGTAGTTGGCAGCAGCAACGGCTTCAACAGTGCCGTCGGTTGTCAGAGCAACCTGTGCGATACCGCGAACGATGTCCTGGAAGGCATCGTTACGAGCAACGAAGTCGGTTTCAGAGTTAACTTCAACGACAACAGCCTTGTGGCCGATCGTTGCAATACCGACGAGACCTTCAGCAGCGGTACGGCCAGACTTCTTGTCAGCCTTTGCGATACCCTTGGCGCGCAGCCAGTCGATAGCGGCTTCCATGTCGCCATTGGTTTCGCTGAGAGCCTTTTTGCAATCCATCATGCCTGCGCCGGACTTCTCGCGCAGTTCCTTTACCATTGCGGCTGTGATTTCAGTCATTGTGTGCCTCTTGTCGCTTCAGTCGGTCAACCGGCGGAATCACGCGGCACCGACGCCAAGTTTTGGAACGAATGTCCCGGTAGTATGACAGCGTGATGAAAACCTCATCACGAAACTTTATCGCCTCGCCCTGCCCCGAAAATTCAAAGGACAGAGCGGGCTTAAACAAACAAGGCCGTCGACCTGACGGTCAGAAACGGCCTTGTGCATCCTGATTGTGAAAGGCGACCCTAAGATCGCCCAACGGCCTTAATATCAGGCGCCTGCTTCGTCTTCGAGAGCTGGCTCAACTGGCAGCTCCTCGGAAGCGCCAAGGTCACGGCCCGAAGCGCCCTGCTGACGTGCGATGCCGTCGATGGCAGCGCGAGCGATCAGGTCGCAGTAGAGCGCGATTGCGCGGGAAGCGTCGTCGTTACCTGGGATCGGGAAGTCGATGCTGTCCGGATCGCAGTTGGAGTCGATGATTGCAACAACCGGAATACCAAGGCGCTTGGCTTCTTCGATTGCGATCTTTTCCTTGTTGGTGTCGATGATGAACATCAGGTCTGGGGTGCCGCCCATATCGCGGATACCGCCGAGAGCCTTTTCGAGCTTTTCGCGCTCGCGCTCAAGGTTCAGACGCTCTTTCTTGTTGTAGCCCGAACCTTCCGTGTTCAGGATCTCGTCGAGCTTGCGAAGACGCTGGATCGAGTTGGAGATCGTCTTCCAGTTGGTCATCATACCACCGAGCCAACGCGAGTTGACGTAGTACTGAGCCGAACGCTTTGCGCTGTCTGCGATGATGTCGGAAGCCTGACGCTTCGTACCAACGAACAGAACGCGGCCGCCACGAGCAACGGTGTCGGACACGACCTGCAGGGCGCGCGACAGCATCGGAACGGTCTGGGCCAAGTCGATGATGTGAATGTTGTTACGATCGCCGAAGATGTACGGCTTCATTTTCGGGTTCCAGCGGTGTGTCTGGTGACCGAAGTGAATGCCTGCTTCCAAAAGCTGGCGCATAGAAAAATCTGGCAATGCCATGCCTGTAACTCCTTTTCCGGTTTAACCCCCGCGAAGCGAACAGCACTGTTTTGACGAGTGCCACCGGGCGGAACGAACCGGATTTCTCCCGGAACATCCCAAGCTTCGCGTGTGGAATGGTGTGGCGCATACCGCTGCTTCACACAAAAAGCAAGCGAATAAGATGGAATTTCGTCATCGTAGCCGCCTGAAATGCAGTTGCTGCACGCTTTTCAGGCGGAGATGACTTATTTCTGGGTCTGCTTCTCGCAGGATGCCGTTTCGAGAATATCGAGCTTTTTCAGCTTGCCGGTCAAAACGAAGTCGCCATAGTCCAGCACCAGATCACGGGTAATGCCGTTTTCATAGAGCTTGAAGGACATGCGGTAGATCGGCAGGGAATCGGCACCTGACTTGTCGTTGAAATAGGCAATGGTAACCGGCCAGAACGGTGCCTTGGCAAATTGGCCCGCTTCGCTCGCTTCCTTGTCGTCGGACACCGGCGTCTGCGACTTGCCGACCAGCGTCGAGGTGATCAGGCTTTCATCGCCATCGTCAGAGCCATCGAAAATGCGTGATTCGAACATGCGCTTGCCGGCGCGGGCATTGTCGATGACCTGCAACATGTGTTCAGTCGGGAAGTCGCTGGCCACCAGATCAACCTTGCGGCTGTCGGGCCGCACCAGATCGACCACCGTGCCGGCATCCGAGTCGGAAGCAGAGCCGCCCACTTCCTTGTCCAGCTTGTCATCGGTGAAGGATTTGGTGTCGAAGGTGAACTTTCTGGCGGCAGAGTCTTCGAATGTCGTGGTCTGCTGGTCGGTCATGCGCACCGCATCACCCGTATTGATCTGGGTCACGAAGCGGAAGTCGGTTTTATACCCCTGACATGCGGAGCCGGTAAATTCATAGACCATGCGGCCGGACATGTCCTCAATGCCGGAGCGCTCGGAGGAATCGCGCAGTTCCAGATCATACACCGCACGATGGGCAATCAGGCCTGTCGCAGCAGTGCCAGGGATTGCTTGCGCCGCACCCGCAATCGAGCCCGAAAGGCTTGCGACGAAAACAAACGCAATGTTGCGAACTAACATTCAATATCTCCTGTTGGACTCATCGCCCATATTGTAGAAAGCATGCGCCCGTCGCTTGGGATCGTCCATCCTGAATGCCGGATTCTTGTCCGTTTTACAATAAAACCGGGGATCAAAAATGTCTGACGCCATGGAAGGTCGCCTTAAAGAGCTTGGTTATACACTGTCAGTTGCTGCGGCACCTCAGGCAAACTACGTTCCTTTCGCCATCAGCGGTAATCTTCTTTATATCTCCGGGCAATTGCCGATGGAATCAGGCAAGATTGCGGTGACCGGTCATGTGGGCCGCGATGTGGACGTTGCAGCCGCTCAACGGGCTGCCGAACTGTGTGCCGTCAACAGCACCTTGTCATCAACGGGGCTTCCAACCTTATTGGCCATGTTTTCGGTGATGCGGGCAAACATGCCCGTGCCACCGTCGGCGTGACTTCCCTACCCTTCAATGCCGCCGTCGAGATCGACGCAATCGTGGAAATAGACGTATGACCGTAAAGCTTGCCTTTCTGACTGCCCAGCCTGTGGCCCATCGCGGCTATCACGACATGAACCACCAGATCTGGGAAAACACCCTGTCCGCCTTCAGCCGGGCCATCGAGGCCGGTTTTGCCATTGAATGCGACGTGCAACTGGCCGCAGACAGCGTTCCCGTGGTTTTCCATGATGATGACATGGCCCGCCTGACCGGCATCAAGGGTGACGTGCGTGAAAAGACCTCGGCCGAACTTGGCCTGCTTTCCGTTGGCCAGACCAAGGATCGCATTCCAACCCTGAAACAGCTGTTGAAACTCTGCGCCGGCAAGGTGCCGCTGGTGATCGAGCTGAAAGGCCGTGAAGGCGAAGGCGTGGATGACGGTTTTGCCGAGGCGGTTCTCGAAGACCTTGAGGGATATGAGGGTCCAGTCGCGCTGATGAGCTTTGACCATCATCTGCTGAAAGACCTGAAAAAGGCCGGCTCTCCATGGCCGCTTGGCCTGACCGCCGAAGGTGACAAGCCGGAAGAGTTCTTCCGCCATGATGAGGCGATGCAAATCGGAATCGACTTCATCTCCTACCACTATGGTCACCTGCCCAACAGCTTTATCGATGCGCAGCGCAAACTCAGCATACCGGTGATTACCTGGACGGTAAGGGATGAAAATGCCCGTGCGATTACCTATAAATATGCAGACCAGATGACATTCGAGGGTTTCGACCCCAGAGCGTCGGACCCAAGAGAAAGCCAGTCAGCAAACGCATGAGCGAAGAATACGCCATCCGCATTGAACAATCCTTCAGGGATATCGCACCGGACGACTGGAACAGGCTTTCCGGTGCGTCCAAAGCGCTGCGGACGGAACCCTATAATCCGTTTATCTCCCATGCATTTTTATCGGCCATGGAAGAGTCCGGATCAGCCACGGCAAAAACCGGCTGGCTTGGCCATCACATGCTGCTGGAGCGCGGTGATGGCACGCTGGTCGGTGCCGTGCCCGCCTATCTCAAAAACCACAGCAAGGGCGAATATGTCTTTGACCATGGCTGGGCCGACGCTTTCGAGCGGGCTGGCGGTCACTATTACCCCAAGCTGCAGGTCTCCGTTCCCTTTACCCCTGCAACCGGCCCTCGCCTGTTGACCGCAGGTGATGTGGATGCCGCTCCCTTCCGCCAGGTACTGGCGTCAGGTCTTCGCCAGGTCACGGAAAAGATCGGCGTTTCCTCCACCCACGTCACCTTCGCACCGGATGGTGACATGCAGGCTTTGACGGATGAAAGTTTCCTGCACCGCACCGACCAGCAGTTCCACTTCATCAACAATGGCTTCCGCGATCATGCGGATTTTCTCGATGCGCTGTCATCGCGCAAGCGCAAGGATTTGAGGAAAGAACGCAAGGCGGCATTGGAAAACGGCATCAGCATCGACTGGCTAACCGGCAGTGATCTGACCGAAGAGATCTGGGACCAGTTCTTTACCTTCTATATGGATACCGGCAGCCGAAAATGGGGCCGCCCCTATCTGACCCGCGCGTTTTATTCGCTGATTGGCGAGCGCATGGCCGATGACATCTTGCTTGTCATGGCAAAACGTGACGGCCGTTATGTGGCCGGTGCCATCAACTTCATTGGTGGTGACGCGCTTTATGGCCGCCATTGGGGCTGCATTGAAGACCACCCCTATCTGCATTTCGAGGTCTGTTACCATCAGGCCATCGATTTTGCGCTATCGCGCGGCCTGCAGCGGGTTGAGGCCGGTGCACAGGGCGAACACAAGCTGGCGCGCGGTTATACGCCTGTCACCACCCATTCGGCGCATTTCATTGCCCATGCCGGTCTGCGCAACGCCATTTCCGCCTATCTCGAACGTGAGCGCGAGGAAGTGGAGCAGATCAGCGATTATCTTGACGATCACAGCCCGTTCCGCAAAGGCGAACGGCAAGACTGACACGTATCTCCAGAGATATGTCTACCCATTCATTCCATGAGGAGAGCATTCAATGACCACCGGTTATGACGACAACAACATCTTTGCAAAAATCCTGCGTGGCGAAATTCCCTGCCACAAGGTTTACGAGGATGACGACACGCTGGCCTTCATGGATGTGATGCCACAGGCACCGGGTCACCTGCTGGTGATACCGAAGACCGGTTCGCGCAACCTGTTTGATGCTGACCCTGCCGTTCTGGCAAAAACCCTGCCTGTCGTGCAAAAACTGGCCAACGCGGCAAAGGAAGCCTTTGATGCGGACGGCGTTTACATCGCGCAGTTCAATGAGCCAGCCGCTGGCCAAACCGTGTTCCATCTGCATTTCCACGTCGTGCCACGCAAGGAAGGCATTCCATTGAAGCCGCATTCCGGCACGATGGAAGATGGCGCCGTGCTGGCTGCCAATGCACAGAAGGTGCGCGACGCGCTGTGATCAGCCCGGCGCAGATTTCATGCGTCTGACAAAAAACGAAAGGCAGCTTTCCCCCTGGGGTAAGCTGCCTTTTTCATGCGTGGTATAAGTTTCAGAAACCGATGAACAGCAGCCCTGCGGTCAACAGCAGGATCGACACGGCCACCCCCACCAGCACGCGCTGGCCCAAAAGCAGAAAGGCTGCAAAACCGAGGCTGGCAGCACCAATGCGCAGCCACATCGGCGTATGGTCCAGTGTGCCTGTCGGGAACACGATCAGTTTGGCTGTGACGGCCATGACAAGAGTGGTGGCAACCGCCCTCACCCAATAAAGCGCTTCGGAGCCTTCTTTCAGCCTGTTACCGGCAATCACCCCAAGCCAGCGCCAGATATCGGTGGCAAGCCATCCGGCAACGGCAATCAACAGATAGGGCCACCATCCTTCCAGGGCGATCATGGTTCGATCTCCCCGGCTTGTGCCTGGATCTTGCGGCGAAACCACCAGCGATCAATGAAATAGGCCAGCGTGCCGCCGCCCAGTCCGGCATAGATGATGTCGAATTCCGGTTCGATCATCGCAAACAGTGGCCCGGCCACAAGGCCGATGACAAAGGCAACCTTGACCACCGAATGGGTGGCGGACGCCCAGATGGAGGCGACGAAATAGACCGGCGTCATGAAAAACAGCACGCCCGCCACCAGCGGCGGGAAGGATGCAACGATGCCGAAGGACACCGCCACGATCAGCGTGTTGACCAGCGTCAGCGTCATGGCAAAACCGGCAAACCATGACACACGAAACGGACGCGGCACGGAATTGATGTTCTGGGTGGTAAACACCCAGGCGGTAATCGCCACGAAATGCGACAGAAACAGCAAAAGCCAGGTGGGTGTGCGTGAGGTTTTCAGATCAGGCACGATGGAAGCAACCATCGGCATCATGCGCACGGAAGACAATGTCACTGCCAGGAAACATGCCGCCAGATTGGCACCGCCGAGCATCGAGCCGATCAGGATCATCTTGGCTGGCAGAGCCCAGACGGAAAAGGTCATGAACACGGCCTGTTCACGGGTAAAACCGGATTCCAGGGCAAAGGCGCTAAAGCCAATGAAGGAAGCCATGAGGATCATGGCGGGCAAGGAGAATATCCCCTTCATTCCCTTGGCAAACCACAGGGCATGGGTACCCTGATTTACTTCCGCAGACATTGTCACGCTTTCATGGATCACGACCTGTTATGTGCAGGTCAAAGATGGCGGCCCGGTTGGCTTGGTGAGAAGTGCCGGGCACACATAAAAAGTGCCGGGATTTACCCGGCACTTCGTTGATTAAAAGCAGTCGCTTATTTCTTCTTTGGCACTTTCGGCACCGTGTTGGTCTTGCGGGGTGCCTTGGTTTCAGCCTTTGCCTTTTCAGGGGCTTCGGCCACCAGAACCTCGGCTTCCGCCTGCTCGGCCTTGGCCGTTTTGCTGGCAGCCTTGACCTTGGTTTTGGCTGCCTTGGCGGCTTTCAACTCGGCTTCCGGCTTTGGCTTGACCGGTGCGGTTTCTGGATGGGATTCCAGAACCAGACCGTCCTTGCCATCGTCCTTCTTGCCGACGGTCACGGTGACAACACCGCCCTTCTTCAGCTTGCCGAACAGGATCTCATTGGCCAGAGGCTTCTTGATATGCTCCTGAATGACGCGGCTGAGCGGACGTGCGCCCATCTTTTCGTCGTAACCACGCTCTGCCAACCAGGCAATCGCATCCTCATGCAGATCAAAGGTCACGTTACGCTCGGAAAGCTGGCTTTCCAGCTGCATAACGAACTTCTGAACCACGCGGTGGATAACGGTGGTCGGCAGCGGCGAGAACGGAATGATCGCATCCAGACGGTTGCGGAACTCCGGTGTGAACAGGCGGTTCAAGGCCTCTTCATCCTCACCCGAACGCTTGGACGAACCGAAACCGATTGCCGACTTGGCCATTTCAGACGCGCCAGCATTGGTCGTCATGATCAGAATGACGTTGCGGAAGTCGATCTTCTTGCCGTTGTGGTCGGTCAGCGAGCCATGGTCCATAACCTGCAACAGAATGTTGTAGATATCCGGATGGGCCTTTTCGATTTCGTCCAGTAGCACGACGCAGTGTGGATGCTGGTCGACGCCATCGGTCAGCAGACCGCCCTGGTCGAAACCGACATAACCGGGAGGTGCGCCGAGCAACCGCGAAACGGTGTGCCGTTCCATATATTCCGACATGTCGAAGCGCAGCATCTCGACACCGAGCGAAGCAGCAAGCTGCTTGGCAACCTCGGTCTTGCCGACGCCCGTCGGGCCGGAGAAGACATAGGAGCCGATTGGCTTGTTGGGTTCACGAAGACCGGCACGGGCCAGCTTGATTGCCGTGGACAGGGCTTCGATGGCCGTATCCTGACCGTAAACAACCGACAGCAGTTCCTTTTCAAGGTTGGCGAGAACCATCTCGTCGTCCTTGGAAACAGTTTTTGCCGGAATACGGGCCATGGTGGCGATCGTAACCTCGATTTCCTTTTCGGTAATCAGCTTGCGACGTTTGGAGGCAGGCAACAGCATCTGTGCCGCACCCGTTTCATCGATCACGTCAATTGCCTTGTCGGGCAGCTTGCGATCGGAAATGTAACGGGCAGACAGCTCAACGGCAGCCTTGATCGCCTCATTGGTATAACGAAGATGATGGTAATCCTCGAAATATGGCTTGAGGCCCTTCATGATCTCGATGGCATCGTCAATCGATGGCTCATTGACGTCGATCTTCTGGAAACGACGAACAAGGGCGCGGTCCTTTTCAAAGAACTGGCGATATTCCTTGTAAGTCGTGGACCCGATGCAACGGATCGCACCAGACGACAGGGCTGGCTTCAACAGGTTGGATGCGTCCATGGCACCGCCTGAGGTCGCACCGGCACCAATGACCGTGTGGATCTCGTCGATGAACAGCACCGCACCAGGAAACTCTTCGAGTTCCTTGACGACCTGCTTCAGACGCTCTTCGAAGTCACCGCGGTAACGTGTGCCCGCCAGAAGCGTGCCCATGTCGAGCGAGAAGATCGTGTCGTTGCGCAGTGCTTCCGGCACCTTGCCTTCCACGATACGCTTGGCCAGACCTTCGGCAATCGCCGTTTTACCGACGCCCGGATCGCCCACATAAAGCGGGTTGTTCTTGGAGCGGCGGCACAGCACCTGAATGGTCCTGTTGACCTCGTCATGACGGCCGATCAGCGGATCGATCTTGCCGACCTTGGCCTTTTCATTGAGGTTGACGCAGTAAGCCTTAAGCGCGTCCTGCTGCTTCTTCGGACCTGCGTCCTCGTCGCTGCGTGGCGCCTTGTTTTCAGAATCACCCTCTTCCGAACCACGTGGCGTTCTGGTCTGGGACGTGCCCGGACGCTTGCCAATGCCGTGAGAGATGTAGTTGACCGCGTCGTAACGGGTCATCTCCTGTTCCTGCAGGAAGTAGGCTGCGTGGCTTTCACGCTCGGCAAAGATAGCAACAAGCACGTTGGCGCCTGTTACCTCTTCCCGGCCAGAGGACTGGACGTGAATGACCGCACGCTGGATGACGCGCTGGAAACCGGATGTGGGTTTGGAATCCTCGTCATATCCGGTGACGAGGTTGGAAAGCTCATTATCGATATATTCACCGACGGTCTTGCGCAAAACGTCCAGATTGACGTTGCAAGCACCCATGACGGCTGCTGCATCTGCATCGTCGATCAGTGCCAGAAGCAGGTGTTCAAGAGTTGCATATTCATGATGACGCTCGTTGGCAAAGGTCAATGCCTGATGCAGCGCCTTCTCAAGACTTGGGGAAAAAGTTGGCACGTTGCGATCCTCATTTCTTTTCCATGACGCATTGCAGCGGATGCTGATGCTGTCGGGCGAAATCCATGACCTGACTTACTTTCGTCTCGGCGACTTCATATGTAAAGACACCACATTCACCGACCCCATGCTGATGGACGTGCAACATGATACGCGTTGCCGCTTCGCGGTCTTTCTGGAAAAAGCGTTCCAGAATGTGGATCACGAATTCCATAGGCGTATAGTCGTCGTTCAAAAGCAAAACCCGGTAGAGATTTGGTTTTTTCGTCTTGGGCTTTACGCGGGTGATGACCGATGTTCCGCGGTTGGTACCGCCGTCACCATCATTGTCACCTTCGCCCTGCATGTAGATCGGCTTAGCGATCATGTTTCATCATTCTCCAAATCAATTCCGGTGGGGAGATCATATCGGAAATCAAATCCCTTCCCCAACATATTTAAGTGCTCTGATCGAGATTTTAAGCCCCTTTGACGCAACCGTAAAATCAAATGAATTTACTTGCAGTTTACGAATGCGACAGAATTGCTACGAAATCCCGGTCCCTCAAAAAATAACGCCCTGCCGCAAGGCGCTGGCGACGGCATGTTCAACCGACAACGCATCCAGCTTGCGACAGATGGATGCCAAAAGATACTGAACGGTTCTGGCAGAAAGCCCTGTAATGGCGGCAACATGGGCACGCCGGTTCCCTTCTGAGATGGAATGCAGCACCCGTTTTTCAAGGGTGGTCAGGCCGCAATCGCTGTTTTCCTGCGAGCGAAACACCAGCGACAGCCGCTCATGCATCTGGATCATCAACAAATTAAGTTGATCAAGCTCGTCCTGATCGGGGTTGTTGCGCGCCCCGGCAAAACCGATGATCCTGATCTTGTCCCACAGCCCGAAATTGGGAAAACTCACCCCCATCGTCAATCTGGCATCGTGAAACAGCCGCACCGCCGCCTCGCTCAGCTTCATGCGCTGGCCATATTCATCCATTCTCCAGGCAACCGGCATCAGGCGCGAAACGGAATCAACGAAAATCTTGTTGTCGAAATCCGGCACCATCCGTTCCAGCTTTTCGAGAAACAGTTCGGTGAAATTGGAAAAAAGATGCGACTGGGCAAATTCCAGATGATTTTTCTTGGCGCGGTCAAACACGTAATAGGCACGAAAACCAAACAGCCACTGAATATCGGCAAGCACCTTCGAGGCTTCACCCACCGATGACACCCGGTTCGTCCGCAAGACGATATCTGTCCAGTCGCTACTGCTGATCGTCAAAAAATCATGCCACCTGTCGCCGCCAAAACGATCTCATTTCCCCAAGTCCAGAGGCTTTAAGAGATACGCTTTAACACGTTGAATTACTGCATAATCCCCACCTCAAACCTCTGCCGGTTCAAGGCCCTGGACAGTGGTGCAAGGACAAGCGGAACCTGACGAAACCGCAGAGCTGGTCAGCCTTTTTCGTGTGACCATACCCCTTGATCTGTCGGGCCCGCATATCCAAAATGCGGCACCCCTCACTCGTCATTATCAAGCATTTCGCGCACGGCAACGGCCAGTTGCTTCAAGGAGAACGGTTTTGGCAGGAAGCCGAATTTGGCGTCTTCCGGCAGGTTCTTGGCAAAGGCGTCTTCGGCGTAACCGGATACGAAGATGAATTTCAGGTCCGGATAGTTCTTGCGCAGTTCACGCAGCAATGACGGACCGTCCATCTCAGGCATGACCACGTCGGACACGACGATATCGACCTTGCCTTCCAGCTCTTCCATCACATCGAGCGCTTCAACGCCGGACCCCGCCTCATGCACGGTGTAACCACGGGTTTCTAGCATGCGTTTGCCGCCACGACGCACCGCCTCTTCGTCTTCCACCAGAAGAACGACGGCAGACTTGCCGGTGAGGTCGATGTCATCGGTCTTGGCGGCGGCGGCAGGTGCGGCATCGGCCAACTTCTTGTCACCACCGGCGGCAATCGCTTCCGGTTCGGCAACAACGGCTTCCACGATGTGACGTGGCAGGAAGATACGGAATGCCGTGCCCTTGCCCACTTCCGATTCGGGATAGATGTAACCGCCGGACTGCTTGACGATACCGTAAACCATCGACAGGCCAAGGCCGGTACCCTTGCCAACATCCTTGGTGGTGAAGAACGGCTCGAAAATCTTGTCCATGATTTCGGGCGCGATTCCCGTACCGGTATCGGACACTTCGATCATCACGAGATCTTCGGTTGGAATATCGGAGCGGTTGAGCGCTGCAGCATCATCTGCGGTTACGTTGCGGGTCTTGATGCGGATGGTGCCGCCACTTGGCATGGCATCACGCGCATTGACGCACAGGTTGATCAGGACCTGTTCGAACTGCGACAGGTCGGTTTTGACCGGCCACAGATCGCGGCCATAATCGACCTCAAGCTTGACGTTGGTGCCCGAAATCAGGCGGTCTACCAGCATGCGCAGGTCGCCCACCACATCGGTCATGTTCAACACCGCCGGACGCATGGTCTGCTTACGCGAGAAGGCCAGCAACTGGCGCACCAGCACCGCTGCACGGTTGGCGTTGCGCTTGATTTCCATCAGGTCGGCGAAAGAGGCATCGGCCGGGCGGGCCTGCAGCAGAAGGTGGTCCGACGACAATAGGATTGCGGTCAACACGTTGTTGAAGTCGTGCGCAATACCACCGGCCAGCGTGCCAACGGCATTCATCTTCTGGGTTTGTGCCATCTGGGTTTCGAGCGCCTTCTGCTCGGTCACCTCAATGGCGTAAACAATGGCGACCTCTTCCGGCGCCTCTTCATTCTGGTCGATTACCGCATTGACGTAATAACGGAAGTGACGGCCCTCTTCGCCTGGATGGCGGGAATCGAAGGGAGCAATATCGCCCTGGCGATCCCTGGCAGCGTCCAGCGCCTGCGCCAGATGGCCCTTCTCATTGTCGTGGATGACCTTTTCGAACTGGACGCCACGGTCCACATCATCACGGCTGACAACCGAGGAGAACAGCTTGAGGAACGGCGCATTGGTGCGCAGGATGCGGCCCTGCCCGTCCAGCGAGGCAATGGCCATCGGCGTATTGTTGAAAAAGCGCGTGAAACGCATGGCCGAGGCCGAACGATCGTCGCTTTCGACATTGGTGCGCATCAACACGATGGTGCGGCTTTCACCGACTGAACCGTCGCGGGCGGCAGTGACCTTGTGCACCAGGCGCACCGGTACGCTCTGGCCATTGGCCTTGCGCATGTCGAGATCAACCGTTTCGGTGCGGGACTGGCCAGCCGTTGCCTTGACCGATTCCAGAAGCGCCATGCCCTCGCCGGCCACGATGTCGGATACCGTCATCGAACCCGGCGCAAACTGGGCAAGATCAACACCCAGCCATTCAGCCAGAGTGGCGTTCAAATAGATAATCTCACCCTTTTTGCCGGATGAGAAAAAGCCCGATGGCGCATGATCGAGATAATCGATGGCGTTTTGCAACTCGCGGAAAAACCGCTCCTGATCTTCCCGCTCGGCCGTGATGTCGATGATCTGGAAGACATGCAGCGGATCACCGCCCGCCTCGCTCAGAAGGCGTGCCTTGAGGCGATACCAGTGCGGGCCGGACGACGACGTGCCATCGCCAATCGATTTCAAAAGGCGGAATTCTTCATGGCCGCTCTGGCCTTCCCGCAATTTGTTGATCAGCCGGTACAGCGCCTCGGTTGATTCGCGGTTGCGCGACAACAGCGTTTCAAGGCTCTGGATATCCATGGCCTTGACCGCACCAGTCATCTGGCAATAGGCGCTGTTGGCGTAAACGATGCGGCCCTTGGGGTCGGTGACGATAATGCCATCAGGATGGCTTGCCAGAAAACGCCGCGCCAGCACGTCGGAGCGCGACTGCGGCATGACCTCGATGAAACCGATGATCGAAGACACCAGAAAAAATATGCCGACCATGGCCAGCACACCGAGAATGCCCAGCACGATCTCGTTTTCGAGGGAATTCTTGAAATAAACGAAGGCCACGGCAGCAGCCACCAGAATGACCGCAAGGAAAAGTATTCTTACAACCGTTCCTGTACGGGCTTGCCTGTCCATCAATGGCAGGTCGTCATTTTCGCTGGCCTGGCCCACCCGTGTCATCTCTTCCTCGTATTCTTGCAGGGCATTTCCGGACTACAGATTG
>NZ_DAMDBP010000019.1:48568-77796 GCF_032092815.1 Agrobacterium sp. | reverse complement strand
CCCTTGGCATCAGCCAGCGTCTTGATGCCGCTGTCCTTGCGGGCAACCATGATCGAGTAGTAACCGGAAGAACCGTCAGCCTGGGTGTAGGTGAGGATCGGGTCAACAGCGTTTGGATCGGTCAGAGCGATCTTGGCGTAAGAAGACGCGCCCATGGAAGCGATGTCGATGGTACCGCCGAGCAGACCCTGGATAACGCCGTTATAGTCAGGCGATGGGAAGATCTGAACTTCGGAAACGCCGGTCGCAGCCTTCAGGCCTTCAACCAGGCACTGGGTGTTACGGATCTGGTCGGCTTCGTTTTCGGAGCCGTCGAGACCGATGCGCAGAACCTTGACGTCCTGAGCCATAGCGGCACTTGCAAGCATACCAACGGCAGTAGCCGCGAGAAGAGCTTTCTTGAACATGAGATCATCTCCTGATGTCCGGTTGCCCGGTTTTTGCTGATGAGTGATGCCCTTGACGCGGGCCTATCGATACTGTGCGGTCTTCAAACCCCGGCGACAGCCAGAGGCTCCAGACCGGCAGATTGTTTTGCATCGGCTTCAAGCCGTGCTCCTGGTATGGTGATGCTGGTAGAGGTCATGCTTTCGTCGATGCCTGCACCGTGCGAATCCGTACCGTAAATTTCCTTGACGGCGGCAGCCGTCAGTTCCGAAGGTGTGCCGTCAAAAACCACACGACCAGCCGACATGCCGATGATGCGTTCGCAATAATTGCGCGCCGTATCCAGCGTATGCAGGTTGGTCAGAACGGTAATGCCTTCGCGCTCATTGATGTCGCGCAGCGCGTCCATCACGATCTTGGCGTTGAGTGGATCGAGCGACGCGATCGGCTCATCGGCCAGCACCATCTTCGGAGACTGCATCAGGGCACGGGCAATCGCCACGCGCTGCTGCTGACCACCGGACAGCGTGCCTGCGGCCTGCAGGGCCACATGTTCGATGCCCAGGCGCTCAAGTGCCGAAATCGCCATGATGCGTTCGTCATGCGAAAAAATGCTGAGAAGGCTGAGCACGGTCGAGCGATGGTTCAGGCGGCCTAGCATCACATTGGTCAACACGTCGAGACGTGGCACAAGGTTGAACTGCTGGAAAATCATCGCGCAGTCGCGCTGCCAATTGCGCAGGGAGGAACCGCGCAGGCTTGACACCTCAGTGCCGTTGAAACGGATGGAGCCATCAGTTGGGTCAACCAGACGGTTGATCATACGCAGCAGCGTGGACTTGCCAGCGCCCGAACGTCCAATGACGCCGACCATCTGTCCCTGAGGAATTTCCACGTTCACAGCATTTACAGCAACGTGATTGCCGAAACGGCGTGTGACGTGTTGAAGTTCAAGGCTCATTGTCTGTCCCGTACGCTATTGCTTCGGGACTTGGACCTAACACCAGCCTGTGAAGCGCAAGTGTCAGTTTGGTGAAGAAATTATTACACTCCGGTCTGTCGGACAGTCTCGACCCAAAGCGGAAATTTCAGACGGCAGCTGGTCTTTTATGGAAAGACATGAGCTGCCGCACTGCCGACAGCTGTTAACCGCCGTATTTCGCAACAAAAACTTCGGCACCAAGAGAACGGAAGTCATCAAGGGCGTTGCGAAGTGTCTGATGATCCCAGTCCCACCAGGCCAGCCGGTCCATCCGTTCACCCAGCTCTCTGGAAAAACGCTCCCGGATCAGTTTTGCGGGCACACCGCCGACGATTGTGTAGGGTTCGACGTCTTTCGAGACGACCGCACCTGCGCCAATCACCGCACCATTGCCGATTTTGACACCGGGCAGCACGGTAACGCCGTGACCGATCCAGACATCGTGGCCGATGATCACACGCCGTTGGCGGCGCGCTTCGAAGAAATCCGTTTCATCCTCGACGTCGTCCCAGTAGCTGGCAGCGCGATAGGTGAAATGGTGCAGCGTGGCGCGCTCCACCGGATGGTTGGTCGCATTGATGCGCACCGAGGCTGCAATATTGGCAAACCGTCCAATCGTTGCACACCAGATGGCACCGTCCTGCATCACGTAGGAGTAATCGCCCATCTCCACCTCATGAATGCGGCAGCGTTCGGAAATTTCCGTGTAACGACCGATGGTCGAATTCTGCACATCGGCCGTCGGGTGGATAACGGGTTGAAGACCAACCTTCACACTCATGCTGCAATCTTTCTCGGTGAAAACTGAGTGACATCTATGATGCGGTCGGCAACCGCTTCACGCACTTCCTCGTCGTGGAAAATACCCAGCAACGCGACGCCCTGCTGTTTTTTCTGCTGGATCATGTCGATGACAACGCGGCGGTTGCGGGCATCCAGCGAAGCCGTCGGTTCATCCAGCAACAGGATGGAGTGATCGGTAATGAAACCGCGGGCAATGTTCACGCGCTGTTGTTCACCACCGGAGAAGGTGGCAGGTGGCAGCAGCCACAATTCCTCAGGCAGATTGAGCGCGGCCAGCAGCGCGCGTGCTTTTGTCCTTGCCTCTTCCTGCGGCACCTGCCGTGCGACGAGCGGCTCAGCAACCACGTCAAGCGCGGACACACGCGGTACGGTGCGCAGGAACTGGCTGACATAACCAATGGTGCTTTTGCGCACCTCAAGCACCGTGCGGGGTGCGGCAACGGCAATATCGATCACCCGGCCTTCATGGCTGATCAGGATTTGCCCGCTGTCGATGGCATAGTTGCCATAGAGCATTTTCAGGATCGAGCTTTTGCCGATACCGGACGGGCCGCCCAGCACGGCGCATTCGCCGGTCGCAACCGAAAAATTCACATTTTCGACCACGGGCAGAACGATGCCGTCGCGAAGATGCATGATGAAGCTTTTGAAGACTTCTGACACCACAAGAGGCGTTGTCATGAGAGTATGCCTTTCAGACTTGCAGGATCGAGGAAACGAGCAATTGCGTGTAGGGTTCGCGCGGGTCGTCCAGAACGCGATCGGTCAGACCATGTTCGATGACGTGGCCATCCTTCATCACCATCATGCGATGTGACAGAAGACGGGCAACCGCCAGGTCGTGGGTAACAACGATCACGGCAAGCCCGAGATCGTTGACCAGTCCACGCACCAGATCGAGCAGACGGGCCTGTACCGACACGTCAAGACCACCGGTCGGCTCATCCATGAACACCAGACGGGGGGAGGTGACAAGATTGCGGGCAATCTGCAGGCGCTGACGCATGCCGCCTGAAAAGGCGCGTGGCTGGTCATCGATACGATCAATGCCGATTTCGACTCGTTGCAGCCAGTCCGATGCCGTATCGCGAATGTTGCCGTAATGACGTGCACCAACCGCCATCAGGCGTTCACCGACATTGCCGCCAGCCGAAACGGTCATACGCAGTCCATCGGCCGGGTTCTGGTGCACGAAACCCCAATCGGTGCGCATCAGCAGGCGGCGTTCGGCCTCGTTGATGTGGTAGAGATTGCGGGTCACACCATCACGCATGCGGTATTCAACCGTGCCGGCAGTCGGCATGAGCCGCGTCGATATACAGTTGAGCAAGGTCGTCTTGCCGGAACCGGACTCACCGACGATCGCCAGCACTTCCCCCGGCCACAGCTCGAAAGACACATCCTTGCAGCCGATACGGCCGCCATAAAACTTGGAGACATTGCTGACTTTCAGCAAAGGTGAATCGCTATTCATTCTGCTGCCTCCGGCATATCGGGCGAAAGGTGGCCGCGATGGCCATGCTCGCGACGATCTTCACAATGGTCGGTATCCGAACACACGAACATGCGCCCGCCCGCATCATCCAGAATGACTTCATCAAGATAGACATTGTCGGCGCCGCACAGCGCGCATGGTTTGTCGAATGTCTGGATTTCGAACGGATGGTCGTCGAAATCGAGGCTGACAACCTCGGTATAGGGCGGAACTGCGTAGATGCGTTTTTCGCGACCGGCGCCAAACAGCTGTAGGGCATCCGACATGTGCATTTTCGGATTGTCGAACTTTGGCGTCGGTGACGGGTCCATGACGTAACGCCCTGCCACCTTCACCGGATAGGCATAGGTGCGGGAGATACGGCCATTATGGGCAATGTCTTCATACAGACGCACATGCATGAGACCATACTCTTCAAGTGCATGCATCACGCGGGTTTCCGTCTCGCGCGGTTCCAGGAAACGCAGCGGTTCGGGAATTGGTACCTGATAGACAAGCACCTGGCCCGCCGTCAGCTTTTCCTCGGGAATACGGTGACGGGTCTGGATGATGGTTGCTTCGCTGGTGCGGGTGGTTACGGCAACATTGGCCACCTTCTGGAAGAAGGCACGGATGGAGACCGCATTGGTGGTGTCGTCGGCCCCCTGGTCAATCACTTTCAGGGTGTCATCCCGGCCGATGATGGCGGCTGTGACCTGAACACCACCGGTGCCCCAGCCGTAAGGCATGGGCATTTCGCGTGAGGCAAAGGGTACCTGATAACCGGGTATGGCGATGGCTTTGAGAATAGCGCGGCGGATCATTCGCTTGGTCTGTTCGTCCAGATAAGCGAAGTTGTAACCGGCCAAATCATCCTCGAATGAAACTTCAGGCGACATTGTGCGTTATCCCTTCATGTAAAAGGAGTACAAGCTCATGGATACTGGAATTCTGATTGGTTTGTTCTTTGCACTGTTCATCGCGCTGAACATTGTTTGCGCTGTCTGGTACGCAGAAAGCCTGCGAAACCGTAACAATATCATTCAGCAGCATCGGCAATACTTTCCGTAATGTTGGACGCAGTGCTGTTTTTTGATGCCTGATAGTCAGTGCGCATCTTGCGCACCAAGGCAAGTTCAGCCTGAAAGTCCACGTAATGCGGCAATTTGAGATGTTCGACGAAACCGGTTGCCTGAACATTGTCGGCATGGGAAATGACGAATTCCTCGTCCTGTGCCGGAGCTGTAACATCCTCGCCGAACTCTTCTGCACGAAGTGCACGGTCCACCAGTGACATCGACATCGCCTTGCGTTCGCTCTGGCCGAAAACCAGACCGTAACCGCGGGTAAACTGCGGTGGCGCCTTGGAAGACCCCTTGAACTGGTTGACCATCTGGCATTCCGTGACGCGGATTTCGCCAAGCGATACTGCAAAACCAAGTTCAGGCACGTCGATCTCGACTTCCACTTCACCGATACGCACCTCACCCACAAACGGATGGTTGCGGCCATATCCACGCTGCGTGGAATAGGCGAGCGCCAGCAGAAAACCTTCATCACCGCGCGCCAGTGATTGCAGACGCAGATCGCGTGGCATCGGAAATTCCATCGGCTCGCGGGTCAGGTCGCCAGCCTTGTGATCAAGCGGCATGTCGCCATCGGTCTCGATCAGCCCTTCGGCAGCCAGAATATCGGATACTTTCGAAACCGGATCGATGCCTTCGCTTTGCAGTTCGGGTTCCTCGACGAAGCCGTCTTCCAGCAGCGATGGGTCGAGCAGCCGGTGTGTGTAATCGAAGGTCGGGCCGAGCAACTGGCCGCCTGGCAAATCCTTGTAGGTGGCGGAAACCCGGCGTTCGACACGCATGGCGCCTGTCTCAATCGGTTTCGATGTGCCGAAGCGCGGCAGTGTCGTGCGGTACGCGCGCAACAGGAAGATCGCTTCGATCATATCGCCGCGCGATTGCTTGATGGCGAGCGCTGCCAGCGCGGTATCATGCAATGAGGCTTCCGCCATCACACGGTCCACAGCCAGACCAAGCTGCGCAACGATCTGATCAATAGTCAGGGCAGGCAGCGAACGGTCGCCGCGACGGCGGTCGGCCAGCAGGCGATGGGCATTGGCGATGGCGGTTTCTCCGCCCTTGACGGCAACATACATCGATCAATTCTCCATCAGGTCTATGCGTGTGCTGCGCGGCAGGCACAGGAATTGGTCACCACTCGTCAGAATGACGTCGATACCGCGCGGGAAGGCCAGCCGGTTTTCCACCCACATGTGCAAGAACACCTGTGGCAGTCCTTCCGGGGCAATGTGCCGTTCAGTCTGGATACCCGGTCCGGTCAATCTCAAGGGCGCGCCGCCTTCAAGCGCCGCGACCTCGATCAGAACGGTTGTCGAGCGATCGGGATATTCCTGGGTGCCAACTGAAAACAGGCCAAGTGAGGCCAGTGCAGCACCGGCCTCAAACACTGCGAAACGTGCCAGCCCCTTGTCGCTTTCAAGCTCTGCTCCGCTATGGAAGGCGAGCCAGCCAGGAACGCCGGACTTGGCCAATTCACCATTCATCCAGAAGGGCGTGTCGTGATCGCATAATGTCAGCAACACCGCTCCTGCCGCCTTGCCGAGGGGTACCGGTGGCTTTACGCGGCTTTCAGCGTGATGAATTGTGCCCGGCTGCGCCATGCCATCCATCAGCTTGCGAAATACGCCCTGTGACTCGAATACCGGATCGGCAAATCCGCCAGACAGAATATCGCCTTTACGGTCCATCAGTCGTCTCCTCGAACCATGGTGAAGAAATTGACGCGGGTTGCTGCCGTTTCCTGCTTCTTCTGATCGGCGGTCGCCTTCAGGCGCTTTTCAACCGGCGAAAGCAGGTGGGTTTCAATCGCGTCGCGTGTCTCAGCTTCCTGCCACAGCGCGTCGAAGATCGCCGAAACCCAGGCCTTTTTCTTGTTTGTGCCCAGCGCATGCGCATGACCAACCGTGCCGGATGCCAGACGAATGGTCGCCCGTGTCATGGTGGCTTCGCCAAGGTTGAAGGCATCGCCGCCACCGCCAATGCGACCGCGTACCATCACCAATCCGGTTTCTGGGCCGCGTACCTTCTCGGCTTCCGGTGTCTGTTCCAGACCGTTCCAGACGGCCATCAATTCGTCCATGTTGGCGCGGGCGAGCAGGGCTGCGACGCGCTGGCGGCTTGCAGTCGATGGTGTGTTTTCTGTTTCCATCTTATCCTCAAATGTCTATTGATATAGACAACTATACAAGATAAGATATTGCTATCCGAATGACATGACAAGCGTGTGACATATGAATGTAACGGCCCCTCTGACAGCCAATGTACGCAGGAAGAACGGCGTCGCCCTTTGGCGGCAGATCGCCGATCGTATCCGGCAATCAATTCTCGCTGGTGAGTATGATGCTGCCGGCATGCTACCGCCGGAAATGGTCTTGTCGGAAACCTTCAGCGTCAACAGACATACGGTGCGCAGCGCCATCTCTGCCCTGGCCGACGAAGGCATTGTCCAGCCACTGCAAGGTCGTGGCACGATGATCGTGCGCAAGGAGCGGCTCAGTTTTCCGATTTCCAAACGCACCCGTTTTTCGGAAGGTGTGGGCGATCAGGTCCGTGAAATGCAGGGGCTGCTATTGTCCAAATCGGTCGGAACGGCGCCGATTGAAGTTGCTCGGCAACTGGGATTGAAGCAGGGGGCATTGGTCATCTGTCTGGAACTGTTACGCAAGGCGGATCAGCGCCCGGTGTCGCGTTCAACCACCTGGTTTCCCGCCGAGCGGTTTGAGGGTATTTCCGAGGCCTATGAAAAAAGCGGCTCCATTACCGCTGCCTTCAAGGCCGTTGGCCTCAATGATTACATGCGTGCGTCGACCAAGATTTCCGCCGTCCATGCCGATGCCGACGATCTCGCAGCCCTTGAGCTGTCTCCCGGCGCCATCCTGCTTGTCACCCACGCGCTGAACACCGATCTGGACGGCAAACCGGTGCAATATGCCATCAGCCGGTTTCCGGCCGATACGGTTGAATTCCGGATGGAGAATTGACTGTCAGTCGATAAACAAAAGGCCGGGGCGAGGACGCTCCGGCCTTTTCATTCGTGTGATGTCTTCGGGCTTAGTGGGCCGCAGACATGTCGCCGAGCACATCCTTCGACGCGACGGTCGAATCTGCGTTCAGCTTGTAAACCATCGGTACACCGGTCGCGAGGTTGAGCTGGAGGATTTCCTCCTTGCTCAGGCGGTCCAGCACCATCACCAGCGAACGCAGCGAGTTGCCATGGGCGGCAACCAGCACGTTTTCACCACGCAGCACGCGTGGCAGAATTTCGGTGAGGTAGTAGGGCCAGACGCGCGCGCCCGTGTCACGCAGGCTTTCGCCGCCTGGAGGTGGAATGTCGTAGGAACGGCGCCAGATATGAACCTGTTCTTCGCCCCATTTTGCGCGGGCGTCGTCCTTGTTCAGGCCCGAGAGGTCGCCGTAGTCGCGCTCGTTCAGCGCCTGATCACGGATCGTTTCCAGGTCAGGCTGGCCAACATTGTTCAGCACGATCTGGCAGGTCTTCTGCGCGCGGGTCAGGTCAGACGTGAAAGCGATGTCGAACTTGATGCCAAAATCGGCAAGCGCCTTGCCGCCAGCATTGGCCTCCTGCACGCCAAGTTCGGTCAGATCAGGGTCACGCCAACCGGTGAAAAGGTTTTTCAGGTTCCAGTCGCTTTGGCCGTGGCGAACAAGGACGAGAGTTCCGCTCATTATCAATTCCCTCCGTAAAAAAGTAAAAACCGTCAGGCCTGTGAAAGCCCCAAAACATCAAGCATGGAATAAAGACCGGGCTTCTTATCCCGTGCCCAAAGCGCAGCCGTCAGCGCGCCGCGCGCAAAAATCGAGCGATCTCCGGCGTAGTGCGACAGGGTCACCCGTTCGCCTTCGCCTGCAAAAATAACCGAGTGGTCGCCAATGACCGAACCGCCGCGCAAGGACGCAAATCCAATGGTGCCTTCGACGCGCGCCCCGGTGTGGCCATCACGGACCCGCACGGACGATGTCGTCAGATCGACACCACGACCCTTGGCAGCTTCGTCGCCGAGCAGCAAAGCGGTGCCCGATGGAGCATCGACCTTATGTTTGTGGTGCATCTCAATGACTTCAATGTCCCAGGCATTGGCAGGCAGGGCCTTTGCCGTCTGGCGTGCCAGAATACCGAGCAGATTGACACCAAGGCTCATATTGCCTGACTTGACGACCCGGGCATGGCGCGAGGCAGCCGCAATCTTGTCCTCGTCATCGCCCGAGCAACCGGTGGTGCCAATGACGTGCACGATACGCGCCTGCGCAGCGAGTGCCGCAAAGGTCACGGTCGAGGCAGGCGAGGTAAAATCGATAACACCTTCGGCATGCAGAAATGCTTCCAGCGGATCGCTGGTGATGATCACGCCATTTACACCGACGCCGGCAATTTCACCGGCATCCTTGCCGATGAAAGGGGAGGTCTCGCGTTCAACAGCGGCATGCAGGGTAACGCCTGGGGTCTCATGAATGAGACGGATCAAGGTTTGTCCCATACGACCGGCAGCGCCGACCACTACCAGTTTCATGTCGTTGCTGCTCATGCGTCCGTTTCACTCTTCTGCGGATGACTTCAGACCGCTGCCGGTCGATTGAAGATTATTGAGGTGAGCGTAAAGCCCGTTTTCCTGCTTCGCAAGCTCTTCATGCGTGCCCTGTTCACGCACCTGACCTTCATGCATCACAACAATCTTGTCGGCGCGCACAACGGTGGAAAGGCGGTGGGCAATAACGATAACGGTGCGGCCGTTCATCGTCGTTTCCAGGGCTTTCTGTACGTAGGATTCCGATTCCGTATCCAGCGCAGAGGTCGCTTCGTCGAGCAGCAGGATCGCCGCATTGCGCACCAATGCGCGGGCAATCGACAGACGCTGGCGCTGGCCGCCGGAAAGGCTCATGCCATTTTCACCGACAGGTGTGTCATAGCCCATTGGCTGCGCCATGATGAAGTCATGCGCATAGGCCTGTCTGGCCGCGTCTTCGATTTCGGCATCGGTCGCATCGGGGCGGCCGTAACGAATGTTGTCGCGGATCGTGCCTTCGAACAGGTAAGGCTGCTGCGACACATAAGCGATGTGATGGCGCAGGGACGCCTTTTTGACATCGGCGATGTTCTGCCCATCAACCAGAATTTCACCCTCCAGCGGATCATAGAAACGCGGAATGAGGTTAATGATGGTCGATTTGCCGGCACCTGACGGACCAACAAGTGCAGTTGTCTTGCCACCTTCGGCGATGAACGACACATTTTTGAGAATGGCGTTTTCGTGGCTGTAACCGAAGGAAACATTGCGCAGCTCAATGGTGGCATTGGCAACCTTCAACTCGCCCGCATCAGGCTTGTCGCGCTGCAGCGGCTGCAGGTCGAGCAGCTCATAGATCATGCGGGCGTTGACGGTGGCCTGCTCCATCTGCACCTGCAAACGGGCCAGACGGCGCGCCGGGTCATAGGCCATCAGCAGGGCGGTGACGAAGGAGAAAAAGGCGCCTGGTGCAACGCCACCGTAGATCGAGCGGAAGGCGGCATAGGCCAGAACGCTTGAGATGGCGAGGCCAGCAAAGGTTTCGGTCAAGGGCGCGGTGCGCTCCGTCAGCCGGGCAATACGGTTTGCGCGCCCTTCTGCCGACTTGATCACCTCGTTGACCTTTTCCTCCAGCTGTTTTTCCATCGTGAAGGCTTTGACGATGGCCATGCCCTGAATGGTCTCCTGGGTGGCACCCAGAACGCGGCTGTTGAGCACGATGGCATCACGTGTCGCACTGCGCAGGCGCTTGGAAATGTAACGAAGACCAATCAACAGCGGCGGTGCGACCACCAGAATGACCAGCGACAGCAGCGCATCCTTCGACACCATGACGCCGATCAGCGCAATCAGGGTCAGCAGGTCACGAGCAATCGACGTCACTGTCAGGTTCAGAACATCACGTACACCGCTGACATTCTGGGTAATCTGTGCAGCAAGATGGGCGGAACGGGCTTCGTTGAAAAAGCCGACCGACAAGGTCATCAGATGGGCATAGATACGCTTTTGATATCCTGCGACAATGTTGTTGCCGATCTTGGACAGAAGCACCGACTGGCCATAGGTCGCAAAACCGCGCAGCACGAAGGCTGCGAAAATGCTGGAACATATGATGATGACGAGATCGGCACGTTTGTTGGCAAAAGCCTCGTTGATCACAGATTCCATGATCCAGGCTGTAAAGGCCGTCGTTGCCGCCACCACCAGCAGGCAGGAAATGGCAAGAATGTAGTTGCGCAGATGCGCACGGCCATTTTCAGCGATAATACGTTTCAGGATTCCCGAAACCTTTTCGGAATCCATCGGCTTTTTTGTGCGTACGGTAGAGTTCAAACGCTAATCTGCCCTGTTAGTGTGCGGCCTCCCGCTTTTGAGGCGGTTCTATAACCAGTCGAGGCGCTTTTGGCCATAGACAAGTTAATGCGCCGTCACACCACCCAGCGCCGTCCTTCAAGCGTAAGGCCATAATTTTCAGGCGAACGCGCGAAGGTCGCAAGTCCGGCAAGCGCTGCCTGCGAGTGCGTTACCACATAGGTTGGAATGGTTGCGAGCAGAGCGCTGTGCGGTGCTTTGTCTTCAAAGGCTGCACGGAACTCACCCTGCTTGAGTGCGGGAATGATCTTCTGTGAAATGCCGCCGGCCAGATAAACACCGCCGCGCGCCATGAAAATCAGCGCAAGGTCACCGGCCAGACGACCGAGATAGGTGCTGAACAGGGTCAGGGTTTCGGCAGCCTGTGTGTCGTCACCGGCAAGGCCGTGCGAGGTAATATCGGCCGGATCCTTGAAGGCAGGCTTGACGCCATCGGCCGCGCAAACCGCATTATAAAGGTAGACCAGCCCGCGTCCGCACAGGATCTGTTCGCCAGAAATACGGCCTTCGATCGGCTCGAGATGCGGGAAAACCTGGAAATCGCGCTCGCTTCTGGGGCCAATGTCGACATGGCCACCTTCACCTGGAACCGGGAACCACATGTTGCGGGCATGCACAAGCCCGGCGACACCAAGCCCGGTGCCGGGTCCAAGCACAACGCGCGAGGCAATCATGTCCTTGTTCTCAGGGCCGATCAGATCGCGGTTGTCGTTGTCGAGAGACGAAATGGCCAGCGCCTGTGCTTCGAAGTCATTGATGACGATAATGTCTTCGAGACCGAGCTTTTCCAGCATCTGCTGGGGGCGCACCACCCAGTCGCAATTGGTCAGCGGTATCTCATCGCTTTCAATCGGACCGGCCACCGCCAGAATGGCCGAACGAGGCTGCACCGAAGTCTTGTCCAGAATGGAGGTCTGGATGGCATCGTCGATGGTTTCAAAGTCTGCCGTCTTGACGCTCACGAACTGCCTTGGTTCGGCAAAGGCATCCAGCAGAATGGAAAAGCGGGCATTCGTGCCGCCAATATCGCCGATCAGAATAGGAAACGGGAGATGATCTTTCTCGATATTTTTTGGCATGGATAATCTCACCGTGAAATTTGAAACAGGACGTAACCGGAAACGAGTTTAATTACAGCTGAAAATCGACCAGCTTTTCCGCAGTCGCCCGGTTGAGCGCCATGGGAATGTCATAGACGGTTGCAAGTCGCGTCAAGGCTTTTACATCGACATCATGAGGCATTGATGTCAGCGGATCGACGAAGAAGATCAGCATTTGCACTTCGCCCTGTGCAATCATCGCGCCGATCTGCTGGTCGCCGCCAAGCGGGCCGCTCTTCAGCCGTGTGACGTTGAGGCCAGGGCAGGCATCCTGCACGCGGCCACCAGTTGTGCCGGTGGCGACGATGCGCCATTTGGCCAGAGACGCGCTGTGCTGACGGGCAAAATCCGCCATGTCGTCCTTTTTCTGATCGTGGGCAATCAGGGCGATACACTGTTCGGATGCCATGCCATCAACTTTCATGTCATGATTTCAATCGATTTGATTTCTTCTATAACAGCTTGTCGCCATTTGAAAAGCCGGGTTGTCCCGATCCACCCATTTCAATTCATGGAAGGCCGCGCAAGCGGTACCGGAACACCAGATGGCCCACCGCCGACAGCGTCCTGCGAAATAATCGCCTCGATTTGTGATGAAGGCTGTGGCGCGGGGGAATAGGCGCTCGGCAAGGCACCGTTGACGGAGGCGATGGAAGGCGCACCGAGTACCGACGCGCATGCCTTTGGCAGGTCCGTCAACATCATGGGACGCGGTTTGACCGGCTTTGCATTCGGGTCCTTTTTTGGCGGTGCCCAAGGTTCCTTGGTAAACCACCATGCGAGTGACTTGTCGCAACCATCACCAGCCGGAACAGCAGCCTGCGGTTTGCAGCCGGCAGCACCGGCCGGGCATTTGATACGGATATGGAAGTGCTCGTCATGACCATAGATCGGCCGGATCTTGCCCATGTTGGTGCGGTCACCGGACCATGTTTCGCAAAGCTTTTTCTTGATCGCCGGATTGACGAACACCCGATCCACCTGCGGGTAGCTTGCCGCTTGCATCACAAGACGGGCATGGGTGGAGGTCCAGCGATGCGGGTTGACGGTCAGGAACTTGTTTTTGTCCAGCATCGAGGTGAATGGCAGGTTGTCACGTTCCTGCGGGGTCATCACGCGGTTGGGCATTGGTGTGAACCAGATATCGGCATCAAGGCCGATCTGGTGCGAGGCATGGCCTGACAGCATCGGCCCGCCACGTGGCTGCGAAATATCGCCGACAAGCAGTCCCGGCCAGCCAATTTTCCGCGCATCCTGCGAAAACTGTTCCAGCAGCGCAATCATCTGCGGCTGGCCCCAGTTACGATTGCGCGACGGGCGCATCGCCTGCCAGGCCGGTCCATCGGTTGGCAGGGCAACGGCACCTGACTGGCAACCCTTGGCGTAGGACCCATAGGGGGACGAGGCATTTGCATTCGGCAGCTGCACCGCGCCAAACAGTTCCTTGGCCGGTTTGTCATCCAGCGCATAGGCTGATGTGCCCATGCCGATGTTCGCCGAGAGGACGGTCAGCGCAATAACGCCGGTACGCCAAATGCCATCAAGTGTCGTTTTCATCGTGGTCTGCCGCATGCTGAAAGTGATTTGCCCCAACTTTATCTGAAAAGCGCCCTAGCCTGAAACAGCAATTTGGTGAAACCATGTTTGCGGCCTGCAAAGAAAGCAATAGGGATAAAAAGGTTGTGAGCCGTCCGCTACTATATTTTGCCGTACTTTCGCTTATGCTTCCTAAATCCGAAGAATGAATGGAGATGGACTGCATGCGATTGAACGGGCTGAAACCCTGCCTCACCATCATGAGCGCATTAGCGGTGCTGGCGGCACCTTTTTCAGTCTCGGCGCAGGATGCCGACAAATGGCGCAGTGGCGTTTCTTCTATCGGTGAACTCAAATATCCCGACGGATTTCAACGGTTTGATTATGTAAACCCCGATGCGCCAAAAGGTGGCGCATTACGTCTGTCCTCCAACGGCACTTTCGATACGCTCAACCCTTTGCTGGACAAAGGTGAAGTCGCCACTGGTTTGGGCCTCGTATTCGATACGCTATTGGTAAGCTCCGAAGAGGAGCTATCGGCCTCATACGGGCTTTTGGCCGAGGCGGTCAGCTTCCCCGATGATATCTCCAAAGCAGTTTTCCGCCTGCGGAAAGAAGCAAAATGGGCAGATGGCCAGCCTGTAACGCCCGAAGATGTCGTTTTCAGTTTTGAAAAAACCAAGGAGCTCAGTACCAGCAAGGCGAATTACTACAGCCATGTCAGCAAGGCTGAAGTGACTGGAGAGCGCGAAGTAACCTTCATTTTCGATGAGGCAAACAACAAGGAATTACCGCAGATTGTCGGTCAATTGATCATCGTGCCCAAACACTGGTGGGAAGGCACCGGACCGGATGGCAAACCGCGAGATATTTCGCGTGTCACGCTGGAGCCGGTTATCGGCTCCGGTCCCTACAAGATTGCATCTGCATCGTCAGGGTCTACGCTGACCTATGAGTTGCGTGACGATTATTGGGGCAAGGACCTGAACGTCAATGTCGGGCAAAACAACTTCAAGACCATCAATTACACCTTCTTTACCGACCAGGATGTGGAATTTCAGGCATTCAAGTCAGGCACGATTGATTTCCGCCAGGAGCAGTCCTCCAGCCGTTGGGTAAATCAATATGATTTTCCGGCCGTCAAGGATGGGCGGGTGAAAAAGGAAGAACTGCCAAACTTTTACCGTGCCGCTGGCATCATGCAGGCCTTTGTTCCCAACCAGAGGCGGGAAAAATTCCAAGATCCAAATATGCGCAAGGCGCTCAATTACGTCTTCGATTTTGAAGATCTAAACAAGACACTGGCATTTGGCCAGTTCCAGCGCATCAACAGTTTCTTTATGGGAAGCGAGTTGGCGTCCTCCGGCCTGCCAACCGGCCGGGAGCTGGAAATTCTGCAAGAGTTGAAGGACCAGGTTCCGCCTGAAGTTTTCACGGCGGAGTATAAGAACCCGGTGGCTGGCGATCCCGGCAAACAGCGTAACAATCTGCTTGAAGCAACCAAGCTTATGAAGCTGGCCGGTTATGAATTGCGTGGCAACAAGATGGTCAACGCGCAAACGGGAAAACAACTTGATATCGAGTTGCTGATTGATTCAATCGGCATGGAACGTACGGTCATGCCGTTCATTCAAAATCTCAAGAGGATTGGCGTCAACGCGACGCTGCGAACGGTGGATGCATCGCAGTACACCAACCGCGTGCGCAGCTTCGATTTTGACATGATCGTCAAACTTTGGGGAACCTCTGCAAGCCCAGGCAATGAGCAGACGGATTACTGGGGATCGGCAGCCGCAGACCGCCCGGGATCGGGCAACGTTGCTGGCATTAAAAACCCTGCCGTTGATGCTTTGGTGAGGAAGGTGATCTTTGCGCCAAACCGGGATGAACAGGTGGCTGCCGCCCGTGCGCTTGACCGTGTTCTTCTGGCAAATGCCTATGTGGTGCCGCAATTTTATCGCGGTTACAGCTCTATCGCCTATTGGAACACGCTTGTGCGCCCGACCAACCTGCCTGAATATGGCTTGGGTTTCCCAAATGCATGGTGGTCCGCCAACGCCGGAAAATGATGCGGGTCTTGCTTTATAAGCCAAGCCTTGATTCACATAGAAAATTACGAATCATACAGTGTGCGGGATTTGCCGCACTCCGGAAAGGAAACGGTTTGACGCAGCCGATGACAGCCGAACCCAACTCCCTGAAGCGGAGCACCTGATGGGAGCTTATATTCTGCGGCGTCTGGCCCTGATGATACCGACCATTATCGGCATCATGGGCATCTCCTTTCTTGTCATTCAATTTGCTCCGGGCGGACCTGTCGAGCAGGTCATCGCCCAGCTTTCCGGCTCGGGAGACAGTGCGGCCGACCGGCTTTCGGGCGGCGGCAACATGCTCGGCCAAGCCGGCGCTTTTGATGAAAGTGGCTCTACCTATCGCGGTGCGAAGGGGCTGGATCCTGAACTGATTGCCAAGCTGGAAAAACAGTTCGGTTTCGACAAGCCGCCATTGACGCGCTTCCTCGACATGATGTGGAACTACATCCGCTTTGATTTCGGTGAGAGCTTCTTCAAGGGGCGGCTGGTCGTTGATCTGATTATCGAAAAACTGCCGGTTTCAATGTCGCTTGGCGTCTGGATATTGATCATCTCCTATATGATCTCCATTCCACTCGGCATCAAAAAGGCCGTATCTGACGGTTCGACCTTCGACGTCTGGACTTCCGGCATCATCATCATCGGTTATGCCGTTCCAAGCTTCCTGTTCGGCATTCTGCTGATTGTGCTGTTTGCAGGCGGATCCTTCTTTGACCTGTTTCCGTTGCGTGGCCTGGTGTCGGACAATTTTCACACCCTGTCATGGTGGCAAAAGATCATCGACTATTTCTGGCACCTGACGCTGCCATTGATTGCACTGTCGCTCTCAGCCTTTGCGACAACGACATTGCTGACCAAAAACTCCTTCATTGACGAGATCAAGAAACAATATGTGGTTACGGCGCGCGCCAAGGGCTTGTCGGAACGCAAGGTTCTCTACGGTCATGTTTTCCGCAACGCCATGCTGATCTTGATTGCCGGTTTCCCCAGTGCCTTCATCTCGGCCTTCTTCACCGGATCGCTGTTGATCGAGAATATCTTCTCGCTGGATGGCCTTGGCCGTCTCGGTTATCTCGCCGTCATTGAGCGCGACTATCCGATCGTTTTTGGAACGCTGTTCATCTTCTCCCTGATGGGACTTGTTGTCGGGCTGGTGTCTGATCTCATCTACACATGGATTGATCCACGCATCGATTTCGAACGGAGGGACGTGTAATGACGGATGTCACGTCCGGGATCGATTTGACGGGTGCAAAGGTGAAGAAACCTTGGCTCTCGCCCACCAGCAAACGCCGCTGGCAGAATTTCAAAGCCAACAGGCGCGGTTATGTGTCGTTCTGGCTTTTCCTGTTTCTGTTCATTGGCAGTCTTTTCGCAGAATTCATCGCCAACGATCGACCGATCCTCGTCTCCTACAAGGGCGAACTGCTGGTGCCTGTTCTGGTCGATTATCCGGAAGAGAAATTCGGCGGCTTTCTGGCTCAGACAGATTACAAGTCCTCCTTCATTCGCGAGGAAATCGAAGCCAATGGCTGGCTCATCTGGCCGCCGGTGCGATATTCCTATCAGACCGTGAATTCGAACATTCCATATTCTGCACCAACGCCACCGTTCTGGATGATGGACAGTGCGCAGCGTTGCAGCGCTTACCCGCAGGGAGATAGCGACCCCGATTGCACGCTTGGCAACATGAACTGGCTGGGCACCGACAATCAGGCCCGCGATGTCACAGCACGTATGATCTACGGTTTCCGTATCTCGGTGCTGTTCGGACTTGCTCTTACCTTGGCTTCGGCAATCGTTGGTGTGACAGCCGGTGCAGTGCAGGGTTATTTCGGGGGGTGGACTGACCTTTTGATGCAGCGTTTCATCGAGATCTGGTCATCCATGCCGGTGCTTTATATTCTGCTGATCATCGCTTCCATCTTGCCGCCCGGGTTCTTCATTCTGCTTGGCATTATGCTGCTGTTTTCCTGGGTTGGTTTCGTCGGCATTGTGCGTGCCGAGTTCCTGCGCGCCAGAAACTTCGAATATGTCAACGCGGCGCGTGCACTGGGTGTCGGCAACTGGACAATCATGTTCCGCCACCTGCTGCCCAATGCCATGGTGGCCACGTTGACCTTCCTGCCATTTATCCTGTCCGGCTCGATCACCACGCTGACCTCGCTGGACTTCCTTGGTTTCGGCATGCCGCCCGGTTCGCCGTCTCTGGGTGAAATGATTGCGCAGGGCAAAAACAACCTGCAGGCACCATGGCTTGGCCTGACGGCATTTTTCACCATGTCCATCATGCTTTCACTGCTGATCTTTGTCGGCGAGGCCGTGCGCGATGCCTTCGATCCGCGCAAGACATTCCGGTGAGCGCGATGTCGAACAATATGGCCGAGACAATGACCAAACCAATTCTTTCCGTCCGTAACCTCTCGATCGCCTTTCATCAGGGCGGTAAGCAGAGCATTGCCGTTGATGGCGTGTCTTTCGATATCATGCCGGGCGAAGTGGTGGCGCTGGTCGGTGAATCCGGGTCTGGAAAATCCGTTACTGCAAACTCGATCCTGAAATTGCTGCCCTATCCGGCCGCCAGCCACCCCTCGGGTGAAATCCTGTTTGAAGGCAAGGATATGTTGAAGTTGCCGGAGCGCGAATTGCGTGGCGTGCGCGGCAACGACATCACCATGATCTTCCAGGAGCCGATGACCTCGCTCAATCCATTGCATACGATTGAGCGGCAGATTGGTGAAATTCTTGAACTTCATCAGGCCATCACTGGTGCCCAGGCGCGGGCACGCATATTGGAACTGCTTTTGCAGGTGGGTATTCGTGACCCCGAGAAACGACTGAAAGCCTATCCACACGAATTGTCCGGCGGCCAGCGCCAACGCGTGATGATTGCCATGGCGCTCGCCAACCGACCAAAGCTGCTGATTGCCGACGAACCAACAACAGCCCTTGATGTGACCGTGCAGGCTCAAATTCTCGAACTGCTGCGTGATCTGAAAGAACAACACAGCATGTCCATGCTGTTCATCACCCATGATCTCGGCATTGTGCGCAAATTCGCAGACCGTGTCTGTGTGATGACCAAGGGCAAGATCGTTGAAACGGGTCCTGTCGAACAGGTGTTCAACGCCCCGCAGCATGCCTATACCCGCCATCTGCTGGCAGCCGAGCCAAAGGGTGAGCCGCCCCATTCGGACGAGAGGCCGGTGGTTATGCAAGGCGATGACATCAAGGTCTGGTTTCCGATCAAGGCAGGCCTGATGCGCAGGGTTGTTGATCACGTCAAAGCGGTTGACGGTATCGATCTCACACTGCGGGCAGGGCAGACACTCGGTGTCGTTGGCGAATCCGGCTCCGGCAAGACCACGCTCGGTCTGGCACTGGCGCGATTGATCCGGTCGCAAGGGCGGATCAGCTTTCTCGGAAACCAGATTGATGGTTACTCATTCGAGGCAATGAAACCACTTAGAAACCGCTTGCAGGTGGTGTTTCAGGATCCCTATGGTTCGCTGAGCCCGCGCATGTCGGTGGGCGAGATTGTTGCCGAGGGTCTGAAAGTGCACGAAAAGACGCTTTCTTCGGACGAGCGAGACCGCCGTGTCGCGGCGGTGCTGGAAGAGGTGGGGCTCGATTCGGCAACCCGTTGGCGTTATCCGCACGAATTTTCCGGCGGGCAGAGACAGCGTATCGCCATTGCCCGTGCCATGGTGCTCAAGCCTCGTTTCGTGATGCTGGATGAGCCGACATCGGCGCTAGATATGAGCGTGCAGGCGCAGGTCGTGGACCTGTTGCGTGACCTGCAGGCCAAACATGATCTGGCGTATCTGTTCATCAGCCATGACCTGAAAGTGGTCAAGGCGCTGGCCAATGAGGTTATCGTCATGCGCCAGGGCAAGGTGGTGGAAAAAGGTCCGTCGACACGGATTTTCAGCGCACCTGAGCAGGATTACACCAAGGCGCTGATGGCAGCGGCATTCAACATTGAAGCCGTTCGGACACCCGCCATCAATCAATGATGATGCAACACCGGATGCATCTGGTGTTGCTGTCAATTTCCCGTTTTAAACAGTGAATTTGTCATTGCTTTCGTGCCGTGGCCGCCGCATGTTCCTGTGCTGTGGGCGCAATATGCGGGTAACGGGACGGGTGGAATGACAGCAGATGTAATTGTATTGGGTGCCGGCATTGTTGGCGTCTCCACGGCATTGCAACTGGCGCGAAAAGGCAAGAGCGTCGTGTTGGTTGACCGGCGTGAGCCGGGTGAAGAAACCTCGTTCGGCAATGCAGGGCTGATCCAGCGAGAGGGCGTTGTGCCTTATGGTTTTCCGCAGGATCCCGGCAAAATTCTGCGTTATGCGCTCAACAACAGCATTGATGCCCACTACCATTTGTCGGCATTGCCGTCGGTTGCGTCATTTCTGGCAAAATACTGGTGGAACTCCAATCCATCCCGTCATGAAGCGATCGCGCGGGCCTATGCGCCGCTGATTGAGTATTCCGTTTCAGAACATCAGATATTGATTGAAGAAGCCAGTGCCGGCCACCTGATTGCCAGGAACGGTTGGATGGAGGCCTATAGAACGCCCGAAAAACGCGACGCGGAATTTGCCGATGCGGATCGCATTTCGCGGAAATATGGTGTGCATTACACGCGGCTCAGCAAGGAAGATCTGGCGCAGGCAGAACCGCATCTGAGCGATGATTTTGTGGGTGCCTTGAAATGGGATGACCCGTGGTCCGTTCTCGATCCTCGCGGGTTGACGATGGCCTATCTCGCCCTGTTCCAGAAGCTTGGTGGCACCTTTATCAAAGGGGATGCCGCCACCCTTGCACAAACGGCGACCGGCTGGAAAGTGCGCACGCTAGATGGCGCTGCCGAAGCAGGCGAGGTGGTGCTGGCGCTCGGGCCCTGGGCCGACGAGGTCACTAGAAAGCTGGGATACCGTTTCACACTTGGCGTGAAACGCGGTTACCACATGCATTATAATCTGCGTGATGGCGCAAAGCTCAACAACTGGCTGCTGGACGGTGAACGCGGATATTTCCTTGCTCCGATGAGCAGGGGCATTCGCATGACCACGGGTGCGGAATTTGCCCGTCGTGATGCGCCGAAAACGCCTGTTCAGCTGGAGCGGGCCGAGAAGGTGGCCCGCACGATCCTGCCGCTTGGCGACAGGCTGGATGCCGAACCCTGGATGGGTGCGCGACCCTGCACCACCGACATGATGCCGATTATCGGCCGGGCGCCGCGCCATAAAAGCCTTTGGTTTGCGTTCGGCCATGCCCATCACGGGCTGACACTTGGGCCGATTACCGGACGCCTGCTGGCGGAGATGATGAACGGCGAAACCACCGTCATTCCGGCCGACGCCTATCGCCCTGAGCGCTTCAATCCATAAGCGGTCACGCAACCGCAGGAGTGATTTTGATAGGTGTGTAGCTCAATGACCAGTTGCGGACCGTGAGCCCACCCTAAAAAAGATCATTTAAAAATGCTCTTGATTTAGGCAATGAAACAGGACAGAAGCGCTCAGGTAATGCAACCGATTTCAATGTTGATATAACCCTGAGATGTGGTGGTGGGGACCAGCCTGCAGACAATCGGGCAGCCACATGAGTGACATGGAACTTCGGTCGGCAAGCGCTTCAGCTTTCCGGATGAGGCCATGTGCAGACACGCGTGAGAGGACAAGTTTATGGATCAAGCAGTTGCTCCTGTCGGCAGACAGGCCGCTTTTGAACGTGGCAGCTTTACGGGCAGCGCGAAGGAATATTTCGGTATCTGGATCGTCAATATTCTTCTGACGATTGTGACAATTGGCATTTATTCCGCCTGGGCAAAGGTGCGCCGCAAACGTTACTTCAATGGTAACACCGTTCTTCACGGCCGTGCTTTTGGTTATCACGCCACCGGCGGGCAGATTTTCAAAGGCCGTCTGATTGCCTTTGGTTTCATCGTTGTCATGAACGTTCTGGCGTATCTTATCCCGCCTGCCGCGCTGATTTCACCGATCGTTATCTTTATTTTCCTGCCGTGGTTGATCATGCGCAGCATTCGCTTTAACGCGCGCGTCACCAGCTATCGTAATGTTCGGTTTGACTTTGTAGGCACCGCAGGTGGCGCATTCGTATCAATCCTGCTCGGCAGTCTCGTGGCATTTATTTCCTTTGGTATTCTGGCACCGTTCAGCAGCCGTTGGGCCACCAATTATGTTTTTGGCAACCTGCGTTATGGCGATCGTCCATTCACCGCCGATCCGAAGATTGGCAAACTGTATAAGGCATGGATCATTCCTGCCCTCATGGTCGTCGTCGGTGGTAGTGTATTTGGCGTGCTCGTAACAATGTTATTTATGGCCGTTTACTCTGGTACCGATGCGCCTCCCGCCGCCGGAATTCTGGGTGCGATTTATTTCGCAATATTCGGTGCCTTCATCATCTATGGTTTCGCGGGTATCATATACCGCGTTGGCGTGCGCAACGTTGTCGTATCGTCTATGGTGCTGGACGAAAAACATCAGCTGGGTAGTGACCTTGGCCGTGGCCGTTATTTGTGGATCGTTATTTCAAACCTCGTCGTCAGCGTGCTGACCCTTGGTCTGATGCGCCCTTGGGCGGCGGTGCGTGAAGCACGTTACAGTGTCGAACACACGTCAATTCGCTTTGACGGCGATGTCGGTGAGGTTCTATCGTCCATCGAAGCAACGGGCGCTGCGGTCAGCGCCGAATATATGGACATGGAAGGCTTTGAGTTTGGTTTCTGATATCAGGAACATGGTTTCGGGCGAATGGCATGCCGCTCGCTCGAACGTTTCAAACCCTGCACACCTCAAATTCAGTGGTCATATGCTGCTGGTCTATGGTGCCAACGACAACAGGGTTTATGTGCAGGCTGATATCGAATTGATCGAGGTCAGCCAGCGCGTTGGCTCCATTCCCAGGGAAATTACCTTTCCTGACGGCTCGCTGTTTGAAACACTTGATAATGACGGCATCGACACGTTGCTGCGTCATCACCGTAAAAAGGGTGTCGGCGTTGTCCATTGGCTGGAACAGTTTCGCCCACGCCTGATCGGTATTACAGCGGCGGCAGTTTTCCTTGCTTACGCTACCTATCGGCTGGCACTGCCCGCGATGGTGGAACTTGCAGTTGCCGTCACGCCGCCCATGGTGCCGGAATTGATGTCGTCCAGCACGATGGCAACGCTGGACCGCACAGCTTTTTCTCCAACGGAGCTTTCAGGCGAAAAACAGGATGAGATTCGGCAGGACTTTGCCAAGATCGCTGCGCAAGCCGAGGGGTCGCCTGAGGATTACAAGCTAAACTTCCGCAAGGGAGGGGTCATCGGTCCCAATGCCTTTGCGTTGCCGGATGGTACACTTGTGGTCACAGATGAGCTGGTTTCATTGGCAGGCGACGATCTGCAGATGATCACCGGTGTTCTCGCCCACGAGATCGGTCATGTCGAACATGAACATAGCTTGCGCCAGCTTTATCGCGCAGCCGGTGTTGCTGGCCTGGTGATGCTGGTGGCAGGTGACGTTGGTTCCGCCATGGAGGATATTCTGACGCAGGGCGGTGGCCTTCTGGCCCTGTCGCATTCGCGTGATGCAGAAGCCGAGGCCGACAGGCGCTCGGTTGAATTGATGCGGGCTGCTGGCCTCGATGCCACGGCGATTGAACGGTTTTTTGCCCTGATGGAAGAGGAATACGGGGACCGCAGCAAAACCAGCATGCTATCTACGCATCCCGGCACGCCAGAACGGCGTGAGGCGATTATCGATTACGACAAGCAATTGCAGAGCCGTGGAGCGCCTTGAGGCACTGTGCCTCAAGGTTGATTACCGGTCAGTTCTAAGGGCCTTCGTTGAAGCCGACTTCATCCACCAGTTCGGAGGCTTCTTTTCTGTGGGCGGCAACGTCCGTCAGGGACAGCGGATCCGGGTTGATAGGACCAAAACCTTTGACGACGTCTGAAGGCTGCGCACCGGGCAAAACCGGATATTCAAACACTTCCTTTGCATAAATTTCCTGTGCTTCACCGGAGGCCAGAAATTCCATCAGCTTGAGTGCATTGTCGCGGTTCGGTGCATATTTGGTCATCGCGACGCCCGAGATGTTGACGTGTGTGCCACGATCCCCGGCGTTCGGGAAAATGACCCTCACAGCGCCCGCCCATTCCTTTTCTTCCGGTTCCTTGTCATTGGTCAGCATCAGGCCAACGTAATAGGTGTTGCCCAGCGCGATATCGCATTCACCGGCAAAGATCGATTTTGCCTGGGTGCGGTCCGTGCCATCGGGCTTGCGTGCCAAATTGTTTTTAAGGCCCGTCAACCATTCGCGGGTGTAATCCACACCGTGATGGGCAATCATCGAGGCAAACAGCGCAATATTGTAGGAATGCTGGCCATCACGAATGCAGATGCGACCTTTCCATTTTGGGTCGGACAACTCCTCATAGGTGATGTCCTTCTGCTGCACACGCTCCCTGGAGGCGTAAACGACGCGGCCACGGGTGGTCAGGCCGAACCATTCACCCTCCGGGTCACGAAGATTGGCAGGAATGTCTTTTTCAATGATAGGATCGTTGAGAACGGGCTGTGTAACGCCGCCTTCCTTGGCTTCGACCAGTCGGGCAATATCAACCGTCAAGAGCACATCTGCTGGTGAATTGACGCCCTCGGCCTGAATGCGTTCGACAAGACCCTTGTCCAGAAAAAGTACATTGGTTTCGATGCCTGTCTTTTTCGTAAAGGCATCCAGTAGCGGTTGGATGAGTTCCGGCTGGCGGTAGGAGTAAACATTGACTTCACCGTCGGCGAAAGCTGTGGAAACACCGGAGCAAAATAAGCATCCTGTTAACGCCGCCCAAAAAACGCGAGATTTCACGCTTGCCATTGGCCTAGCCTCCATTACATTGCCATTGTTGAGTTGTTTGTTCATGATTCAAGGGAATGGTCAACACGGCTATTTCAGCAATTCTGAAATTTAATGGAATTTTTTCCAATCTTGGAATTGTTCTAAACTGAAAAACAGACTATATAACTCCACAAAGAGAGTTAGGAGATCAGCATGCGCTTGACAAAACAGACCAATTACGCCGTTCGCATGTTGATGTATTGCGCAGCGAATGACGGTAATCTCAGCCGTATCCCGGAAATTGCCAAGGCTTATGGCGTGTCCGAGCTGTTTCTGTTCAAAATTCTCCAGCCACTCAACAAGGCAGGACTGGTTGAGACTGTACGTGGCCGTAATGGCGGTGTGCGCCTTGGCAAGCCGGCTGACAAGATCAGCCTTTTTGACGTTGTACGCGTTACCGAAGACAGCTTTGCAATGGCTGAGTGCTTCGAAGATGGCGCCGTCGAGTGTCCACTTGTCGACAGCTGCGGTCTCAACTCCGCGCTTCGCAAGGCACTGAACGCATTCTTTGACGTGCTGACCGAATATTCCATCGACGATCTGGTCAAGGCCCGCCCGCAAATCGGCTTTCTGCTTGGCTTGGACGACATGCCTGCCAAGCGCGCGGCAGCAAAGAGCTCAGCAGCACCTGTTGCTCCAGCAGCCTGATCATCTGATATCATCGATTTCAAAAAGCCCGCACTTTGTGCGGGTTTTTTATTGCCAAAAAGCAAAAGCTGCTTCGCATCTTCACACAACTACTGTTTAAACCTTCCGGCATAGTCGTTAGGCTGATATCAGGATATCCGCTTATCCCGCATCGCAACATCCCGACTGTATTTATACCGTGATGACCAAACCAGAATTTCTCACCCTGTTGCTGACGGTCATCGTTGGTACTGCCGGGGCTGCACTTGCCGCACTCGCAGGCGTGCCTGCGCCTTTCCTGTCCGGCCCCGCACTTGCCGTTACAATGTGCGGACTTTTCGGCCTCAAACTTGATATTCCCAAACGTGTCCGTGACGCGTGTTTTGTGCTTGTCGGCATTTCCATGGGCACCAGCGTGACACCTGATATCTTCAACGCTGCCAAATCCTGGCCGCTGAGTTTTGTCGCTGTTATCATAACCGTCATTCTGCTTTTATATTGCGGCTACTGGCTGCTGCATTACGTATTTCGCTACGATCGTACCACAGCCATGCTTGCCGCATCCCCGGGCCATCTCAGCTACATCATCAGCCTGAGTGCTGAAACGCGCAGTGATCTTGCCAGCATCAGCATTATTCAAAGTGTGCGTGTGCTGGCGCTGACCTTGTCCGTTCCGTTGATCGTCGAATATTTCGATCTGGTCAGCGCAGACATTTCCAGCCCGACGGCCGCCATGAACCCGCTGGTGCTTGCCGTGACGTTTGCCGTGGCACTGCTGCTTGGCATGTTGTTCATTCGCTGGCGTTTTCCCGCAGCCTTGTTGCTTGGCGGCATGGTGGTGTCCGTCGGCACACATATCACCGGCTTTACCACAGGTGCTGTCCCACCCTGGGCCATCCAGCCAACCTATATTCTGATCGGTTGCCTGATCGGTCTGCGGTTTTACAAAGTGTCCATTCGCGAGTTGCAGCGTGCCTTTATTGCGGGTGCGGTTTTGACGGTTGTTGTTGTGGCTATTGCCGGTGCCATTGCACTGGCCATCTCCAACCTCACAGGCGTGCCACTCAATGCGGTGATGATTGCATTTGCACCGGGCGGATTGGAAACCATGGCAGCCATGGCCATCATGATGCATGCCGATGCAACCTATGTCGGCTCACATCATATTTTACGTCTGCTGTTCCTGTCGTTTCTCATGCCCGCCGTCCTGAAAAGAACCACCCGTCTGGAAGATAAAAAGCCGGTAGAATAGAGGTCGGTTCTCTCGTTGCCACAACGCCACATGCATGACGTGGTGTCCTGGCGAAATGAGCGTACCAAAAACGGAAAATCCCCAACGCGAGGCCGGGGATTAAATTGATCATATCGAGGTATTAGCGAACCAGACGCACGGATGTCTGGGCGCTGCCGGACCCGGTCGAACCATAGGGCTCAAGCTGCCAATTGGCCGAGTTCATGATCATTGTGTTGACCACCATGGAAATCTTGTTGGTCTGATTTGTCGTTGAGTTATAGACGACATCGCGGTTTGGCAGGTGAATGATGCCTTCGAGCGTTTCACCCTTGGAGCCGTTGAAGATATACTGCTGCTTGTTGCTGGCGTTCGACGCATTGCTGGTGTTCTCAAACATCAGAATGCCCTTGTAGGTGCCGCTGGTCGGTGCCGTTGCCGTGAATGTCAGGCCGCCATTGGCACGAATTTCACTGTTCACGTCAGGGAAATAGAAGGTAACGCCTTCTGCGACAACGGTGGCACCGCTGTTGATGATCATACGACCCTTGATGATGTGCAGACCCGGTTCAAAGGTAATCTTCGGGCTACCGTTAAAGGTGGTCGAGCAGTGGACACCGGGCTTCATCACCTGCGTCTGGCCATCGCGTGTACCGCTAGTGGTACAGATCGAAGGGACGGTTGGTTCAGGCATCGTGCCGGCATAGGGATCACTCGTCACCGAACAGCCCACTTCAAGGTTGGTCAGGGTGCCGCCATTCTTGATGTAATTGGTGCCCTTGACGCAAAAGCGCATGGTGTTGATCGTCGAGCCGCTGTTCATGATGAAAGCCGGGTTGCTCGTGGAATGCACGTCAACACCACATTTGGGGGCTTTCACATTGGCGCCGGAGTTGATCAGCACGGCCTGGTTCTGGTTGCCCAACACATAAATGCATGGGCCTCCGGTATCTGCCTTGTCGGCGATCGCCGTGGAGGAAACCGAAATATCCAGTTCGTTGAGACCGGCCAGACCAAGGAAGGAGGGTTTGAACTTGTTGGCAAATGTTCCCGTCAGGCTGCCATCGGCATTGTTGCTGACCGTCAGGATCGTTGCCGAATTCAGTTCGATCTGATTGCCGTCTTCGGTTTCTTCCGGCATGACGGCGCTCATGAAGTTTTCAACTTCCTGGCGTTGGCTTTTGGCATCTGACTTCAACACGGCGGCAAGCACCGCTGCATCCATTTTTTCCTGCAATTCCTGCTTTTTTGCAAAGGCGTGCGACATATCAACTGCACCACCGGCTGCTACAAGTAGAACGGGTGTCAACACTGCGGCCAGAATTGCGAAATTACCGGAGCGGTCTTTGCGTAAGCTGCGTAAAATATCTTTTGCTTTAAATGTTTTTGTTTCAAGTCGGCACATCATGTTCAACCGTCGTTACATATCGGGACAAATTATTTGTGTATAAAATCTTTGTATTTTCAACGCTTTAACATTTTGAAAAGACACTAGACCAACAAACGGTCAACGCGACGACCGCATTTTTAACAATTCAGACGTGCATAAAATTCATTCTGCATCTCGCCTTTTGGTATTTGCGATCATTTGCGAACGTGTTAGGCGAAAACGAAATTCATCCCTTTCTCCATACTCAGAGGCGTTATGAGAAAAGCAATCGTCGTCATGGGCGTCAGCGGCTGCGGCAAATCGACTGTCGGTGAAGCAATCGCTGAAAAGCTTGGCATTGAGTTTCAGGAAGGCGATCGCCTTCATCCTCAGTCTAACGTCGAAAAAATGGCGGCAGGCATTCCGCTGAACGACGATGATCGTTGGCCCTGGCTTGATCTGATTGGCGCTGAACTGCGCAAGGGCATCGACAAGGGCGGCATCGTGGTGTCCTGCTCGTCGTTGAAAAAGACCTATCGTGACCGTCTTCGCAATGCCTGCGATGGTGATCTGGCTTTTGTCTATCTGGCCGGTTCGCTGGAATTGCTGACAGAGCGCATGGGCGCACGCACCGGCCATTTCATGCCGCTGTCCCTGCTGACCAGCCAGTTGGCAACATTGGAAGACCCAACCGGTGAACCTGGTGTTGTCACGGTCGATATCAGCGACAGCCCTGCGGTTATCGTTGAAAATGCGCTGGCCGGGTTGAAGCAGGCCTGATCTTTCCTGAACATTCAAAAAGCGCTTCCGTATCAACGGAGGCGCTTTTTTTGTGCGTTTCAAACGCCGAGGCGGTCGCGCAGCCCGTACCACCAGGCACCCAGCACCGTCAGCGGCACACGAAATGTCTTGCCGCCCGGGAAGGGGAAATTCGGCAGCGAAGACCAAACGTCAAACCGCTCCGCATGACCGGCCACGACCTCACCGAGAATTTTGCCCAGCAAATGTGTGGTCGTCACCCCATGACCACTGTCGCCATGCGAGAAGTAGACATTGTCTGCCAGTTTGCCCATGTGCGGAATGCGGGTCAACGTCAGCGCGAAATTGCCGCTCCACGCAAACTCGATCTTGGTTTTTTCCAGCTGCGGGAAGGTCTTCAGCATATTGGGGCGAATGACGCCGGTCAGATCGGCCGGGTCTGCGCCACCATAACCGATGCCGCCGC
>NZ_DAMDBP010000019.1:0-48558 GCF_032092815.1 Agrobacterium sp. | reverse complement strand
CATAGAGCAGACGATTATCGGACGTGCGGCGATAATAATCGAGAATGTAGTTGGCATCTTCGACGCAATAATTTGCCGGCAAAAGGCTTTCAATCAACTGCGGATCGAGCGGCTCGGTTGCCATCACCTGGCTGGAAACCGGCATCATGCGGTCACCGATCTCTGGCAGCAACTTACCGAGATAGGCGTTGCCGCACACCAGCACATATTTCGCAGTAACCTTGCCGCTTGCTGTGCGCACGACCGGATTTGCACCAAACTCGACGGAGGTGACGCGCGATTGCTCAAAGATACGCGCACCGAGACTTTCAGCCGCCGCCGCCTCGCCAAGCACCAGATTAAGCGGATGAATATGGCCACCCAGCTTGTCGATCATGCCGCCGGCATAACGGTCGGTCTTCACGTATTTCGCTACATCGGCCTTGGACACCATCTCAAGACCGCTATGGCCAAGTTTTTCCCAATGCGCCTTGTGCGCTTCCATTTCACGGATCTGTTTGTCGGTGAAGGCGGCGAAGAAACCGCCATGCACCAGATCGCAGGCGATTGAATATTTTTCCACGCGGCTGCGGATGATATCGCCGCCTTCCAGCGACATCGCCGCCAGCTTCAGCGCCTTTTCCTGTCCGTAGCGGCCGGCAATGGTCTGCAGATCGCGGCTGTAACCATTGACGATTTGTCCGCCATTGCGGCCAGACGCGCCAAAACCGATCCGCTCACCTTCCAGAACAACGACGGAATAGCCGCGTTCGCTCAGTTCAAGTGCGGCAGATATGCCGGTGAAACCCGCGCCGATTATGCAGACATCGGCTTCAACATCACCCTGCAGGGCAGGCCTGACGTGTTTGTCATTGGCAGAGGCCGCGTACCATGAGGTGGTGTGCCCCGGATTGGGGTTGGCGGAATTGGAGTGGGTAGAAGAAACCATGCTCATGTCACACCGTCCTGATATAGGCGTCATATTCTACGTCGGTTACGCGCAGCGAAAACTCAGAGAGTTCCTGCTGTTTGCAGGCGGAATACAGCGTGCGATATTTCTGGCCAAAGGTCGCGTAAGCGAAGCTCGACCGGGCAAAGCGCTGCAGGGCATAGTCCCAGTTGGTGGGCAGGGGTTCGTGGTTGATGGCGTGGCTGTCACCGGCAATCGCACCGCCCGGCTGGCGTTTTTCCTTCATGCCTGTCAATGCCGCATTGAGGATCATTGCCAGCACCAGATAGGGGTTGGTGTCAGCGCCTGCGACCCGGTGTTCGATGCGGGTGGCTGGCAGGCTGGCGGTGATGACGCGCACGGCAGCGGAGCGGTTGTCAAAACCCCATGATGCATAGGTCGGCGCATGTTCGCTGGGCCGCAGACGACGGTAGGAATTGGCATGTGGCGCAAACACCGCCATGCTTTCCCCCATGTTTTCCAGAAGTCCGCCAACTGAATGCATCAGCGCATCGGACGGGCCATTGGGCCCGATGAAGATGTTGTTGCCGTTTTCATCCAGCACGGAAAAATGCACATGCATGCCATTTCCAGCCTGGGTGCCGTAGGGCTTGGCCATGAAGGTGGCATCGAGATCGTGCTTGCGCGCAACACCTTTGACGATGCGTTTCAGGAACACCGCGAAATCTGCCGCACGCAGCGCGTCGGGTACGTGGTTCAGGTTGATCTCGTATTGGCCGGGGCCGTTTTCACGCAGGGTCGTATCGGCGGCCACCTTCTGTTCACGACAGGCCGTTGCCACCTCATGAAACACGTTTTCGAAATCCTGCAATTCCGAGATCGACAGAACCTGCGTCTGGCCGGTATGCCAGCGACCTTCACGGCTCTTGGGTGGACGCACCGGATCAAGCGCAGACCGGACCGGGTCGATCAGATAAAATTCCAGTTCGGTTGCGACAACCGGTGTCAGACCCAGCTTTTTGTAACGTTCCAGCACCTGTGCAAGCACATGGCGCGGATCAGCATAAAAACCGTTCCCATCAGGGTTTTTCATGGCCAGAAGCACTTGCGCGGTCGGGCGACCGAGCCAGGTTACACGCGACAGACTTTCCGGTACGGGGTAGCAGATGCCATCCGGGTCACCGGTTCCTTCGGCAAGGCCGGCGGCGTTGACGTCACGTCCCCAGATATCCAGCGCATAAACCGACCGTGGCACGGCCATGCCCTTTTCCAGAATATCCAGCGCTCGTTCGCGCGGTATCCATTTGCCACGCGGAACACCGTTCACATCGATGACAAAGGCTTCGAGAATTTCAATGTCGGGATTGTCGTTAAAAAATGTCTTTGCGTATTCAATATTATCCATTCAGGCACCAAAGGTCTGTTTCCGTTCATGCGACATGTTCGCCTGCCGCTAACGAAAGACATCTCTTTGCTGGTAGATCAAAAACCGCGCCACCATACCCTTTAGTACCCCATTACAGACAGGGTTGAAGAAGCCCCGCCTTTCTTGATTGAGGGTATGTTACGTGCACTGCGTGCAGAAGGCCAGCCATAAAGCGCATGACGAGAGCGAGAGATCGACGATCTCTGCAATCGAAACTTTAAAAAGCAACGCCCGCAGCAATTGATATGCTACGGGCGCGCAAAGTCAGTGAAGTCGTTTAGTTTACTTCATGGTTGGCATGACAAACTCGGCACCAGACTTGATGCCTGATGGCCAGCGCGCGGTGATCGTCTTGGTTTTGGTCCAGAACTTGATGGAATCAGTGCCATGCTGGTTCAGGTCACCGAAGCTGGATGCCTTCCAGCCGCCGAAGGAGTGGTAGGCCAGCGGAACCGGGATTGGAACGTTGACGCCGATCATGCCGATGTTGATACGCGAGGCGAAGTCACGTGCGGCATCGCCGTCACGGGTGTAGATGGCAACGCCATTGCCGTATTCATGTTTCATCGGCAGGTCGAGAGCTTCTTCGTAGTTCTTGGCGCGAACAACGGAGAGCACCGGTCCAAAGATTTCCTGCTTGTAGATGTCCATGTCAGTTGTGACGTGGTCGAACAGGCAACCGCCAACGAAATAACCCTCTTCGTAACCCTGCAGCTTGAAGTTGCGGCCGTCGACGAGGAGTTTTGCGCCCTGTGCAACACCGCTGTCGATCAGACCCTTGACGCGCGCCTGGGCTTCCTTGGTGACCAGCGGGCCCATATCGGCCTTGTCGTCGGTGTAAGGGCCGATCTTGAGAGCTTCGATCTGCGGGATGAGCTTTTCAACCAGACGATTTGCAGTGTCTTCACCGACTGGAACAGCAACGGAAACAGCCATGCAGCGTTCACCGGCCGAACCGTAACCTGCACCCATCAGCGCGTTGACGGCCTGGTCGAGATTAGCGTCCGGCATGATGATCATGTGGTTCTTGGCGCCGCCAAAGCACTGGGCGCGTTTGCCGTTCATGGCGGCCGTACCGTAAACGTAACGGGCAATCGGTGTGGAACCAACAAACGACACTGCACCAATATCTGGATCGGTCAGAATGGCATCAACCGCACCCTTGTCACCATTGATGACGTTGAGGATACCGGCTGGCAGGCCAGCTTCGATCATCAGTTCTGCAAGGCGCAGTGGCAGCGATGGATCGCGCTCCGATGGCTTGAGGATGAAGGCGTTGCCGCAGGCAATGGCTGGCGCAAACATCCACATCGGGATCATGGCCGGGAAGTTGAACGGCGTGATACCGGCACCGATGCCAACTGGCTGGCGGATGGAATACATGTCGATGGCAGGACCGGCACCTTCGGTGAACTCGCCCTTGGACAGGTGCGGAATGCCACAGACGAATTCGCAGACTTCAAGACCGCGAATGATGTCACCCTTGGAATCTTCAACCGTCTTGCGTGTTCGCTTGAGATCAGGGTCGCAAGCTCATCCATATGGGTGTTGAGCAGTTCCACGAATTTGAAGAAAACGCGGGCGCGGCGCTGTGGGTTGGTGGCAGCCCATTTTGGCTGTGCCTGCTTGGCATTTTCAACGGCTGCACGGATTTCAGCTTCGCTGGCCAAAGCCACGGTTGCCTGAACTTCACCGGTCGCCGGGTTGAAGACATTGGATGTGCGCCCACTGGTGCCAGCGACGTGCTTGCCACCAATAAAATGACCGATTTCCTTCATGATAATCCTCCAGATTTTTGTGGCGGCAGCATTACGCTTTGATTTGCACAAATCAATGGCCTGGAATAATCATCTGTTGTGCAAATTTCGACATAAGGCAGGTCAATGAACTGGGATGATGTGCGCTGTTTCCTAAGCGTGGCCCGTTCCGGGCAGTTTCTGGCGGCCGCAAAACGGCTGGGTGTCAACCACGCCACCCTCAGCCGCAGGGTTTCAGCACTTGAGACAGCATTGGGCAGTCAGCTTTTTTTGCGCAGCACCAATGGCTGCGAGTTGACGGAGCAGGGTGCCCGTTTTCTGGTGTCTGCCGAGCGCATGGAAGCCGAAATGATGAACGCGCAGGCCGATCTCGGCCGCGTCGACGCCGCCGTGGCAGGCACGGTGCGCATCGGTGCGCCTGATGGTTTCGGTGTCGCGTTTCTGGCGCCGCGCCTTGGTGCATTGATTGCCAGATATCCGGCACTCCGGGTTCAGCTCGTGCCAGTGCCGCGTTCGTTTTCCCTGTCTCAGCGCGAAGCAGATATCGCCATCACCATCGAACGGCCGGAGCAGGGGCGATTGGTATCTGCCAAACTCACCGATTATTCGCTCGGCCTTTATGCCTCGCGCAGCTATCTGGACACGAAGGGCTGGCCGGAAACATTGGAGGCGCTTAAGAATCATCTGCGCATCGGTTATGTGGAAGACCTGATCTTTGCGCCGTCACTCAACTATACCGGTGAGATCATGCGCGATTGGGACGCGGCATTCGAAATCTCAAGTGCTATCGGCCAGACGGAGGCGGTGCGCTCCGGTGCCGGCATCGGTATTCTGCATGACTATATTGCCCGACAGTACCCGGAACTCGTCAGGCTCTTTCCACAACACAGTATTTTGCGCTCCTACTGGACGACCTATCATGAATCGGCCCGTGAACTGGTGCGTGTGCGCACGGTTGTGCAGTTTTTGCAGGAACTGATTGCCCAGGAGAAACGAAACTTCACCTGAAAGCAGTCTGCAACACATCAACTGCCGGTAATTCAGCGACGAAACGAGCTTGATTTAAAAAATATTACTTTTGTTGCGCACCGCAATCATCGTTGCCTTGACAGGACGGCATTAGAAAGAGACTTCTAGCGCCAAAGCTGAACATTCCTGTGCGAAACGACCGGAGGATCAATTGGCATTTGGGATTTGAAGCGTGATATGGGGGGAAATCGCAGAATTTAAGCGACAGAACCACTGGTGGGTCCACGATCCATCATGGTGTGATGACGTCTGAACCTGCGACCTCTCTCATATGCCTTCAATAGGGCGGATACCGCCTCTGAACATGCCAATATCCGCGTGGAGATCCTCTCCATCCAGTCGTTTTCCGTGTTCGGCTACAAAATCCGGCTTACGCCGCGCCTGAAACACAAATGTCGATTGGTCTGATCATGACTGCATTTTTGAACCGTTTTTCCCCATCCAGCCTTGGCGTCTGTGCCATGCTGCTTGGCATGTTGATGTTCGCGCTGAACGACGCGATGGGAAAATGGCTGGTTTCCACCTATTCGCTCGGTCAGGTCATTCTTATCCGCAGTGTCGCCGCCATCATCATCCTTTCACCGATCCTCTGGAAGGTGGGTGTCAGCGGCCTTATCAATATTGAGCGACGTGGCCTGCAGTTCGCCCGCGTGTTTTTCTCCACGGTGGAAATATTCTGTTTTTATTACGCGGTCATTTCGCTGCCCTTGGCAGATGTCATGACCTACTGGCTGGCAGCCCCGATCTACGTTGCTGCTCTCTCGCCCTTCATTCTGGGTGAAAAGGTTGGCTGGCGTCGTTGGACCGCCATCGTCATCGGTTTCATCGGCGTGATGATCGCGCTGAAACCCAGTTCCGCCAGTCTGACACCCGCGGCCTTTTCCTCGATCATCGGCAGCGCCGCCTTTGCCTTCATGATGATTTCCGGACGCCAGCTGCGCAACACCGCCGATACGACTTTGGCCTTCTGGCAGATCGTTGGTGCCCTGCTTGCCGGTGCGGTTGCACTATTCGTCTCGTCGGAAGGCTGGGTACCGCTTGAATCTACTTTCGACATGTCGTTGCTATGCCTGCTTGGCATTGTTGCCATGGGTGCGCATGTGCTTGTCAACCGTGCCTTGAAGCTGGCCGATGCGGCAGCCGTTGCGCCGTTGCAATATACGCTGCTGTTATGGGCCGTTGTATTTGGCTGGCTGTTCTTCAACGACATTCCACAAGTGTCGATTGTCATAGGTGCAGCATTGATCGTCATCTCAGGCCTTTACATCTTCTTCCGCGAAAATGCGCTGAAGCGTAAAAAGGCAATTGCCGAATATCCCAATGATCTTGTGTAAGCACATTGAGTGGTCACACCCGTAAAACGGGAAATGCTGGATAAAATGAGGCGGGAAACAGACCGGAAAACGGTTTGTTTCCCGTTTTTGATGATATGCCTTCTGCTGGGGGGACTTGACGAAATCCCAAACTTGGCAGAGTACATAGAGGCTCGCATCACGATTTGATGATCGAGCAAGAGGAACAATGGTGCCGGGCCCCTCTGGCGAGAGTTTTACGGCGCTCTCGCGATGTCGGTACCGCCTGCAAAAGTAGCCGGCGGATTTTATCCCATGAAGACAACAACCACGCTTACTGCGCGTGCCTTTTTTGGCATGGCGTTTTTTGCTGCGCATGCCAGCATGTCCATTCACGGAGAGATTTGAACATGAGCCTCTCCACCACTCAAAAAACCACGATGTCCTATTTTAAATGGGCGTTCATCGTAACCGTCATCGGCCTCATCCTTGGCGGCTATCTCGGCTGGGAGATGACAGGCACCGTCAGCGGCACTGCAACGATCTTTTTCATCTGCGCAGTTCTGGCTGTTCTTGAAATCTCGCTTTCCTTCGACAATGCCATTGTGAATGCCAACAAGCTCAAGGACATGACGCCGGAATGGCAGCATCGCTTCCTGACCTGGGGTATTCTGATTGCCGTGTTCGGCATGCGTATCGTCTTCCCGTTGCTGATTGTGGTTATCGCTGCCAATGTCGGTCCTTGGACTGCCATGGTGATGGCTGCGAGCGAGCCGGATCGATATGCGCAGATCATGCAGGACGCACATCTGCCAATCGCGGCATTTGGCGGCACCTTCCTGATGATGGTTGGCCTGAGCTTCTTCTTCGATCATGAAAAAGATGTGCACTGGGTGCGTTGGCTTGAAGAGAAGATTTCCACCTACTCTTCCATCAAGGGCATCGAGATTGCCTTCGTTCTGGTCATCATGCTGATATTTTCGCGTGTCATCGCTGACAGCACTGACCCGAAACTCGGGCCTGAAGCAGCGAACGTCTTCTTCAGTTCGGCAATCTGGGGTCTGCTGACCTTCTTGCTGGTGGAAGTTCTCGGTGGTGTGCTCGACCGTAGCCAGCAGATGATGCAGGGTGCAGCAAAGGGCGGCTTCGGCGCATTCCTTTACCTCGAAGTGCTGGATGCCAGCTTCTCCTTCGACGGTGTTATCGGTGCTTTTGCGCTGACCTCAAATCTCTTCATCATTGCCATCGGTCTCGGCATTGGCGCCATGTATGTGCGCTCCATGACGATCATGCTGGTTGAGAAGGGCACGCTGGCCGAATACCGTTACCTTGAGCACGGCGCGTTCTACGCGATCCTGATCCTCTCGGTGATCATGTACATGCAGAGCCTGTTCCACATTCCGGAAGTCATCACCGGTCTTGGTGGTGCAGCCCTGATCGGTATCGCGCTGTGGTCTTCCATTCGCTACAACCGGACCGAACGTGCCCATGAGGCCGCTGAAGAAAAACAGGCTGCTGAAGCCTGATTTTTCAAGAACAACGGACTGAAATGAAAATCCCGCCGCATTCCGGCGGGATTTTTTTAGGCAAATGCTTTTGCACTGCACAATTTTTGCCCTGTCAGATCTCGGGCATGTTTTGTCATGTGTTATGATAGTGAATTGAAAATATTGTGTTTTCTTAATCCGCTTAAAACTGGCACGGATTCTGCTTCGTAAGATGCAAGTCCAGAGGGGACGTTAAAACGCCCAATAAAAGGGTGAAATAGGCCGCCGTCGATACTTGCTTGTCGCAAGAACATCGGCGGCGGTTTTGTTTTGCTTTTTGCGCTTATCTGCGCAATCAAGAAAAACACGAACGAAGAGCCGTACCTCGATGATTGGAGGGATATTTGCCGGTCGAATTTTCCGCTTCCGAAGCGTTGGGCCTTTGGCACCGGGTCACGCTCAAACAGGTAGAAACCGAAGCGCGTGATCTCAGCCTGCGCCAGATGGCGGTTCTGCTGCATGTCTATCTCGTCCCGCCACCCCACACGGTCAGAGGCCTTGCCTCGGTCCTTGGCGTGACCAAGCCAGTGATAACCCGCGCCTTGGACACGATGGGTGACATGGGACTGATTGATCGCGTTCGCGATGACAAGGATCGCCGTAATGTCGTCATCAAAAGGACTGTTGCTGGCGCTCTTTTTCTTGAAAAATTTGGCGATATGATTATCGAGCAGGCAAGACTGCAAACAAGCCCGGAACAACATCATGATACTGGATCGTCGCCTACACGCATTTCGCCCTGATCTGGCTGATAGCAGGCTGAAGGGACAGGTCGAAGCGACCTGTTTTGTCGTCGGCGATCCCGCGCGTATTGCCGTGCCGGTCTGCGCCTTGCGTCCGTCGCCCGATCTGACCAAAGGCATCGATACCGAGCTTTTGATGGGTGAAACGGTGCGGGTTTTTGAGCGCAGCAATGGCTGGGCATGGGTGCAGGCCGATACGGACGGTTACACCGGTTATCTGCCGGAAAGCGCACTCGGGCAGGTGGAGGTGCCCACCCATCGGATCATCGCACCAAGAACATTTCTCTATCCGGAAGCAGAACTGCGCAAGCCGCCGGTTGCGGCATTGTCCATGGGCAGTGTCGTGCGTTTCGTTGGTGAAGCGGAAACCCGTGGCACCCGTTATCTCTTGACTGAAAAAGGTGAGGGGGTCATTGCCACACATTGCCTGCCAGTTGGAGAACTTGGCGGTGATGACTACGTGTCGGTTGCGGTCAGATTTATCGAAACGCCCTACCTGTGGGGCGGGCGTTCCGGCTTCGGCATCGATTGCTCCGGTCTGGTGCAATTGTCACTGGCTATGACCGGCAAGACGTCGCTGCGCGATACCGACATGCAGGTGAAATCGCTGGGCGTCGAAATCGAACGCGACGAACTGAGCCGTGGTGATCTGGTGTTCTGGAAAGGCCATGTCGGCATCATGGAAGATGCAGAAACGCTGCTGCATGCCAATGGTCATAGCATGACCGTGGCGCGGGAAAATTTTGACGAAGCCGTCAAACGCATCGGCTGGCTTTACGAGTTCCCGACCGCATACAAGCGGCTGGTGTAAACGGCAGCCGTCGTTCACGAAATCGTTGTTGCCGGCACCCTGTTTCTAACCACACCGCACCCTATATTGCGGATATGAGACGTATTGTTGAAGGTGATGACAGGTGGCCGGAATGTTCATGAAAATCTTGTCGGTTTTGCCGCTTGCCGCGACCATCGCATTTTCGTCTGGCAGCGCCAGTGCCCAGACCATCTATCAGGACGGCTTCGAGTTAAGTGCACCGGATGCCTATCACGACCTGCCTGGTGTCAAGGATCCTGCCACCGCCAAACCGAAGGTGCGTTATACCTGCCGCACCGAGTTGCAGACGGGATCTTTCGACAAACGCCGTTATCGCAACATTTTTGAAGAGGACCTTCCGGTGCGTGGTTATCGCTGTGAAGGTGGCGGTTTGACCTATTGGGGATCGCAAAATCCGATTTCAAAAGACTGGTATCCGGGCGTCAATCCAGCCGATACCTACAACTAATATGATTTATTGATGCCATTATCTCGTCCGATGGCTTGTTTCCGGCCTATGGACTTTAGTATGTCTTGTCATGTTGAGTGACTGCGAAGGCCGTTTTGCTTTCGCGATGCAGAGGGAACCGGCCCACCAGCCGGGAGAGGGAAGCCGCAGACATGACAATGACGGATATCGCCACCCGCGTTCACAATCACGCCTGGAAGCTCGATCCGATCATCCGTAGTCTGATCGACACGGACTTTTATAAACTTCTGATGTTGCAGATGATCTGGAAACTTTATCCGGAAGTCGATGCAACATTTTCCCTGATCAATCGCACCAAGACTGTGCGCCTGGCCGACGAGATCGACGAGGCTGAATTGCGTGACCAACTGGATCACGCCCGCACATTGCGCCTGACCAAGAAGGAAACCATCTGGCTGGCCGGTAACTCGTTTTATGGCCGTTCGCAGATTTTCGAACCGGAATTTCTGTCCTGGCTGTCTAGCTATCAGCTGCCGGAGTACGAACTGTCCAAGCGCGACGGCCAGTATGAACTGAATTTCCACGGTCGCTGGATGGACACGACATTGTGGGAAATTCCCGCACTGGCAATTATCAACGAACTGCGTTCACGCAGTGCCATGAAGTCCCTCGGTTATTTCACGCTGGATGTTCTCTACGCACGGGCCAAGGCCAAGATGTGGTCGAAGGTCGAACGCCTGCGCGAACTGCCAGGTCTGCGCATTTCCGATTTCGGCACACGCCGCCGGCACAGCTTCCTGTGGCAGCGTTGGTGCGTGGAGGCCTTGAAAGAGGGCATCGGTCCGGCCTTCACCGGCACCAGCAACGTGCTTTTGGCGATGGATTCCGACTTGGAAGCGGTTGGCACCAACGCGCATGAGTTGCCGATGGTGGTGGCAGCGCTTGCCAACAATGATGAGGAGCTGGCTGCAGCACCCTATCAGGTAATGAAGGATTGGAACCGCCTTTACGGCGGCAATCTGCTGATCGTTCTGCCTGACGCCTTTGGAACTGCGGCATTTCTGAAAAATGCCCCGGAATGGGTGGCCGACTGGACGGGTTTCCGCCCCGACAGCGCACCGCCGATCGAAGGCGGTGAGAGGATCATCGCCTGGTGGGAAAAGATGAACCGTGACCCGAAAAAGAAGCTGCTGATCTTTTCGGACGGTCTCGACGTCGATGCGATCATCGACACCTACAAACATTTTGAAGGTCGGGCCCGCATGAGCTTTGGTTGGGGCACCAACCTCACCAATGACTTTGCCGGTTGTGCGCCGAAAGAAATAGACGGTCTGAAACCGATCTCGATTGTCTGCAAGGTCAGCGATGCCAATGGCAGACCGGCGGTAAAACTTTCCGACAACCCGCAAAAGGCAACAGGTGAAGCGTCGGAAGTCGAGCGTTATCTGAAGTTTTTCGGTCAGGAAGACCGCAAGAGCCAGGAAGTGCTTGTTTAAGCCGGCTACCTGTCCACTGTTCAATTGAGCTTATGCGATACGCCTGCTCTTGGCAGGCCTCATTGACGTTCCTATATCGTGTTATGTAACAATAAAAGTGTCGTAATGCGGATGGGGTACGCAGATGAGTGAAAAGACCGAGACATCCTTCAAGGGACCGGCGGTAAATTCCTACAATGAAGGACCGCCGAGACAAGTGCCAGGTTACGGTGATCTGCACCGCATGATTTCGTTGCTCCTTGCGGAAGTCACGCCGCTTGAAGGTCGTGTGCTGGTTTTGGGCGCAGGAGGCGGGCAGGAAATCAAGGCGCTGGCAGATGCCCATACCGGCTGGTTCTTTGATGGTGTCGATCCCTCGGCCGACATGCTGCAACTGGCAAAGACGGTGACCGCGGCCCATGAAAATAGGATACGCCTGTTCGAAGGCTATATCGAAGATGCACCACAACAGCCATATGATGCGGCCACCTGCATTCTGACTTTTCATTTCATAACACGGGAACATCGGGCCGAAACGCTGAGGCAGATACGCAAGCGCTTGAAACCCGGCGCGCCATTTGTGGCGGTGCATCTGAGCTTTCCACAGAACGAGCCGGAGCGTTCGACATGGATCGCCCGTCACGTCGCCTATGGTCTGGCAAACGGCACGGACCCGTCAAATGTTGAAAGCGCACGACAGGCCATTGGTACCCGACTGTCAATCCTGTCGCCAGACGAGGATGTCGCCATGATGCAGGAGGCGGGGTTTTCAACCGTCTCGTTGTTTTATGCCGGCCTCAGCATCAAGGGCTGGGTGGCCTATGCGGCATAGATCGGAACACGCAGCCGTCGAAAATGGGTGTATCGGAGACCTCAAGTCTCTTTTTTCAGCACGGACGTGATGTCGGAAAACATCGAGGCCCATTCATCGTCGGAAATGTCCATCAGGCCAAACCAGCGCAATGCAAAAGCGCCTTCAGTCGCCAGAAATGCCAGCCGTGCAGCGCGTCCTTCAGGTGTCGACACATCCAGACCCGCTGTGCGGCTTTCATACCATTTTTTGGTCGAGGCCAGATATTCCGGTGAAAGCATCAGCGCCGCCATCAAGCCAGCTGCCTTGTAGTTTGCCGGTTCGTCGGCCTGCCGTGTGGCCTCCACATGTGCCCAGACCCTGGACGCTGGGTCTGCATTGTCACCTGCGATGTCCGAGAATTTCTGATCGTAACTGACGAACCAGCGCGACACCATCGCATCGATGATCGCATCCTTGCTGGAGAAGCTGTACTGAATGCCACCCTTCGTCACACCAAGGGATTTTGCCAACGCATCAATCGTCAGCGCGGCCGCGCCACGCGAGCGCACAATGTCTTCGGCGGCATTCAGAATGATCTCCCGATCGATGGTTTTCTTTCGTCCCATGCCTTGCCTCTTTTTAATTCCATACGTATGTATTTAAATAATTCACAGCTATCATTCAACTCGCTCTTGGCGACCATGGAGTTTTTATGCAGTCCAAAGCACGATGGGGTATTCTCGCGATTGTATCGAGTGCCTTGTTCATGATCGTGATCGATATGACGGTGTTGTACACGGCATTGCCGCGTCTGACTCATGATCTCATGGCATCGTCCTCGGAAAAATTGTGGATCGTGAATGTCTATGCACTGACCGTCGCCGGATTGTTGCCGGCCTCAGGTGCACTCGGTGACAAATTCGGTGCGCGCCTGTTGTTCCTGATCGGGCTGATTGTGTTTGGGGCGGCATCACTGTTCGCTGCCTTTTCGCCAAACCCCGCAATGTTGATTGCCGGCCGGGCACTGCTTGCCGTTGGCGCAGCGATGATGATGCCGGCCACGCTGTCGATCATCCGCCAGACATTCACCGAACCCAGTGAACGGGCCTTCGCCATTGGTGTTTGGGCTGCGGTTGCCTCAGGCGGTGCCGCTTTCGGGCCGGTTATCGGCGGATTTCTGCTGGAGCATTTCTGGTGGGGTTCGGTGTTCCTGATCAATGTGCCAATCGTGATCATCGCCTTTGCCGCAACAATCGCTTTTGTTGGGCCGGGTCTGCGAAACCCGGAGCGATCTTTTGATGTGATCTCGGCCATACAAATCATGATCGGCCTCGTGGCATCGACCTATGCGATCAAGGAACTCGCCAAACAGGACATTTCTCTGCCGTCCCTTGCCGTATCGGCTGGCGTCGGCGTGGCGTTTCTTGTCCTGTTTTCGCGTCGCCAGAACCGCATTCCATCACCGCTGATCGACTTCAGCCTGTTTGCCAACCGGAACTTTCTGGCTGGCGTCATTGCCGCTGCGGTCGCATCGGCTGCTCTTCTCGGCTTTCAGCTTGCCGTAACCCAGCGTTTCCAGCTGGTGCTCGACATGTCTCCATTGCAGGCCGGTCTGATGGTGGTGCCCATTCCGCTTGGCGCATTCATTGCTGGCCCATTGTCGGGCATATTGGTGGCAAAGGTCGGAGAGCGGGCGGTCATGTGGGTGTCGATGGCCATCGGCGCGGTGAGCCTCGCCGCCTATTACGGTTTCATCAATGACAGTCTGTTATTGCAGGTCGGCGCATTGTTCCTGCTCGGTATCGGCCTTGGTGCCACCATGACGGCAGCGTCAACCGCCATCATGATAAACGCGCCGGATCACCATGGCGGCATGGCAGCATCAATTGAGGAAGTGTCGTTTGAGCTTGGTGGCGCTATCGGCATCGCAACACTCGGGAGTGTGCTTGCAGCCATCTATAGTGCCTCGTTTGAGACGCCTGCCGGCATCAGCGAGGGGGCAGCCTCTGCCCGCGATAGTCTTGATGCGGCGCTGCTCTTGGCTGAAACGCTCAGTGGCAATCTCGCTGTTGCAGTTCGCACCGCTGCTGAAACCGCTTTTGGCAACGCCTTTGCTGCCGTGTCGATCACTTCAATTGTGTTGCTCGGCCTGACCAGTCTTCTGGTGCGATTGCTGGGCCAGCACAAACACGCGGACTGAGGACGAAACGACACCGTTTTGCTCGGCCCGCTGGCGCCCAAAATGGACAAAAGCCCTTGAAAAGGCGGTAGCCTTTTCAAGGGCTCTTTTTTGTCTTCATGTCTGGACAGACAAGACCGCCCGTTCAGCACTCAGCCATAGGTTCTGGCAATATAGTGGTAAAGCGCACGAATGGCCTGTGCTTCGCCACCAACCGACGAATGCGGACGTTCATTCGGCGACCAGCCGTAAATGTCGAAGTGGGCCCATTTCTTGGTTTTCGACACAAAGCGCTTGAGGAACAGGGCGGCGGTGATCGAACCGGCCATGCCGCCAGATGGCGCATTGGTAATGTCGGCGGCGCGGGAACGGATGTCCTTGTCATATCCCATGTAAAGCGGCATGCGCCACATCGGGTCATCCATGTCCATGCCGGCTTCGGCAATCTCGTGGGCGAGATCTTCGTCATCGGTGTAGTAGGGCGCAATATCCGGTCCGAGCGCCACGCGGGCAGCGCCGGTGAGTGTCGCCATGTCAATCATCAGATCAGGCTCGTCTTCGTCGGCATAGGCCAGCGCGTCGGCCAGAATGAGCCGGCCCTCGGCATCGGTATTGTCGATCTGCACCGTCAGGCCCTTGCGGCTCTGATAGATGTCGCCTGGACGGAAAGAGTTGGCGGAAATCGAGTTTTCGACAACAGGCACGATGACGCGCAAGTTAACCTTGAGTTTGGCCTCCATGATCATCAGGGCAAGGCCGAGCACGTTCGCCGCACCCCCCATGTCCTTTTTCATCAACGCCATAGAGGAAGCCGGCTTGATGTCGAGACCACCTGTGTCGAAGCACACGCCCTTGCCAACCAGCGTAATGGCGGGGTTGCCCTTTTTGCCCCAGCGCATTTCAAGCAGGCGTGGCTCACCTTCACTTGCGCGGCCGACTGCATGGATCAGCGGGAAGTTTTCGCTCAGAAGCTTGTCACCGGAAATCGCCGAGACCTCTGCCTTGTAGTGGGCGGCAAGCGCGCGGAAAGCCACTTCCAACTGATCCGGGCCCATGTCATTTGCCGGCATGTTGATAAGGTCGCGCGCCAGGAACACACCAGCCAGCGTTCGCTTGATGCCGGTTGCATCTGCATCCTGCGGAATGAGCATTTTCGCAGACGATGATTTGACGGTGCGGTAACGATCAAACTTGTAGCTGCCGAGACCAAAACCTAGCGCGAGACGATTCACGGTCAGCGGCGCGGTTTCAATATGCCAGTCTCCCTCCGGCAGTTCACGCGCCAGCTTGCCGGTTAAGAAAGGCAGTTCCGATGGGTTTCTGCCGAGGCCGAACAGCGCGCCGCCCAACGAACCATCCGCTGATGGGATCAGCAGGATCGCACCGCTTTCGGCCTTGAAACCGGCCTTGCGCGCCCAGTCCAATGCAATGGGGTCAATCGCCCCTTGCTCGATATGAGCCGGCGTTACCGCGAAAACCGGCAGGGTTTTTCCTGCCTTGGTACTGAACGGTGTTGCTCGTTCGATGAACTGATAAGGAGCCATGATCTGCTTTCGTCAACGTGGAGAATCAGTAAATTAACACTCTGTTAGGGTTAACAGATTATTGCTGGAGCGAAGATTGCGCCGCTTGAGGTGCAAAAACTCCGTTCAACGCACGCAGGGGCCATGCCATGACTGCTGTTCACTCTGTAGCCACAGCGCGAAAAGCCATAATCAACGGCGGGCTTGTGCTGGCTCTGACGCTGGCCTTGAGTGCATGCGCCTCTGGCAACAAACATGACAAGCTGACCACAGGCTCCATTCCGTCGACATCGACAGCCTCTTTGCAATCTTACGACAATCTCAATCAGTCTCAATTGCGGCAAGCGGAAGAGACCGCTGGCAAGGCCTATGAGCGCAATCCCAAGGATGCGCGGACCGGCATGAATTACGCCAACCTGCTGATGATGACGGGCAAGAGCACGCAGGCCCTTGCCGTGATGCAGCAGATTGCCATCGCCAACCCGGCCGATCGCAACGTTCTGGCCGCTTATGGCAAGGCGCAGGCCAGCGCAGGCCAGCTTGAGCAGGCACTGTCGACCATTGGTCGCGCCCAGACCCCGGACCGGCCCGATTGGCGCCTCTATTCTGCCGAAGGTGCGGTTCTTGATCAGCTTGGCCGCTCGCCGGAAGCGCGCGCAAAATATCGCATGGCGCTCGACCTGCAGCCCAATGAACCCAGTGTGCTGTCCAATCTCGGCATGTCCTATGTGCTGTCGAATGATCCGCGCACAGCCGAAACTTATCTGAGATCGGCATCACAACAGCCGGGTGCCGATAGCCGTATTCGTCAGAACCTGGCACTTGTTGTTGGTCTGCAGGGCCGTTTTGCCGAAGCAGACAATATCGCGCGGCAGGAATTGACCCAGCAGCAGGCCGAAGCAAATCTTAGTTACCTGCGCGGCATGTTGTCCCAACAAAGCTCATGGAAGCAGCTTGCGGACAAGGACAAAACTGCAACCAATTAAGCTTTTCGTTTAAGATGGGACGTGGGTTATTTCCTCGAAAAATCAAATCACTGCAATAGCTTGGCGAAACCATCAAGGGTTGTCTTTAAGTCGCTTTCGGCGCGAGGCAGATAAAAAATTACAGCCAAAAGTCGTAAGGATTTTTTAAGCACTAGGCCGTTGCGCGTTTAAAAATATTCGCTTACGTTCCTCCTGCAACGTTTCAGTGAGGGAGGAGACTCATGCGTACGCGTGCTATTGCGGCTGCTTTTGCGGCCAGTGTTATGTTGCCTGCAGGTTGGGCTGGTGCAACAGATCTTGAAGTCACACATTGGTGGACGTCGGGCGGTGAGGCAGCCGCAGTTGCCGAGCTGGCAAAGGCGTTTGATGCGACCGGTAACAAATGGGTTGATGGTGCCATTGCCGGTTCCGGCAGCACCGCGCGTCCGATCATGATCAGCCGCATCACCGGCGGTGATCCGATGGCTGCTACACAATTCAACCACGGCAGACAGGCGGAGGAGCTTGTTCAGGCCGGATTGATGCGTGACCTGTCCGACGTTGCTGAAAAGGGCAAATGGAAAGACGTTATCAAACCGGCAAGCCTGCTCGATAGCTGCACGATTGACGGCAAAATTTATTGTGCACCCGTCAATATTCACTCATGGCAATGGCTTTGGCTTTCCAACGCTGCCTTCAAACAGGCCGGTGTCGACGTTCCCAAGAATTGGACCGAATTTGTTGCCGCCGCACCTGCATTGAAAAAGGCCGGTATTCAGCCGCTGGCCCTGGGCGGTCAGGCATGGCAGGCCAACGGCCTGTTTGACACGATGGTTCTGTCGCTGGGCGGCAAGGACCTCTATGAAAAGGTCTACAAGGACAAGGATGCCGATGCTGCGGCCGGGCCTGAGATGGCCAAGGTTTTTGCTGCAGCGGTAGAAGCGCGTGAGATGTCACGTGGCACCAATGTTCAGGACTGGAACCAGGCCACCAACATGGTCATCACCGGCAAGGCTGGTGGCCAGGTCATGGGTGACTGGGCGCAAGGCGAATTTCAGATTGCCGGCCAGACCGCCGGAACGGATTATTCCTGCCTGCCGGGTCTCGGTGTCAGCGATTACATCACGACAGGCGGTGACGCTTTCTACTTCCCGCTGTTGAAGGATGACGCCAAGACCACGGCACAGGATGTTTTGGCTGAAACGATCGTTGATCCCAAGACGCAGGTTGCCTTCAACCTGAAGAAAGGTTCCTTGCCGATCCGTGGCGATGTGGACCTCGGCACGGCAAATGATTGCATGAAGAAAGGCCTTGAAATCCTGGCCAAGGACCATGCCCTCACCAGCACCGACCAGCTTGTGTCGGCCGATACGCAAAAGCAGAAAGAAGACCTGATGGCCGAATTTTTCGCCAGCACGTCGATGACTGCCGAAGATGCGCAGAAGCGTTTTGCAGGCATTATCGGTTCGGCCGATTGATCTGGCAGGCAGTCTGTAGCGCCTGATTTGGCTCTGTAGACTGCCGTTTACTCCTGTCCGGTGATGTCAGGTTTTTCTGACATTGGCGGCGACAACGCGAGCGCGGGCGGCTTGATGGCCACCCGCCTTGCGATCAACGGCAACGTTTGATGAGGAGTGATCCATGGCGGGTCAAACGCGCTCCAAGCGCCCCAATCAGTTATTCCGCAATCTCAATTCGAAGATTGCGTCCATCCCGATGATCCTGACTGCGGTCGTGATCTTTCTGGGAGGAACGATCTGGACGGTTGTTTATTCCTTCACCAACTCCAAGCTTCTGCCACGTGCGACCTTTATCGGCATCGAGCAATATGAACGGCTCTGGGCCGCACCGCGCTGGATCATCTCGATCCAGAATCTGGCGATCTACGGCGTTCTGTCTTTGATTTTCAGCCTGGTGATCGGTTTTGTACTTGCCGCCTTGATGGACCAGAAAATCCGTTTCGAAAATACATTTCGTACGATCTTTCTTTATCCCTTTGCGCTGTCCTTCATCGTCACCGGCCTTGTTTGGCAGTGGATACTCAATCCGGAATTCGGCGTTCAGTCCGTAATCCGCTCGCTCGGCTGGACAAGCTTCACCTTCGACCCGCTCTATAATCCAGACATCGTCATCTATGGCATTCTGATTGCCGGTCTGTGGCAGGGGACGGGGCTGGTCATGTGCCTGATGCTGGCAGGCTTGCGCGGTATCGACGAGGATATCTGGAAAGCTGCCCGCGTTGACGGCATCCCCATGTGGCGCACCTATATTTTCGTGGTCATCCCGATGATGCGCGCCGTGTTCATCACCACGCTGGTCATCATCGCCAGCGGCATCGTCAAGGTTTACGATCTGGTGGTAGCGCAAACCAGTGGTGGTCCCGGCATCGCCTCGGAAGTCCCGGCAAAATATGTCTATGACTACATGTTCCAGGCGCAAAACCTCGGTCAGGGATTTGCGGCATCGTCGATGATGTTGCTGACCGTCGCCATCATCATCATCCCATGGGCTTACCTCGAATTCGGAGGGCGCAAACGTGGCTAATCTCAGCACCTTGAATACAGTCGCCGCCAGCATGGATCCGGTTGCCAGAGACCTCTCCGGACCACGCGGCAAAAAGCCGAGAAAAACCCTGTCGCGTCGCAATATCGTGCTCTATGGCACCCTGTTTGTTGCCGCCGCCTATTACCTGCTGCCGCTTTATGTGATGTTCGTCACCTCGCTCAAGGGCATGCCGGAAATCCGTCTTGGCAATATCTTTGCGCCCCCGATGGAAATCACCTTTGAACCCTGGGCCAAGGCCTGGGCCAGCGCCTGCACCGGCCTCAACTGCGATGGGCTTTCGCGCGGGTTCTGGAACTCCGTGCGCATCATGGTGCCATCGACTTTGGTGTCGATCTTCATTGCATCGGTCAGCGGTTACGCCATGGCCAACTGGAAGTTCAAGGGATCGGAACTGTTCTTTTCCATCCTGATCATCGGTGCCTTCATCCCCTATCAGGTGATGATCTATCCCATCGTGATCGTGCTGCGTGAAGTCGGTATCTACGGCACGCTGACTGGCCTGGTCGTGGTGCACACCATCTTTGGCATGCCGATCCTCACACTGCTCTTCCGCAATTACTTCTCGTCGCTGCCGGAGGAATTGTTCAAGGCAGCCCGCATCGACGGGGCAGGCTTCTGGCAGATCTATTTCCGCATCATGCTGCCCATGTCGTTGCCCATCTTCGTGGTGGCGATGATCCTGCAGGTAACGGGTATCTGGAACGACTTCCTGTTCGGTGTCGTGTTCACGCGACCTGAATATTACCCGATGACGGTTCAGCTCAACAACATCGTCAACTCGGTGCAGGGCGTGAAGGAATACAACGTCAACATGGCAGCAACCCTGCTGACCGGCGCCGTTCCACTGATCGTCTATTTCATTTCAGGCAGGCTTTTTGTGCGTGGCATTGCCGCAGGCGCAGTCAAAGGGTGAATTTCATGACCTACAGTGTTTCCATTCGTGATCTTTCTCTGTCCTTCGGTGCCGTAACCGTGCTGAAAAATCTCAATCTCGATATTCACGAGGGTGAGTTTCTGGTGCTGCTCGGCTCATCCGGTTGCGGCAAGTCGACCCTGTTGAATTGCATCGCCGGTCTGCTGGAGCCAACCGACGGGCAGATTTTCATCAAGGATCGCAATGTCACCTGGGAAGAACCGAAAGACCGGGGCATCGGCATGGTGTTCCAGTCCTATGCGCTTTACCCGCAAATGACGGTTGAAAAGAACCTGTCCTTCGGACTTCAGGTCGCCAAGGTTCCGCAGGCAGAAATCGACCGGCGTGTCGCACGTGCCGCTGAAATCCTGCAAATCCAGCCACTGCTCAAACGCAAGCCATCGGCCCTGTCCGGTGGCCAGCGCCAGCGCGTGGCGATCGGTCGTGCACTGGTGCGTGATGTCGATGTGTTCCTGTTCGATGAACCGCTGTCCAACCTTGATGCGAAGCTACGCTCGGAACTGCGTGTCGAGATCAAGCGCCTGCACCAGTCGCTCAAGAACACCATGATCTACGTGACCCACGACCAGATCGAGGCACTGACACTGGCCGATCGTATTGCCATCATGAAAAGCGGTGTCATCCAGCAGCTTGATGACCCGATTGCCATCTACAACAGGCCGAAAAACCTGTTTGTGGCCGGTTTCATCGGCTCACCCTCCATGAACTTCCTGCGGGGTGAACTGGTCGAAAAGGATGGTGGTGTGGCGTTCCAGACCAACGGAGTCAGCTTCAGCCTGGCCGGTTACGAAACCTCGGAAACGCTTGCGGCCGGTCGATCCGTTGTTCTCGGCATTCGCCCTGAACACATCCGTGTTGATGAGCAGATAACCGGCGGCGAGGTGCATGAAGCCGTGGTGGATATCGAGGAGCCGATGGGCGCCGACAATCTGCTGTGGCTGAAACATGCGGGCCATACCTTGTCAGTGCGCATTGGTGGCCATCGCCGTTATGCACCCGGAACGAAGGTGCGCCTTGGCGTGGATATGTCGATGGCATCGCTGTTCGATGCGGCCACCGAAAACCGCATCTGATCCCTTTTCCTGACACCCGAAAATATTGATGACATTGAGGAGACTTGGAAATGACAACACTTGGCTTTCAGCTTTACAGCGCCCGCAATTTTCCGCCGCTTTCCGAAATTCTGAAAAAGCTGTCCAAGGCAGGGTATCGCGAAGTCGAGGGCTATGGCGGCATTTACGCCACGATGGATGATGCAGCACTCACGCAATTTCGTGGCGAGCTGGATGCTAACGGGCTGACCATGCCAACCGGCCATTTCGGTCTTGATATGCTCGAAAAGGAAACCGACCGGGCACTTGCTGTCGCTCGCATCCTGGGCATTGAAGCCGTCTATTGCCCCTATCTGCTGCCCGACCAGCGCCCGACTGATGCCGCTGGCTGGTTTGCGTTTGGGCAGCGTTTGCAGGCGGCCGGCAAACCATTCCGTGATGCTGGTCTGACCTTTGGCTGGCACAACCATGATTTCGAGTTTCACACGCTGGCAGATGGTTCGACACCGCAGGAACAGATCCTTGCCGGTGGTCCTGAACTGAGCTGGGAAGCGGATATTGCCTGGGTGATCCGTGGTGGGGCTGATCCATTTGCGTGGATCGAAAGCTATGGAAAACGCATCACCGCCGTCCACGTCAAGGATATCGCTCCGGCAGGCCAGAATGCCAATGAAGATGGTTGGGCAGACCTCGGGCACGGCACGGTGGAATGGCAGAAACTGCTGGGCGTGTTGAAAAACACCTCTGCCAAACATTTCGTGCTGGAGCACGACAATCCGTCCGATGTCGACCGCTTGATGGAACGGTCGATCGCATCCTTCAAAGCCTACTGATTTTCATACTGGAGCATCATCATGGCCAAAGAACTTGGCGTCGGCATCATTGGATGCGGTAATATCTCGACCACTTATTTTTCCCTCGCTCCGCTGTTCAAGGGGCTGAAAGTTCTGGCCTGCGCGGATTTGAACCGCAATGCAGCCGAGCTGAAAGCCGAAGAATACGGCGTGAAGGCGCAGTCCATTCCGGAACTGCTGGCCAACAGTGAAATTGACGTCATCGTCAACCTCACCATTCCCGCCGCGCATTTCTCGGTTTCCAAGGCCATTCTTGAAGCGGGTAAACACGTCTACTCCGAAAAACCGCTGGTTCTGACACTGGAGGAAGGCGAAGAACTTCGAAAAGTCGCCGCTGAGAAAAAACTGTCGGTCGGCTGTGCACCGGATACATTCCTGGGCGGTTCCCACCAACTTGCCCGTAAATATATCGATGAAGGTCGTGTCGGGCGCATTACCTCAGGCACATGCCATGTCATGAGCCCCGGCATGGAAATGTGGCACCCCAATCCCGGCTTTTTCTTTGTGGCCGGCGGCGGGCCGATTCTTGACCTTGGTCCCTATTACATCGCCAATCTCATCAACCTGATTGGTCCGGTAAAACGGGTGGGTGCCCTGACCTCGATGGCCAACACCACCCGCACCATCACCAGCCAGCCGCTGGCTGGCCAGACGATCCCGGTGGAAACACCAACCAACATTCATGCGCTGCTGGAATTCGTCAATGGCGCCACCATCACACTGTCGGCCAGTTGGGATGTCTGGTCGCATCGCCATGCCAACATGGAGCTTTATGGCACGGAAGGCTCGCTTTATGTGCCGGATCCCAATTTCTTTGGTGGTGTGGTTGAAGCCAGCGGCCAGAACAAGGACATTCAGCCGGTTGAGGAATGGGATCATCCATTCGGCAAATCCAACCAGGAAAGCCCGCAAGGTCCACGCGCCAATTATCGCACCGCCGGTCTGGCAGACATGGTCATGGCGGTGATTGAGGGGCGTGATGCCCGCTGCTCGCTCGAACGGGCGCTGCATGGCATCGATGTCATGACATCGATCCTCAAATCGGGCGAAGAAGGCCGTTTTATCGACATGACCACCACCTGCACACAACCGGCTGCCCTTGGCATTGAAGACGCCCATAGGCTGCTTCGTTAGGCCGTCAGTTCGGCGGGAGGAAAACATGATCCGCAATCCTGTTTTGTCGGGGTTCAACCCCGACCCATCCATATGCCGTGTGGGTGAGGACTATTACATCGCCACATCCACCTTCGAGTGGTATCCCGGCGTGCAGATCCACCACTCACGCGATCTGGTCAACTGGACGCTGGTGCGCAGACCGCTGGAGCGGGCAACCCAGCTCGACATGCGCGGCAATCCGGACAGTTGTGGCATCTGGGCGCCGTGCCTGTCCCATGCCGATGGGAAGTTCTGGTTGGTCTATACCGATGTCAAACGGTACGACGGCAACTTCAAGGACGCCCATAACTACATCGTCACATCAGGCACCATTGAGGAGGAATGGTCGGATCCGGTCTACGTCAACTCATCCGGTTTTGACCCGACGCTGTTCCATGATGATGATGGGCGTAAATGGTTCCTCAACATGCAGTGGAACCACCGCACGGAAAGTTATGGCGGCGCGCCAAAACATCCGGCGTTCGACGGCATCCTGTTGCAGGAATGGGATGCCGCAAATGGCAAGCTGGTTGGTCCAGTCAAAAACATCTTTCCCGGCAGTCCGTTGGGCCTCGTTGAAGGACCGCATGTCTTCAAACGCAATGGCTGGTATTACCTGACGACGGCAGAAGGTGGCACCGGTTACGACCATGCTGTCACCATGGCACGCGCTCGTTCGCTGGACGGACCCTATGAGATGCATCCGAATGTGCATCTGATTACCTCCAAGGACAATCCGGAGGCGGTGCTGCAAAGGGCGGGGCACGGGCAGTATATCGAGACCCCAGACGGTGAGGCCTATCACACGCATTTGTGCGGCAGGCCGGTGCCGCCCAAAAGACGCTGCACGCTGGGGCGAGAAACGGCGATCCAGAAATGTGTCTGGCGCGATGACTGGCTGTACCTGGCGCAGGGCGGTGTTGTACCCGCTGTCGAGGTGCCGTCTCCAACCTCCGCCACGCGCAAACGTGAAGATGCCAGTCACCACTATGATTTCGACCAGCCGGCGCTACCACAGGACTTCCAGTGGTTGCGATCACCCTATCCGGAGCGCCTGTTCAGTCTTTCCGCGCGGCCCGGTTATTTGCGATTGTTTGGACGTGAAAGCATCGGCTCCTGGTTCGACCAGTCACTGGTAGCGCGTAGGCAGCAACATCATTCATTCCGGGCGGAAACGGTGGTCGAGTTTTCACCCTATACCTATCAGCAGGTGGCGGGCCTCACCCACTATTACAATCGCCACAAGTTTCACGCTCTTGCCGTGACGCTGCATGAAAAACTCGGGCGAGTGGTGACTATACTGTCGTGCCCGGGCGACTTCCCGCATGGCCGCTTGAGCTTTCCGATTGGCGGTGGTGTGTCGGTGCCGGAAGGGCCAATCCATCTGGCGATGGAGGTGGAAGGCAATGACCTGTTGTTTTTCTGGCGAAGCCATTCGGCGCCCGCCTGGCAACCGGTCGGTCCGGTTCTCGATGCTGGCGTTGTCTCGGATGAGGGAGGGCGTGGCGAACATGGTTCCTTTACCGGTGCCTTTGCCGGCATGTTCGCCTTCGATACATCTGGCCGTGGCCAGCCTGCCGATTTTCAGGGCTTCACCTACAGGCTAACAGGCAAGGACTAGACATATCGGGGTAGCCTGCAAAACAGGCTACCCCTGTTTTTCACACTTACGCTGGAACGCCGGCTCTCAGCTCATTCAGCATGGCACGCAAATCAACCAGCAGGGCAGCCTGAACTGGTAGGCCCTTGTCCTTGTTGCGGTCGCGCGCTTCATAACGGCGCTGCGAAGGAAGACGCGCACCCTGATCGGTAATCGAACTGAACAGTTTTTCAGCCCGTCCCATGCTTTCCGTCATGCTTGCGCCAAGGAAGGACTGCGGATCAAGCGCAATCAGCAATTCGCCGTGGCACGGGGTTACGCCCGCACCATCGTCAAATTCCATCGATTCCGAACTCATCATGTCGTTGATCAGTGGACCGGCCAGCAGTTCGACCATGGCCGAAAGGGCAGAACCCTTGTGCCCGCCGAAGGTCAGCATGGCACCATTGAGGGCAGCTTCTGCGTCCGTGGTCGGGTTGCCTTCGGAGTCGATGGCCCAGCCAAGCGGGATCGGTTTTCCTGCCCGGCGATGCAGCTCGATTTCACCACGCGCTGACGCACTGGTGGCAAAGTCGAAGATGAACGGATGTTTGCCCTCCCGTGGCCAGCCAAAGGCAAAGGGATTGGTGCCGAAGGATGGTTTGGTACCACCAGCCGGCGCAACCCAGCAGTGGCTGGGGGTTACGGCAAAAGACACAAGACCTGCGTCCGCCAGCGCTTCAACTTCCGGCCACAGCGCGGAAAAATGGAAGCAGTTGTTGATTGCCATGGCGGCAACACCCTGCTTCTTGGTTTTTTCGATGAAATGCGGCAGGCCGGCATGAAAGCCCATCAGCGAATACCCGTAATTCGAATTGACCCGCACGATACCGGGCGTTTCCGTATCCACTGTCGGTTCGGCATTAGGATCAACCTTGCCGATTTGCAGGGTTTTGACACAGCCCATCAAACGGTAGAGACCATGCGAATGGCACTCATCCTGCTGCGCCTTCAAAACGGATGCAGCAATCGTTTCGGCATGTCCTTTTGAAAACCCGGCAAGTGTCAGCAATTCAAGGCTTAGGGCGCGGGCATCTTCAAAGGAAATATACTCGATTGCTTGGGTCATCTGTCACTCCTGCAGACTGAATTTCACGAGATTTTTCGTGGGCATACAGTACTGCTTCGCCGCATAAATGGAAGCGAAGCAATACGGTATTCAGCGCTGTTTTACGGTTAGGCGAAAGGCTCGGCCGGGCCCTTGGCAGGTTGGGTAAACCAGTGCGCGCCGTCGTCTGCCATATAGATGTGATCTTCGAGGCGAATGCCGAATTTTTCAGGAAAGACGATCATCGGTTCGTTGGAAAAACACATGCCGGTGGCGAGTTTGGTTTCGTTGCCACGAACGATATAGGGCTCTTCATGGATCTCGAGACCAAGGCCGTGGCCGGCCCGGTGTGGCAGTCCCGGCAACTGATAATCCGGTCCCAGCCCATGGTGGGCCATGACGGCACGTGCGGCGTCATCAAGGCTTGCGCAGGAAACGCCAAGCATGGCGGCGTCGAAAACAGCCTGTTGAGCCTCGCGTTCAATTGCCCAGCCGGCTGCAAATTCCTTGGTCGGTTCATCGATCATGTAGGTGCGCGTCAGATCAGAGTGATAACCGTCAATACGTGTACCGGTATCGACAAGGATCACGTCGCCTGCGGCAAGCGTCTGGTCGCCATCGGCGCCATGTGGCAGCGAGGTGGCGGAACCGAACGACACGATGCAGAAGGTCGAGGCGTGCCCGGCCATTGCACGATGGCGTTCATCGATAAACCGCACGACTTCCGATGCCCGGATACCCGGTTTCATCATCGCATGCGCCTGCCGGTGAATGTCCAGTGTCAGGTCCATTGCATATTGGATGATGGCAATTTCTGATTTGGATTTGCACAAACGCAGATCACGGATCAGCCGTCCACCATCGGCAAGGCGTTCAGCGCCAAGGCTCCTGGCGAGCGCATGGTAGATGAACAAAGGCAGCGCATCATCCAGCGCCAATCGATCTGTTGGCTTCAGCACGGAAGCCACCAGATCAGATGGCGCCTGATCTTCTTCCCATGTCAGGATTTCACCAGCCAGATGCGGCAATGTCTCAACGCGGCTTTTTTCGAAACCGGGCACGATGTAAAACAGCCCGTCACGGGTCACCAACGCCCCCAGCATGCGTTCGCTCTGATGCCAGGTCAGACCGGTGAAATATAGCAGGCTATCGGATGCGCCGAGCAACACGGCGGCGAAACCCTTGGCGTCCATGGTGTCACGCAGCTTTTTCAGCCGTGAATGGCGTTCATCGGACGTTATAAAAGGCTGCTTTTTTTGGGTGGGCATTTTAACAATCATCAGAGACTAATCGTCAGTTTTGAAGAAAACATACTTGTGTCACGCGTTTGGACTGGTTGCCGGGAACGTATTTGAAATCCAGTTCTCGATGCCATCGATAGCCACTCTTTCGGCTTTAAAAGAACTATCTATTTTCCAGGCTTTTATATTTCCAATCGCGGATTTTAATAGTTCGCGATAGGACGTGTCCAAATGCGAATTTCGTGACAGAAGATGCAATTCGTAGCGAAAGCCCGTGGAGATGATTGCGTTACGAACGGTATCATCGACTTTGTCGCAAACGACAAACACCACAGGGTCTCGCTCTCCAAGATTGATATTGGTCAATACAGTAGAGACATCGATTGAGGGGTCTACATCTAGGATGAAAGAAGTCGTGAAAGGCTGCGTATTCAAAATCGACACTGGATACATCGTCGATAGGACTTCATCCTGACGCTTTGAGCTGTCGTAACGATTACCAGAGCCTTGACGCGACTGTTCGTAGATAGTCTGCCTTTTTACCTCAAGGGGGATCAGCCAGTTACGAGGGCGCGGCACAACATAAGACGCAATCCCATTTTTCACCAGGTATTCAGCAAGCCATATGTCGGCCATGTTTGGCGCACGAAAATCAGAGAGCTTTATTTGAACGACACTGGAATGAAAAACGCACGTGCCGGTTCCTGCCACATGCGCAAGCCTTCTGCGGATCAGTGGGTTTTGAAAATGGAATACAGAACGGCTTGCATTTGCGTTATATTCAACAGCGGGCTGTAGAATCAGCGAGCCATGCACAGCTTGTACGCTGCGACCGCCGGTTTGCGCCAGTTCAGAAACCATATGCTGAACAAAATCAGGGGGATATATGATGTCATCATCGCAAGTGACATAAATAGCATCCTTGACTTGTTCAAGGCCCCAGAATTTACCGGCATCGCCATATTTCGTGCCATCTTCATCAATGAAGTAGGTGATCTTTGGATTGTTCTCACAAAACTCCGGAGCTTTAGAGAAGCCATTCAAATATACGAACAGCCGATCGACCTGTGGCAGAAGCGACATGATTGCTGCACGCAATGCAACTTCGTTGCCCGCAACGGATGCCATGCCCGCATGGACTCCGGTTGTTGGTGGTAGAGATGCAAGTAATGCAGGTGAAATATGTCTCAAGGCAGGGCTCGTGTCGCGAGCAGGAAAAGCAGCCTTGAACAAATATGTTGGCGTATGATTGTAAACCTTTATCTTGCGATAGCCAAACGGACGCAAGATTTCCTCAATATTGTTCAGTTCCTCAACTGTGGCGGCCTCTACAAATAATGCAGGCTTTGAGCGCTCAAGTATCTTAAGGGCACCCTTTAGAACTTCACATTCCATGCCCTCAACATCAATTTTGATCAGGTGAACATGTCTGTTTCCAACAACATCGTCCAGGCTGCGAATAACGATATCGCCTTCCTGACTGTGAACGACTTGAGCCATTCCGACGTTATCGGCTCGCTGATCGGAGATGACGCCCGTGCCGTCGCTGGCTCCCAACGCGACCGGATGTATTTCGATCTGTGTGTGAAGACGATTAATCTCAACGTTTGTTTGCAATAACGCAACCGTTGTCGGGTTTGGCTCAAAAGCGAGAACCTTGGCGCCGAGGACCTTTGCAAAAAACAAGGTGTGGTTGCCTATGTTGGCACCGGCATCAATGATAAGCGCGTTGTCCGGGACGAGAGGTCCTGCTTCTTCCAACATGGACTGCTCGTAAAGGCTCCTGTTACGGAGAATATGCTTTTGAATGTGATCTTCTGGATTGGGAAGATGGAATGCGATTGGTGTACCAAAAGCATTGATTTCGCATGTAACTGTTTGAGACTTATCCATTGTGTAGTTCCGTGGTTTCTGCATGGCCCAAGGTCGCGGAATAGATTTTATCTTCCGCCGATTACAACGAGACCTGTCCCGCCAATTCCATTCAAACAAAATTTGAGGCCGGAACTCATCCTGCTCCAAGCATTGGCCGCAGATGATACGGCAGTTTTGTCACGAGATAGTATGTTGAATTTGAAACCCGTTGGCTCCAATAAACCCGCAATTGAAGACAATGAGACTTCAACGAAATCACGCTCATTTTCTTCTTCCCGGGAATCCAGCAGGACAATCGAAAATTTATCGGTACCGCCCAAAGGTGCCATATTCAGGAATGGACCCGTTTTATTGCCTATCGTCACTGTACCCATTGATGATTCGACAATCGTTGCGACGTGGAGGAAGCCGCTTCCGGCCAGAAGTGCTTCAAGTTCACGGGTCTGTTCAGACGAGCTTGTGATGCATGTGAGTGATATTTCTGGCATGCCAGAAGCAATAGCGGCCAAATATATTGCAGAGTTAGGTTTACCAATGTGCAATATATTGCTTCCCGGTTTTTGCATGATGCTTTGGTAAAGCGACCATATCTGCATCGGCGATAGAGAATCCTCTCCAATAACCGCCTGAGCGTTTAACAACATCGGGCAGGCAACAACCAAAAGTTCCGCCGCCTTGTGTGCCCATATGGCTTCTGCGGAATTTGCGCCCCCTGTAATGGCAACGTTTTGTGCTGAGCTGTCTCTGGAATCCGCGACCTTGTAGAGCAACGGAAGTGGCTTCTTGTTGAAAACTTCCTGAGCGCATTGCCGCTGTATCGTGGAGTTCAGCCCCTGAGAAGCTGCATCAAGGTTGTGATGTGAATAAGGATTGAAAGAGGTATAACGGTAGGCGTTTACAGGGATAAACTCATACTTCCGTGTTTGGTCGAGCATTGGTAAGGCCAATGCGATGTCACACGCTGCTGGAAACCATTCTCCAGCCTGATTCTTGAAATAGCTTTCAGGCACGTTGTCCAAGAGTTTCGCGCGAAAACTGAAAAAGTGGCTCGTTTTCCAACCCTGCGTACGCGGGTTCTTGTGCGGGTCTAATGCGGAGTTTCCACCGACCATGCCGCCATCAGTTACGTAATTCGTCCAGACAATATCTTCGCCTGCACTATAACTGGCAGCCATACGCTCAAGAATTTCAACATCGATGAGTTGATCATCACCGTCTAGTACTGCAATGAACTCGGCATCTTTTGCGCGAGGTCCAAGGTGTTCCCACGCGTTTCGCGCCTTTCCGTAACGTGTGGCGTTGCGAATGTAGGTATGTCTGTCTGGAAAAAGATCTGACAAATATTGCTGTGCAATATCGCCTGTCGCGTCGTCTGAGCAGTCATCGATGTAGAGAACATGCAAATTGTCATGCGTTTGCCGTGCAAGGCTTGCAAGTGAACTTGCTGCATACATTTCGCAGTTTCGAGCCGTCATAAAAATCAGCGCTTTTCCAGAAAGTATGTTTTCAGACATGCGTAAGAAGCCTCTAATTTCAAAGGCATCATACCGAATAGCCGGATATGTATGCGCTTTTTCGCGATGTACTTTAGTGTTGAGTGTTGCAGGTATTTCTTGAGGCGGATAGCCTCAAGAAATACGAGAAAAACCCTCATTCGGAACCCAGGGGTGATAAGGGTAATTCAATATCGTACTGCCGGATGTGAGATTATGTTACAGGCTGGCTCACTTGGCGTGTCACAAAACGGGCTTCACGCATGCTTCTTTTCAGAAACTCCGTGTTGACATCAGGGTTATCCGATGGATTCTGGAACGATATGTGATTGATGTCGATAGCAGCAAACTCATCGGCAAGGTGCAGTTGCGCGTAAACCGTAACCCCGATCGGTTTCAGCTCAAGATCAAGCACCACCGTGGGAACGCCGTCCCACTCGAGCTTGTATTCTCCGCCTGCACCGAAATTCACCGTGCCGGGGTGGAAATACAACTCGGCTGCAGACGCCACCAGATCGGCAAGGCTTCCGTAGCACTCGAAGCGCAGCAGCGAGATCAAATCCGCTGGATCGAGGAGCCGTAGTTCCGAAGCGACCGGGCTAAGGGCTTCAGCAACAATCTTTTCTCGTTGTTCTGTGTAGGGGCATTTTTTCATTCGTATTACTGGACCCGCTTTTTCGCTGACCTTTGTGCAAAAACCCGATGAACGAGTTCCGCAACAGCCTTATAAAAGGCTGGTGGAATCACACTATCTACCGAGACTTGCGCAAACATGGAGCGAGCGAGTGGTGGGTCCTCAAAAACGGGAATTCCGTTTTTTTCTGCAATTTCACGAATTTTCAATGCGATAAGGTCTTGCCCCTTGGCAACAACAACCGGCGCATCGTTCTCATCACGGACATATCGCAGGGCAACAGCGTAGTGAGTCGGGTTGGCAATCACAAGCGTTGCGCGTGGTACGTTGTTGATCATGCGCCGGCGTGCGCGATCACGGGCAATCGACCGCTGGCGTGATTTGACGATCGGGTCACCCTGGGTCTGCTTGTGTTCGTCCTTCACTTCCTGCTTGGTCATGCGAAGCTGCGAGAACCAGTGATGTCGTGTCCAGAAAAGGTCGACGGCGGCCAGCAGTGCCGTACACATCAAAATGACGATCATCATTTTTTTGACGATCGACACCAGGCGCACAAAAATCGTCTGCGGATCCGAGAACATTGCGTCGATTGTCGCGTAATATTCGTTGCGCAGCGCAAAGAACATCACCATCGACACGATCATGATCTTGAATATCGATTTGCCGAATTCGACGAAACCCTGAACGCTGAATATCCGCTTGAAACCCTTCATCGGAGAAATACGCGAGGCCTGCGGACGTACGCGCTCCAGCACGAAGGATGGCATGTTCTGCAGGATGGATGATGAAATACCGAAGATGATGAACATCAGCATCGCGGGCAGCAGCATGTAGGCAATGGCCAGGCCAAGATGCATAAACAGTGAAAACGCATCCGGCCGGTTCAACAATTGCCATTGTTCCGGCTGTCCGAACAGGTCTTTCAGGGTTTCGCCAATCTGGGCAGTGCTCGTCGGCATGAAAAAGACGAGGTACAGGTAAAAAGCGAGAGCAGACGCGAAAATCGGAATTTCGCGAGACACAGGCAAATTGCCTTTCTCGGCCGCATCACGGAGTTTTTTCTCCGTGGGGTTTTCTGTTTTACTCTCTTTATCCTGATCGTCTGACAAGACGCCGGTCCCCGACATAAAGCAAACCCGCCAGCATGGCGGGTTGGTCGGTTAAGGCTAGACTGTGGTGGGGTGCGGGGCAATAGTACAAGCCTGCCCCGCAAAGGTTTTCAACATGCAGCTTCGGCAATTAAGCCGCTGCGGCATTCGCATCGGCTTCCTTGAGCAGGATTTGACCCGAAGCGGCCAGACGAATGGCTTCCTGTGCAACAGCGCGGCGGGCGATAGCCACTTCGCGTGTGTTGAGTGTTGCGACCGGAACGGACAGGTCGGATTCGATCATGCGGCGCTGACGCGGGCTGATGGCCGAAAGGACACATTCCTTGATTTCGTTGGTCGCACCACGCAGAGCCATGGTGAGAATGTCTGCGGACACGTCGTTGAGCAGAAGAACGCGGCTGCGCTGCGGCATGGCAAGCATGTCTTCGAACAGGAAGATCTTCGGCTTGACCTTGTTGGCGGATTCCTTGTTGAGGGTTTCCAGCGAGCTCAACAGCGTATCTACCTGCGGCTTTTCCAGCTCGTTCATCAGGTCTGCAACCTTCGCAGAACCGCTGGCGTTTCTTTCCGCTTCGATCTCTGCAATCAGCGCCATGACGCGCTTTTCGATGATCTGTGCGGCCGCCGGGCTGACATCCTTCATGTTGACCGTACGGTTCATGATGTCGGCACGCTGTTCATCAGGAATGGTCAGGAGAACCTTGGCACCAAACGCGGATGGCAGCATGGAAAGAATGTATGCGATGGTCTGCGGATGTTCCTTGGCCAGGAAGTTGCCGATGAATTCGGGGCTGGCATCCTGAAGCTGGTCCCAGATGGATGCTTCATAGGCCTGGAATGCTGTTCTGCGGCCGAGCAGACCGTCAACTTCTTCCGGTGTCAGGCCTTCTTCAAGAATGCTTTCAATGGCCTTCGCGTTATCCATCAGGCCTGTGCCTTCCGTGAACAAATCCTCGAATTCGTTCACGATGGCAGCAAGTTCATCAGGTGGAATGACGCGAAGGGTCTGAGCAGATGCAATAATGAGCTGCAGTTCATTCTGCGTAAAAAATTTAAGTAGTTTACCCGCTACGCCTTTTCCCATGGCAAGCAGCACGGCGGCAGCTTTATCTGCCTGAGACAACGGCTTCCCTTCAATTGGGTTACCGAAATCCTCAAAGTCCATCATGGTCTTTCCTCTCTGCCCCAAAACCGGGATCAGGCTTTCTTGATGCTCATCACTTCAATGAGTTTAACACCAAAACGTGAGTCGTCATTCTCAAGAACGGTAATTTCACCGCGTGCGATGCGTCTGCCATTCACCATTATTTCAACCGGTTCGCCGATCTTGCGGTCCAGTGCAATGGTTGCACCCTCTTCAAGATCCATCAGACCGGAAACCAGCATGCGGCTGGTACCAAGAACGATCTGGACATCAATCGGGATGTCCATGATCAGGTCCATATTGTCGGACAGACCGCTGCCGATCTGCATCTGGGCACCTGCTGCAGGGCCGGCTGAAAAGTCGTCCATGCCGAAATCGCTGGAGCCGCCGCCGAAATCCATTGCGTCTGCGCCGTCTGTCGCAGGAGTTGCATCAGCAAAATCACCGAAATCGCCAAAGCTGCCTTCAGCGTCCGTCTTCAGGACACCGCGCAGGTCGCCAATCGCTTGATCCAGATCGGCAGGTTCGCCGATGGAAAGCGCGTCATCTTCAGTCAAAGGTGTTTTCTTCGTAGCCATGCCGTAATTATTCCTTTTGAAACTTGCGTCAAACTGCCTTCGCTCAATTTGAGCACGACAAGTTTTAACCCATCAGATGTCTCAATATCTCATCATCTGTGCTGACGTTGTTCTTCACGCGAACCATGTAGCGATCTCCCGCCTTTCCAAATTCGCAATTGTAGATGTCGCTGCCATTCGCGCTGACCTCGACAGTGATGTCGTCGCGGCTGATATCCCGGAAGGGAATGACGTCGCCTTCTGTCAGACGCGCCAGGTTGCGCAGGGTCATTTTCTGAAGCCGGATACGGGCTTCAAGCGTGACCTGTGAACGCTTGACCTGTTCCTTGATCAGGGCAACCCATTCTTCGTGTTTCTTGATGGCGCTTGCTGATGCCTTTGGTGCAACGATCTGTGTCTTGAGCATGATGCGTTGCGGGATCACCAGAGCGAACTCCGAGGAGATCTTGCCGAGATCCACTTTCAGGCGAATCAGAACACCGTACTGGCCGGTAATCTCTTCGTCGAAGCCGCACTTGCCCTTTGAATTGTACGGCGGATCGATTGTCGCTTCAAAGCCACCCGGTGCGTTGACGCCCGAGCGCAGAACACTGGCCATGCGGCCGATGACCAGGGCTGCAAGATCAAGCTCGATATTCGACAGCGAGCGAACTTCCGGCTCTGAAATCGTCTCAGGCAGGGCACCCAGCATGCGTTCCATCAAGGTCATGATGAACGCGTTGCCACAGGCCATGACGAAGGTCGGAGACCAGTTGCGCAGCGAGCAGTCGGCCACGGCAAACTCCGGGCCGATGCTGCGCACCAGATCAGTCATCAGGCCGGATTGGCACCCGATGTACTCGACATCGATGGTGATGCCGGTTTCGCTGTGAAAAATATCCGGAAGAAACTCGCTGTAGAGATGCCCGAGTTCGCTGCCGATCTTGAGTATCGTTTTCTGGTCACCAAGCCCACCTGTGAGCTTGGCCAGTACCGCATGGTCCATTGCAGGAGCTGTGTCTGTTGTTGCCATGGTCTATCAAGCCGCCTTGTTTTCGCCGCCAGGGTTCATCATTTCCTGTTCGACGGCGTCGATCGACGGACGCTCGTAGTTGGAAATGGTCTTGCGGCCATATTCGAGAGCAACCTGCGGCACAGAACCGTTCATGTAAGCAATCAGGGTCTGCTTGACGATGATGTAGAGACGGTGCTGCTTGGTGCGAACGATCTTGACCTGGGCGGCAAGCGGGTTGGCAATCGAATAGGACAGAATGATCCCGAGCATCGTGCCCACGAGCGCCGCACCGATAAGACCGCCGAGAACAGCCGGTGATTCGTTGATCTTGCCCATCGCCTTGATAACGCCGAGAACGGCGGCAACGATACCGATGGCCGGGAACGAATCGCCCATGGCGGTAATCGAGTGGTAAGGCTTGAGCTTGTCGTGCAGGATGGTGTCGATTTCTTCATCCATCAGCGCTTCGATTTCGTGCGAGCGTGCATTGCCGATGATGATGAGGCGGACGTAATCGCAGATGAACGCGGTCAGTTCCTTGTTCTTGAGAACGGAAGGCGCGGTCTGGAAAATGCTGGATTCGGCCGGGTTGTCGATATGGGCTTCGATTTCGTTGCGTGACTTGGTACGCAGGTCGCGCATCAGGGAATAAAGCACGCCCAGAACGTCGAGGTAATCGCGCTCCTTGGGGACCGAATGCTTGAAGGCTTCGCCCAGTGCCTTACCCGAATCTTTCACCACTTTCATGGGGTTGGCCATGATAAAGCCGCCAAGACCGGCGCCGCCGATGATGACAAGCTCGAAGGGCTGAACCAGAACGTCCAGGTGGCCGCCCATAGCCATGTAGCCGCCGATAACGCAGCCGAAGGTGATGATTAACCCGATAATGATATTCATTGTCCACTCGCACCTGACCGTTGTCTTATGTCCGGGTTGTAGAAAATGTGGCTTGCGTGAACCTGTAGGATAGCCGCGGAAAATACATCAGGAACAAACAGTTTCGCGCAAGCAATGACCGTCATCATCCTGTCGAGGCACATCTGTGCGCAAAAGGATTCGAGCAACGGCGGCGGACATAGCGTGACAACGACCTATACCAGTTATCGGCTTATCAGCCAGGATATCGGCAAGTCTCTTGATCGTATATCAAAGCAACCTGATGTTGCGCGGGAGACGGAATATTATCTTTCCAAGATTGGCTCGATCAAATCCATCGATGCCTTCATGGACGATACAAGGCTTTATAACTACGCGCTGAAGGCGCATGGCCTGGAAGATATGGCCTTTGCAAAAGCCTTTATCCGCAAGGTTCTGACGGAAGGCGTTTCCAGTGACGATGCCTTCGCCAACAAGCTGTCCGATACCCGCTACAAGGATTTTGCGACATCCCTGAACTTTGCTGCTTTCGGTGAAGCTGCGACGTCTTTTGATCGTGCGCAGAAGGATATTGTTGCCCAGTACAATCGCCAGACCCTGGAGCAGGAAGCCGGCACCGATAACACCGGTGTGCGTCTTGCGCTTTATTTCGAGCGCATGGCGCCGTCGATCACCTCGGGCATGGGCATCATTGCCGATGAGGCCCTGTCGCAGGTGTTTCGCACGACATTCCAGCTTCCGGCCGAGTTTGCCGGTACCGATATCGACAAGCAGGCAGCCCTCGTCGAAAAGGCGATCAAGATGGAGGATCTGCAGGATCCCGTCAAAGTCGGCAAGCTGCTCGAGCGTTTCACGATCATGTGGGAGATGGAAAATCCCTCACAGGTCAACACGTCACCGACCATCCTTGGGTCGTCCGCCGGTTTTGGAATTTCTTCCGACCTTCTTCTTTCCATCAACACCCTGAAACTCGGAGGCAAATGATATGCAGTCCGGACTGTATGTGGCCCTTTCGTCGCAGATGGCGCTTGAGCGTCGTATTACCACCATCGCTGACAACATGGCGAACATCAACACCACAGGATTTCGGGCAACCGAGGTCAAGTTTGATGAGGTGCTGAGCAAGACCCGCAACGACATGAACGCGAAAGTCGCCTTCGTATCGCAGGGCAACGACTACCTTTCGACCCGCAGCGGTTCGCTCGACAGAACCGGCAATCCCCTCGACGTTGCCGTCAAGGGCGATGCATGGCTGGCGATTGACACGCCAGATGGTCAGGTGCTGACCCGTGATGGCCGTCTGACCATCCGCGAAGACGGCATTCTGGTGTCGACCAATGGTTACCCTGTTCTGGATGCCGGTGGCGGACAGATCGAACTCAACCGCGCTGGTGGTGAAATCAAGATTGGTGCCGATGGCGGTATCGTTCAGGATGATCGCCAGATTGCACTGCTTGGCCTTTATAGCGCCGATGTCTCGCAAGGTTACCTGCGCCATGACAACAGCGGTATCACCACTGTTGCCGCGCCGCAGCCTGTCGTGAACCGTAGCGATGCCGGCGTCATGCAGGGTTACACCGAGCAGTCGAACGTCAACGGTATCTCTGAAATGATGCAGCTCATTCAGGTCAACCGGGCATTCGAAAGCATTTCCTCCGTAATGCGCGATACCGAATCCACATTCGGTGAAGCAATCAAGACACTCGGCGGTAGCCGCTAAGGATATAGGCCATGATGGCTGACATTGGTTCCTCTTCCAAACCGTCCACCTCCAAGCTGGCGCAACTCGCCAGTCTGGTGGAACGCTATGCCGACCCTGATGTGGCCGTTGCCCATGGCGGGCGGGTCACCGCAATCGCGGCTGGCCACTACACGGTGTCCGGCCTGTCGCGGCATGTGCGGTTGGGAGAATTTGTCGCCCATCGAAGCGAGACCGGCATTCATCTCGGTGAAGTCGTCCGGGTTGAATCCGATTTTATCTTTGTCTGCCCCATCGAACCCGGTGAACCGATCGGCATCGACGATACGGTGATCTACAAGGGGGCTTTCCGCGTGGCACCGGAAGCCAGCTGGTGCGGTCGCACCATCAATGCACTTGGTGATCCGATCGATGGGTTGGGCCCATTGTCGTCAGGCACTGATCGCCGCTCCATTTCCAACACCGCGCCGCCGTCTATGACACGCAGCCGTGTTGAAAAGGCCTTCAAGACGGGCGTTCGCGCCATCGATATCTTCTCGCCTTTGTGCCTTGGTCAGCGCCTTGGCATTTTTGCGGGTTCGGGTGTGGGTAAATCCACCCTGCTGTCGATGCTGGCGAAAGCCGACGCCTTCGACAAGGTTGTCATAGCACTAGTGGGCGAACGCGGCCGCGAAGTGCGTGAATTCATTGAAGATACGCTTGGCGAGAACATGGCCAAGTCCATCGCGGTCGTTGCCACCAGTGACGAAAGCCCGATGTTGCGCAAGATGGCGCCGCTGTCTGCCGTGACGATTGCCGAACATTTCCGCGATCAGGGTGACAACGTGCTGCTGATCATCGACAGTGTCACCCGTTTTGCCCATGCCATCCGCGAAGTCGCGGTTGCGTCGGGTGAATTGCCGGTGGCACGTGGTTATCCGGCATCTGTCTTCACCGAACTTCCGAAACTGCTGGAACGGGCAGGGCCGGGCGTCGAAGGCACCGGCACGATTACCGCCATCATTTCGATCCTCGTCGACGGCGACAACCACAACGATCCGATTGCGGATTCGACCCGTGGTATTCTCGACGGCCATATTGTTTTGGAGCGCAGCCTCGCTGAAGAAGGGCGCTACCCGCCGATCAATCCGCTTGCCTCGATTTCCCGTCTGGCCAAAAAAGCCTGGACACCTGATCAGGAAACGCTGGTGTCGCGCCTCAAGGCGCTGGTGCATCGCTTTGAAGAGACGCGAGATCTGCGATTGATCGGTGGCTATCGAGCTGGCACCGATCCGGATCTTGACATGGCGATCAAGCAGGTGCCGATCATTTACGACGTTCTCAAACAGACACCGTCCGAGCCGCCAGCGGCCGACGCCTATGCCGATCTGGCAATTGCCTTGCGCAATGCCATTACCGGCAACGCGCCGCAGGCAAACAATCAAAGACCAAGAGGATGACCATGCTCGACAAGCAACAAGAAGAACGTATCGAGATGGATAAGAAGGAAAAGGCCTCCATTACCAGTACGGACCGTGCTCTGGCACTCTGTGGTGTGACGCTTGCGGCTGCGGCTGCTTTTTTCCCATGGTATGTGTTCTTCAATGAAGACAAGTTTGGTGTAACCACGCCAATCTTCGACATGACCCGTGACCTGCCACATACCGGTCCGAAAGAGGTGTTCAGCGTTTCACCACTTGCCATGGTCAACCGCAACAAGGACGACCGCCCGGATATTCCTCCGCTGCCGTTCGATCCACTGACCACGGCGACCGTGTCGGATTCCGGCAAGGAAAGACAAAACAGCATCGCGGCGCGTGAAGAACAGCCCTTTCCGGGTCACGGCGCCAATTACCGGCTGCTGCATGTGGCCAATGGCCGCGCGCTGATTGAAGACAGCGCCGGCATGTATATGGTCAAGGTCGGTTCCGTTTTGCCAGACAATACCAAGCTCGCCAAAATCGAGCAGCGGGATGGCCAGTGGGTGATCGTCACCTCAAGTGGCGATGTTTATCAAAACGAAGGCCATTGATTCTTCGGGAGATAACCTCTCTTCCATTTTTTGCAGGCGCGGCCACAGGCTGCGCCTGTTTCGTTTGGCACGAAAAGCACTGACGTGTGGGATTTGCGATAACAGCCCTGGCAACGGATTTACCGTAAGTCTGACGCAAGATTAGCAGCATAGGTTTTGTCCATAAAATATGGAGAAATCTATGGAACCGATTCAACTGTTCGATCTTGCAGCCCGTCAAGCGGAGTGGCTCAGCGTTCGTCAGGAAGTCGTGGCGACCAACATCGCCAATGCCAACACTCCTAAATACCGCGGCAAGGACATCAGTCCTTTTGAAGCAGTGATGCAGTCGACCGGCACCACCATGGGCATGGCGAAGACACATCCTGCGCACTTCGGTGCAAGCACGCTCAGTGAAAATATCGAAGTTCGCGACTCCAACGTGAACAACGAAATCGGTGTGCAGGAGTCGGGTAACACCATCGCTCTTGCGGAAGAAATGACGAAAACCGGTGAAATCAAGCGGCAGTACGAACTCAACACCAACCTGGTGAAGACGTTCCATCGCATGATGCTGATGACTGTGAAGAGGTAAAAACCATGGATCCTTTAAGCGCTGCCAGCAAGATCGCAGGAAGCGGTCTGGAAGTTCAGTCCACCCGCCTGCGTATTGTATCGGAAAACATCGCCAATGCGCGTTCGACCGGCGATACCCCCGGTGCTGACCCTTACCGCCGCAAGACGGTGACGTTTGGCATGGAGCTGGATCGTGCGACTGGACTTGAAAAGGTTGCCGTCAAGAAGCTCGGCGAGGATCGCGGCAAGTACATCGAGGAATATGATCCAGGCAACCCGGCCGCTGATGCAAACGGCGTGGTGAAGATGCCAAACGTCAACATCCTCATCGAAATGGCAGACATGCGCGAAGCAAACCGCAGCTACGACGCCAACCTGCAGATGATTAAACAGACGCGTGAACTTGTGAGCGCGACAATTGACCTTCTGAAAGCTTCACAATGATCGATAAAATTAATCAATTAAGCTCCCTTTCTCTGACGCGCGATCTTGATGGTATCTCCTCCATCGCCACCGATCTGACCGGTGCAACGCGTGAAAAGACCCCAGGCGAACAGACCGGCATGAGCTTTGCCAGCGTGCTGGGCAACATGTCTGTCGATGCCATGAACAACCTCAAGAAGGCCGAAGTTGCGTCTTTTGAAGGTATTCAGGGCAAGGCCAACACCCGTGAAGTCGTCGATGCCGTTTTGAGTGCCGAACAGTCGCTTCAGACTGCCATTGCGCTGCGCGACAAGATTGTCAGCGCATATCTCGAAGTATCGAAGATGCAGATTTAGCACCATTAAGGAAACGTAGACATGAGAGCACTTGCTATCGCCGCGACCGGTATGGATGCGCAGCAGACCAACCTCGAAGTTATCGCGAACAACATCGCCAACATCAACACGACAGGTTACAAGCGCGCCCGCGCCGAGTTTACCGATCTTCTCTACCAGACGGAACGTGCGCAGGGCGTGGCCAATCGTGCCAACCAGGCCATCGTACCGGAAGGTGCCAACATCGGTCTCGGTGTGCAGACATCTGCCGTGCGTAACATCCACACACAGGGTAACTTCATCGAAACTGGCAACGATCTCGATGTCGCACTGGTTGGTCGTGGCTGGTTCCAGATTGAAGCAGCCGACGGTTCGACACTCTATTCGCGTGCCGGCGCCTTCAACAAAAACGCTGATGGCCAGCTCGTCACCATCGATGGTTACAACGTCATTCCAAACATCATCATTCCGATTGATGCGACGGAAACAGTCATCAGCCGTACCGGTCAGGTGACTGTCCGTCTTGGCAATGACACCGAGTTCACGGAAGTCGGCCAGTTGCAGATTGCAAACTTCGTCAACGAAGCGGGTCTGAAACCGCTTGGCGACAACCTGTTTGCCCAGACACCGGCCTCGGGTGATGCCATCGTCGGCGTGCCTGATGATCCGGGCTACGGTTACATCAAGCAGAACTATCTCGAAGGCTCCAACGTCGATCCGGTCAAGGAAATCACTGACCTGATTACCGCGCAGCGTGCCTACGAAATGAACTCCAAGGTTATCACCACCGCAGACGAAATGGCCTCGGTGGTCAGTAAGAACCTGAAGTAAAAAACGGGAAAGGATGGGCGAACATGAAGTTTAGCCGGAAGGAAAGCAGATTTAATAACGGACTTGTCCGGTTATGCGTCGCGTTCGTCTCATCCGTGATCGCGACCTCATCCTTTGCGCAGGCTCCGGTTGCTCTGGTGCCAACGCGTATCATCTATCCGGGCGAGGTCATTTCTGCCGACGCCCTGAAAGAGGTTGAGGTCACAAATCCCAACATTACAACGGGTTATGCCAGCGAAGTTGGCCAGATCGAAGGTCTGATCTCAAAGCAGACCCTGCTTCCAGGCCGCACCATTCCGGTGGCAGCCTTGCGTATTCCCTTTGCTGTGACCCGTGGCGCAAGCGTCCGCCTGACCTTCACGGTCGGACACATGACGATCTCTGCCGCGGGTACACCCATGCAGGATGGTGGCGTGGGCGATGTGGTGCGTGTGCGTAACATTGATTCCGGCGTGATCGTTAACGGTACGGTCATGCGGGACGGCTCTATTCAGGTGATGGCGAAATGAAAGCCTTGCAATCGATTGCGATCCTCGTTCTGGCTTTGAGTGTGCAGGTGTTCGGCACCTTGCCGGCCCATGCCAATACATCGCGCATCAAGGACATCGCCTCCCTGCAGTCGGGTCGTGAAAACCAGTTGATCGGTTACGGTCTGGTTGTTGGCTTGCAGGGCACGGGCGACAGCCTGCGGTCCTCGCCCTTCACCGAACAGTCCATGCGCGCCATGCTGCAGAATCTTGGCATCACAACGCAGGGCGGACAGACCAATGCCAAGAACCTTGCAGCCGTTATGGTCACAACCAATCTGCCGCCATTTGCCAGCCCCGGCAGCCGCGTTGACGTCACCGTCAGCTCGCTGGGTGATGCGACTTCGCTGCGTGGTGGTACACTGATCATGACCTCGCTTTCCGGTGCCGACGGCCAGATTTATGCCGTTGCCCAGGGTGCTGTCATCGTCAACGGCTTTTCCGCACAGGGTGATGCTGCCTCGTTGACACAGGGTGTCACGACCTCGGCACGCGTGCCCAACGGCGCGATCATCGAGCGTGAACTTCCGTCCAAGTTCAAGGATGGCGTCAACCTCGTTCTGCAATTGCGCAATCCTGACTTTTCGACTGCCGTGCGTGTGGCCGACGCAGTCAATGCCTTTGCCCGCACCCGCTACGGTGGCGTTGTTGCAGAGCCGCGTGACAGCCAGGAAGTCATTGTTCAAAAACCACGCGAAGCAGATCTCACCCGCCTGATGGCAGAGATCGAAAACCTTCTGGTGGAAACCGATACGCCTGCCAAGGTTGTCATCAATGAGCGAACCGGCACGATTGTGATCGGCGCGGATGTCCGCATTTCGCCAGTGGCGGTCAGCTATGGAACGCTGACTGTTCAGGTCACGGAAACGCCGCAGGTCATTCAGCCCGCACCGTTCTCGCGTGGTGAAACCGCTGTTCAGCCGCAGACCGACATCATGGCGATGCAGGAAGGCGGCCAGGTGGCCATTATCGAAGGACCTGACCTGCGCACGCTGGTGTCCGGTCTCAACAATATCGGGCTGAAAGCCGACGGTATCATTGCGATCCTGCAAGGTATCAAATCGGCCGGCGCTCTCCAGGCGGAGCTTGTTCTGCAATGACGATCCAATCTGAAACGCCAAAACGCTCTGTCTATGAAACGCTTGGCCGCTTTGCTGCCGTCGCTGCTCTGGTTCTGCTTGTTCCGGCTGTCAACGCTGAAAGCCAGCAGGCCATTCTGACGGAAATGAGCACACAGGAAGAAATCCAGAAATTCTGCACCAACATTGCAGATGCTGCCCGTGATCAGCGCTACCTGCTGCAGAAGCAGGAGCTTGAAAAGCTGCAGGCAGAAGTGAATGAACGTATTACCACCCTTGAAAACCGCAAGGCGGAATATGAGGACTGGCTGGCACGTCGCAACCACTTCCTGGCCCAAGCCAAGGCAAACCTGGTCGATATCTATAAGACGATGAAGGCGGATGCCGCTGCACCTCAGCTCGAGGAGATGCATGTCGAGATCGCTGCTGCCATCATCATGCAATTGCCGGCGCGTCAGTCCGGCCTGATTTTAAGTGAAATGGATGCGCAGAAAGCCGCGATCGTCGCGGGGATCATGTCAAGCGCAACCGATCCGAACACCTCGAAGGATCCGTCATGACAATGCGTATTCCGGCCCTGATCTTGCCACTGATGTTGCTCGCGAGCTGCCAGAACAGCCAGACACTGAAGGAAATTGGCAATGCGCCGGCCATGAGCCCGATTGGTACCGGCCTGCAATTCAGCCAGACGCCGCAGATGGGCATGTATCCCAAGCAGCCAAAGCACATGGCCAGTGGCTATTCCTTGTGGAGCGATTCTCAAGGTGCGCTGTTCAAGGACCTGCGCGCGCTGAATATCGGTGACATTCTGACGGTCAACATCCAGATCAACGACAAGGCCGATTTCGACAACGAAACCGAGCGTAACCGCACCAATTCCAGCGGTCTGAACTGGAAGGCACAGGCGGAAATCCTTGGCTGGACGCCAAATGCGGATTCCAGCATCAATTACGGTTCCGACACTGACACGCAGAGCAAGGGTAAAACCAAGCGCTCCGAAAAGCTGACGCTGCTTGTTGCAGCCGTGGTGACCGGTATTCTCGAAAACGGCAACCTCATCATCAGCGGCTCGCAGGAAGTGCGTGTGAACCACGAAATTCGTATCCTCAACGTCGCGGGTATCGTGCGGCCGCAGGATGTGGACGCCGATAACATGATCTCTTACGAGCGCATCGCCGAAGCCCGCATCTCCTATGGAGGCCGTGGCCGCCTGACGGAAGTGCAGCAGCCACCGGTTGGCCAGCAGATCGTCGATCTGTTCTCGCCGATCTGATGACGTCACAAAACCGGCGGGCTTCGAAGCGGGGGCTGCCGGTCAATGCATGAAACAATTGGAAAGTCCGGAGTAAGGCAAGGTCATGGATAACGCACAGACCGGTGACGAGAAGCCCAAGAAGTCACCTCTTGTCATGACGATAGCAAGCGTTGCAATCCTGACGCTGGTCGGTGCCGGCGGCGGCTGGTTCCTTGGCGGAATGATCGCTCCGAAAATTGGCAAGGTGGTAGAAGAACACGCTGCTGCCGAAGCCAAGGAAGGCGAAAAGGACGCTGGCCTCCCGAAGATCGATCCCAAGGCAAACGGTATCCTGCAACTGGATCCGGTAACGGCAAATCTTGCCTATCCCTCGACGAACTGGATCAGGCTGGAAGTGGCGCTGATGTTCAACGGCGAGCCTGACGTCAAGATGGCAGAAGATATCCACCAGGATCTGATGGCCTATCTGCGCACTGTTTCGTTGCAGCAGCTCGAAGGGCCGCGCGGCTTTCAATATCTACGGGATGACGTTCAGGAACGTGTTGACCTGCGTTCAGAAGGGCGAGTATCGAAGGTTATGTTCCGAACCTTTGTGATCGAATGATTCGATTTTTATTGACCATCGCTGTCCTCTTGGTTTTGCCGGGCCTTGCCAACGCCCAGCAATTGCCGACCGATTTGCTGAATACGCAGATCGACGGTTCCGTTGCAGCATGGATCATCAGAACATTCGGTCTTTTGACGGTCCTGTCCGTCGCGCCGGGCATTCTGATCATGGTCACAAGCTTTCCGCGCTTCGTGATCGCATTTTCGATCCTGCGTTCGGGCATGGGTCTGGCAACAACCCCGTCAAACATGATCCTTGTCAGCATGGCGATGTTCATGACCTTTTACGTCATGTCGCCGACATTTGACCGCGCCTGGACGGAAGGTGTGCAGCCGCTGCTGCAAAACCAGCTGACCGAGCAGGAAGCTGTGGTCAAAATTGCCGAGCCGTTCCGCACATTCATGACGGCCAATACCCGTGACAAGGACCTGAAACTGTTCGTGGATATTGCCCGCGAACGCGGCCAGGAAGTGCTTACGGAAAATGTGATTGATTACCGCATTCTGGTTCCGGCTTTTATGCTTTCGGAAATTAGACGCGGATTTGAAATCGGCTTTCTGATCATCGTGCCATTTCTGGTGATCGATATCATCGTGGCAACGATCACCATGGCCATGGGTATGATGATGTTGCCGCCAACATCGATCTCCCTGCCGTTCAAGATATTGTTTTTTGTTCTGATTGATGGCTGGAACCTGCTTGTCGGCAGTCTGATACGATCGTTTTCTTGAAAACGCTCTTCGAAACGCTGTAACAATCCGGGCATGGATCACGAACTGGGCCGATGCTTCCGATGGAGCATCAGGAACAGCCTGAAATTTGATAAGTAAAATGACCGGACAACCAGCAAACGGCGAGTTTGATTGCGATGCAGCCTAAAGACCTTCCAGAGCAGGCCGATACAGCAAAGGTAAGAGGTTCGGGCACGCAAACCGTTTACAGCACCTTGCGCAATGAAATCCTGTCCATGGCGCTACCGCCGGGCAGTCCGCTGGACGAAGTGCGGCTTTCTGAACGCTTTGGCATGTCGCGCACGCCGGTTCGTGAAGCGCTGCTACGCCTTGCAGCCGATGGTCTGGTCACCACGTTGCCCAACAGAAACACCATTGTTTCGACGATCGATTTTGCGTCTCTGCCGACCTATTTCGATGCGCTGACACTGATGTACCGCGTGACAACACGCCAGGCGGCCAAACATCCCAATGCCGAGGGCATGCAAACCATTCTGGCCTATCAGAAACAGTTCGCAGAAGCCGTGGAAGCCAGAAACGCCTACGCCATGATCGAGGCGAACCGCGAATTTCACGTGGCGATCGCGGAACTCGGCGGCAACGCCTATTACACGGCGTTTTTTGCGCGGTTGCTGGATGAGGGCCGCAGAATATTGCGGCTTTATTATTCGACATTCGATGACCGTCTGCCACGGCAATATGTCGATGAGCATGAAGAAATGATTGCCGCCATCGCGGCCGGCGACGTCGAAAAGGCAGATGAACTGGCCATTGCCCATGCTGCGCAGATCGTGGGCCAGATCCAGGAATATGTCGCGCGCGACATGAACAACGCGGTCGAAATCAAGGGCATCTGAAGCGTGCGCAGCCTGCGTCGAGCACCTTCACGCCCGATCAACAGGGCGTGAGCTTGTACGTCTTTAGTCGTATTTGACGTTTTGCTGCGGCAACCAATTTATATTTTATGCATTATCCCAGGGCCATTACTGATCTGATTAATCTTTAAAGGGGGTAACCCTGATGTCGATTTCTGATAAGCCCAAAACCCTTTCAGGCGCGATCATTGACGAAATACGTCAGGCTATCCTTTCCGGATATTATCCCGCTGGCAGCCAGTTAAGGCAGGACGCTCTTGCCGAGACCCATGGGGTCAGCCGCATTCCGGTGCGCGAGGCACTTTTTCAGCTTGAAGCAGAAGGACTTGTGCGCATCGTGCCGCAAAAGGGGGCGGTCGTGTCAGACCTGTCGGTGGCGGAAATCAACGATGTTTTTGAGTTGCGGGCAATGCTTGAGCCGCGCCTGCTGCTCAGTTCCGCACCACAACTTGACGCGCAGGATTTCAAACAGCTCGATAACATTCAGGAGGTGTTTCTGGAGGCGACCAGCCATGGAAGGGTGGAGTTGTACGGACAGTTGAATGCGCAACTTCATATGGCGCTTTATCAGCGGTCCAACCTCCCCAAAAGCCGGCAGATCGTGATATCACTCTTGCAGACCAGCGAGCGTTACACCCGGCTGCAATTATCTAGTCCTGAAGCCATGAACCGGGCGATGCGAGAACACAGGGATATGATCAATCTGTGTCGCACTAGAGAGTTTGACAAGGCGGCGTTTTTTCTGCGCGGGCATATCGAAACGGTCCGGGAAGATCTTCTGACGGTGATCGAAAGCCACGAAGCTGCCAAGGTCTCAAAACGTTAGCACTCTGCAAGATCACGACAATTTTCCCTATGTTGACATTGTTTTGAGGGGAAAAACCTCTCTTCGCTGCTCTGTCGGGACAAGGGATGTATGATTTTCCGCTTGTTCGTGGCACTAACACACGGATGAGGAGAGCAAAATGATTGTCGGAATTGTAGCAAGCCTTGTGTTGGCGCTATTTGCCTTCGCGTTTCCGCAGCGCATGAAGCTGGTTCTCGCCGGACTTGTGATTGTCTGGGTGGGAAGCGCGATTGCCATTTACTGGGAGACGGTAAAAACCGGCGAACGCCTTGCAAAGATCGTTGCCACAGCCGTCTGGGATGAAACCTGCACGGATCCCAAGGCACCGTTGCGCATCACCTTCAAAAACGACAATGCATCGCCAGTTCTCAAATTGAATTACACGCTGGAAGGTTTCGAACCGGCGTTTCGTGCCTCCGTGGCCTATGACGGTTATCAACGCAGCAACGTGCGGATCGCTGCGGGGGAGAGTTACACCGCATGCCGTGCATTCCGAATGCGCAGCAGCGAGAATGCCGAGCCCTCAGGTCTCAATTGGGTCGTTACTGTCAACTCTGCGGAATTTGAATGAGTTGAATGCATTCGACGGGGAAGACTTCTGCGGTTGGTTTCATAGAAAAAGCCGCGCTTTTGGCGCGGCTTTCTTTTTGTGAGCTTTAATCCGTCTATTAACGGAAGAGCTGAAGAATGTTTTCCGAGTTGCTGTTTGCAATCGACAGCGACTGGATGCCGA
>NZ_DAMDBP010000018.1:0-81074 GCF_032092815.1 Agrobacterium sp. | reverse complement strand
TTTGACCGCCATGGCAATGCCGGTCTCCGGCAATGCGGCAACAAACACGCCCTCCGCTCCGGTTTTGGCAAAGATGCGCCCGGGTGAAACCTGCATCAGTCGGGTGCAGGTTCGACCTGTGCCCGCCACAAAAAATGGTTCTGCCATGCAGGCATCGATCAAACGTTTTGCCGATTTGGCGCGCAAAGGTTCAAGCCCGGTGCCGGTCGCCATTTTTGCAAAGCCATGTGCCAGTCCCTTCAGCGGAACTGCATAGGTAGGGATGGAGCAGCCATCGGTGCCGCAATTGTCATGGGTCAGCACGGCACCGGTCAGAGCCTGCATGGTGGCGCGGATTTCTTGCTGCAGTGGATGGTCGTAGCCGACATAACCCTTGGGATCGACGTCCATATGGCAGCAAGCACAGACAAAACCGGCATGTTTGCCAGAGCAGTTGTTGTGCAACGCGGTTGGCTTTTCCAGTGTGCGGGCCTGATTGATAAGTGTCGCCTGATCGGATGACCAGTGGGCGCCGCATTCCAGCACAGTCTCGTCACGACCGGCTTTTGCCAGCATTGAGGCCGCCAGTTCGACATGTGCATCATCACCGCTATGCGACGAACAGGCCAGTGCCAACTCCTTGTTACCGAAGCCGAAAGCATCTGCTGCACCGCTTTCCACCAGAGGCAAGGCCTGCATGGCCTTGCAGGCAGAACGGGGAAAAACACCGCTTTCCACATCACCTGCCGAAAACAGCACCTTGCCGTCACCATCCACCACAACAGCCATGCCGTGATGGCGGCTTTCGACCAGATTTCCGCGAGTAACTTCAACAGTAACGGGATTGTTCATAACGGCCTCAAAAAACTCCAGATAAAGTACATGTCTTGCACATGTATCGCCTTAAATCCTACCCGATTCACGGCAAAGATCATGCAGCCATTTAACATCCTCTGCGCTTTTCAAAAAACGCAGTGACCATTGAATGGGGCAGACATAACCACACGGGGCAATATGAGATTCGTTAAACGGTTCTTCGTTCTGGTTTTTGTCATCTTCCTCCTGCCCGCGATCGCATCGGCAGGTTTGTGGGCAATTCGCGACAAGCCTTCAAGCTGGCGTGAAGCAAAATGGTCATCGTCTGGCCTGTTGCCGAGTGCTAATGACCAGCGGCAAGCAGCTGTCTATGTGTTTTCCGCCATGACCGGCGGCTTCAAAGGGGCGCTTGCCAGCCACGCCTGGATCGTCACCAAGAAAAAAAACGCGGCCCGTTACAATCGGTATGACAAGGTTGGCTGGGGCAATCCGATCCGGATCAACAACTACCCACCGGATGCCTTCTGGTATTCCAACCCGCCTCGGCAGGTTGTTTCAATCAAAGGGGCTGAGGCCGAGCGCCTGATCCCGCAGATTGAAAAGGCAATCGCGGCTTACCCCTATGCCAAACAGGGTGGTTACACCATCTATCCCGGCCCCAACTCCAATACGTTTGTGGCGCATGTGCTGCGCTCTGTGCCTGAACTGGGTGTGGCACTGCCGCCGGATGCTGTGGGGCGTGATTACGTGCCGAATGCAGCATTTTTCCATGTCGATGACGACTGGAAGGATGTGCATCTCTCATGGAGAGGTTTGATTGGCGTGGCCGCCGGCGCGCGTAGCGGTCTTGAAGTTCACCTTCTTGGCCTTGTCGCAGGAATTGATGTGGTCAATCCAGGCGTCAAAATCCCCGGTCTCGGCTGGTTCGGCGTTCAGAGAACCGGCAAAATCTAGGGCCTTAAAATAGGAAAAGGGCCGCTTACGCGACCCTTCCATGAGTTTAATCCTGTAGCGGACCCGAACTGTCATTCATCATGCCAGTTCGAAGGAAGGTAGGTCAGGCCGAGGGCTGCCCCGTCAAAACCTTCTCCTTTCCCAAGCCCAGTACAAAGATCGAAATCTCATTAGACATTGGATCACCTTCCTTTCGTTTCGTTGAACATAAGAGAAAGGTAATCCTTTCAGGCGGGATTTCAAGAGTTTTATGACAGATTCAACTTAAGTACGATCTTGCCGATATGCTGGCTGCTTTCCATCAGCCTGTGCCCCTCAGCGACATCGTTGAACGGAATGACCTTGTGAATGACCGGGGCAATCGTGCACTCCTCCAGCAACGGCCAAACCTGCTGCAGAAGTTCGTCGCGAATGACCTGTTTTTCCGCTGCCGTGCGTGGCCGCATGGTGGACCCGGTTACCGTCAGGCGTTTGACCATGATCGGGGTCAGATTGACCTTGTCCGCAACTGCACCGCCCAGAAATGCGATTATCGACAGGCACCCATCCTTAGCAAGGCTTGCCAGGTTGCGCTCGAAATATGCCGCACCGATCATATCCAGAACGACATTGACGCCCTTGCCACCGGTGTCTTCCTTGATGATGGCGACAAAATCATCTGTTTTGTAATTGATCGCCATATCAGCGCCGAGCTTGAGGCAGGCGTCGCATTTCTCAGCAGAGCCCGCCGTGGCATAGACCCTGGCACCAAATGCCTTGGCCAACTGTATGGCCGTGGTGCCAATGCCGCTGGTGCCACCGTGAATAAGAACGCTCTCACCTTCGCCAAGGCCAGCCATCTGGAAAAGATTGGCCCAAACGGTAAAAAATGTTTCTGGCAACGCCGCGGCCCGCTCGGCATCATAACCTTTCGGGAAGGGCAAAGCCTGGCCCGCGGGTACTGCGCAAAATTCAGCATAACCGCCGCCATTTGCCAATGCGCAGACCTTCTGCCCAACACTGAATCCAGTCACCCCCTCACCCAACGCCACGATCTCGCCTGCCACTTCAAGGCCAAGAACCGGGCTGGCATCTTTCGGCGGGGGATAGGTGCCCTGCCGCTGCGCCACATCAGGTCTGTTGATACCGGCTGCCTCAACTCGCACCAACAGTTCCCCGGCTCTTGGTGTTGGCACGGGACCCTTGGCCAGCACCATAACCTCAGCTCCACCGAAAGCAGGCAGATCGACAAAATTCATTTCATGCGGCAATGCCATAATCCTATCCTCCTGAAACAACGCAGGGAAAGGATTAGTGGAATGGCATAGTGAAGAAAAGAAGACGCTTTGCCACTGGCGTCATTTTGTCCCGTTAAATGTCCTTACCGTCAGGCCGTCGCTGCTGTCCTTGGCGGCTTTCTTGATCGACGCGATTTCGCTACCGATCCGCTCACTGTCACCAATCATCAAGCCTTTTGGCAGTTCGAGGACGGCAATCGAGCAGCGCAACAGCGCGAAATACCGCTCGGTCCCGAAACGGTCATGACCAACGATACGGCCAGCTTCCCGATCATCTTCGGAATAAAGCTCGATCACGTCGCCATGGAAATCGCTGAGCAAACGTTCCAGAATTTCCATTATTTCATCGCGAGACCAGCCGCGCACACCGATGAAGAAATCATCTCCGCCGATATGGCCGAGGAAGCAGCCACCGGCAAAAAAATAACGCCGCATAAGAGCGGCGAATAACGAAATAGCGTGGTCGCCGATGTGAAAACCGTACTTGTCGTTAAACGGCTTGAAGTTGTCAAAGTCACAGTAGCACAGGAAACGGGTATCATCGTCGTCGCGGCAGCCCTCCTCGATGAAGCTGCTGATCGCCCGGTTGCCCGGCAATGCCGTCAACGGGTTCTGATCCTGCGCCATCTTGAGTTTTTTCTCATTGACGACCTTGATGAGAGACGCAGCCGAAACAACACCGACATAGCGCAAATTTTCCGTCAAGATCACACAGGCGCTGCCGTCCATGCTGGCAAACATTGACATCAGCTGATCGGCATCGGCATCGAGGCCGACAATCGGAGCGGCGTCGACGAAATGCGAAATCGTCCGTTCGTAGACCTTGTTTTTCAAGAGGTCGCGGCCGAAGGGTTGATAGATATATTCCTTCAGGTGATGTTCGTTGATAACGCCACGCGGCTCACCATTGGCATTGAGGACAGGGAAAAATCCCTGCGCCGGGTTTCGGCGAAACAGTTCGAACACGCTGTCGATGCTGTCATTTTCATAAACGGTCGGCAGGCGCTCGATCTGTTTGCGAATGAGAATTTCATCCAGCGACTGGCTGCTGCGGCGGTTTTCTCCGAGATGTTGCAAATGCGGAAAGGCAGGTTGCAATTCGGTGGTAAAGGTCGTCGGCCGGGCGATAAACCAACCCTGCACCAGATCAACACCATATTCGCGGCAAACGAGGAATTCCGCCTCCGTCTCAATGCCTTCCGCAATGACACGCACACCCAGCACATGGGCAATATTGACGATATGGCGTACGAGGTGGCGCTTGCGCGGGTTGCTGTCGACACCATCGATGAAGTGGCGATCAATCTTGAGATAGTCGACCTGATAGTCACTGAGCAGTTTCATTTCGCCATGGCCAACACCAAAGTCATCAATGGCGATCTTGAAACCTTCCTTGCGCATGCGGGCAATCAGCGACGAAAACTCTGGCACGCTGGTATTGTCGAAACGTTCCGACAGTTCAAAACAGATGGAGGATGGCGCAATACCGGCGCCTGCGAGATGCGAGACAAGCTTGTCGAGAATCGCATCGCCGTGGCGTATCAGGCGAACATCGAGATTGAGAAACAGGGTGGCAGAGGCAAAATCCGGCAGGGTTGAAAACTTGGCCAGCGCCCGACCCGCCAGCAGATTTTCCAGTACTACAAGCTGGCCATCATTTTCCGCTTGATCCAGCAGTGCCAGTGGCGAGGAAAAGCCGAGCTTTTCGTGTCCCCGCATCAGGGTCTCATAACCAAAGACCGTACCTGTGGTTGTTTCTACAATCGGCTGGAACGCCGTTTCCAGAACCAATTTGGACATGGACATCATCTGTCCGCTGGCAAAACGACGTATCGAAGGGTGATCCAACGCCAAAGCCGTTGTCATGATTATTCTCCGTACCATAATTATACGAGATTTCCGTGGCCTTTGTGGGCACAACGAGAAATCCTCTTTTTACGGAGGAGCATCCTGAAAACTGGTCAATAAAAGATTGACCGTATGTGAAGGTTGGATGAAAGTTTTATGACATAACTGTCACATTTCATCTGGTCGGCATTATCGTGTGAAAAGGCGTCTCACCCGCACCGCTTCCTGTCCGCATGAGCGGCAAAAAGCTCGGCGACATTGACTCTCTCATCCTCATGATTTTGCTGGTTTTTAGCATCTGCATCCAGTTCGGAAACATCCACGGATGCGGCCCACAAACGCAAGGCAGCGCGCACAACTTCGCTCCCGGAGGCATATGCACCGCATTCGACAGCGTGGCGCATTCTCGCCGCCTGCTCTGGGGAAACCGACACAGTGACCATAGGCATGATCTTTCTCCCTTTTTTCTCAAATCCTGCCCCTTGGCAGTGTTGCCGATAAGAGGGCCAACATTGGATTGATTGCGGTCTTATGATTTTTGAGCCCGACCGTGGCACCGGATTTTATTAATCCGAAGACATTATATTAGCACAAACTACCCCAACTATCAAAAGCCAATAAGGCATACCTACCGGGTCAGCTTTGCTCTCATGCTGGTCGCACATTTCAGGTTCCGTCAGCCCTCCCGGTCTTAACTCAAACGGCAGTCAAGATTTCAGGGCAAGGCCGAATGCAATCAGTGCCCATCCCTGCATCATCAGGTCAATAGACAGGAACAGACCCAGCACCCAGATGCTGTTCACCGGCCAGCCAAGCGCAATGACGAAACCAGCAAGTGCGGTTATCACACCGGCTGCTGCCACCCAGCCCCAGTTTTTCAGCGGACGCAGTTTTAATGCCAGCCACAGACGGGCAATACCGGCAATGACCAGCGCCATTGCCATCAGCAAGGTCAGAACTGCCGCCGTCAAGTTGGGGTTTTGAAATGCGATGATGCCAGCCAGAAGATAAAGAACGCCGCTCAGCGTCCAGAACAGGATGTTCTCCCATCCCTTTACCTGGAAGGCGTGAACAAGATGGATAACCCCGCCCATCAACATCAGCAGCCCGACGTAAAATACCGATGCCGCCGTCGCGACCATCAGGTTACCAAAAGCAAGAATACCGAAGAAAAGAAGGGCTGCGCCCAGAGCAACAAACCACCCCCATTTGGCGTGGATTGAGGGCATTTTCATAGGCTGGAAATCGGACATGCTTGATACTCCATCCAATCCATCTGCCTTCATCATATACAGCTAATGCACCACTTCAATTGATTTAGCGCAATGCGCGGAAAAGCTCCCGCAGAACGGCACAGTTTTTTTGTTGATTGATCAATCAATCAAATGTAAATCTGACTATTATCAGGAGACAGTCATGCCCAAGATCGGAATGGAGCCATTGCGTCGCAAGGCGTTGGTTGATGCCACGTTGCGGGCAATCGGCCACCATGGTTCTCTTAACGTCACGATGAGTGAAATTGCTCGCGAGGCCGGTGTTTCGGCAGCGCTCGCCCATCACTACTTCGGCAGCAAACAACAGCTCCTTCTGGAAAGTATTCGCAGCATGTTGCGGGATTTGCGCGTTGACGCGATTGCAGCCCTCAACAGTGCCAACGGGCCCCGTGAGCGGCTTTCTGCCGTCATCCGTGTCTCGTTTCAGCAGGACCAATTCACCAGCGAAGCGATTGCGGCATGGCTTGCCTTTTACGTGGAGGCACAGCGATCGGAAGAAACCAGACGATTGCTGACCATTTATACACACCGGCTGCGTTCCAACCTGATGGCGGATCTCAAGCGACTTTGTCCCCCAGATGATGCGGCGCGCATCGCCGAAGGTGCTGCCGCCATGATTGACGGTCTCTACATTCGTCACAGCCTGCGCGCCGCCCGCTTGGACATCAAATCGGCAACCGCCTTGGTGGAGGATTATCTGGACGCAAAGCTCGTCTCCTTCACCAGCGCCCCTGCCCTGACACAGTAAACGAATTTCTTTTTCGGAGTTCCCGACATGAAAACCCAACCAACTGCCTCGCATTTCATCGATGGCGAATATGTAGAAGACCAGCAGGGTACCGCTTTTGAAAGCATTTACCCCGCAACCGGTGACGTGATTGCCAAGCTGCATGCGGCAACCCCCGCCATTGTGGAAAAGGCGATTGCCGCTGCCAAGCGTGCGCAACCGGAATGGGCAGCGATGAGCCCGACGGCCCGTGGACGTATTCTCAAGCGCGCTGCCGACCTCATCCGCGAGCGCAACCGTGAGCTTTCCGAACTGGAAACTTACGACACCGGCAAGCCCATTCAGGAAACCATCGTTGCCGACCCGACCTCTGGTGCCGATGCCTTTGAGTTTTTCGGCGGCGTTGCACCGGCTGCGCTCAACGGCGACTACATTCCGCTCGGTTCCGACTTTGCCTATACCAAGCGCGTGCCGCTGGGTGTCTGCGTTGGCATCGGCGCGTGGAACTATCCTCAGCAGATTGCTTGCTGGAAAGGCGCACCGGCGCTTGCCGCCGGCAACACCATGGTGTTCAAACCTTCGGAAAACACACCGCTTGGTGCGCTCAAGATTGCCGAAATTCTAGCAGAAGCCGGCATACCCAAGGGCGTATTCAATGTCATTCAGGGTGACCGCGACACCGGTCCGCTGTTGGTCAACCACCCAGACGTTGCAAAGGTCTCGCTGACCGGCTCTGTGCCGACTGGGCGCAAGGTTGCTGCTGCTGCCGCCAGCCACCTCAAACATGTAACCATGGAACTGGGTGGCAAATCGCCGCTGATCGTGTTTGACGATGCCGATATCGACAGCGCCATTGGCGGCGCGATGCTCGGCAATTTCTATTCCAGCGGCCAGGTCTGCTCCAACGGCACCCGTGTCTTCGTGCATCGCAAGATCAAGGATACGTTCATTGCAAAGTTGAAGGTGCGTACCGAAGCAATGTCGGTGGGCGACCCGATGGATGAAGCCACGCAACTTGGCCCGCTCGTCTCACTTGCTCAACGCGAAAAGGTTCTGGCTTACATTGAAAAAGGCAAGGCCGAAGGCGCAACACTGGTCACCGGTGGCGGCATTCCAAACACGATGTCCGGCACCGGTTATTACGTTCAGCCAACGGTGTTTGCCGATGTGACTGACGAGATGACCATTGCCCGTGAAGAGATTTTCGGGCCTGTCATGTGCGTTCTGGACTTTGATACGGAGGAAGAGGTCATTGCCCGTGCCAACGCCACAGACCTTGGTCTGGCTGGCGGTGTGTTCACCAGCGACCTGTCGCGTGCCCACCGGGTTGTTGACCAGATCGAAGCCGGTACATTGTGGATCAACACCTACAATCTCTGCCCGGTCGAGATTCCGTTCGGTGGCTCCAAGCAGTCGGGCTTTGGCCGCGAAAACTCCGTCGCAGCACTCAATCACTACAGTGAGTTGAAGACTGTATATGTCGGAATGGGCAAGGTGGACGCGCCTTACTGAGCGCTACATTTCCCTCATTCCCGTGCCTGTCACAGAAATACAGCCACGCAGCATCTGCTGCGTGGAAGAGGTTCTGGACCGTACGTCCCCCTTGAGCGATTGATATTTGGGATTGATACCAATGCAGCAAGCAGATTTCGTTATCGTCGGCTCGGGTTCGGCCGGCTCAGCCATGGCCTATCGCCTCTCGGAGGACGGCAAATATTCCGTCATTGTGATCGAAGCTGGCGGCAGTGACTTCGGCCCCTTCATCCAGATGCCGGCAGCGCTCGCTTGGCCGATGAGCATGAAACGTTACAATTGGGGTTACCTCTCCGAGCCGGAGCCGAACCTCAACCACCGGCGCATCACGGCACCGCGCGGCAAGGTGATTGGTGGCTCATCCTCGATCAATGGCCTCGTTTATGTCCGCGGCCATGCCGAAGACTTCAATCGCTGGGAAGCGCTTGGTGCGCGCGGCTGGGCCTATGCTGATGTGCTGCCCTACTTCAAGCGCATGGAGCACAGCCATGGCGGTGAAGAAGGTTGGCGCGGCAGCGATGGTCCGTTGCATGTGCAGCGCGGCCCTGTCAAAAACCCGCTGTTCCACGCCTTTATTCAGGCCGGTCAGCAGGCGGGTTTTGAAATGACCGAAGACTATAACGGCTCCAAACAGGAAGGCTTTGGCCTGATGGAGCAGACCATCCATGATGGTCGGCGCTGGTCTGCCGCCAATGCGTATCTGCGGCCTGCACTCAAGCGCCCCAACGTATCCCTCGTACATGGTTTTGCCCGCAAGATCGTCATCGAAAACGGCCGTGCAACCGGTGTGGAGATAGAGCGAAAAGGCCGTGTCGAGGTCATCAAGGCTGGCCGCGAAGTGATTGTGTCAGCCTCCTCTTTCAACTCGCCGAAGCTGCTGATGTTATCCGGCATTGGCCCGGCGCAGCATTTGAGAGATATGGGCATTGAGGTTCAAGTGGATCGACCAGGTGTCGGCGCCAACCTACAGGACCATTTGGAGTTCTATTTCCAGCAGATTTCCACCAAGCCAGTGTCGCTTTATTCATGGCTGCCCTGGTTCTGGCAGGGCGTTGCCGGCGCGCAGTGGCTGCTTTCCAAGGGTGGCCTTGGTGCCTCGAACCAGTTTGAAGCCTGCGCGTTCCTGCGTTCGGCAGCGGGCCTTAAACAACCCGACATTCAGTATCACTTCCTGCCGGTCGCCATTTCCTATGACGGTCGTGCGGCTGCCAAGAGCCACGGGTTTCAGGTTCATGTTGGTTATAATCTGTCCAAATCACGCGGCAACGTCACCTTGCGCTCTGACGATCCGAAGGCCGATCCAGTCATTCAATTCAATTACATGAGCCATGACGAGGATTGGGAAAAGTTCCGCCATTGTGTGCGTCTGACCCGCGAGATTTTCGGACAGCAGGCGTTCGACGACTATCGTGGCCCGGAAATTCAGCCGGGCAATGCCATTCAAAGCGACGACGAAATCGACGCCTTTTTGCGGGAACATCTTGAAAGCGCCTACCACCCATGCGGCACCTGCAAGATGGGTGACCGGGATGATCCAATGGCGGTTGTTGATCCGGAATGCCGGGTTATCGGTGTCGAAGGTTTGCGTGTTGCCGACAGTTCGATCTTCCCGCATGTCACTTATGGCAACCTGAATGGCCCATCGATCATGACCGGAGAAAAGGCATCCGACCATATTCTGGGTCGCCAGCCACTGCCGCGCTCCAATCAGCAGCCTTGGGTCAATCCACGGGCTGCCGCAAGCGACAGATAAACCTGCCAGCGTCGAAATCTCAACAAAAACAAACAATCCCCGCCATTTTGCGGGGATTTTGTTTGCAATAGCGTCTTATGGGGCAGATAAGGGGGCATCCTGATCATTGACTGATTGAAGATCGCTTCCCCATGCCTGTAAATTACAAGAAGCTGAAAATGCTGCGTCGCTCCCGTGTCATGTGGGGATCGTGGCGAGCCTGGAAACCAAGAGCGGTGTTCTGGGCAGGTGCGCTCGCAGTCGGTGTTGTCAGTGTTGCCTTTGCCAAACTGGCTGACGCCGCACAACATCTGTTCTTTGCAGTCACATCTGCCCATGAATGGGCTTTTTTGCTGCCTCTGATCATTACGCCTGCCGGCTTCGTGCTTTGCGCATGGATTGCAGCAACTTTTTTCCCAAATTCGCAAGGGAGCGGCATTCCTCAGGCGATTGCCGCGCGTCATTTGCGCGATGTGACGGATCGCTCTCGGTTACTAAATCTGAAAGTTGCGGCAGGCAAAATCATCCTGACAGTCACGGGTCTTCTTTGTGGTGCATCGATTGGCCGTGAAGGCCCGACCGTGCAGGTTGGCGCGTCCATCATGTTGCAGGCTGCCCGTTGGGGCGGCATGGCGCAAGCGCGCGGGCTTATTCTCGCCGGTTCTGCAGCCGGCATCGCGGCTGCCTTCAACACGCCGCTTGCCGGCATTGTTTTTGCCATTGAGGAAATGAGCCGCGCTTACGAATCCCGCGCCAACGGACTGGTGCTGACAGCCGTCATTCTTTCCGGCCTTGCCTCGCTGGCGCTGGTCGGCAGTTACACCTACTTCGGCACCAGTACCGTTTTGGCCACCACTGCTATGGACTGGGCTCTGGTTCTGATATGTGGTGTTGGGGGCGGTATTTTCGGTGCGTTGTTCAGCGCCCTCGCCCTCAAAATTTCGCAGCGTATCCGTCGCTGGAACAGATATACGCCGCTTAGAAAAGTGCTGTTCATTGCGTTGATCTGCGGATTGGGTTCCGCACTGCTCGGTGTCATGACCGGTGGCGCAACCTTCGGCACCGGTTATGAACAGGCCCGCGCGGCCATTGAAGGGCATGGCACTGGCCAGTTGTTCTTCATCGAAAAACTGGCAGCGACCTTGCTCGCTATGTTGTCCGGCATTCCCGGCGGAATTTTTGCCCCTTCCCTGTCAGTGGGCGCCGGGTTCGGCAGCACAGTTGCCTCCATGCTCGGCGCGAGCATCGGTCTTGGTGCGATTGTCGGCATGGCTGGATATTTCGCCGGTGTCGTACAGGCGCCAATGACCGCCTTCGTGATCATTCTTGAGATGACAGGCAATCATGAGGGCGTTCTGCCCATCATGACAGCCGCCATGCTAGGTTATCTGACATCGCGCTTCATCTCACATGAACCGCTTTATCATGGTCTTTCCAGGGTCTTTCTGGCACAGAGCATTCGTGACAAGCGCGCAACGCAACGCCACGATGCTCCGGCCAGTGCACCGAGCCCATAACCTTACTTCTGGAAGATCTTCCAGCGGGTTGGACGAAAACGCAGTTCCTGACCGACGGCAATCGAGGCATTTAGTGGCACTTCGATCTCCAGATGATAGGGATCGTGCCCCCTATTGGCGATGTCGATTTCGGCAATGCGCGTGCCGGCCAGACGGCGACAGGTCGTCACCTTGCCATACAGCGCATGCTGATCGTTTGTCAGCTCGACATCTTCCGGACGGAAGAACAACTCGCCATCACCACTGGCCTCATCCGATATGCCGATCTGCTCACCCTGGAACAGCACCTGCCCGTCCTTGATCAATACGGGAAGGCTTGAGGAGTCCCCAATGAACGAAAATACGAACGGTGAGTTGGGGCGGTCATAAACGTCGTCTGCCGTACCAACCTGCTCGATCTTGCCCTGGCTCATCACCACGACGCGATCAGCCAGTTCCAGCGCCTCTTCCTGATCATGCGTCACGAATACAGTGGTGTGACCAGTGCGGTCGTGAAACTCCCGCAACCAGCGGCGCAGTTCCTTGCGCACCTTGGCGTCAAGCGCACCAAAAGGTTCATCAAGAAGCAGCACCTTCGGTTCGATCGCCACGGCACGGGCCAGGGCAACACGCTGGCGCTGACCACCCGACAGCTGGTTCGGGTAACGTTTTTCAAGACCTTTCAGATGCACCATATCAAGCAGTTCCGAAACGCGGCGCTTGATCTCGCTTTTGGCCGGACGTTTGTCTGACGGGCGCACCTTGAGACCAAATCCGATATTTTCCGCAACGGTCATGTGGCGGAAAAGCGCGTAATGCTGGAACACAAAGCCGACGTTACGTTCCTGCACCGTGCGGTGCGAGGCATCTTCATCGCCAAAAAAAATCTGTCCCTGAGTGGGCTGTTCCAAACCGGCAATTAGCCGCAGAAGCGTCGTTTTGCCGGAACCGGATGGTCCAAGAAGCGCGATCAGCTCTCCCGAACGGATATCGAGCGATACATCGTTCAGCGCCGGGAAGCGGTCAAACTGCTTGGTAATGCCGGAAACTTTGACTTCCATAAAAATGCCCTTCAATGCTTGCCGGCAGCGTTGCCCGCGCCAAAGCGAATTTCAAGAATGGTTTTGAGAACGAGTGTAACCAGCGCCAGACCTGCCAGCAGCGTTGCGACAGCAAATGCCGCCCCAATATTATACTCATTATAGAGAATCTCGACATGCAGCGGCATGGTGTTGGTTTCGCCACGAATGTGGCCAGACACCACCGAGACGGCTCCGAACTCGCCCATGGCACGCGCGTTACAGAGCAACACGCCGTAGAGAAGGCCCCATTTGATGTTGGGAAGCGTCACGTACCAGAAAGTCTGCCAACCGGATGCACCAAGTGAAATGGCCGCCTCTTCATCGCCCGTTCCCTGATCCTGCATCAACGGGATCAACTCACGTGCCACGAAGGGAAAAGTGACAAATACCGTGGCCAATACGATCCCCGGAACGGCAAACAGGATTTCGATGCCGTAGCTTTTCAGCCAAGGCCCGAGCACGCTGTGGGACGAAAACAGGATGACATAGACCAGACCTGATATGACAGGCGAGATCGAGAACGGCAGATCGATCAAGGTGATGAGGAACGCCTTGCCCTTAAACTCGAACTTGGCAATGGCCCAGGCCGCTGCGACGCCGAAGATCAGGTTCAAAGGCACCGAAATGGAGGCGACCAGCAATGTCAGGCGAATGGCCGACATTGCATCCGGTTCAACGATGGCTTCCCAGAAGGCATCGGCACCCTTGCGGAAGGCTTCAAAAAACACCGAGACGAGTGGCAGAACAAGGAACAGCGCCAAGAACAGGAATGCCAGGGCAAACAACCCGAGTTTCGCTAGCGGGCTTTCTGTTGTCGGATCACGGAACGGTTTGGCTTGGATGGTGCGAGCGTTATCAGGCATAACCGTACCTCTTGCGGCTCCAAGCCTGAATGAGATTGATCACAAACAGCATCGCGAACGAAATGATCAACATGATCGTTGCAATGCCAGTGGCGCCAGCATAGTTGAACTCTTCCAGGCGGATGACGATCAGCAGCGGCGCAATTTCGGAGACATAGGGAATATTGCCGGCAATAAATATGACCGAACCATATTCACCGACCCCACGAGCAAAGGCCAATGCAAAGCCCGTCAGAATGGCAGGGACCAGACCGGGTAGCAGAATGCGGGTGATGGTCTGGAAACGGTTGGCGCCAAGAGTGGCTGCAACCTCTTCCACCTGACGGTCAATTTCTTCCATGACTGGCTGCACGGTGCGCACAACGAAGGGCAGACCGATAAAGATCAGCGCAATCACGATACCCGTGGGTGTAAAGGCGATCTTGATCCCAAAGGGTTCGAACCACGAACCAACCCAGCCACGATTGGAATAAAGGGCGGTAAGCGCGATACCGGCGACAGCCGTCGGAAGCGCAAAGGGCAGATCGACAATGGCGTCAACGAAACGGCGACCGGGAAAACGGTACCGCACCAGCACCCAGGCGATGATGACGCCAAACACGGCGTTGACCATGGCGGCTACGAAGGCTGTGCCAAAGCTGACGCGCAATGCGTTGAGGGTTCTGCTGTCTGTGGCGATGGCAATGAAGTCTGCAAGACCGAGCTTTGCGGTGGACCACACCAAGCCGGCAAGTGGAATGAGGATTATAAGAAAAAGGTAAGTGATCGTGTAGCCGAGCGTCAGGCCAAATCCTGGCAGGACACTCGACTGACGCCACTTCCACCTGCTTGGCGCTGGGGTGTTGCTCATCAAGGCTCCGGGTAAACTCTGGTGGCATAGGCCACCCCTTCAAAGCGCAGGATACCAATTGCACATGGTCCGCCGCTCTCAGTTTTTTGTCTAGGCATTGGACGGCTTCAACCGTTTCCCGGTCTAGGGTCCCACACTCTATGCGCCATCTACCGGCTTGCGGCCGGACGACTTTTTATCGGACCCGGACGGGTTTGGGCCAGTCCGGGATGATCACATCATCCGCTTAGTTTGCGGGCTTGTAAATCTGGTCGAAGATGCCGCCGTCACCAAAATGTTCCGGCTGTGCCTTGGCCCATCCACCAAACAGCGGATCGTCAATGGTCACCAGCTTGATGTCTGGAAGCTGCTTGAGCAGGTCAGGTGCGACAACCGACGGATTGGACGGACGGTAGAAATGCTTGGCAGCAATGTTCTGACCCTCGTCGGAGTAGAGATATTGCAGATAGGCTTCTGCAACCTTGCGTGTACCCTTGGCGTCAACATTCTTGTCAACGACGGCAACCGGCGGCTCTGCCAGAATGGAAATCGGCGGTACGACAATATCAAATGCATCCTGACCGAATTCTTCACCGGCCAGATAGGCCTCGTTTTCCCAAGCCAGCAGCACGTCACCAATCTGACGCTGTGCAAAGGTTACCGTTGAACCGCGAGCACCCGTGTCGAGCACCGGAGCGCGTTTGTAGAGTTCACCGACATAGGCTTTGATCTTGTCCTGATCGCCCTTGTACTCTTCATTTGCCCATGCCCAGGCTGCCAGGTAGTTCCAGCGCGCACCACCCGAGGTCTTTGGGTTCGGGGTAACGATCTGGATATCACCCTTTACAAGGTCGCCCCAGTTATGGATGCCCTTCGGATTACCCTTTCGGACGAGGAACACGATTGTCGATGTATAAGGAGAGGAATTGTGCGGCAAGCGGGTGCGCCAGTCAGCATTGATCTTGCTCCCATTTTTTACAATCGCGTCGATGTCGCTCTGCAGGGCCAGCGTCACGACATCAGCTTCAAGGCCATCGATGACCGAACGGGCCTGCTTACCGGAACCGCCATGTGACTGCTGAATGGTGAGATCTTCACCTGTGTCGGCCTTCCACTTCTTGGCGAAGGCGTCGTTGAAATCCTTGTAAAGCTCACGGGTCGGGTCGTACGAAACGTTCAGTAATTTTGTATTTGCCAAGGCAGGCGCAAAAGAGCCGACCGTCAATGAAAGGCTCAGAGCAAGCACGCTCAAGCCTGAGAGAAGCTTTGACATAGGTTTTCCTCCTATTGAATGCCTCTTAACTCTACTGGTTCAGTCGTCTTGGTCAATCGTGCGAATTGTGATTGCAAAAGTGTTTCCTCACGGCTTTCCGGCGGGCAATAAACACAGTGTACAATGGCAAAATTGCGCAATACGGCCCTTGGAACTTGGTCACATGTGCAAAACCAATTCACGTTTTTGGGCAAAAACGCGGGTCACAAGCGGAGTAATTCACTGCAGTGGAATAATGTTCCCAAGCCTTGACTCAGGCCTTGAGAAGTTCGGGGACGGTCACGCCACTGACAGAGTCGGCAATCGTGGTGTTGAACAGGATATTGCGGGTGCTGTCAGCTACCCGGGCAAACACGTGGCGTATCTCGCACTGGCTTTCACCGTCGCAATCCTCGCACTGACGGTAGGCAGTCTGTGACAGACAGGGCAGCGGCGCGACAGGACCATCGATCAGCCGCAGGATTTCGCCGAAGGTTATATCATCAGCAGCGCGCAGCAGGAGATAACCGCCCTGCTTACCACGACGGCTTTCCACGTAACCTTCGCGTTTCAGTTCCAGCAGGATCTGTTCAAGAAACTTTTTTGGAATGGCGCGTTTCTTGGCGATATCGGAAATCTGCACAGGACATGCGTCTTCGCTTTGTGCCAATGCGGCCAGCGCCCTCAATGCATATTTCGCCTTCTGGGAAATCATAGCAAAACCAAAAACACGCAACTCAAACAAATGTTCCACCCGCATTAGCGCAATTCACGAAAGAATTCAAACCGATGACCACCCTTCTTACGCGCGGGCACGTTTTGCTTAAGAATTGGCATGTGTGAGAGATATTTGCTCCCTAAAGCAAAGGCCACAGACTCACATTTCTTACAAAGTGGGGGCTGAAGACCGATAATCGCCAAAATCGCAGATGGATGCTGATGATGACGATACACAAGCCTTTGCAGACGGATAAGAACATCGACGTTGTTTCGCTGGATGAAACCCTTGCATCACTGGACCTTGCTGGACGTTTGTCCTTCGTAGCAGGGCTTGGCGGGCGGGTTGTTTTCACCACCAGCCTCGGCATTGAGGACCAGGTCATTACGGCGGCGATCGGCACACATCGGCTGCCAATTGAAGTGGCGACGCTTGAAACCGGGCGTCTGTTTCCTGAAACCGTCGCGCTTATTTCCGAAACCGAAGAACGCTACGACATCGTCATCCGGCGTTATTACCCGGAACAGGACGATATTGACGCCTATGCTGCAAAATACGGCCTGAACGGTTTTTACGAAAGCGTCGAAGCGCGCCACGCCTGCTGTCATGTCAGGAAACTGAAGCCGCTTGCCAAGGCTCTGGAAGGTGCATCCTTCTGGATCACAGGTTTGCGTCGCGGCCAGTCTGGCAACCGCGCGTCAACGCCGTTTGCCGAGTTCGATGCCGAAAGAAATCTCATCAAGATCAATGCTCTAGCGGACTGGGATATTGAAGCGATCCGTGCCCATGTGTCCGAGCAGAGCATTCCCGTCAATCCATTGCACGGGCGCGGTTATCCCTCGATCGGTTGTGAACCGTGTACACGCGCGATCAAGCCCGGCGAACCAGAACGCGCCGGACGCTGGTGGTGGGAAAACGACGAAAAGCGCGAATGCGGCCTCCACGTTGCGGACGCCTCTCACGCCACAGTCCTCAGTTCACCGTCCCAGCAATAACCATTTCCAGAATTCAGAAATCCCGGAGTTTTTACATGTCCAGTGCCCTTCCGGAAACGGAAAGCAAAAGCCCGCTTGCACCCAAGCCGCCTCTTGATCCTCATCTGAAAGCCCTTGAAAACGAAGCCATTCACATTTTCCGTGAAGTTGCTGCCGAGTTCGACAATCCTGTGATGCTGTATTCCATCGGCAAGGATTCCTCCGTGCTGCTGCATCTGGCACGCAAGGCATTTTTCCCTGGCCGCATCCCTTTCCCGCTGCTGCATGTCAACACCGGCTGGAAGTTCAAGGAAATGATCGAATTCCGCGACCGCATGGTCAAGGAATATGATCTGGACCTGATTTCGCACACCAACCCGCGTGGTCAGACGGAAAACGTCACGCCATTCTCTCATGGCTCGGCGCTTTACACCGACATCATGAAGACCGAGGCGCTAAAGCAGGCTCTCGACGCCGGCAAGTTCGACGCAGCCTTTGGTGGCGCACGCCGCGACGAGGAAGCCAGCCGTGCCAAGGAACGCATCTATTCCTTCCGCACGCCTGACCACCGTTGGGACCCGCGCAACCAGCGCCCGGAACTGTGGAACATCTATAACGGCATGATCAAGCGTGGCGAAAGCGTACGCGCCTTCCCGCTGTCCAATTGGACGGAAGTCGACATCTGGCGTTATATTCAGGCGGAAAACATTCCGCTGGTGCCGCTCTATTACGCCAAGAAGCGTCCCTATGTTGAGCGCGATGGCATGATGATCCTGGCGGAAGACGAACGTCTGGAACTGTTGCCCGGCGAAGTGAAGCAGGAGGGCATGATCCGGTTCCGTACACTCGGCTGCTTCCCGCTGACCGGTGCGATCCGCTCCAACGCCACCACGCTTTCTGAAGTGATCGACGAGCTGGAAATTGCCACCGTTTCCGAACGGCAGGGCCGCGCCATTGACCGTGACCAGTCCGGCTCCATGGAAAAGAAAAAACGCGAGGGATATTTCTGATATGGCATCCCATAACGAAACCACCTCCGCAACAATTCTGCCGTTTGCTGAGCCGGTCAAGGCGGTGCGTGACACGCGCCCCTTGCGCCTGATCACATGCGGTAGTGTGGATGATGGAAAATCGACCCTGATCGGCCGTCTGCTTTGGGACACCAAGGCTGTCAAGGAAGACCAGGCAGCAACCCTTCGCCGCGACAGTGGCAAACAGAACGACCTCGGTCTGCCTGACTTTGCGCTTTTGCTGGACGGTCTGCAGGCTGAACGTGAACAGGGCATTACCATCGATGTCGCCTACCGCTATTTCTCAACCGAGAAGCGGGCGTTCATTGTTGCCGACACCCCCGGCCACGAACAATACACCCGCAACATGGCAACCGGTGCGTCCACGGCCGACCTCGCCATTCTGTTGATCGATGCGCGCGTCGGTATTCTTGAGCAGACCCGCAGGCACGCGACGATTGCTGCCCTGATGGGCATCAAGCAGTTTGTCCTGGCCATCAACAAGATCGACCTGACCAATTATGACAAGGCTGGCTTTGAGCTTATTGCCCATGACTTCCGCGAATTTGCACTGTCGCTTGGCGTAAAACAGATTACCGCCATTCCAATGTCTGCGCTCAAGGGTGAAAACGTGGTACTGAGCGGCCATGCCGCCATGCCATGGTATGAAGGCCCGACTTTGGTGGAAACACTGGAACTGGCCACGGTGCGGTCGTCGCAGACGGTCGGTTTTCGCATGCCGGTTCAGCGCGTTTCGCGTCCGGGCGAAAGCTTCCGCGGTTATCAGGGCACCATTGCCGGTGGCTCAGTCAAGCCGGGCGATTCCGTCGTCATCCTGCCATCCGGCACCGTTGCCAATGTGAAACAGATCGTTACCTTCGATCTGGTGCGCAACGCAGCCGTTGCAGGCGATGCGGTGACGCTGGTGCTTGACCGGCAGGTCGATATTTCGCGTGGCGACGTCATCAGCTCGATTGATGGCCAGCCGCATGCGGGACTGGCTTTTGATGCGCAGATCGTGGCGCTGCAGCCAGGCGGTATCGAACCAAACAAACGTTACTGGCTGAAAAGCGGCAGCCGCCGTCAGCGCGTGACAGTTGAGCCGGTTTCGCAGCTCGACCTCAAAAATGGCAAATGGCAGGAGCATTCGACTGCCCTCGCCATGAATGCGATCGGCAAGGTGCATTTGTCTTTTGATGAGACAGCCATTTTCGACCCTTATGAATTGAACCGCGCAACCGGCTCTTTCATTCTGATCGACCCCGATACCAACAACACGGTTGCGGGTGGCATGATCGTTTCCAAACGCAGCGATGTCAGCGCACTCGGCAACAATGAGCGGGTCATCCTGTCCTTGCCGGCAGACCTGGCGGAAAAACTGCTTTCCAGCGAGCTGTTTGCGAACCGTCGTGATGACATTGATGTTCGCCGGACCAATGCAACCACAGCCAACCGGATCATCAACGACCTGAGCTGAGGTCCAGCAATCAACCAATACAAAAGCCACCTTCCTCAGAAGGTGGCTTTTTGATTTTTGTCTTTTACGACACACAGTGCTTGGCTTGGGGATCTTTAAGTACTCCCGTTAGTGCAGGAAGAACATCCAGATCAAAAGCACAACAACAAACGGTACGCCCATGGCCCACAGAAGCATTGCTCTTAACATGTTTCTACCTCCTTGCTTGTTCGAATAAATAACGACAAGGCGATGGAAAAGGTTCCAGAGCAGTTCAACTGACCCTTTGAAATTATGCTGGCGTCATATTGCAACGGGGCTGCGCAAACGTCGTGTGGTCTGGCGCTCAACGAACTGGTAGTCGAGGTTGACGATCTTCTCTTCAACCTTGTTGCCTGACGCGAGTGTGATCAGCATATCTGCGGCACGGTATCCCATTTCGAAGCGTGGAATGCGCACAGTCGTCAACGGCGGTTCGGTAACACTCGCAAAGTCGAGATCGTTGAAACCGCAGATACCGAAGTCCTCAGGAATGCGAATGCCAAGACGCTGGGCTTCAAATATAACCCCCAGCGCGACATCATCACTATGGCACAACACACCATCGGCGTCCGGCACAGCCTCGATGAACCTACGGGCCAGCCGCGAGCCCAGACGCGGGCTTGGCGGCGTATCCTCCCAGATGACCAGCTGTTCGTCGTAAAGCCCTGCATCGCGCATCGCCTCGCAATACCCCATCTGGCGCTGGCGCACGCGAAAATCATTGCCGCCACCAATCAGCGCAAAACGGCGATATCCCTGCGACAGCATATGTCGAGTTGCCGCCCTCGCCGCGCTCCTGTGATCAATAGCCACAGCAAATTCAGACAGCGGGAAACTGACATCAACTGTCTGCACAATTGGACAGCCTGCCTCACGCATGAGGGCTTCCATACTGCCGTGGTCTTCTACCCCAGCCAGAATGATCCCGGCCGGACGCTGCGCCGAGAAAAGACGGATTTTTGCGATTTCTTCGGCAAGATCGTAATGCGTGTTGGCGTATTGGATGCTGTAGTCACTGCCCCGCACTCGTTCCTCGATACCGCGGACCACACTCAGCACAGCAGCATGTGACAGCGAGGGCACCAGCACACCGATAAATCCGCTGCTGCCGCGCGCAAGCGTACGCGCTGCGAGATCAGGGACATAGCCCATCTCATCCACGATTTGCAGGATCATCTCACGCAGTGTCTCGGAAACCTTGCCCGGTTCCCTCAGAGCCCTGGAAACGGTAATGGGACTAACACCTGCTTTTTCCGCGACATGCTGCAGGGTAATCTTTTCACGCGCCAAACGTTTGTTGCGTAATTTCAATCATGCACCTCTGGATAACGATCCCGGTCTAATTACCCTACTCAAGCCGAATCTTCAAACTGTAACGTTACAGATAGAGTATTATGGGTCTAAATTGAATCGCTTCTGTTTTAATATGTAAAAGAAAATGCCCTACGTGCCACACCCCCAGAAATGGGGGTTCGCAGTAATATTCGTTGAAATGACATATCAGAGACATGTTCAAGAGCTTGAAAAACGAGCCTTCGGCACGCTATCCAGCGCACAACATAAAGCCCACAGCACTCGAACGCATTGGCCGGGCCAGACAAAGAATACCACTGCGATAAGGGTGTCAGCCGCCGTTGCCAAGCGGAGGTCGCGATGGCTGGCTTTTCGCCCCATCACCTTGATTATTTCATGCAGTTGCAGATCGGCGGGAAGGATAGCGGAAATTCGCTCCGCACGCGCACTATGACATGCGAAAGCAGCTCGGCTTTGTGGAGCACTAGCGATTCTCAAAACTTGTTGTGGGAGAATCATAAGTCATTGTTTTAATGACTTGAATATGGTCGGAGTGGAGAGATTCGAACTCCCGACCCTCTGGTCCCAAACCAGATGCGCTACCAGACTGCGCTACACTCCGTTACCTGTGGGGCTCTATAGACCAGCCTCGAGAGTTCGGCAAGCGGACAATGCTATTTTTGTGTAAGTTTTGTGATGGTCGGCGCACATTGCGCTCCGGCTTGCGTAATCGCAAATTCGCAGCATCAATAAACGTTACAAAAAAGCAATTATGGCAAGAAATCGCACACGCGACCTCGCAAAAACACTGCATTCGGCGTTACAAATCTGCTAGGCGACGGACATGCACGGCACTCAGCCGGACAAACTTCAAAAGGATATTCGACCATGCGATTTCGCAGCGTAATGCTGGCAGGGCTGGCAGTCGCCCTTACCGCCTGCACAACCACTTCACTACCAGCAACAAATCCAATCGAAAGCCGCTGGAAGGGCCAGTCCGCAGGCGTATTCTTCGCCAAGTACGGTCCACCGCTCAGCGATACGGCTTCCGGTAGCGAAACGCTTTACACATGGCGCGGCGGATACAAGAACACACGCGTTCCAGCACAGTTCGAGCAGACCAAGGATGGCAAGCGCGGCAAGCAGACGGCACCAGCCCGCACGCTTTACCTCTCCTGCACCGTGCAGCTCACTGTCACTGACGGTTACACCATTCGCTCTGTTCGCACGGTCAACGACCGTCCAGGCGTCAATGGCCCAAGCTACTGCGCTGAATTCCTGACTGCCGAATAATCCAGATAACAATACGGCCCCGAACATTGTCGGGGCCGTATTGCTAAGAGCTGTCCAGATTTCCTGAACTCAGGCAAGCTGGATTGTTACAGGGTGCACAAAACTGCCCGTTGCCGCCACTGACACACCATGTGCCCGTCTGCGGCGTCCTGACATCAAGCATTGAGAGATAAAGAAAGCGCCGCGTCTCGACGAGGCGGTTACGACGCTCTCCCGATCAATCAGCTATTGTCTTCTGTCGGCGCGTCCGGCCCATTCTTCTTGATAGATGCAATCGCGTTCTGCGCGCTTGCCTTGGAAGAATAGCCTTCCGTCGCAAAGATCACTTCGTTGTTGTATTTGAAGCGAACGCGGAACTCGCCCGCTTTGTCTTTATAAATCTCGAACTTATGCGCCATTTTTGCTTCCTTCATGTTAGCAGTGATTCGCACTCTTTAAGGGTGCCACTCGCCAGGCCTCTTCGCAAGTTGATTGCGCGCAACCCTTCCCGCGATAGGTGCGGGCAATAAGGTGCAACGAGATATAGAAAAACAATACGACATGCTTCGCATAGGGCAAAAACAATTGCCCGTTTTGGCCGCGTGTGTCGCAAGCAATTCGACGATCAGGTTGTTTTTGAAAATCAGTGGCTGGGGCGCCAGGATTCGAACCTGGGAATGCCGGTACCAAAAACCGGTGCCTTACCGCTTGGCGACGCCCCAACACAACAGCAGGGCGAAGCTCTGCTATTCGAGTGGCGCCTGATTAGCAAAGCATAACGGCAGCGGCAATCATTAAGTTTGCAGAACTGCAATATTTCTTGTTCGGACCAGACAGGCTTCATGATAGTCCGTAGAGCAAGCGATATCGCCGTTCATTTTCCTGGAAGTGCCAATGAGCAGATACAGTGCACGCCCTCCTGCCATTCCAACAACATTGCTTGATGACGATGTGGTGCGGATCATCCGCTGGGACTTTGAGCCCGGAGCAGATACCGGCCACCATACCCATGGATTGGGTTATGTTGTTGTGCCGATGACCGATTGCCATTTCCTGATTGAGGATGACGCTGGCAGCCGCCGTGTAGACACGCCGCGTGGCATGCCCTACCGACGGGAGGCTGGTGTTTCGCACAATGTGGTGAATGCCGGTGATGCGCCAATGTCGTTCATCGAAATAGAATACAAATAAGGGCACTTGCCAGAACAATGACAGATCCGGAATTCAGCCTCGATTTCCAGCCAGCCTATGGCACTGCCGTGCCGGTGAGCGATCATATCCAGCGGATCACCGTCAACAATCCCTCCGCTTTCACCTTTCATGGCACCAACAGCTACATCGTTGGCAATCGATCAGTGGCCGTCATTGATCCCGGACCGGAAGATGACGCGCATTTTCAGGCACTGATGGACGCCCTGAAAGGCCGTGAAGTCAGCCATATTTTTGTCAGCCACACACATCGCGACCACTCGCCGCTTGCTGCACGGTTGAAGGCCGCCACCGGCGCCATCGTTGTTGCAGAAGGTCCGCACCGTTCTGCCCGGCCGCTGCATGCCAATGAAACAAATCCGTTTTCCGAAAGCTCTGATTATGCCTTTGCGCCGGATATAGCGATTGGCGACAATGAAAGCATAGCAGGTGACGGCTGGACACTGACTGCGCTGCATACACCGGGACACGCCGCCAATCATGCTTCCTTTGCACTGGATGGTAGCGGTATCGTGTTTTCAGCCGATCACGTCATGGCGTGGGCCACCACAATCGTTGCCCCGCCAGACGGTGCGATGAGCGACTATATGGCTTCGCTGGAAAAATTGCTGGAACGCGATGACCGGCTGTTTCTACCCGGCCATGGAGGCCCGGTGCGTGACCCCTCCTCCTTCATGCGCGGTTTGAGAACCCATAGACGCATGCGCGAACGCGCTGTTCTGGAACGCATCAAGGTCGGAGACCGCAAGATCGCTGACATGGTCAAGGTGATTTACCAGAGCACCGATCCACGCCTGCATGGTGCAGCAGCGCTTTCCGTTTTAGCACATCTGGAAGATCTGGTTGAAAAGGGCCGGGTTGAGACCGATGGCCCGCCATCGCTGTCAGGCCTTTATTTTCCGACCTGAGGCACCGTCACCGTCAGTCGCCTGATCCGCCCTGCATCTCAGTGTCCAGCGCCTGCAGATAGGCATCGGCAATCGAGGCACTTGTTCCCAGATCATGTGGACCAAACCGTGAGGCGACCCGGATATCGACCAAGGTCGTTTCGGTTTCTTCGCGCAGACGCAGCAGCACATCAAAACGTGCACCAAGAATGAGGGTGCGCGTGGCGCCCTGCACCAGCACATCACCACCGGTGCCAAACATCGGCCGTGGTGCATCGGCCGGTCTGGAAAGCGGCACCGGCACATTGGCTGGTGGCTCGTCATTCAGCGCTTCCCCTGCTGGGCTTTCTTCGGGTGCAGGCAAGGTTTCCGGCGCATCGGGAATGGCGCCGGCAAGACCACGGGTTTCAGCGATGCGAATGCCCTGTGCTGCCGCAACCTTGCGCGCCGCCTGATAGATGCGGTCAACTGCACCTTCATAACGGCGGCCGGTCAAACCGGGATAGGCCTCTGCCTGCTCCAGTCTGGTCTGCGGTGTGATGGCCGGTCTCGTAAACCATTGCTGATTGGCCTCAGGCACCGAAATCCATTCAGGCACATCGCTGATATCAGTCGAGACATCATAAAGAACGGGATTTTGCCAGTAGAGAACACCGGCCCAGATGGCGACACCCAGCGGCAAGGCGGACAATATCAGCGCCTTGAAGGCGGAAAGGCCACCCCGAGAGCCAACGACCCACAGCCGGTAAAGACCAAACGCAGCCAAAAGCACAGCCACAAGAGCCAGTCCCGCAGCGATCAGAGCAAGGCTGACAAAATCGGGCATGGTCAAAGGCCCGAAACGAAACAGCGGCACTGCAAAAACCAGCAGGCACAGTGCGGCAAGGCCGAAATAACGCGAGGCGGCTGCGGCACGGGAAACAGGTCGAACGAAGCGCACAGCCATGGAAACAGCCACCCGGATATTTTTCAACTCTCAAGGACGCCTGACATCCGGCAACGAATAGTCAGACCATGGCCAAAGAATCGCCAATAGCCAGTAAATAAACCGGATTCGGCTTGCGGCAAACGTGAGCGCAAAAGAAATCTCGTTCCATCTTCCGAAACCGTACAAACGGGCGTATCAGTCGAACCAGATGCACGTCCCGTTCGTTGACGGAAATGTGCATCAGGCCAGTCGGCATTGGAGGTGTTCAGATGCGTGTTGTCTCTCTTATGAGCGTTTTGTGTGCGGCAATAACCTTGGCGTCATGCCAGACCATGACCCCGGAAGAACGGCGTGCCGCCGATGAAGCGACGTGCCGTGGTTATGGCTTCAAGGCCGGGACGGATGCGATGGCAAGGTGCCTTCTCGATATCGATCTCGACCGCCGTGCCGAGGCGCGCAGTTGGCAGCAAAGACAGAATGACATGTTCTTCCGCCAGCCGGTCGTTATTGAACGCCGGGTAATCGTACAGAAATCCTCGTAAGGCAAAACGGCCGTCAGGCCGCTTCGGATTGTGCGGTAATGGTGGCTTGAGCAGCCGCCAGCCGGGCAATCGGCACACGGAATGGTGAGCAGGACACATAATCCAGCCCCGCATCCTCGCAGAAATGGATGGATGCCGGATCGCCGCCATGTTCACCGCAAATGCCAAGCTTCAGATCACTTTTTGTCTGCCGGCCGCGTTCAGCGGCAATGCGGATCAGTTCACCCACACCATCAAAATCGAGCGATATGAACGGGTCACGTTCAATAATGCCCTTACGCTGATAGGTGGTGATAAACCGCGCGGCATCGTCGCGCGAAATACCGAAGGTCGTCTGTGTCAGGTCGTTGGTACCGAACGAGAAAAATTCGGCGGCTTCCGCGATGATATGGGCGCGCAGGGCAGCGCGCGGCAACTCGATCATCGTGCCGGTCAGGTAATCAATCTTCATGCCGGTTTCTTCCGCCACGCAGGCAGCAACCCGGTCAATACAGGCACGCACATAATCCAGTTCTGACCGCAAACCGACCAGCGGCACCATGATTTCAGGCACCACGGGCGCGCCGGTTTCCTTGGCGGCCGCAACGGCCGCTTCAAAAATCGCCCGCGCCTGCATTTCGGCAATTTCCGGATAGGAAATGGCAAGACGGCAACCGCGATGACCCAGCATCGGGTTAAACTCATGCAGCGCATCCAACCGCTGGCGGAAGACGGTTTGCGGCATGCCCATGGCGGCTGCAACCTCAACGATCTCGCCATCGGTCTTCGGCAGGAACTCGTGCAATGGCGGGTCCAGCAAACGGATGGTCACCGGTAGGCCATGCATGATCTTGAAGATTTCCGTGAAGTCGGAGCGCTGCATGGGCAGCAACCGGTCAAGCGCAACCCGCCTGCCCTCTTCGCTGTCAGCAAGGATCATTTCCCGCATCGAATGAATACGGTCTTCTTCAAAGAACATGTGTTCGGTACGACAAAGGCCAATGCCTTCCGCACCAAAGGCGCGGGCTGCACGCGCGTCCTGCGGCGTATCGGCATTGGTGCGTACCGTCATGCGGCGCGTTTCATCCGCCCAGGACATCAGCTTGGCAAAATCACCGGACAGTTCCGGCTGTACCATCGGCACCTCGCCGCGCAGAACCTGGCCGGACGAACCGTCAATGGTGATGATATCGCCCTTTTTGAGCACACATCCCATACCGATCAGGGTGTTGTTGCGCAGATCAACGCGCATGGAGCCTGCACCGGAAACACAGGGGATGCCCATGCCGCGCGCGACCACCGCAGCATGGCTGGTCATGCCGCCACGGGTCGTCAAAATGCCGCCAGCCGCATGCATGCCGTGAATGTCTTCCGGGCTGGTTTCCATGCGCACCAGAATGACGTTGCGACCTTCCGCATCGGCAGCAACGGCGGCTTCGGCCGTAAAGACGATTTCACCGGTTGCGGCACCGGGCGATGCAGGCAGGCCGGACCCGATGACAGAACGCTGCGAGCGCGGATCGATTGTTGGGTGCAAAAGCTGATCAAGCGACGATGGCTCGATGCGGGACACCGCTTCCTTGCGGGAAATCAGCCCCTCATCGACCATATCAACGGCGATTTTTAGCGCTGCACGGGTGGTGCGTTTGCCAGAGCGGGTCTGCAACATCCAGAGCTTGCCGCGTTCAATGGTAAACTCCATGTCCTGCAGGTCGCAGTAGTGGCGCTCGAGGCTTTCACAGATGCTGGAAAATTCCTCAAAAGCCTCCGGCATGAGTTTTTCCATGGAAGGTTTGTCGGAGCCCGAGGCGATACGGCCTTCTTCGGTGATCGACTGCGGCGTGCGAATGCCCGATACGACATCTTCGCCCTGCGCATTGACCAGAAACTCGCCGTAAAGCGCCTTTTCACCGGTCGATGGGTTTCTGGTGAATGCCACGCCGGTTGCCGAGGTCGAACCAAGGTTGCCGAACACCATGGCCTGAACATTGACCGCCGTTCCCCAGGCCGCCGGAATATTGTGAAGTTGGCGGTATGTGACGGCACGCGGGTTCATCCAGCTGGCAAACACCGCCTTGATCGCACCCCACAGCTGTACTTCGGTGTTCTGTGGGAACACCTCGTCCAGTTCATCTTCGATGATCTGTTTGTAGAGCGTGACGATGTGCTGCCATTCGACAGCCGACAGTTCGGTATCATATTCATAACCGAGGCGCGCCTTTTCATCTTCCAGCACTTCCTCGAAGATTTCGTGGTCCAGTCCCATGACGACATCGGCATACATCTGGATAAAACGGCGGTAGCTGTCCCATGCAAAACGGGCGTCGCCAGCATCATGGCCAAGCGCCTGCACCGTTTCGTCATTGAGGCCGAGGTTCAAGACAGTGTCCATCATGCCAGGCATCGACACTTTTGCGCCGGAGCGCACCGACAAAAGCAAGGGCTGTGCGCCACAGCCAAATTTGCGGCCTGACATGGCTTCCATGCCAGCAATACCCGCAATGACCTGTTGCTTCAGCTCATCCGGTAGGTCGCGCCCATTGACATGGTACCAACCACAGGCTTCGCTGATGATGGTAAGGCCGGGTGGCACCGGCAGGCCAAGGCTTGCCATTTCAGCAAGATTTGCCCCTTTGCCGCCAAGGATCTCGACGTCACTCGCCCTGCCTTCGGCTGCCCCGTTGCCAAAGGTGTAGACCCATTTCTTCATCAACGCTCTCCACCCAGAAGCGGTATTGTTTTTCAACTCTTTATAACATCATCCGGGCATTGGAAATCTACACCGAATAACTGCCTTGGCGCAGTGTAATATAATTGCGGCGATTGCATGCCGCAGTGCGATGGTTTGTAAAAAACAGCAATGCAGTTGACGCATTCGTGAGATGCAAGCGTAAAAAACGCAGCGTAAGGGAAATTGATCTCATCTCTGGAACATTCCCCATGACACTTACCCGCAGACATATCCTGAAACTTGCCGGTGTTACCTCCGCCGCTGCAGCTATGGCCGGTGCCGTAAAGGCCGAAGGCATGACCAACCTGACACTGTCTGCCGATATGCTGCCATTTGCATTGACGACGCCAATGCATGTCCGCGAGGCAGCGCTCAAGGTCAAGGACCTCAACAACATGCTGGCCTATTACCGCCAGGTGATGGGCTTTACGGAAATATCGCGTAACGGCAACACGGTGACATTGGGTGCCGGTGGTGTGCCGCTGCTGCACCTCATTCACACGCCTGATGCAGACTTTGAAAGCCAGAGTTCTGCCGGGCTGTTCCACATTGCTTACCTGATGCCAACCCGCAAGGATCTTGCCCGCTGGCTGGTGCATGTGGCGATGATGCAGGCACCAATCACCGGTTTTGCCGACCATAATGTCAGTGAGGCCGTTTACCTGAACGATCCCGAAGGCAACGGCATCGAAGTTTATAGTGATCGCCAGAAGGACACCTGGAAATGGGATGGTGATGTGGTGACGATGGGCACCAAGGAGCTTGATATCGACGACATCGTCGCATTGACCGATACAACGAAGGATGACTATTCAATCGCGCCAGCCAGCCTGCGCATTGGCCACATGCATCTGCGCGTCGGCGATATCGCCAAGGGACGTGCATTTTATGAAAATGCCGTCGGCCTTGCCTCAACCCGTGGCAACCGCGAAGACGCGGCCTTCCTGTCCTCCGGGCGGTACCATCACCATGTCGCGATCAACACCTGGAACAGCCGTGGCGCCGCACTTCGTGACGATAAACAGACGGGCCTTGCGTGGTTCTCGCTCACCATCACCGATGCCGCCGATATCAAACAACAGCAGGCGCGCCTTGAGGCGGCAGGTTACACCGTGTCCATGCTGGATAATGGCGACATAGAAGCCAAAGACCCGTGGGGAACGGGCCTCAGACTGCAAAAGTCCTGATCAGGCAACCTCGACAAGCCGCTCTGCGGCCTGCAGATCAACCGACACCAGTTGCGATACACCCTGCTCTGCCATGGTCACGCCGAACAACCTGTTCATGCGGGCCATGGTAATCGGGTTATGGGTGATGATGACGAAGCGTGTTGCCGTCGACGCCACCATCTCATCCATCAGGTTGCAATAACGCTCGACATTGTGGTCATCAAGCGGTGCATCCACCTCGTCCAGCACGCAGATCGGTGCCGGGTTGGTCAGGAACACCGCAAAGATCAGCGCCATTGCCGTCAGCGCCTGCTCACCGCCGGAAAGCAGCGTCATGGTTTGCGGTTTCTTGCCCGGCGGACGGGCCAGAATTTCAAGGCCTGCTTCCAGCGGATCTTCCGATTCGATCAGTTGCAGCTCTGCCGTTCCGCCACCGAACAGATGGGTAAATAGCCGCTGGAACTGGGCGTTGACCACATCAAAGGCGGCAATCAGCCGTTCGCGGCCTTCGCGGTTCAGGCTCTGGATACCGGCGCGCAGCTTCTTGATGGCATCGATAATGTCATCCCGCTCCTTGACGAGCGCCGTCAGTTTTTCCGACAGCTCCGCCTGCTCCTCATCGGCACGCAGGTTGACGGCACCCAGTCGTTCACGTTCGATCTTGAGGCGATCCAGATCACGCTCGACTTCGCGCAGGTCAGGGATAACAGCGTCAACAGCGAGGCCGGTCAGACGATAGGCCTGATGCGGGCCGACATTGAGTGTCTCTTGAATGCGATGTTCGGTTTCCTGCCGTCTTTCGCGGGCAGACACAAGACGTTCTTCGGTACGTCCGCGCCGCTCACGTGCTTCGGCCAGTTCTGACAGAGCAGTGGCCGCCGTGCGATCTGCCTCGCGCTGCAGGTTTTCCGCATGCACCAGCTGGTCGGCGGCCAGACGGCGTGCCTCTTCGGTCTTTTGCAATTCGGTGAGAAGTGCCCGGCGTTTTTCATCGAACTCTTCCGGTGCCACTTCCAGATCAAGCATTTCCTCGCGGGCTTCTTCCTCGCGCTCCCGCAGGGTCGAAATATGATCGGAAGCGCTGGCGACACGCGCCTGCCAGGTGCTGCGTTCCTGCGCAATGGCACTGATACGGCGCTGGCGGGCTTCGGCTTCCCGGTTCAATCCTTCATGGCGGGCGCGGGCTTCGGCCAGCAGTCCACGATCGGTCGCAACCTCCATCTGCACGTCGCGCAGACGTGCATCGATCTCCGTCAGATCAGGCGCGTCATCCATTTCGATACGCGCATTTTCTTCCTGAATAACGACCTCTTCGATCTGCGAGCGGATCTGGTTGACGGCTTCGCTGACCACATCGCGTCTGCGCATCAGGTCCCCGGAGGCGCGTTCGGCAGCGGAAAGCGCTTCCCGCGCTTCGGAGAGGTGACGCACCGCAAGGCGGCTCATCTCGCGCGCTTCATTCAGGCGAATATCGGCAAGACGTATTTCGTCGGCTGTCGCTGCAAGCTGCTCTTCGGCTTCGGCAAGCGTATATCTTGCCTCCTCCATCTCGCCTTCCAGCTCAGCCAGACGGTTTTTCTGGGCAAGACGCAGCGCTGCCGTTCCTGGTGCGTCGGCACCGGTCACGTGGCCGTCCCAACGGAAGACCGCGCCTTCGCGAGTAACAAGTCGCTGGCCGGCCTGTAATTTCGGCATCAGGCGAAGTGCGTCTTCAATGCTGGTTGCGATGCCAATCTGTTTCAGGGCACGCGACAGGGCGGCCGGGCCTTTGACATAGTCGGCCAGCGCTGCCAGCCCTGACGGCAAGGCGGGATCGCTGCTCGCATCGCCCGACACACTCCAATAGGCCGGAGCCGAAGGGTCAAGCGAGCTTTCAAGATCGTCGCCAAGCGCTGCACCAAGGGCAACCTCAAAACCTTTTTCAACCTTCAGCTCTTCGGCAATCGGCGTAAATGTACCGGAACTTGCGCCCGCCGCCAGCATGCGCGAAATCGTGCGCGCTTCTGTTTCAAGACCGTTTACCCGCGCGCGGGCAGCATCGACGGGCGCACGCGCCATCGCTTCACCGTTGCGTGCTTTGCTCAGCGCCGTCTCGGCATCCTCAACAGCAATCTGTGCGTCGCTGACGGCGTCTTCCGCCGCATCCACCACCGAGCGCTTTTCTGCGGGGTCTGGCAGCAATGACAGTTTTTCCGCAATGGCATCCAGTTCGGACGATGCATCCTGCGCCTGTTTCTCCAGACGCATCTTGCGGTCGGAAAGATCACGAATGGCACGCTCTAGCTGGGTGCGGGCCGCAGCCGCCTCAGCGCGCTGGGCGGTCAGTGCCGTGGCTGCATTTTCACTTTCACTGAGCTTTGCAGCCGCCGCTTCAAAGGCTTCACGCGTTTCTTCGGCATAACGCCCGCTATCGGCCAAGGTCTCGACAAGCTCGGCCTCTTCGGCATCAAGCCTGGACAGGATCTGCGCGTTGTCGGCAACCATGCGTTCTTCACGGGCAATGTCTTCGCCCAACTGAGCCAAACGTCTGGTCAGTTCGTCGCGTCGTCTAAGCAGGCGGCCTGCTTCTTCATCAAGCTGCGTTCTGGCAATCTGCAGGCGCTGCAGCGCTGCTGCGGCCCGCGCTTCATTCTCACGCAGTTCCGGCAGCTTAAGGCTGGCAATGCCTTGTTCCTTGGCCGTTTCCATCTGCTTTTGCGCTTTTTCAGCGACAAGAACCGTTGCCTGGTTCAGAGCACTTTCCGCTTCACCTTCTGCCTGCTTGGCCTCCACCCAGCGGATATGCAGCAGCATGGCTTCACGCGCGCGGATATCGGCAGACAACATCTTGAAACGGTTGGCCTGACGGGCCTGACGTTTCAGGCTTTCAATCTGGCTTTCCAATTGTGCGGTTACGTCTTCGAGACGCTCAAGATTGGTTTCTGCCGCACGCAAACGCAGTTCGGCCTCATGACGCCTGGAATGCAGGCCGGAAATGCCAGCCGCTTCTTCCAGCAGCTGCCGACGGGCCTGCGGCTTGGCGTTGATCAGTTCACCAATACGCCCCTGCCCGACCATCGACGGCGAACGGGCACCGGTTGAGGCATCGGCAAACAGCAGCTGCACATCCTTGGCACGGGCCTCCTTGCCATTGATGCGGTATACCGAGCCGTTTTCACGCTCGATACGGCGCGTCACCTGGATTTCATCGGCATCGTTAAAGGCTGCAGGCGCGGTGCGGTCGGCATTGTCGAGATAAAGTCCGACCTCTGCGGTGTTGCGCGCAGGACGGTTACCAGAACCGGAGAAAATAACGTCATCCATGCCGGAGGCGCGCATGTTCTTGTAGGAGTTTTCCCCCATCACCCAGCGCAGGGCTTCGACAAGATTGGATTTTCCGCAGCCGTTCGGGCCAACCACGCCGGTCAGTCCGGGTTCAATGATGAACTCGGATGGTTCGACAAACGACTTGAAGCCGACAAGGCGCAGCTTGTTGAACTTCATTGATCGTTATCCCCGGCACCGCAAAAGCAATAAAAAACGGGCGAACGGAATGATCCGCCGCCCGTCAGATGAATGGAACGTCGTTTAGATAAGGCTGTCGATAAGGGTCGACATGGTTTCAAGCGACATGTCTCCAGCGTATTTCTTGCCGTTGATGATGAAGGTCGGCGTCGAATTTACACCAAAATCCGTCGCGCCACGCTGCATCGTGGCATTCACATCATCCAGAAGTTCCTGGTTCGTCAAGCAGGCTTCGAAGCTCTCCTGTGAAAAACCTGCAAGTTTCGACATTTGCAGCAATGCAGCGCGGGCATCCTGTGCCGTCGCCCAGGTCTGCTGCTGCTTGAACAGCATCGAAACGAATGGGTAGTACTGGTTTTCAGGTGCGCAACGCGCCAGCATGAAAGCGGCAGCAGCGCGCGGATCGAACGGGAATTCGCGGATGACGAAATACACCTTGCCCGAGTCGATGTATTTTTCCTTGATCTTGTCGAAGGTGTTGTTGTGGAAGTTTGCGCAATGCGGGCAAGTCATGGACATGTATTCCACGATCTTGACCGGTGCGTTGGCATCACCCAGCGCCTTGTCAGGCAAGGAGCCTGGCTTCATCACTTCCGCCATGTCCACATCACCGATGGACTGAGGCAGTTCCTGTGCGTTTGCGAAGTCCGCAGAAAGCGAAAGCGGCAAGGTGACGCAAACCGCTGCAAAAGCAACGCTGCCAAGAAGATTACGGCGGGTCATGGTAAATTCGGAAGTAGGCATTGAAGCACCTGTTCGTGTGAAGACTCGATATGTCTGTATTTCCGATATCGCGGCGGCCTGTTCATAACAAGCAGCCATTCTCATTCTTATTGTCAAAGAATTGTGACCAAAGCTCGTTTGGCCGCGATATCATTGATAAAATTGGGTGTTACCGGTTTGCGGCACGGTGCCGCATCAGGAACGGCCGCGCAGACGCTTTTGTAAAACAGCGGTTCCGAGACGTTCCACGGCCTTGCGCAGCTGTTCGCTTTCAATTCCTTCCATCATATCTTCAAGCCGTTTGGCCGCATCACCACGCAGCGGTGGCGGCTTTCGTTTGCGCAAAACGGTTTGCGAAACGGGCTTTTGCACAATGCGGATCTGGCGAACGGCCGGATATCCGAAAAAGCCGTTGATACGGGCAATCAGCTCGCCCTGGGCATGGGTCAGAAACAGCGCACGGGCACCCTCACATGCGATTGTCAGCACACCTGGCTGATAACCACTGCCATCGGAACTGTCATCGCGGCGCGGCCAGACGATCTTTTCAGGACGCGTGCAATCGGCAAAATCTTCGCCGGCAATCTCGTCCCATGAGCCGAGCAGTGCCGTGCTGATACCCGCCCGACGCGCCAGCACCGGGTCGATAATGCCATTGGCTACTTCCGAGATCTGGACAACAGATGGTCTGCGTCCCTTAAACGGTGCCACGCACACTTCCTTCCGATTTTTCTTCAGCACTACCTGGCAAGGAAATGAAAATCACCAGCGCCGTCCACAGGAATATACTGTCATAAATATCATGGCCGAAGATGAAGTTCGTCAAGCCACCAACGATATATGTTGACGTCAGAACGATGGCGACAAACAGGCGCTGGCGATAAAATGCATCACGGGCAGCATTCACTGCAGCCAGAAGCGGCGCACAAAGAAGTGCGACCAGCGACAGGAAACCGACAATACCGGAATCGACAAGCGCGGTAATGAAACCATTGTGGAAGTGGGAGAAATTCAGGCCGATCTGCTCGACAAGTGTACGGCGGTTTTGAATGCCATGCCCGAAGATCGGATTTTGCTGGATTAATTCATACCCGTGTTTCCACAGATCCATACGCATGCTGTAGGAATTGTCGGTGGCCGTGGTATTTTCGCTGGTCATATAGGCAATAGTGTCGCTAATGCGGTCGGCACTGCTGATGCCGAACCACACGACAATCACCGCAACGACCGCGAGAACCAGAGCGCCCTTGATATTCAGCCATGGTTTGATGGTTGCTGGAAAAAACACGCCAAACAGCACGATCGCAAAAACCGTTGCGGGCAACATGCCGCGTGACTGCGACAGCAGCAGACAGACGAAACCGGCGACAAAACCAATGAAGCCAACGATCTTACGCCATTTGATGTCTGACAGCAGGTTTAGCAGCGAAAACACCGAAAACAATGCACAGATCAAAGCAAATGGCAGCGCATTACCGGCGCCACCTTCGGCGCGCACGTGTTGGACAAGCCCCTGCCACATGGCAAGCGGCAAGGCGAGAATGCCACAGAACGCAGCTCCCAGTGCAAAGCTTTCGAACAGCGAGCGACCGGAGCTGATACGCAAACGCGGCAACATCAGCCAAAACAGCAGAAACGGCAGCAATGGCACCAGCTTGCGCAATACCAGTGTCAGGCCCGTATCCGAATTGATGAGCATGGCCACAAGCTGCACCAGCACATAGATGACCGCGGGCACGATCAGAAACCGGTCATGTGCGGCAAATGCGGGTGGAAACCGTTTCAGCGAAAGCGAAATGATTGCCCACACAATCGAAGCGCCCAGCAGGATTGTGGTGACGGATCCGCCGATGCCTGCCAATGCCGCCACAGCAAAAATGAACACGTGGTTATTTGCATTCATCGACAGAGGCTTCATGATTTTGCTTTCATTGACTACAGCTTGCCCAGCCCTATATGAGATGGCTGGCATAGTTTAAACAATGCGCCATTACCAGTGACATGTCCCTGCTTTTCCGTTGAAAACCGTTTCTACGAAGGGTGTCGTGTGAAATAAATCTCGCGGAAAAGGTGTAATGCTACCTATGAATGACAATCCGCCATTATCAGACCTGCTTTTGCAATGGTATGACAGGCATCACAGAGACCTGCCTTGGCGCACCTCACCGGTGATGGCTGCCAGAGGTTTGACCGCCAACCCCTATCACGTCTGGCTGTCAGAAGTGATGTTGCAGCAAACGACCGTTCAGGCGGTCAAACCCTATTTTGCAAAATTTCTCGCTGCCTGGCCGACAGTCAAAGATCTGGCCAATGCGCCGGTTGAGGATGTGATGGCCGCCTGGGCTGGCCTTGGTTATTATGCGCGCGCCCGTAACCTTCGAAAATGTGCCGAAACCGTCGCACGCGAACATGACGGCATTTTCCCCGATACCGAAGACGCCTTGAGGGCGCTGCCCGGCATTGGTGATTATACGGCAGCTGCCGTCGCGGCCATTGCTTTCAATCGCCAGGCTGCGGTGATGGATGGCAATGTCGAGCGAGTCATTTCACGGCTGTTTGCCATTGATGCCCCCTTGCCCGCCTCAAAACCGGTGATGAAATCCAAGGTCGTTGCGCTGACACCGGCCAAGCGGCCCGGCGATTTTGCGCAGGCGATGATGGATCTCGGCGCCACGATCTGCACACCCAAACGTCCCGCCTGCGCACTCTGTCCGTTCAAGGAGCACTGTCTGGCGCTGGCCAGTGATTATCCGGAACGTTTTCCCGTCAAAGCGCTGAAAAAACAAAAGCCGGTGCGGGTCGGCGCGGCGTTTGTCGCGGTTAATGACAAGGGTGAAATTCTGCTCAGACGGCGGGAAGAAACCGGTCTTCTGGGCGGCATGACGGAAGTGCCGACCACCGGCTGGACTGCGCGGATCGATGGCGGCACCGGCAGCGAACACGCACCATTCAGCGCAGACTGGGATGCCGCCGGCGCAATCGTGCATGTCTTTACCCACTTTGAACTCAGGCTTTCGGTTTACCGTGCCAAGGTAACCGTAACACCGCTGGTCGACAGCAATAACGGATGGTGGGAACCGGTCACAAATCTTGATGCGCAAGCGCTGCCGACAGTCATGAAAAAAGCGATCAAACAAGCTATTCCCTTTGCCTTCGACACAAACAGGACTTCCGCATGACAACGACTATTCGGCATATTGTTTTCGATATTGGCAAAGTACTCATCCATTACGATCCCGACATTCCCTACAGCCGCATCATTCCCGACGCGGAAGAACGCCAGTGGTTTTTCAAGAATGTGTGTACCCATGACTGGAACCTTGAGCAGGACCGCGGCCGCACATGGCAGGATGCCGAAGCACTGCTGATTGCGGAGTTCCCTGACAAAACAGACCAAATCCGCGCCTTTCGTCAGAACTGGCATGAAATGGTCTCGCATTCCTATGACGATTCCGTCGCCATCATGCTCGGTCTGATCGAAGAGGGTCGCGACGTGACAATGCTGACCAATTTTGCATCAGATACATTCCGCCAGGCGCAGGAAATGTATCCATTTCTCAAGGCCCCGCGCGGCGTGACCGTGTCCGGTGATGTTGGCTTAATAAAGCCGGATGTCGCGATTTACGAAACGCACCACAAGGCGTTTGATCTTGAACCTGCTGCTACACTGTTCATCGACGATTCCTACCCGAACGTCGAAGGCGCGCGCGAGGCAGGATGGAATGCCGTGCATTTCACGGGCATTGAAAAGCTGAGGAAAGATTTGAAAGCTTACGGCGTGCTTTGAATGAATTTCTGACGCAGGCGGGAAATGGCGGTCTCCCACCTGCGTCAGTCCAGCCGTAAACGGCAGGATTTCAGAATTCATGCGTGAGAAGTCTCTGCTTTCGCAACGCGCCATGTCTTCTCTGCGAATAGAGATAGACACACAGCCTTGCGTGAAACTGTCATGGTTTTGTTATGCAAAGCAATACTTATATTGCCGACATTTCAACGCCATACAGAAATAGCTTATAAACAGAGCGGCCCCCGATGCTTTCGCGTCGGGGGCCGTTCATCTCTTTCCGGGACTAGAGGTACTTACACCGGAAAGAGAAACTGGCAGATAAGGTGCGGCGGTGGATCGTTTATTCTACCTTTGCCAGTTCAGAACGAATGACACTTCTCAACTCATCAATCGGCTTGAGGTCAGAGCCATCTTCAAAGTGCCAGAACGTCCAGCCATTGCAGGCATCCAGTCCTTGTACCTTGGCTCCTAGGCGGTGAATTGAACCCGCATCACCGCCAGAAGCGATGGTACCATCCGCACGAATAATGGCGCTATAACGGCGCTTTGCATCGGTCAGCACCTGACCGGCACGCACCAGACCGCTTTCCAGCAGCGTGTTGAATGCAACACGTGGCTCGGCCTTCTTGCCGGTCATCACGGTCAGCTCAGCCTTGCCGAGCGGTTCGACCGAAGCAATGCGGGCAGATGCCGCATCGATATATTCCTGTTCGCGCTCGATACCGACGAAATGACGGCCCAGACGCTTGGCAACAGCACCTGTCGTGCCTGAGCCAAAGAATGGGTCGAGAATGATGTCGCCGGGCTTTGTCGACGCCATGATGACGCGGGCAAGCAGAGCTTCCGGCTTCTGGGTCGGATGAACCTTCTTGCCGTCTTCGCCCTTCAGGCGCTCATGGCCGCTGCAGATCGGGAACAGCCAGTCAGAGCGCATCTGAACGTCATCGTTGGATGCTTTCAGCGCTTCATAGTTGAAGGTGTAACCCTTGGCCTTGGAATCGCGGCTGGCCCAGATCATGGTTTCATGGGCGTTCTGGAACCGGCGACCCTTGAAGTTCGGCATCGGGTTGGTCTTGCGCCAAACGATATCATTGAGGAGCCAGAAGTTGAGATCCTGCAACATCGCGCCAACGCGGAAAATATTGTGGTAGGAGCCAATAACCCAGATGGTGCCATTGGGCTTCAACACACGGCGGCAAGCCAGAAGCCATGCGCGTGTGAACGCATCGTAAGCCTCAAACGAAGCGAACTGGTCCCAGTCATTATCAACGGCGTCGACAACCGACTGATCCGGACGATGCAGCGTGCCGCCAAGCTGGAGATTGTAAGGTGGGTCGGCGAAAATCGCATCTACCGACTGGCTCGGCAGTGCTTCAAGGGCTGCTACGCAGTCCCCCTTGATGATGCTGTCTTTCCAGGCATCTTCCTGGCCTGCACGATCAAAACCGGCACGCCGAAAATCGGCCAGCGGATAAACTGATGCCATCGGTACTCGCTCCATACGCTTACTCGAACTGAACTGGTGCCTATGGTTACCGAAGATGGTTATCAAAGACTGAATGCCGCGCAGAAAAACACAAATAATTGAGTTAAAAGCGTTATTTCAGTTGTTTTTTTGGGAGAGAATTGCGCGGTGATGCGACGTATCCGCCTACAGCATTAACCATGGCAGCCCGCGGCTTCAGCGGTTTCTGATGTGATTTTTACGCCTTTGAAACCCGAAGCGGCAACCTTGTCGCAAAGCGAACTCCATTCGCAATCATGACAAGCTTTGCGAATCGAATTGTGTGAAAATGCCAATCGCAAACGTGACAGGAACACGTGGTCCGGCTCAAGCGTATCACCAACCACCAGTGTTTTTCCAAGCAGCCGCCCGACCGCATCCAGTGCAGCAATATCGCGCTGTACGACACTTGCCTTATGACAATGAGCGCCCTCACTGCACAGCAAGGGCTGGCAGATATCGTCCGGCCCTTCAACGATCTCGATTGTCTCGCCAGCCGACAGCCGTTTGGCGATTTTCCGGTAATTGTCGGTGAAGGCTACCGTGTAGCCCTCACCAACGAACGTCAACATGCAGAGCAGATGATGCCCGCGCAACTGAACACTCAATGGTTCTTTGTCCGACCAACCGTTGCCTTCAATACGGCAGCGGCAAGAGCAGACTTTAATGCAGCACCGAGAAGGAAGGGCAAAACACCGGCAAGCCACGCCTTCTCACCACCGATGATTTGCGCCAGCCACAGCCAGCCCAGCAGCAGGCATAGAAGATTGGCCGCAAAGTGCAGTGAAAATCCCAGAAAGACCCGGTTGGCCGTGACGCCCTTCTGCGTGAAAGAGCCGACAAGAACAGCCATCAGCGGAAATGCCACGAGATATCCAGCCGTCGGGCCCATAAAGGGAGCAATGCCGGATTTGAACTCGGCCAGAACTGGCAAACCAATCATGGCTTCTGCAAGCCAGGCGAGCACTGTGAGGCCGCCCAGACGCCATCCGTAAAGAGCGCCGATCATCGTCACGGCAAATGTCTGCATGGTAATGGGGACCGGAACCATCGGCACCGAGATTTGTGACGCAATTGCCAGCGCCACGGTACCGGCGATCACAAGAACGGTTTTTCCAAACCATGTTTTTTCAAGATTATCGATAAGACTGCCATTCAGAGATTGTATTTGTCCAGACATTGGCTCTCCTTTTCAAAATTATAGATAATAATTGAATTTATAGAGAGAATGTCGACGAAAAACCAAATGTTTTTTGGCAGACCACGGATCAGGAGCATCGACGAAAGCCGACCCTGTGGAAAATTTTCGCAAAAATGACGTTAAATCAGCCAATTACCGCGAATTAAAATTATCTATAATTTTATCCAACGATGGCAAAGGCATCCTTGGTGGAGCCTGCTGGCGTGCGAATGGCGGTGCGGCCAATCCATTGTACGTGGCCATCGAGAATACGAACGGCCTCCTCGCCCTTTCCTGCGCGCAGAGCACTCAAGATGGCGCGGTGATCATGGTCCGTGCGGCGTTCCCAGCCGGCACGCCACGCGGAAAATAGAAAACGGGCGCTGGCCGCATGCAATCCGTCAATGGTTTCCAGCAAACGCGGCATTCCGCAGGGCGTGATGATCAACCGGTGGAAACGCCGGTTGGCCTCCTCCCAGCTCCGCACATCCGCAGCACTGTCCCCTTCCACGGTAGCCGCCTCGGCCTCATCCAGAATGGCGGCGGTCATGTGCGGGATCGCGTGCCTCAGCGCCAAAACCTCAAGTGCGGCGCGCATTTCAGCGACTTCACGCACCTCGTTCAGGCCAAAATCTGCAACCCTGACGCCACGTCGCGGCAGGCTGATGGCCAAACCTTGCGCCTCCAGTCGGCGAAAGGCTTCACGCACCGGAACATGGCTTGCGCCGAATTCCTCAGCAATATGATCCTGCCGCAAACGCTCGCCGGGAGACAATTCGCCCCGCACGATACGGTCGGCAAGGCTGCGTGCAATACGCGCCGCAATTGTATCATCCGGTTTGCGTGGTTCTTTAGGGGCCATGCTTTCCCATAGAATGCGCCGCAGGGCTTGTCGAGCAACAAACGCAAGCAGGTTGAGCTTAACGGCAGCATGGTCTAAAAGCGCCGCGTTTTCTTATGCTGAAAGGAGCGCAGATGAGCGCCTTCGACCTTATCATTTTTGACTGCGACGGCGTGCTGGTCGACTCCGAAATCATTGCCGCCCAGGTCGAATCCGCCCTTCTGACAGATGCCGGCTACCCGATCACCGTCGAAGAGATGGGCGAGCGTTTTGCCGGCATGACATGGCACAACATTCTGCTGGCCGTCGAGCGTGAAGCCAGCATCCCGTTGTCCGCCTCACTGCTCGACAAGTCGGAAAAGCTGCTCGATGCACGGCTGCAGCGCGACGTCAAAATCATCGAAGGCGTAAAATTCGCGCTGTCGAGACTGACAATGCAGCGTTGCATCTGCTCCAATTCCGGGAGCAAGCGCCTGGACATGATGCTGACCAAGGTTGGCTTGAAGCCCTATTTCGATCCACACATCTATTCCGCCAAGGATCTGGGTCCAGACCGCGTCAAACCGAAGCCGGACATTTTTCTGCATGGCGCCAGCCAGTTCAATGTCTCGCCATCGAAGACGGTTGTTGTTGAGGACAGCGTTCACGGCGTTCACGCGGCAAAGGCAGCCGGCATGCGGGTAATCGGTTTTACCGGCGCATCACACACCTACCCAGGACATGCCGACAAGCTGACCGATGCGGGCGCTGAAACAGTTATCTCCCGCATGATGGACTTGCCAGCTGTTGTGGCTGCGCTGTCAGACTGGGGCGGCATTTCCTGATCTCAGCAGAAAGGCGGAAGAACATTGGTTCTTCCGCCTTTATTCTACATTCCGATTGCCTTGAGGGGCACAACGCCCCCCGGCTCCTTTGCCGAGCGAAAAAATTACTTCCGCTTCGCACCGTCATCAAAGGCAACAAAGACATTGACAGTCTTTGGTGCGCCGCCTGGGCCATTTGGAATGGCAACGTGGTCATTGTTGAAGATGAACTGTCCACCGCCATCAGTCGACAGGTCGACCTGATACTGGCTTGTTTCACCAAAAATTTCGCCCTCGCCGTCTTTAACCGACACGCGAATTGGCAGAGTTACCTTGCCAGCCTTTGCCTGCGGGCCGGGAACGATTCTCCCCTGCACCAGCACGTTGACCGTCAACGTATCCGTGTTCATCGTGCAGGCACGGGTGCTGTCTGCCAGCGATGCCTGATAAACCAGTTGCTCGGGATTATCCTTGGCGCCACGCGCATAAACGCGGTGAATGGCGTTGCTATCCAGAACCGTGACCTTCGGGCAGTTTGCCTGCACCACAGGGGTTACCGCCGCAGCTGCGGGTGCAGCACTGCCGGTTTCGCCTATGCCGAGTGCCTCCGATGGGCTCGAAGAGTTGCATCCGGCAACGATAGCAAGCATCGACATGGCGGCGGATAAACGCAAAATTTGACCTGACACTCTGTTCAATCCTCTACACTGCCTCCGAGGTGTACCGGAGAACCTGTTTAACGGCCTTTCACGCCAGTTGGCGATGGTCTATAGCAGCGACGTCGGAAAAAATCGATTGGCCTGTTCGGATTTGCTTGAATTTTCCTCAGCATCACTGAATACCACCATATCTGTTTTGCTTCGGCGACCTGACTGCTTACGACAAGGGACCATCTCGTGGAATATGTTTCGACCAGGGGCGAAGCCCCTTCGCTGGGTTTTTGCGATGTATTGCTTGCCGGTCTGGCACGCGACGGCGGGCTGTATGTGCCGCGTAAATGGCCTTCGATGAGCAAAAAGGAAATTCGCGCGCTGCGTGGAAAATCCTATCAGGAAATCGCCTTTGAAGTGCTGTACCGCTTCACCGGCGGTGAAATCCCGGCTGACGACTTCCGTGCGATGATTGACGAGGCCTATGCCACGTTCCGCCATCCGGCCGTCGTGCCGCTGGTCCAGACCGGTCCCAATGCCTATGTGCTCGAACTTTTCCACGGCACGACGCTGGCGTTCAAGGACGTCGCCATGCAGCTGATCGGTCGCCTGATGGATTACGCGCTCACCCAGCGCAACCAGCGTGCCACCATTGTTGGCGCGACTTCAGGCGATACCGGTGGTGCGGCCATCGACGCTTTTGCCGGTCGTGAACGCACCGACATCTTCATCCTGTTCCCACATGGCAAGGTTTCGCCTGTGCAGCAGCGCCAGATGACCAGTTCGACAGCATCGAACGTGCATGCCATTGCCGTGCACGGCAACTTCGATGACTGCCAGAACCTGGTCAAGGAAATGTTCAATGACGCCAAGTTCCGCGACTCGGTAAAGCTGTCCGGCGTCAATTCCATCAATTGGGCGCGCATCATGGCGCAGGTGGTTTATTACTTCACCTCGGCGCTGTCGCTCGGCTCGCCAGATCGCAAGGTGTCCTTCACCGTGCCAACCGGCAACTTCGGTGACATCTTCGCAGGTTATGTGGCCAAGAAGATGGGCCTGCCGATCGATCGTCTGGTCATCGCGACCAATGACAATGACATTCTGGCACGTACGCTAAAAACCGGCCGTTATGAAATGCGCGGCGTGAAGGCAACCACCTCGCCTTCAATGGATATTCAGATTTCCTCGAACTTCGAGCGTCTGCTGTTTGAAGCCTATGACCGGGACTCCCGCGCCGTGCGCAACTCGATGGATGGGCTGAAGCAGTCCGGCTCGTTTGAAATTCCGGAAGAAGCGATGAAGTTCATTCGTCGTGACTTCCGCGCAGGTCGTGCAACTGAAAAGCAGGTTGCAGCAACGATCCGCGAGACGTTGCAGGAAACCGGCTATCTGCTTGATCCGCATACCGCAACCGGCGTGTTTGTGGCCCAAAAATACGAAAAGCCACGTAGCCCGATGGTCACGCTTGCCACTGCCCATCCGGCAAAATTTCCGGCTGCAGTAAAATCCGCTTGCGCAATCGATCCGGCCCTTCCATCATGGCTCGCTGATCTTATGAACCGGGAGGAGCGTTTCGAAATTCTGGAGGCCGACCTTAAAGCCGTTGAAACCTTTATCGGCAAACATGCGCGCGCCAAGGAATAGAGACGCGGAAAGACGTTAAAATGAATGTTCAAGTAACCCGGCTTGCGTCCGGGTTGACGGTCGTAACCGAGCGCATGCCACACATTGAAAGTGTGGCCCTCGGGGTTTGGATCAAATCGGGTTCACGTAATGAAACCGATAATGAGCATGGCATTGCTCACCTTCTTGAGCACATGGCATTCAAGGGCACGGCGCGACGCACGGCCCGCCAGATTGCCGAAGAAATCGAGAATGTCGGCGGCGAAGTGAACGCCGCGACCTCCACTGAAACAACATCCTATTACGCCCGCGTCCTGAAAGACGACGTTCCGCTGGCCGTGGACATTCTGGCAGACATTCTGACAGAATCCTCGTTTGACGAAGACGAGCTGGAGCGCGAAAAAAATGTCATCCTGCAGGAGATCGGTGCCGCAACCGATACACCCGATGACGTGATCTTCGATAATTTCTCAGGCGTTGCCTATAAAGACCAGACCATTGGCCGACCTATTCTCGGCACACCTGAGACGGTCCAGTCGTTCACCACGTCACAAATTCGTGGTTATCTCTCCCGCAATTACACCACCGATCGTATATTCGTTGTTGCCGCCGGTGGGGTGGATCACGAGACTTTCGTCAAACAGGTCGAGCAGAGATTTTCCAGCCTGCCAACCTCGCCGGACGCATTGCCTGTGATGCAGAAGGCCATTTATACCGGTGGCGAGATCCGCGAAACACGCGATCTGATGGATGCGCAGGTGCTGCTGGGCTTTGAAGGCAAGGCCTACCACGCCCGCGACTTCTACTGCTCGCAGATCCTTGCCAATATTCTTGGCGGCGGCATGTCATCGCGCCTGTTTCAGGAAGTGCGTGAATATCGCGGCCTGTGTTATTCGGTTTACGCATTCCACTGGGGTTTTTCCGACACCGGGATTTTTGGCATTCACGCTGCAACTGGTGCCAATGACCTGCCGGAACTCGTTCCTGTCATTCTAGACGAGTTGCGCAAGTCGTCGGAGAAAATCCACAACCAGGAAATCGAGCGCGCCCGCGCCCAGATCCGCGCGCAGTTGTTGATGGGCCAGGAAAGCCCGGCTGCCCGTGCAGGACAGATTGCCCGGCAGATGATGCTTTACGGCCGCCCCATCCCCAATGACGAGATGATGCAGCGCCTGCATGACATCACCACCGACCGATTGACCGATCTTGCCGGACGGCTGTTCTTTGACAAGGCCCCGACCTTGTCCGCCATCGGCCCGCTGGAAAATCTTGCATCCATGGATGATATCGCGGCTGCGCTCGCAGCGCCGCAGCACATACAGAAAAAGGCGAATGCCTAGGTCGATGCCCCTGACAGCGATCAGGAGGCAGTGGTCGTGACGGGGACTTGAATGAGCCGATCCATGTTGCGTTTTTTCCTACGAAACGGCGACAAACCGGAAATTCGCGATTCGTCCTATCTCCTGCGCCTGCCGCAATATTCCGATTTTCGGCAGTGGCATGTGCTTCGCTCCGAAAGCCGTCAGTTCCTGCAGCCGTGGGAACCGACCTGGCGGCCCGATGAACTTACCGAAGGGTCGTTCCGCACCCGCGTTATCCGCAACGGTCAGGAATTCAATTCTGGCAGCGCCGTTGCGCTTCTGGTTTTCAAACAGCCCGAAATGTTACTTCTCGGCGGTCTTACAATCGGCTACATACGCAGAGGTGCGGCCCAAAGCTGCATGATCGGATACTGGATGGGCGAACGATATGCGGCACAAGGCCATATGTCTGCCGCATTAAGACTGGTAATACCCTACATCTTCAACGGGCTACAGTTGCACCGAATTGAGGCAGCCTGTATTCCAGATAACTTCAAAAGCATCCGGTTGCTCGAAAATGCCGGCTTTCAGCGGGAAGGTCTCTTGCGAGAATATCTCAAGATCAATGGTGAGTGGCGCGACCATGCCATGTTCTCCCTAATCGCTGATGGTCGCCGTGACGGCAGGAAACCGGACTGATTATGGCTGGCATGTATTCAAAAACGCACTTTTCACGGCTGATCGCGGCAATCGCCATCCTGTATTCGGCCTTGCTCGCGGTGGCTGGCTTCGCAACGACGGCCGCTGCCTTTGAACCGGTGAAGATTTCGCGCGATGCCACCGCACTCGACCTGACGGCAACAACCGACATTCATGTCAATCAGGGTGAGGCCTTTCAGGTGTCCACTGCACCCGGCCCCGATGGCATTCGCCGCCGTATTGAAGTTCGTGCCAGTTCCCCAACTCACCAGGGTGACTGGGCAGTTTTTGCACTCGCCAATGTCTCGGAAGAGCAGCTTGAGCGCGTTATTGTTGCCCCGCATTTCCGTCTGGTAAATTCCAAGCTGTTCTGGCCGGATCTCGGTTCGCAGCGTATCATCGCCATCACCCCCAGTGAAGGTTTTGCGCTTGATCGCCAGCCAAGCCCGGATGCCGATGTTTTCCGCATTACCCTGAACCCCGGTTCGGTCATTACCTTTGTTGCCGAGCTTTCCACCCCGCAATTGCCACAGATTTACCTTTGGGAACCGGAAGCCTACAAGGACACAGTCAACGCCTTTACGCTTTATCGCGGTATCGTGCTTGGTATTGCAGGTCTGCTCGCGGTTCTTCTGACCATTCTGTTCGTGGTCAAGGGTACATCGGTTCTTCCAGCTTCAGCAGCCCTTGCCTGGGCGGTTCTTGCCTATATCTGCGTGGACTTCGGCTTCCTCGAGAAGTTGATCAGCGTCACCTCGAGCGACCAGCGAATATGGCGCGCGGGAGCGGAGGTCGCTCTCGCATCCAGCCTTGTGATCTTCCTGTTTACCTATCTCAACCTCAACCGATGGCACGCGCATCTCGGTTACGCGACATTTGCGTGGGTTGTGGGTCTGACCCTGCTGTTCGGCGTTGCGATTTACGATCCGTCCGTGGCCTCTGGTATCGCGCGCATTTCCTTTGCACTGACCGGCATTGTCGGCATTGCGCTGATCATCTATCTCGGTTTCAACCGCTACGACCGCGCCATTCTGCTGGTGCCGTCATGGGCGCTGATCCTTGCCTGGCTGTTCGGCAGTTGGCTGACCGTTACCGGACAGTTGGACAATGACATAATCCAGCCGGCACTTGGCGGTGGTCTGGTCCTGATCGTGCTGCTGATTGGCTTTACGGTCATCCAGCACGCCTTTGCTGGCAGCGCCTACCAGCAAGGGCTGTTTTCAGACCTCGAGCGCCAGTCACTTGCTCTGACCGGCAGTGGTGATACCGTGTGGGACTGGGACGTGACCCGCGACCGTATTGTCACCACACCTGATATTTCCATCAAGCTTGGCCTGCACCCCGGCAGCATGCATGGCGCTGCTCGCAACTGGTTGCCACGCCTGCATCCGGATGACCGCGACCGCTTCAAGGCAACACTCGACGTGCTGCTGGATCACCGCAAGGGCCGTTTCAACCATGAATTCCGTATTCGTGCCGAAGATGGTCATTTCCACTGGTTGCAGATCAGAGCCCGGCCGGTTCTTGGCTCGAATGGCGAAATCATCCGCTGCGTCGGTACGATCACAGATATCACCGAACAGAAGAATTCGGTCGAGCGCCTGTTGCAGGACGCACTGACCGACAATCTCACCGGCCTGCCGAACCGTCAGGTGTTCCTTGACCGTTTGCAGTCCATCCTGAACCTCACAGCCGATGGCGACAATGTTCGCCCAACCGTGCTGGCGATCGATATCGACCGCTACAAGCTGGTCAATGACACGCTTGGCATTGCCGCCGGTGACAATATCCTGATCGCATTGACCCGCCGTCTGCGCCGCCTGTTGAAACCACAGGACACGCTTGCGAGACTTGGCGGCGATGAATTCGGTCTGATCCTAGTGTCGGAACGCGATCCAGCCCGTATTGCTGATTTCGCTGATGCGGTGAACAAGGCAATCATGGTGCCGATCAACTTTGCCGGTCGTGAAATCATTTTGACGGCTTCGGTTGGTCTGGTTTCCTGGATCGATCAGCAGGACAGCGCTGCCGGACTTCTGAGCGACGCCGAGCTGGCCATGTACCGCGCCAAACGGTCTGGCGGTAACCGCGTCGAACCGTTCCGTCCGGCCTTCCGCAGTTCCGGGACTGATCGCTTGCAGATGGAAAGCGATCTGCGTCGTGCCTTGGAACGCAAGGAGCTTTATCTCGCCTATCAGCCGATCATCAGGCTGGATAATGGCGATATTGCCGGTTTCGAAGCGCTCATGCGTTGGGAGCACCCCAAGCGAGGCAATATTCCGCCAAGCGAATTCATTCCGATTGCCGAGGCCTCAGGCCTAATCGAGCAACTGGGCATGTTTGCGCTCGAGCGTGCAGCCACCAATCTGGTGGAATGGCAACAGGCAATCGACAAGCTGCCGATTTTCGTTTCTGTCAATATTTCCAGCGCCCAGCTTCTGAACAACGAACTCTATAATGATGTTCGCAGCATGCTGGCCCGCACCCACTGCAACCCTGCGCAGTTGAAGCTGGAACTGACCGAATCCATCGTGATGGAAAATCCGGAACAAGCGCGGCTTGTGCTTGCCAAACTCAAGGAAACTGGCTTGAGCCTCGCCCTTGATGACTTCGGCACGGGTTATTCATCGCTCGCCTATCTCACGCGTTTCCCGTTCGACACCATCAAGCTGGACAAGGCGTTGGTCGCCAACTCCACCGAAAAGCGCAACATTCTGCTGATGTCGGTTATTGCCATGGCGCGCGCGCTTGAAATGCATGTGGTGGCAGAGGGCATTGAGACGCCAGAAGATGCAGCCGAACTGGCACGCATGAATTGCCATTACGGTCAGAGCTTCATTTTCGGCACACCTGAAAATGCCGACGCCTCACTCAAATTGCTGCGCGAGCGTTTTCAGCCTGCCAAACGCGCCTGATCCGCGGCTATTCCGCCATGCACCAGTTCGTGAATGAACTGGAGCTTGGCGGCAACCACTGGGGTCAGCACGAAGGGATATAGATCCCCCTGCCCCATGGAGCGGTGAATGGAGTTCAGCGCAACGCTGAGCGGGATCCAGACGGATACCAGCTGTTCGGCATTGCGGGCATTATAGGGGTCGAACTCGACCTCGGTCGCCATTTCCCGATGACCTTCCGGTTCGATTGCCATGCCAAATGAGCCCGCAGTCTCAAGCGTATCGATGATATGCAGATAATGCGCGAAACATTCTGCAAAATCCTCCCAAGGATGGCTGGCGGCATAGGTGCTGATATAGCTCTCCTGCCAACCCTCCGTTGGACCACTTTGGTAATTGCGCTCAAGCGCCTCGGCGTAGTCCAGTGTTTCATCACCGAACACGGACCGGAACGCCTCCAGCCGGTTGGCATCACGCACCAGCCTGTTCCAGATGAAGTGGCCGGTCTCATGCCGGAAATGCCCCAGCATGGTGCGATAGGGTTCGTTCATGTTGGTGCGGACCTGCTCGCGCGTCGCATCATCGGCTTCGGCCGCACGAATGGCGATCAGCCCTTCCTCATGGCCGGTCATGGCCGGAATGATATTGCCATCGGGCGCAACCTCATCCACCAGAAAATCAAACACCAGACCGCCCTCAGGGTCCTCCAGACGGTCTGGAGCGGGCAGGTTCAGCCGTAACAGGGAATAGAACAGATGGCGCTGTGCCTGGCTGATACGCCTCCATCGTTCCAGCCCAACCGGTGTCGCCGCGTCAGGCACCAGACGGTTATGTTTGCACACCTGACAAAACTCGCCGTCATGCTCTGCTGGTACCGCCCAATTGCAGATGTCATGCACCTCATTGGCGCAGAAGCGGATTTGTCTTTCCGGTGACGACATCACGCTCCACAAGGGCTCGCCAATAGGCTGCAGCGCCTGCATCGACGCCATCTCCGGCACAAATGCCAGGCGGCTGCCGCACTTCACGCAAAAACGATTGTCAAAGTGAATGGATTGGCCGCAGGTAGCGCAATTGAAGAGTCTCATCTCAACCCCGTTGTCGTCACAGCTCTAGAGAAAAGAAAAGTGCAGGCAAAAATTTACCTGCACTTGAGGCTGTGGGAACAGCCAGTTCCGGACGCATGCCGCTCAAGCGGTAGGCCGGGCGTTTTGCACCTTACATGCGGTCGACAGCATCTTTGACAACGTCTTTCGCTTTGCCGGTTGCTGTCTGGACCTTGCCCTTGGTTTCCTGAACAGTACCTTCGGCGCGCAGACGGTCATTGCCTGTAGCCTTGCCAACGCCCTGCTTTACCTTGCCAGCAACTTCGTTTGCCTTGCCAGTAACCTTATCAGACATGCTACCCATTGGAATTCTCCTTTAACTTTTCTGCCGTCTATCCCGGCAGCGTGGAGAAAACGCCGATGCCGCTAGCTGGTTCCAATCACATCGTAGAATTTCAAATGAAGCGCCTTGCACGCATCACAAGGCGCACGGGCACTTATGCGTGCCCGGCGGTGGTAGACAATGCGGAAAGCTCGATACCCATTAGGGAAAGCGCACGCTCGTATTTATTGTCGAGTGAGCGGTCAAAAATCATCGCGTCATTGGCTGCGCAGTTCAGCCAGCCATTCTGGGCAATTTCTTCCTCAAGCTGGCCTGGGCCCCAGCCTGCATAACCAAGCAACATGGTTGCGCGGTCCGGACCGCTGCCATTGGAGATGGCACGGACAATGTCCAACGTTGCCGTCAGGGAAATCTCGTCACTGACCGGAATGCTGGATTCACTGGAATAATCGTCAGAATGCAGCACAAATCCACGGCCACTTTCCACCGGACCGCCGCATTGGATCGGGAATTCTCGCGTATGGTTTGGCAGCATGATCGCATCATTGCTATCCATCAGATTGAGATGCAGCAGCACGTCGGTAAAGGTAATCTGCTGCGGCCGGTTAATGATAAAGCCCATGGCACCAGCAGACGAATGCGCGCAAATGTAAATAACCGAACGATCAAAATTGCCATCGTTCATTCCCGGCATGGCAATCAGAAATTGCCCATCCAGAAAGCCACGTTCTCGCTTGTCCATGAGAGTTGAAAATTTCATATTCACCTCCGGATCGTTAGAAACTATCGGCCCTGCCCTTCGCTCAATTCTTTCAGGATGCGGCATAGCGGCCAATCAATCAACTGAAAATGATTGAAATATTTTGATATCAAGTGGCAGAGCGCAGGCGGGTGGAGTAAATCAGAGCCCATGCGTATTTTTCAATCAGTCCCGGCTTTGTTTTCATTTGCCGCCATCAGCTTTTTCCTGACTGCTGCCACCGGCAATGCCGCTGTGACCGAGTGGGCGCAAAGCGAAGGCGGCCGCATGCGGGTGGTGACATTGGATGTCAACGACAATGGTATGCTACAGGCTGCTCTGGAAATCGAGCTTACTCCAGGCTGGATCACCTATTGGCGCGAACCCGGTGAAGCCGGAATCCCACCGCATATTTCAAGCCCGCCAGACAGTGGTGTTTCCGTTGGTACTGTTCTCTATCCCGTCCCAAAACTCATCCTGAACGGCGATTTGCGCGATATCGGGTACGACCAGTCCGTGCTTCTGCCCTTCAAGATCGGCACCTTCGAGATTGGCAAGGAAAAGACCGTCAAACTGTCTGCCTTCATTGGCGTCTGCCAGAACATCTGCATACCGTTCCAGGCGGAATTCGACATCAAGGTTGGGAAAACATCCACCGCTACAGCGGATGAACGCCTCAGCATCGAAAACACCTATAAGAAGCTGCCACAGCAACCGGACGACAGCTTCAGGGTCACAGCCTACGAATACAAAAAGGACAACACAATTTCCTTCGACGTGTTGCTCCCGGAAGGTCCTGGCGACACGCCGGAGGTTTTCCTGACCGGACCGGATGGTTATGCCTTTTCCAGCCTGTCAGGGTTCAAAAAGAGCGGCAGAAACGCCGTATTCGACATGGATATTAGCGGGCTTCCCAAACGTTTTACCATGCAGGGAAGCAACTGGCGTATTTTAATAAAATCAGGTGGCAGGGCCATTGAAAGCCCGCTGAATTTTTAACAAAAATCATATTTGAGAGCGTGATTTAGTCAGTACGCTCCATCAGGAAAACCGCTATATACAATGCGTTGACACAACAGGAGCATCCTATGACCATCGCAATCGGTGACAAGCTGCCTTCGGCCACGTTCAAGGAAAAAACAGCAGATGGCCCGGTGGAAACCACCACGGAAGACCTTTTTAAAGGTAAGAAGGTCGTTCTCTTCGCCGTTCCCGGCGCATTTACCCCGACCTGCTCTCTCAATCACCTGCCCGGTTACCTCGAAAACCGCGACGCCATTCTGTCGCGCGGCGTTGACGATATTGCCGTCATCGCGGTCAATGACTGGCACGTGATGGGCGCATGGGCACAATCGTCAGGCGGTCAGGGCAAGATCCACTTCCTCGCGGATTGGGACGCATCCTTTACCAAGGCACTCGGCCTTGATGCTGATCTGTCCGGCGGTGGCCTCGGCGTTCGCTCCAAGCGTTACTCGATGCTGGTTGAGGACGGCGTGGTGAAATCTCTCAATATTGAGGAAAACCCTGGTCAGGCGACCGTTTCCTCTGCTGCCACGATGATCGAACAGCTTTAATCAGTTCTATCGACTGAAGATCGTTTTAGAACGCATTTCGATCAGACCGGAATGCGTTCTATTCTTTTGTAGCTACGTTTTCAGACCAGCATGTCGAACACGAGAATGCCGGCGAGACCGCCATCGGTCAGCGTTATGATCTGGTCGCCAACTTCGAGATGCTGTGGATGTGTCAGATAGGCATCACGTGCCTCGATGCTTTCAAGGGTTACGATAAACCCGTCCAGAAAGCCGCCATTGAGCCCTTCAGGTGACACATTCTGCCCGGATTTCACGTCCAGAATTCCCGGAACAACATCCTTCAAGGCGGCAATAGCGTCATAGATTGCCTGCTTCTGATCCGCCGTGGTCGACGCCTTCAGACGCAGGAATACGCAGTGTTGAATCATCAATGACCTCTCCTGTTCTTTGACGACAAGATAGGTCGAGATGAGGCTTTGGCAAGATTAAATCAGGCGCAAACCGGGCTTACCGTGTCTTGAACGGTTCCATGCCCTTGCGCGCAAGCTCATCGGCACGCTCGTTTTCCGGGTGACCGGCATGGCCCTTGACCCAGTGCAGCGTCACTTTATGCCGATCACGCGCTTCTTCCAGCGCCTGCCACAGCTCGACATTTTTGACCGGCTTGTTATCAGCGGTCTTCCAGCCTTTTTTCTTCCAGCCGAAAATCCACTTGGAAATGCCGTCCTTAACGTAGGAACTGTCGGTGTAAAGATCGACCTCGCAAGGTGACTTGAGCGCATTCAGGGCCTGAATGGCCGCCATCAACTCCATGCGGTTGTTGGTCGTTTCCGCCTCCCCGCCGCACATTTCCTTTTCTATTTCACCGTAACGCAGCACAGCACCCCAACCGCCCGGCCCAGGGTTCCCCGAACAGGCGCCATCGGTGAAGATATCGACATGTTTCATTGGCTGGCCAATCCGTATTCGGCCACATTGTCGATCGAGCGGTGGAAGCGCAGCTTGCGCAGATATTCAATCGGGTCCTTCTTGACGACCAGCGCACCTTCCGGCGTCGTCAGCCAGTCATAAAGGCGCGTCAGGAAGAAGCGCAGAGCAGAACCACGTGCCAGCAGCGGCAAGGCATTCAACTCATCAGCGCTCAGCGGACGGACCGACTGATAGCCCTCCAGCAGCGCCTTGCCCTTGGTGACGTTATAGGCGCCGTCCTTCTCAAAGCACCAGGCATTGAGGCAGATGGACACGTCATAGGCCAGGAAGTCGTTGCAGGCGAAATAGAAGTCGATCAGGCCGGAGAGTTCATCGCCAAGGAAAAACACATTGTCCTGGAACAGGTCGGCATGAATGACGCCAGCTGGCAGGTCTGTCGGCCAGTTGGCGGCCAGGAATTCGATTTCCGGCTGAATTTCCTTTTGCAGACCGGTTTCCACCTCATCAGCGCGTTCACGGGATTTTTCCCAGAGAACTTTCCAGCCTTCGACGGAGAGAGCATTTGGACGCTTGATGTCAAAACCTTCGCCTGCCAGGTGCATGGCAGCCAGCGCCTTGCCCACTTCGCGGCAATGTTTGGCTTCCGGCTTGCGCAGCCACATGCCTTCAAGGAAGGAAATCAGCGCGGCAGGACGGCCGGAGAGCTCACCCAGCAATTCACCGTCGTTACGTGGCAGTGGCAGCGGGCAGGACAGCCCCTTGTCGGCAAGATGGTGCATCAGGCCGAGGAAAAACGGCAGGTCCGATTTTTCCACGCGTTTTTCATACAGCGTCAGGATGAGTGGCGACTGAGTGGTATGCAACAGGAAATTAGAGTTTTCCACGCCCTCCGCAATGCCCTTGTAAGACGTTAACTGCCCTGCATCATAGGCTTCCAGAAAGGTCTTGAGATCGTCTTCGGTGATATCAGTGTAAACTGCCAATTTGAAGTCTCTTAAATATCAGAGGTTTGCAGCAAAAACGGATTTTGCAGGCATGATGTCGCGGGAATCGCCATTCACGAATGCCATATCTGCCGTGGTCAGTTCAATGCTACGCAGCTCTCTGTTGACAAGGAAATGTTCGGTTTCTTCAACCGTGACGGCCAGATCAAGCGTCGTGTCGTAACGTTCGCGGAATGCAGCAATAATCTCGTCAACAATCACTTCGGGAGCAGACGCGCCCGCCGACAGGCCAACGGTTCGGATATCACCGATCGTATCCCAATCGATTTCGGAGGCACGCTGGACCAGAACCGAGCGCGTGGCCCCTGCTCTTAACGCAACTTCAACCAGGCGCTTGGAGTTGGACGAGTTGGGGGCGCCAACCACAATGAACAGGTCACAACCGGGTGCTGCCTGCTTGACGGCTTCCTGGCGGTTGGTGGTTGCATAACAAATGCTGTCTGCCGCTGGTGACTGAATGGACGGAAAACGCTCCTGCAGCTTGGTAATAACACCAGCCGTATCATCAACCGACAGCGTGGTCTGGGTCACAAAACCCAAATTTTCTGCATCCGCAGGCTCATAGACGGCGGCATCTTCAATCGTTTCGACAAGCGAAACGGTGCCATCCGGCAATTGCCCCATGGTGCCTATGACCTCAGGGTGGCCGGCATGGCCAATCAGCACGACATGGCGACCCAGACGCTGGTGACGCATGGCCTGCTTGTGCACCTTGGAAACCAGCGGGCATGTTGCATCGAGATAAAAGAGGTTACGAGCCTGAGCATCCTCTGGCACGGATTTCGGCACACCATGAGCGGAAAACACCACCGGCTGCTCACGATGCTCCGGCGGAATTTCGTGGAGTTCCTCAACGAAGATTGCACCCTTTGCCTCAAGGCCTTCAACCACGTAGCGGTTGTGAACGATTTCGTGGCGCACATAGACAGGAGCACCATAGGCTTTCAGCGCCAGAACGACGATTTGGATTGCCCGGTCCACGCCGGCGCAAAAACCGCGCGGGCCGCAAAGCCGTATCGTCAGGGGCGACTTGGAAACTATGGTGTTCATTCCTTCTCCTTGGCCTTCTCCATGGCGAGCCGGCCATATGCTACCCGGTTTTACCTTTTGCCCCTCGGAAATAGGCAAATCCTGAGACAATGACAAGGGCAGCGGCCAGTCCGTACCACGTTATCGCATATTGCAGATGATTGTTTGGCAAATCGATCAGCGTGACGCCACCTTGCGGCCATCCACCGGGATTGGGCGCGTCGTTGGCGTCGATAAAAAAGCCTACGACCTTGGCCGGATCAAGACCGGCACTCATCACCATTGCGTCAAAATCTTTCCAGTAGAAGATATTCTTGGCCAGATCATTGTCTGGCACCATGGAGGATGGCTTGCCTTCCAGCTTTTCACGCAGCAGCCCTTCGATGGCGACCGGCCCACTTGCCAGTTCGCCGGCAAGCCGTTTTGCCGGATCCTTCAATTCATAAGGCACAAAACCACGATTGATGAAGATGAAACGATCATCATCCAGCCGCAGCGGCGTATAGACATAATAACCGGTCTGGCCGCGATGGGTGGCAAAGAAGTGGCGTTCGCGGCTGTGATCGAACCTGCCCTCAACCTTGACCCGGCGATATTCCAGCGGCTGGTTACCCAGCATCAGCTCAGCCTGCTGAAGTGTCAACGGCTCCGACGTGCGGCGAACTTCGATATCCGCCAGCAGCGCTTCTTTCCAGTGCAGGCGCTGCACCTGCCATGTGCCAAGCCCCAGGAGAATTGCGAGCGCTATTAGCACGCTTACACCGGCCACGAGCTTGCGGGATTTTCCAGCTGTCGTCATGTTGATGTCAGGCACGATCTATGCGGCCCTCGCTGGCATTGTTTCTGTACTGCAGGGCAATCATGATGCCTTTAAGAACCCGCAAAAGTGCAAGAGACACCCCTATTGTCAAAGGCAACCATATTACGGCATGCACCCAGGCCGGTGGCTCAAAGGTCACCTCCAGCCACAAGGCAAGGCCCACGATCAGAAAACCGACAATCAGCATGACGAACACCGCAGGGCCATCACCTGCATCGGCAAAGGAATAATCAAGACCACAGGCTGAACAGGCCGGTTTAACCTTGAGCAAACCGTCAAACAGTTTCCCCTGCCCGCACCGGGGGCACTGTCCCCTCATACCGCATTTTACCGGGTCAACCGGCGGGTAAAGTGCGCTGTCATCCTGCATGGGTGTTCCTCTGCCACTGCGTCATCCTCGCACGAAAACCAGCCCTTCGAAAGTGGCCAGCGGTTTACGGCGGGACATGCTTCCACAAATAGAAAGGGCGGCATCTCTGCCGCCCGATACGATCCGGCACAAGGCCATCAACCGTGAACTGGTGCGCCCCAACCGCCCCAGATGTAGATCGCGAAGAACAGGAACAGCCATACCACGTCCACGAAGTGCCAGTACCAGGCGGCGGCTTCGAGACCGAAATGCTGTTTTGCCGAAAAGTCCCCCGCCATGGCGCGGAACATGCAGACCAGCAGGAACACGGTACCGACAAACACGTGGAAACCATGGAAACCGGTCGCCATGAAGAAGGTGGCACCATAGATGGAGTTCTTGAAGTCAAACGGTGCGTGCATGTACTCATAGATCTGCACGGACGAGAACAACACGCCAAGAGCCACCGTCAGTGCCAGACCGTTGATCAGACCCTTGCGGTCATTGTGCAGAATCGCATGGTGCGCCCAGGTAACACAGGTGCCCGACAGCAGCAGGATAACGGTGTTGTACAGCGGCAGGTGCCATGGATCGATGACCTCGATGCCCTTTGGTGGCCATTGACCGCCGGTATATTCAAGGCGTGATGCCTGAATTGCCTCATGCGGGTAAAGGCTTGCATCGAAGTACGCCCAGAACCATGCCACGAAGAACATGACTTCCGAGGCGATGAACATGATCATGCCGTAACGCAGGTGCAGCGACACAACGCGAGTGTGATGCCCTTCATGCGCTTCTTTCACCGTGTCGGCCCACCAGGCGTACATGACGTAGAGCACCAGCACGAGGCCGATGTAGAACAGCCAGGGATTGGCCATTTCCAGACCAAACAGCTTCATCGAACTACCCGAGAGGTAGCGCATGTAACAGACGCCACCAAAAGTCAGCACAAATGCACCAACAGCGGCCAGCAACGGCCATGGGCTGGGATCTATAATGTGGTAATCATGTTTCTTTTCGTGCGTGTCTGCCATAACCGACAATTCCCCGAATTGACTGCTTTCCCAAAATCACCCGCCGCTGATCGGTGGCGTTGTGATTCCCTCTCTCAAAGTTTCTGTTCCTGACCTTCCGTTTTCGCTGGCAGCGCTGCCACCGGCTTATCCGTTTTTGACGGATAGAAGGTATAGGACAAAGTCAGTGTATGTATGTCTTTCGTTTCGCGTGTCTTGACGATATCCGGGTCCACGAAAAACACCACTGGCATTTCCAGTGTTTCACCCGGCTGCAAGGTGGTTTCCGTAAAGCAGAAACATTCCACCTTGTTGAAATAGGCGCCAGCCTCCATCGGCGTGACGTTAAAGACTGCGGTGCCTGTCGTTGGCACCGAAGAGCGATTGGTGGCCGTAAAGCGCACCTCGACCGTTTCACCAATCTTTGGATCGATGGCGCGTTGCGCCGGGCGGAAATCCCAGTTCAGGCCGTTCGATGTATTGGAATCGAATGTTACCTTTACGGTGCGATCAAGAATGGTTTCTGAATATTGCTCAACGCGCTGCGTCGTTCCATTGTAGCCGGTAACCTGACAGAACAGCCGGTAGAGAGGAACGGCTGCATAGGCCATGCCGACCATGCCACAGACAAACACAAGGCACAGCACCAGAATGGTACTGTTACTTGTCCGCTTGGCGGGCTCCACATTTGCCGTCGTCATCTGCTCCTCCTCCCATTTTCGCCACACTCTACGAAGGCGACCCTTCAAAGCATGTTTCGAATTTTCAAATGCCGCTACTGCCGTCTCAGTCTTCTTTCCTCGCATGGCCGCATTACACAATTGCAGCATGTTTTACGCGATATGGTCTAATGCGATCCGATCTTGATGATCGTAATGACGTAGAAAAGTACCACCAGTCCGGCCAGGACGAGGCCCAGGGCGATGTTTCTCGCACGTCGGGATTTCTTCTGCGCTTCGCTCGGCTTTACAGTTTCCATCAGGCCCACCCCGCCATCAGTGTCTGGAACGACGGCACGACATGATCGGCCAGCAAAGCCGAGAAAACCGCAAACAGGTAAAATACCGAATAGGCGAACATCTTCTTTGCGGGCACCATCTTCTCATCACCATCCGGCATGCGCAGAACGATGAGCGAAAAGTAGATGAAGATGATGCTGAGCACGCCGGCAAAAATACCGTACCCAACACCTGCAAGGCCCGTAAAGGATGGCGCAACAGCGACAACCGAGGTCAGCAGCGTATAGGCCAGCATCTGTTTTTTGGTCGAGGCTTCGCCCGCAACATTCGGCATCATAGGAATACCGACAGAGCCATAATCCTTCATCTTGAACAGCGCCAGCGCCCAGAAATGCGCAGGCGTCCACAGGAAGATGATAAGGAACAGGAGAACGCTGTTCAGCGTCACGTCACCGGTAACGCAGGCCCAGCCGATCATCGGAGGAAACGCGCCTGCCGCGCCACCGATAACGATGTTCTGCGGTGTCGAGCGCTTCAGCCAAACCGTGTAGACCACAGCATAGAAGAATATTGTAAAGGCGAGAATGCCTGCGGCCAGCCAGTTCAGGGCCAGGCCAAGGATCATCACGGAAAAGGCCGACAACGTCAGACCGAAAGCCAGTGCCTCGCCCGGCGCGATCCGTCCGGAGGGAACCGGGCGTTTGGCGGTGCGGGTCATCACGGCGTCGATATCCGCATCATACCACATGTTCAGTGCACCGGAGGCGCCAGCACCAACGGCAATACACAGAACGGCAATGAAGCCGAGTATAGGGTTCAGGCTGCCAGGGGCAACAATAAGGCCGGCAAAGGCCGTGAACACCACAAGCGACATCACACGCGGCTTGAGCAATTCGAAATAATCACGCGCACCGGCTTCTGACAGGCCAGCGCCTTTAGCGTCCAATACGTCGTGATTGTCGATAACGGTCATTTCAAACTTAATCCTGATTCAAACAGGATACCGCGCATCGGCGCGATATCCTTGAGCCTACGTCACTTCGCCTTAGCGAATGCGCGGAAGCTGTTCCCACTGGTGGTAAGGAGGCGGCGACGAAAGCTGCCATTCGAGGGTGGTCGCACCCTCGCCCCACGGGTTATCACCCGCAACACGCTTCCTCGCCATGGCTTCCCATACACCGTAAAGGAAGATTAGAACAGCCACTGCGGAAATATAGGAACCGTAGGATGAAACCATGTTCCAGCCGGCATAGGCATCCGGGTAGTCGATGTAACGACGCGGCATGCCTGCAAGACCGAGGAAGTGCTGCGGGAAGAACACCAGGTTCACGCCCACGAACATGACCCAGAAGTGAATGTTACCAATGGTTTCGTTGTACATGTAACCGGTAATCTTCGGGAACCAGTAGTACCAGCCAGCAAAGATCGCAAACACCGCACCCAGCGACAGTACGTAGTGGAAGTGTGCAACCACGTAATAGGTGTCATGCAGCGAGCGGTCGAGACCGGCATTGGCGAGCTGCACGCCCGTGACGCCACCAACGGTGAACAGGAAGATGAAGCCGATGGCCCAGATCATCGGTGTGCGGAAGGTCAAGGAACCACCCCACATCGTGGCGATCCACGAGAAGATCTTGATACCGGTCGGAACGGCGATCACCATCGTTGCAAACACGAAATAACGCTGTGCTTCGAGCGAAAGGCCAACCGTATACATGTGGTGCGCCCAGACGATGAAGCCAACGGCGCCGATGGCCACCATGGCATAAGCCATGCCGAGGTAACCAAAAACCGGCTTCTTCGAGAAGGTGGACACGATGTGGCTGATGATACCGAATGCAGGCAGGATCAGAATGTACACTTCAGGGTGACCGAAGAACCAGAACAGGTGCTGGTACAGGATAGGGTCACCGCCGCCTTCCGGCGAGAAGAACGCCGTACCGAAGTTACGGTCGGTCAGCAGCATGGTGATGCCACCAGCCAGAACTGGCATAGAGAGCAGAAGCAGGAATGCAGTGACCAGCACCGACCATGCAAACAGCGGCATCTTGTGCAGGGTCATGCCAGGCGCACGCATGTTGAGAATGGTGGTGATGAAGTTGATCGCACCCAGGATCGACGACGCACCAGAAACGTGCAGCGCAAAGATCGCAAGGTCAACCGCCGGACCGGGCATACCAGTCGTTGAGAGTGGCGGATAAAGCGTCCAACCGCCACCGACACCATAGGCACCTGCAGGTCCTTCCACAAAAAGCGACAGGATCAGCAGGATAAAGGCCGGTACGATCAGCCAGAAAGAAATGTTGTTCAGACGCGGGAACGCCATATCAGGCGCACCGATCATGATCGGCACCATCCAGTTGGCAAAACCGCCGATCAGCGCAGGCATCACCATGAAGAAGATCATGATGAGGGCGTGCGCGGTGGTGAACACGTTGAACATGTGCTTACCGCCGTCGATGGCGGCATCACCTTCAAACCCATAAACCATGGCCGCAAGGCCGTGGAAAATCTGAATGCCCGGCTCTTGCAGTTCCATACGCATGACAACCGAAAGGCCGCCGCCGACGATACCCGCGATGATCGCGAAAATCAGATACAGCGTGCCGATATCCTTGTGGTTGGTCGACAGGAACCAGCGCGCAAAAAAGCCTGGTGTATGTGCATGATGTTCGTCATGCGCGTGCTCATCGTGAGCGGAATGACCATGAGAGTGATGGTCGTCGTGTGCGGAATGTCCAGCCATTTGCCTCACCCTACCTTTACTTGGTTTCGTTTCCAGCCACTTCGACGGTGCGTTCCCCACCCTCGACAGAAGCAGTCAGTGCCTTGTTGGCCGCGCCGAGGTCGGAACCTGCAGCAGCGTGCCAGCTATTGTACTGATCTTCGGAAACCACCCGTATGGCGATTGGCATATAGGCATGGTCCTTGCCGCAAAGCTCGGAACACTGACCATAATAAAGACCTTCACGATCTGCCTTGAACCAGGTTTCGTTCAAACGGCCCGGCACAGCATCGATCTTGATACCGAAGGCTGGCATTGCAAAGGAATGGATAACGTCGGTCGGTGCAGACGTCACCAGCAGGCGAACGGTTTTGCCAACCGGAACAACCAGTTCATTATCAACGGCGAGAAGACGCGGATAAACAGCCTTGTCGGTCTTGCCGATGGCCGCTCTGTCTTCTTCCTTCAACATGTAGCTATCGAAAGATACGGGTTCGGCCCCCTCCACCGCCTCGTATTCATAGCTCCACAGCCACTGGGTGGCCGTCGCCTTCAATGTCAGGTCAGGGTTTTCCGGCTGAACAAGCTGTGCATTCAACAGTTTGAACGACGGGAATGCCAGAAGCAACAGAATCAACACTGGCGCCAGCGTCCAGACCACTTCAATGGCCGTGTTATGGCTGGTCTTGGATGCCACCGGGTTGGCCGATGCGCGGAACTTTACTGCCACGAGAATCAGCAGCACAAGTACAAAAAGCGTAACCGGCACAATGAACCACAGGGTGTACTGCTCGAATGCACGAATGTCGTGCATGATAGATGTAGCGGCTTCCTGCATCCCCATTTGCCAATGTACCGGCTGGTCGGCATGGGCGCCGCCAGCCGTGAGCAGACAGAAAAATGCCCCCAGCGCCACGTAAATTCTGTTAATCACGGTATCTCTCCCTCACGCGTTTGATCCATCTCAAACTCAAACGCAGAATCCATGCTATAGAATAAACTCAAACCATAGTTTGCACGTTGCCGCAATATCCGCAATCGAAAGCGGGTGCGGCTTTTTGCCATTCATCAACTTCAGAATGTTTTTCATCGTTTATATCTTAAAAACAGGGACTAGGCGCAGGCCCCGTCCCGTTTGAAGAATTCGCGGCTCAGTCCAATTTCCGCCGCACTCAACTGGAATTGAAGGATTAAGGCTTTCATTTCCTTGAGCGAAGGGCAAAATAGCCGCATTGATTCGAATTCCAGAGGTACTCATGGGTTTCACCCCGTTTGCCCGTACTGTCCTTGCAGCAGCGGGACTTGCGATCATCATGCCTACCGCTTCGGTTATGGCGCAACAACAGCAGCCAGCCGCCCCTGGCATGGCACGCTCCAACCATGGTTCATGGTCGGTTATCTGCGACAAACCTGCCGGTGCATCCGAAGAACAATGCGCGCTGATGCAGAACGTGATTGCTGATGACAGGCCGGAAGTTGGCCTTTCGGTCGTCGTTCTGAAAACCGCTGACCGCAAGTCGCGTATTTTGCGTATTCTCGCACCGCTGGGCGTTCTGTTGAAGGACGGCATGGAGCTTTACGTCGACAACAACAATATTGGTCGCGCCTATTTTACACGCTGCTTTTCCGAAGGCTGCTATGTTGAAGTGGACATTGACGACGAGTTGATGAAGGTGCTGCGCGCTGGCAAGAACGCCGTTTTTGCGCTGCGTGAATCGGTCGATCAGGACCGCGTCGGTATTCCGATCGAACTTTCCGGCTTTGCGGAAGGTTATGACGCGCTGCCGTAATTCATCTCCTGCTTGCACCAGCGAGCACCAGAGCCTACATCATGACAAGGGCGTTCGCAGACCCGGCGGACGCCCTTCATAATTTTACGTTGTGGTTGGCAGTGTGCGGTAAATCCCTAGTTTTACGGCAACCATGGCAAACCGATGGAGCAAGTGATGACGAAAGATCTTCTGTCCCTGTTTGATTGCGACGAAGCAAAGATGCGCTCGCTTGTGGCAGATGCTCTTTCAGGAGCGGATGACGGCGAGCTTTTTATTGAACACGCCCAGGCGGAATCGCTGACTTTCGACAATGGCCGCCTGAAAGGTGGCAGCTTCAATACAGACCAGGGCTTTGGTTTGCGCGCCGTTGCCGGTGAAACCGTCGGTTATGCCCATGCAGGCGAATTGTCCGAGGGCGCATTCAAACGTGCTGCAGATGCGGTTTCGGCCGTAACCAAGGGTTACTCCGGTTCTTACGCTGCGGCACCACAAGGCACCAACCGTAAACTCTATGGTGACGAGAACCCGATCGGCTCGCCGAGCTTCGAAGAGAAGGTCAAGCTGCTGCAGGACATCGACACCTATCTTCGTGACAAGGATCCGAAGGTCCGTCAGGTCACGGCGTCGGTATCGGCAAGCTGGCAGGTTGTCGATATTCTGCGCGCCGATGGCCACCGGGTTAGCGACATCCGCCCGATGACCCGCATCAATATTTCCGTTATCGCCGGTGAAGGTGATCGTCAGGAAGCTGGCTCCTTCGGCTCCGGCGGACGCATCGGTTTTGGCGATTTCATTGCAACCGACAACTGGCAGCGCGGCGCAGATGAGGCATTGCGACAGGCGCTGGTCAATCTGAGCGCCATCGATGCGCCAGCCGGCACCATGGATGTCGTGCTCGGCTCGGGCTGGCCCGGCGTGATGTTGCACGAAGCTGTTGGCCACGGTCTAGAAGGTGACTTCAACCGCAAGAAAACCTCAGCCTTTGCCGGCCTGCTCGGCGAAATGGTTGCTGCACCTGGTGTGACCGTGGTTGACGATGGCACCATCGACAATCGCCGTGGCTCCATCACCATCGACGATGAGGGTACACCATCGGCCTACAATGTGCTGATCGAAAACGGCAAGCTGGTTGGTTATATGCAGGACCGTCAGAATGCGCGCCTGATGGGCATGACGCCGACCGGCAACGGTAGACGTCAGGGTTATGCGCATGTGCCAATGCCACGCATGACCAACACCTATATGCTGGGTGGCGACAAGACGCCGGAAGAAATCATCGCCTCGGTCAAGAAGGGCATTTATGCCGTTTCCTTCGGTGGCGGCCAGGTGGACATCACCTCCGGCAAGTTCGTGTTTGGTTGCACCGAGGCCTATCTGATCGAGAACGGCAAAATCGGCGCACCGGTCAAGGGTGCCATGCTGATTGGCAATGGTCCAGATGCCATGAAACGCATTTCGATGGTCGGCAACGACATGAAGCTCGACACCGGCATTGGCAATTGTGGAAAGGCCGGCCAGTGGGTGCCGGTTGGCGTTGGTCAGCCGCACCTGCGCATGGATCAGGTCACTGTGGGCGGCACGCAGGCTTGATCGCTGTTTTACCCCACCGCCCCCAGGCCGTCATATTCGATATGGACGGCCTGCTGATCGACAGTGAAGCGCTCTATCGCAGATCGATGATGGCGGCTGCGGCTGAATGCGGGCATGACATGCAGCCGGACGCTTATAATAGTCTGTGCGGCTGCACATGGACCGACATCACCACACTGCTCGTCAAAAACCACGGCACGGATTTTCCCGTCGAGCCGTTCAAGAGTTCATGGCTGAAACATCATGGGTTGATGTCGAGGGATGTTGTGCCGCTGAAAAACGGTGTGGTTGAATGCCTTGATGTGCTTGAGGCATCGGGTGTGGCTTGCGCCGTCGCCACCTCTTCCGGCCATGAAACGGTGAAACAGCGTCTTGGCCATTTCGGGCTGATTGAACGTTTCAATCACATTGTGGCGCGTGGCGATTATGATGCGCCAAAGCCCTCTCCTGCACCCTATCTGCTGGCCGCAAAAAAACTGGGTGTGGAACCGCGCTTTTGTCTCGCGCTGGAAGATTCCTATACCGGTGTCCGCTCAGCTTCGGCGGCAGGTGCGATGACCGTGATGATCCCTGACATTTTGCATGTAACAGACGAGATGCAGGAAAAATGCGTGGCGATCTGCGACAGTCTATTTAATGTCGCAGATTTTTTCAGGTCAGGGTGACGGGCTAACCTCCGTCTCGATTTCGCACGCAGCGGTCACGGCGCAACTGGAACCGATTTCTGTGGCGCGTTGCGGAAGCTGGTTCATGCGTTCGCAGTGATTCATCGAGTCCGCAAAGACATCGTCCAGTTGGGTGCCATCGACCATTATCACGTCGTTTTGGATCACCGGTTCGGCACTATCGGCAATCATCATGGCCAGCATGCGGATGGCCACATTGGCGTGATGGCACGGGCCTATCGACAGCGCGATCTGGTGAGGATCAACCGCCAAGGCAGCAAACTCCTCACTCACACCTTCTCCCTGTTGTTCGAGAATTGCGGTGAGGATATTCAAAAGCTCGCCATCCCTCGTCTGAATATCTTCAGCCAAACGAATGAGCCCCTCCATATCACCTGACTTTACGTAACCGGAAACTTCGGCTTCAACACGTCTGGCTTCCTTCGCATCACCATAGGCTGCGACGCCTGCCTTGAGTGTCGCCTCGTTCAACTCCTGTGCGGGTGCGACAGATGCAAAACCAGATACCAAAACCACAATAGCAAGCGACTGCACATATACCAGAGCCTTCGTGCAGGCCATAAGACGCTTCATTTCATTCCTCGGAAAACTGCACTGCCCAAGGCGATGCAGCCCGGAACGAGACCGGGCGCCTTGATGACAAGCAGATAGCTTGCAGATGCATGACGGAATTTCGGCCATGCATCTGCGAAGAGATTACGGATACATCCTAACCTTGTTCCAGTCACCCTCTACCGTTTCACGGCGGAACTCGACACGGTCATGCAGACGGAAATTGCGGTCATGCCAGAATTCGATGGTGACCGGGCGAATGCGAAAGCCGGACCAGTGTGGCGGGCGCGGAATGTCGCCAACTGCATACCGCACTGTATATTCGGCAACTGCCTTTTCCAGTGCAAAGCGGCTTTCCAGCGGACGGGACTGTTTGGACGCCCATGCGCCGATGCGGCTGCCCCGTGGTCGCGATGCATAATAGGCATCCGCCTCTTCATTACTGACCACTTCGACTTCGCCGCGAATGCGCACCTGCCTGCGCAGCGATTTCCAGTGAAAACACATGGCCGCCTTTTTCTGGCCAAGAATTTCAAGTCCTTTGCGGCTCTCGAAGTTCGTATAGAATACGAAACCTCGCTCATCAAAATCCTTGAGGAGAACCATGCGGACGCTCGGCATGCCGTATTCATCGACAGTTGCCAATGCGACCGCATTCGGATCGTTGATTTCAGACGTAGTTGCGTCGTTCAGCCATTGCCCGAAAAGAGCAAAGGGTTCGTTTTCCTCGGTGAAGTCACCGGTTGTTAACCCACTTTCAGACATATTGAATAAAAAGCTCCAGAACTGATTGGCAAACCCGGAGATGATCTCCGGCATGAAGATGGTGAACGTCATAGCAAAGTCGAACAGGCGAACAAAGAGCAGCGTACAAACAGGCGCAGGTGTTTTGCTGTGCATGTCGGCTGTTTTGATGCTTACTTCCTGCGTCAGCAGCCTGAACCTGTTCGGTGGCGACAAGGCTGACAGCAGCTTGTCAACCGGATCGGTTTCCGGCACCAGCCGTTCCAATGCACAGACAGATGATGTCACCGTGCGCAATGCCGTCACCTCGGCCGATCTTTCCAAACTGTCCAACAGCCCCCTTCCCTGGGCCAACACCACGACCGGTAGTGCAGGTGTGATCACTGCCATCCGTGAAGACAGTACAAGCGGCTTTCTTTGCCGCAATTTCGATACGACACGCCATTCCTATGAGGGCATCGCCAGCTATTCGGGGCAGACATGCCTTTCCGAGACTGGCGAATGGTTGATGACCCGCTTCAACCAGAAATAAACTATTTACCTTATCCACGCGAAAACCCACCGCGACGACCGCAGACCCCGATGCGTAAAGGTCTGATTAGCAACTTATCGCCAAAATCATGTGCAGTTTAAGCAGGGAGAGGGCGCGAATGATCGCGACCAGCTTACCGCAAGTGTATTTTCACCCTTGTTCTCATGACGAGAAGGACAGGGAAAAGCGTTACCGGTGGTTCGTATGCGTGATCCTTATTCCGTACTCGGCGTTAAAAGAGACGCGGCCGCAGATGAAATAAAAGCGGCATGGCGCTCCAAGGCCAAGTCTGTCCATCCCGATCAGAACCGGGATGATCCAAACGCAACACAACGTTTTGCCGAAGTCGGGCAGGCTTACGACATGCTGAAAGATCCCAAGAAACGTGATCTTTACGACCAGGCCCGCAAGGCCGCCGCGCACAAACGTGAGCAAACCATCATGCAACAGCGTGAAGCTGCGCGTGAAGCCGTCGAGCGTGCCAAGGCTGCCGAAAAACTGATGGAAGAGCTGGCAAAGGCCGAAGCCCGCAAACCACAAGGTGCGACAGCCGGCAAGACCAGTGACCAGGCCGCTCCCGAAGCGCCAGAAGATATGCTCGAGCGTATTTTCGGAGCGCAGGCACGCCAGCAGCAAGCAAAAGCCTCGCCTAGTGATACGGCAACAACAGGTAATTCGGGCTCGACAGCTTCTTCGGACGAGGCACAAGCAAGTGCCGAGACTGACCCTAATGCCGACAAGACACCCGCTGCCATTCTGGCAGCCGGCTCCTTCATCACGTCGCTGTTCAAGCGCTTGACCGGCAATACGGCGCCGGTGCTTGAAAAAGCCCCAGATATCACCGCCGAGGCCACTGTCAGTGTCAGCGATTTCCTGGAAAAGAAATCCATCAGCCTGACCTTGAGCGATGAACGCGAAGTCCGCTTCCAGATTGAGCCCGGTATGACCGATGGTCATGTCGTGCGGTTGAAAGGCCAGGGCCTGAAAATTCCAGGCATGCAGCGCGGTGATCTCACCATCACTTTGCTTGCGGCACGCAGCGACAATTTCCGCATCAACGGCTTTGATATTCACACGCCGCTTTCCGTCTCGCTTCAGGATGCCGTGCTTGGCTGCGAAACCACATTGCTGGCACCGGAAGGCGAAATTTCGGTCACCGTTCCAGCCTGGTCCGGTTCCGACCAGACCATCCGTATTCCCGGCAAAGGCCTTTATGACGACAAGGGCGGCCGTGGAGACCTGGTGATGGAAATCCGTATTGTCCTGCTCGAAAAGCCGGACGAGAAGGTCACCGACCTGATGCGCCACATGCGTCAGGGCCTTTATTTGTGACATTTTCACGAAAGCTGTTGGTGGCGCACCCTTTGTTACGCTCCCAAACAGGAGATGATCTGCTGCCTGCTTGAACCGGAAAGCAGGCTATGCCATAGGCAGGTCAATCCACTGCGTAGTTCCTTCAATCGGAATCGATTGGAGGCAAAAATTATGCAGCAACGTAAAATGTTGCGGTGTCCTTGGTGCGTTTTACAAACCGCACGACGCTGCAAGTATCAGGGGGCATAAAATGGCTCAGGCATCCGGTCTCATGGCTGGCAAACGCGGCCTCATCATGGGCGTCGCAAACAACCGTTCAATCGCTTGGGGCATTGCCAAGGCTTGCGCTGACGCAGGTGCAGAGCTTGCATTGACCTGGCAGGGCGACGCCTTGAAAAAGCGTGTTGAACCGCTGGCACAAGAGCTGGGCGCGTTCATGGCCGGCCACTGTGATGTCACGGACCTAGCAACGATTGACGAGGTTTTTGCAGCGCTTGAGAAGCACTGGGGCAAGATCGATTTCGTGGTGCACGCCATCGCCTTTTCCGACAAGGACGAACTAACAGGCCGTTACCTCGACACCAGCCGCGACAATTTCAACCGCACCATGGACATTTCGGTATTCTCGCTGGCCGCTGTTGCCAAGCGCGCCGAGCCAATCATGAATGATGGCGGCTCCATCATTACCCTCACCTATTACGGTGCGGAAAAGGTCATGCCGAACTACAACGTCATGGGTGTTGCCAAGGCAGCTCTCGAGGCGAGCGTTCGTTACCTCGCGGTAGACCTCGGCAACCGTGGTATCCGCGTCAACGCCGTTTCGGCAGGCCCGATCAAGACACTGGCTGCATCCGGCATCGGTGACTTCCGCTATATCCTCAAGTGGAACGAATATAACGCGCCGCTCAAGCGTACCGTTTCCATCGAGGAAGTCGGCAAGTCAGCACTATATCTGCTGTCTGATCTTTCGACCGGTGTTACCGGCGAAATTCACCATGTCGATTCGGGTTATCATACCATCGGCATGAAGGCAGTGGATGCACCAGACATCTCTGTCGTCAAAGACTGACTGTAATGCGCCGGAAGGCGGCGAAAGGATACGCGTGCTTATCTATGTAATCAGACATGGACAGACCGACTGGAATGCCGAACGCCGCCTTCAAGGGCAAAAAGACATACCGTTGAATGATTTCGGCCGCTCTCAGGCAGTCGCAAATGGCAAAGCTCTCGGAGACCTGCTGGGAGATACGGTCCCGCAATATGATTTTGTGGCCAGTCCGCTTGGCCGCACCCGGGAAACGATGCAGCTTATCCGTGGTGCGATGCAGCTGCCTCCACTGGATTACAGGACCGACGACCGCTTGGTGGAAATTTCTTTTGGAGACTGGGAAGGCCGCACCCTTCCCGAGCTGAAACTAGATGTGCCCGACCGCGTCAAGGCCCGCAACAAGGCCAAGTGGGACTTCATTCCACCGGGCAAACACGCCGAAAGCTACGAGATCCTGTCATGGCGGATTGGCGCCTGGCTGTCGTCGGTCGATAAGCCAACGGTCTGCGTGTGCCATGGCGGCGTTATCAGGTCGATTTTCAGGCTGGTAACGGGAATGGACACCGCCATTGCGGCCAATACAGAAATCCCCCAGGATCGTATCCTGAAACTTTCCCTTGCTGAAAAGTCAGCCAACTGGCTGTGAACCAGCCAGTTCGTTGTTTGAGCTGAACTGGTTAGATCAGCCTGATGTTACTGGAGAACTTCCAGATCATCAATGACGCGCTTGCCGTCAACCTCAGTGTAGAAAACGACCACTTTCACGCCAGCTTTCAGGCCTTCGAAATTGAACTCTTCCGGAACCTTGTAGTTCTTGCCATCGCTCAGGGTGATGCTCAGGCCGTTTTCGTCGACCTTGCTGATGGTGGATTCCACGTCAGCGCTCTGTGCAAAGCCGTTGATGGGTGACAGGAGACTTGCCGTCGCCAAAAGTGCCGCAATCATCAAACGCATTGACTTAACCTTCCCAAGCGCATTCGCCATCAAAACCTGTGACAAGATTTGCCTCCTGATTGTGGCGGAATTCGCCCTTAACAATGACATTTTGGCGCAATTGATGACCTGATTTCCAAAAGCAATCAAGTTGCCGCAACGGGATTTCCCCACCAACTGCTGCCAAGTAAAATTTCAAGTCTATATTAACTCGTGTCCACTATTATGCTGGCTTGGGTAAATTGAGAATGCCTATGAAAACTGTGTTTTATTTCACAGTATTTCACCGATGAGGCACACTTTCTGGCGAGGAGAATTTTCCCGATTTGAGTGCAGCATCTTTTTTTCAGCAAAAATATACAAAAATTTCTAGCACTTACCGTGGTTCGCTCGTCGCATCGCTGTTGCTTTCCTTCGTGGTGATTGTTGCCGTCATTATCGTGGACATGCGCCATACCGATAATTTCCGCGCCGAATTGCGCACGACGGCGCATAAGCTGTCGCAACTGCTGCACAACAGATTGTCTAAGCGCATTAACCATGACGTCAGTCTGATACGCTCTCTGGCGCATTCAACCATCAATCTGTCCGCCGATCCAATCGAGCGTTTCGGGAGCCTCGCCGAACACAACCTCAATTCAAGCGGTCATTTCATCAGTATTGGCATAGCGCCTGGCTTCCAATTGCAGAATATCTACCCTGCTCGCTGGGTCTCGGATTTTCCAAAGGAAAAAATCCGGGAGATGATGGAAAAGCGGCTTGAGGAAATCCGTCAAGGCGCTGCAGGGGATGGCAAACTCACCACCCCCATCATGACCAATGCCGAAGACGGCACGCTCATTCTGGTTGTCCCGATCATGGACAGCGAAACGGATGATGCCAATGCCCACGGCGCGGTTGTTCTGGTCATTGATCAGGACAAGTTCCTGGAAGCGGCCAATGCCCATCCGGACAATGACGTTGCCAGAGAAATGGACGGGCTTGAAGTTGCCCTGAAGAACACCGATGCGGTATCGGCTTTCAGTGGTGCGGGGCATATCGTCAATGCCGATCCCGCCATCCGCCAGCTCAATATTCCCGGCGGGTCCTGGGACATCATGGCCAGCCCGAAGAACGGCTGGGACGCTATGCCTGAAGGCAAAGGCACGTTCCGGCTGGCGCTGTCTTCCGCCGCCATCGCAATGATCCTGCCAATCTTTATTGCCAGTTTCCTGATTTCCGAACGCAACCGCAACATCGCGGTTTTGCGTGCCCGCGAAAGCCGGCTGCAGGAAATTTCCCAACGTTTCAAACTGGCAATGGAATCATCCAACATCGGCATATGGGAACTGGATGAGCACGGCGAACGCTGTTTCTGGGATGAACGCGCCTGTGGCCTGCATGGCCTGCAGATGCTGGAACAGGACGTGTCCTTGCAGCAATGGCTGAACATGGTGGTGCCGGAAGATCGGGCCGCGACCGAAGCCTATGTCTTTAACTGCATGCTTGGCACCAAGACCTTCTCGCAGGTTTACCGCCTGAAACTGGCAGACAACACGATCCGTTATATTCGCTCGGCTGGCGCAAATTATACCAGACCGGATGGCACACGGCGCACCACAGGCATTGCCTGGGATGTGTCGGCCGACAGCGTCATGGAGCAGAATCTGCGCGACGCCATGTCCACCACCGAGATCAAGAACGCAGAGCTGGAGCTTGCCTTGCAGGAACTGTTCAGCCGCGAACAGGATCTTGAGCAGTTGTCTGGCCGCCTTGATCTGGCGCTTGCCTCTTATCAGTGTGGCACCTGGGAATCGCACCTCAACCAGAGCGGAGCAATCTGGGACCGACGCATGCACCAGCTTTACGAGCTGGACTATGTTGGCGACGGCCATGTTACCCGCGAGCGCTGGCTGCAATGTCTAGTGCCTGAAGATCGCGAGACGGCAGCAGAACGCGCCGACACCTCTACCGCCAACAATACGCAGTTGTCCGATATCCAGCGTGTGCGCATGCCGTCCGGTGATGTACGCTATGTCCGCTCGGTTGGCCAGATTTACAGGGGACGCAGTGGCGAAGGCAAAATCGTCGGTATTGCCTTTGATATCACCACTGACATGCTGCTGGCCCAGCAGTTGCAAACGGCCAAGGAAGACGCAGAAGCCAAGAATGCCGAGTTGGAAATTGCCAAGAACCGCATCGAGCACAATTCGCTGCATGATCCACTGACCGGACTGTTCAACCGTCGCAAGCTGGATCTGGAACTGGATGCGCTGTCACAGCACAAGTCCATCAACCGGAGCCGCTTTGCCATCATCCATCTGGATCTCGACCGTTTCAAGCAGATCAACGACACGCTCGGCCATGCGGCCGGTGATGCGATGCTGGTGCATGCTGCCAAAATTCTCAAGCACCACGTGCATGAGGATGATCTTGTTGCGCGTATTGGCGGTGATGAGTTCGTGATTGTGGTGCACAACAATTGCGAACGGGAAAAACTCAAGACCTTGTCACTCAATATTATCGGAGCTTTCCGCCAGCCGATGGATTTTGAAGGCTTCTCCTGTCGCTGCGGCGTTTCCATCGGTATTGCCTTTGCCGAAGGCCACAATGTCGATGCCCGCAAGACTCTGATCAATGCAGACCTTGCGCTTTACCGGGCCAAGAGCATGGGTCGTAATCGTTATGAGTTCTTCACGCAGAACCTGCAGGCCGAAGTCATCAACAACAAACGTATAGCGGACGAGATTCTGTCCGGCATCGAAAACGGTGAATTCGAAACCTGGTATCAGCCGCAATTCTGCGCCAAGACCCGGGAAATTGCCGGGGCAGAGGCACTGATCCGTTGGCGTCATCCGACAAGTTCCTGAAAATTGCCGAAGATCTCAATGTGATGGCGTCTCTCGACCGGCAGGTGCTGGAAACGGCGCTGACCGACAAACGCCTGTGGAACCTCAAGGGCGTGACCTTGCCGAGGGTGTCGGTCAATGTTTCGCTGCGGCGGCTCAACAATGAAAACCTGATTGAAAGTCTTGCCGATCTGAACATCATGCCCGGCGAAGTAGCGTTCGAACTGGTCGAATCCATCTTCCTCGACGATAGCGAACACATGGTTTCCTCAAACATCGAACGGATCAAGGCGCTGGGCATCGATATCGAGGTCGATGACTTCGGCACCGGTCATACCTCCATTGTCAGCCTGCTGCGCCTGAAACCGAAGCGTTTGAAGATTGACCGCCAGCTCGTCATGCCCATTCTTGGGGCGTCGCAGGAACGCGCGCTTGTCCGCTCCATCATAGATATTGCCCGCTCACTGGGCATTGAAACCGTGGCGGAAGGTGTGGAAAGCATGGACCATGCCACCATGCTGGCGCAGATGGGATGTGACATTTTGCAGGGATACGCATTTGCCAAACCACTGAGTGCGGAAGACTTTTCTGCACAGGCCAAGTCAGGCGTCTGGTCGATGGCGTCGTGAGACGGAAATGCCTTTCTGATCCCAAAAGGAGAAGAAAGGCTTTTGCCTTCTTTCCTTTTTCCACTATGACAGCTTTGCTTTCATCAACAATGTGGCCGACACAACAGGCCGCGATTGCCTTGGTCTGAATACATGTCGCACAATACTTTCGGTCATCTTTTCCGCGTTACCACCTGGGGCGAGAGCCACGGTCCAGCCTTGGGATGTGTCGTTGACGGCTGCCCTCCCGGCGTCCGGTTTACACAACGGGACATTCAGGACTTTCTCGACAAGCGCAAACCGGGTCAAAGCCGTTTTGTGACCCAGCGCCGCGAAGACGATATCGTCAAAATTCTCTCCGGCGTCATGCTGGATGAGGATGGCGAGACATTCATTTCCACCGGCACACCGATTTCCATGCTGATCGAAAACACAGACCAGCGCTCCAAGGATTATGGCGAGATCGCCCGCCAATACCGCCCCGGCCATGCCGATTACACCTATGACCTGAAATATGGCATTCGTGACTATCGCGGCGGCGGCCGTTCATCGGCGCGCGAGACCGCAGCCCGTGTCGCCGCAGGCGCACTCGCCCGCCGGATATTGCCGCAGGTGACGGTGCGAGGCGCACTGGTGCAGATCGGCAAACACAAGATCAACCGTGACAATTGGGACTGGGACCAGATCGACCAGAACCCGTTCTTCTGCCCTGACGCCGAGATGGTTCCAGTTTGGGAAGAATATCTCGACGGTATTCGCAAGGCTGGCTCGTCGATCGGCGCGGTTGTCGAGGTTATCGCGGAAAATGTACCGGCAGGTCTGGGCGCACCGATCTACGCCAAGCTCGACCAGGACATCACCAGCAACCTGATGTCTATCAACGCCGTCAAGGGCGTCGAGATTGGTGAGGGGTTTGCATCTGCGGAACTGACCGGAGAAGAAAATGCCGACCAGATGCGAATGGGCAATGATGGCAAGCCTATCTTCCTGTCCAACCATGCAGGTGGCATTCTTGGTGGTATTTCTACCGGCGAGCCTATCGTGGCACGTTTCGCAATCAAGCCAACCTCCTCCATTCTGACGGAACGCCAGTCGATCGATGCCGATGGCAAGAATGTCGATGTCCGCACCAAGGGTCGGCATGATCCATGCGTTGGTATCCGCGCTGTTCCAATCGGTGAGGCCATGGTTGCCTGCACTGTTGCCGATCATTATCTGAGAGATCGTGGCCAGACCGGCCGTCTGAAATAGGAGCGTAAGCATGGCCTATGATCAAAAACGCGTCGTTGAAGCAATTCGTGCCTTCGAAGCTGGCGAAATCGTTGTGGTCATGGATGATGACGACCGCGAAAACGAAGGCGATCTGATCGTAGCTGCCGTGCATTGCACAGCGGAAAAGATGGCCTTCATCGTGCGCCACACCTCCGGCATCGTCTGTGCGCCAATGCCCCGTGAAGAAGCGAAACGCCTGAACCTCAATGCCATGGTGGCTGAAAACGACAGCGCCCACACCACGGCCTTTACCGTTTCTGTGGATTTCAAACACGGCACCACAACAGGCATTTCGGCCGATGATCGCACCTTGACGGTGCGCAATCTCGCCAACCCCAATGTCGGTGCGGCCGATTTTACTCGCCCCGGCCATATCTTCCCGCTGGTGTCGCGTGAGGGCGGCGTTCTGATGCGCTCCGGCCATACGGAAGCAGCCGTTGATCTGTGCAAGCTCGCAGGCCTGCCATTGATTGGCGTGATCAGTGAACTGGTCAATGATGACGGCACCGTCATGCGTGGCCCGCAGGTGTCGGCTTTTGCCGAAACCCACGGCATGAAACAGGTGTCTGTTGCCGATCTCATCGCCTACCGCCAGCGCAAGGAAACGCTGGTGGACATGGAATCGGCTTTCACCATCGACACGCCCTATGGGCCTGCCAAGGCACAAACCTACTCCCTGCCCTGGGATCCGATGCAGCATATGGCGATCATCTTCGGTGATATCCGTGACGGCGTCGATATTCCAGTTCGCCTGCATCCAGAAAATGTTGCCGACGATATCTTTGGCAACAAACAGCCCGTGCAGCATTACATGCAGAAGATTGCCGAACAGGGACGCGGTGTTATCGTCTACCTGCGCGAAGGTTCTGTTGGTGTTGGACAGTCAAGCGATCCAAGCCGCAATCGCAAAAAGACAACGATTGACGAAGACCATGCACAGGCAAGGTCACGTGAACATGAGTGGCTGGAAATTGGTCTTGGCGCGCAGATCCTCAAGGATCTTGGCATCACGTCAATCAAGCTGCTGGCCAGCCGCGAGCGCCATTATGTCGGCCTTGAAGGGTTTGGCATCAATATCACGGAAACCGAAATCTGCTGATAACAGAGTTTTAGATTGCCGGTGAAAGGGGATCATTCCCCTTTCCAGCCATCCAGATAATTGACGCTTTCAACACCGGTAAATCGGGCCAACCGCTTCAGCTCGGCGTCCAGCTTGTCAAGGCGCCCTGCGGAGGCACGGATACCCGGCTCCAGCCAAAGGCGGCGCACATCCAGCGTTCCCTGTTTGCGATCCGCCTTCATGTCGATCCGCCCGATCATCCGGTCCTTTTCCAGGAGGGGAAAGACGTAATAGCCATATTGCCGCTTCGGTTCGGGCACGAACACCTCGATGCGATAAAAAAAGCCAAACAGCCGTTCGGCCCGCGCCCGGTCTCGCAATAGCGGATCAAATGGGCTTAAAACGCGAATTCCATTCGGCGCCTCGGGCATGGCTTGCAGATCATCGGAGATCTCGCGGAAAGCAACACACGAGCGCAATGTCTTGCCATCGGAGGATGCGATGGTCACATCGGTCAGCTCATCGCGGTGTGTTTCAATCCACTCCTTGGCTTCCTGCGGCGTAACGATATCCCAGAAGGCGGCAATCTCGCCCGATGTCGCAAAACCAAGCCGCTTGAGCGCCTCCCGGCATGCCCAGTCGAGAAATTCATCGTGTTCAACATCAGGTTCATGGTGGTGCTGATGAAGCACGCGTTCGGTCAGGTCATAAACCTTTTGAAAATTCACCCGACCAGCAATGGACAGTTTGCCGGTGTGCCACAGAAATTCCAGTGCCGTTTTGGAGGGGTGCCAATTCCACCAGCCGCCCGACTTATGATCCTCAGCCTTCATGTCACGCGACATCACCGGGCCATTTTCCACAATGCGGGCATAGGTTTCATCGACAGATTGACGAAACCCCTCCCCCTGCCACTTGCTCCAGCGCTCAATGATCACTGGTTCGCGGCGACGGAAACGATGTTTCCAGTAAGGGAAAAACCGCGCCGGCAGAATGGAGGCGTCGTGGGTCCAGTGCTCAAACAGCAACCGATCCTTCTCAAGAAGTTCGGTCAGATGTTTGGGTTTATAGGTGCGATTGCGCGAAAAGATGATCTGGTGGTGGGCGCGCTCCACGGTCGCAATACTGTCGACCTGCACAAAACCGATATCATCGACAAGTTGCAGCAGACCCTGCTTGTTCATGGCGCGTGCCGGTGCTGCACAAAGCCCCTGCTTTGCCAGAAACAACCGTCGCGCCAGCTGATTTTCGATCTGAATAGCCATGGTCGAAAGGTTAGTGCGATATATTTCGAAATGCAATGTTCTTTTTTTGTTCACATTCGCTACATGGCGGGACCTTTACAGGTTGAGCGCAATGTTCCAAACGTGCCGCACGCAATTGATACAGTCATCGCATGTTCAGGAGACGGAGCGGTTGGATATCTGCTTCAGCCAAGCGGGCGCACAGTTTGAAAATCGGGTCGCTCTTCACCCCCTCAGCCTGACGCTGACCGAGCGACGTATCGGCATTATCGGCCTGAATGGTTCCGGAAAAACCACCTTCGCCCGCATGGTCAATGGCCTGACCAAACCGACGAGTGGCACTGTCACTGTCAATGGTCTTGATACGGTCAAGGACGATGCCGCGGTTCTAAGACAGGTGGGCTTCATATTCCAGAACCCGCAAAACCAGATCATCCTGCCGATCATTCGTGATGACATAGCCTTTGGCCTGAAAAACCGGCGCATGGACAAGGCTGCAATCGATGCGGCAGTCGATACAACGCTTCAGCGCCTTGGCATTGAACATCTGGCAACCCGCCGCGCTCATGAAATCTCCGGCGGCGAATTGCAGCTTGCAGCACTGGCAGCACTCACCATCACCGGCCCCAAAATCCTGATCATGGATGAGCCAACCAACCAGCTTGATCTGAAGAACCGGGCGCTGGTGGAGAACACCATGGCGGGACTGGAGCAGGATCTGATCGTCATCACCCATGACCTGCCATTGCTTGCAAGTTTCGACCGGGTCCTGGGGTTTCATCAGGGCCATCTGCACGCCGATACATCGCCTGGCGAGGCTATCGAGCTTTATAAAAAGCTGGCCCTGTCATGAGGAGCCTTCACGTCGAAGGAACCGGTTGGCTCTATCGGCTTTCGCCACGCGTCAAGCTGCTTGGTCTTGCGGCTTTCAGTATTGCGCTTTTTCTGACCAGAGACCTCCCCCTTCTGGCAACAGGCGTTTTGGTCGGTGGAATTGTTCTGTGGCAGGCTCGTCTGGGGCTGCGTGAGACCCTGTCACGGCTGCGGCCAGTGCTGTTGACCATTGGCATTATTGCTCTTTTCAGTTTCGTGTTTGCCTCGCCGCTCGACGCAATCATCGCCCTGCTACGCCTGACCGCATTGACACTGCTGGCAACTGCGGTGACCGCCAGCGTCAGTATTTCGCAGTTCATGGATGAAATTACGCTTGCCCTTCGTCCCCTGGAAAAACTGGGGCTGGTAAAGGCGGCCGACATTGGCCTTGCCGTGGGGCTGGTCATCCGTTTCGTGCCGGAGGTTATTCATCGCTACGAGTTGTTGCAGGATGCCCACCGGGCTCGCGGGATACGCACGAAACTGCACACGATCCTTGTTCCGCTTGTTATAATGACGTTGAAGGATGCTGATGCGATTGCCGACGCCATTGACGCGCGCGGTTTCAGAGGCCAAACCTCATCTCCAGATATTTTGAGGGGAGACTAAACCCATGAAGACCCGTGACATCGTTCTTATTGCGTTGTTTTCAGCGATCATCATCGCGCTTGGATTGCTGCCACCGATCCCGCTCGGTTTTATCCCCGTTCCCATCACCGCACAGTCGCTCGGCGTCATGCTGGCCGGCGTCGTGCTCGGTGCGAAACGTGGCACATTGGCCGTGCTGTTGACGATCCTGATTGCCGCCATTGGCCTGCCGGTGCTGTCGGGTGGCCGCGGTGGTATGTCGATATTTTACACACCCACAACCGGTTTTCTGATCGGCTGGGTCGCCGCTGCCTTCGTGACTGGCTACTTGTCTGAAATGCTGGTCAACCGCCAGCAATCCGGTCTCGTTCAAGGCGTCGGCTTTTTCATGGCCAGCTTAACTGGCGGTGTTGTCGTCCTGTATGTTTTCGGCATCACCTATTTGGCAATTGCGACAGGCACTGGTTTCAGTAACGCCTTTTGGGGCTCAATGGCTTTCATTCCAGGTGACGTCGTCAAGGCTGTTCTAGCAGCGCTTGCCGGACGTGCAGTTCTGGCGGGCTATCCGCTTTTGCCACAACGCGCCTGATCCCCGTTTTCACGTCCGATCATTTTTCGAAAAGACACCTGGATAGACCATGGCCACACGTCTTTATGAGCATCCTATTTTTCTCGAACACCTGACACCGGAGGGACACCCTGAGCGCCCCGATCGGTTACGGTCGCTCAACATTGCGCTGGAGCACCCGAATTTCGTTGGCCTCGAGCGCAAGCAGGCGCCACAGGCCAATGAGGATGCGGTGCTTCTGGCGCATCCGGAAGAGCATCTCATCGGTGTGATGCGTGAAATTCCCGAGGAAGAAGGCAGGATCAACCGGCTTGAGGCCGATACCTATGCTTCGCCCAAAAGCCTGCAGACCGCGTTGACCGGTATCGGTGCTGCCATGGCTGCAGTGGACGACGTTTTCACAGGTGCAGCCGACAATGTTTTCGTTGCGTCACGGCCACCCGGTCACCACGCCGAAAAATCCAAGGCCATGGGGTTTTGCCTGTTTAACAATGCAGCAATCGCTGCACGCCACGCCCAGAAGGTTCACGGTGCCGAACGGGTGGCGATTGTCGATTGGGATGTTCATCACGGCAATGGTACACAGGACATTTTCTGGGACGATACGTCAGTCCTGTTCTGCTCCACCCACCAAATGCCACTTTATCCATGGAGTGGCGCCAAGAACGAGACTGGCGTCAAAGACAATGTTGTCAACGCCCCGCTTTCACCCAACACCGGCAGCGATCATTTCCGCGAAGCCTTCAAATCCCGCGTTTTGCCGGCCATTGCAGATTTCTCGCCTGATCTGATCATCATCTCTGCCGGTTTTGATGCGCATCACCGTGATCCGCTCGCGCATATCAATCTGGTGGGTGATGATTTCGACTGGGCAACCGGTCGTCTTCTGGAGATGGCCGACAAATATTGCCAGAACCGGGTCGTCAGCCTGCTTGAAGGCGGTTATGATCTGGAAGGGCTGGCGGAATCGGCAGCCATGCATATTTTGA
>NZ_DAMDBP010000017.1:67496-110631 GCF_032092815.1 Agrobacterium sp. | reverse complement strand
ACCATCATGGCACACTGCGATGCCGGTGGGAGGGGCATCCAACCCATCAGTGGATTGACCCTGTCAATCAACGTGTCAGCGGACCAGTTTTTGACGCCGGATTTCGAGCGAATAATTTCTGAATGCTGCAGGAAATTCAATGTCGACGAGAGAAAACTCAAGCTGGAATTGACCGAAAGCGTTTTGCTGACAAATGTTGAAAACGTGATTTCCAAGATGGAAACGCTTAAAGGCGCTGGTTTCGATATTTCGCTTGATGACTTTGGAACAGGCTATTCATCACTGTCATATCTAAGGCGACTGCCACTTTCTGAGCTGAAGATCGATCGAAGTTTCGTGGCAGGCGTGCTCAGAGACGACAAGGATGCCGAACTTGCGCGCAACATCGTGCGATTGGGACGTGCTTTGAACCTCAGCGTGCTTGCCGAAGGGATTGAGACGACCGAACAGTTCAAATTCATGCAGCAATGCGGTTGCGACGCATTTCAAGGTTTCTTTTTTGGCAAACCCGTGGCGGCAGACGAATTTGAACGCTCCGCTTTGATCACCGCGGTGCATGGATGAGCCTCGAGTTGCCACGCTGGCACCCAAATGGCTGCAAATTTCCCGCAAGCCATTGATAGTGTTTAAGTGATGCAGGATGCGGGGTACAAACATCGCACAAATCATATCAATAACGCCGTAGAGACGCTTATATTTCTTCTTTCTTTGTATATTTATAGAAAAAAAGTGGAACACTTATTCATTTTCAACGGGTTACAGCAAAAGCCCGTGCATATCCCTACACTGATGCCGCGTTTCATCGCGCCGCCTTTGCGCCAGGGCTGCATGTCCAACCGCGTTCCTGGCGATAACATTGCTACTGGGTCATCAGGGCCGAGTTCAAGACATCCCTTCAACCCACCACCGTCCAGCCAGACTTTGCCCTTCAAGCGTGCAGGACATACAATCTTCCGTTGCAAATTGTTGTGAGCTTGATAGAAATATCTCGATAAGCTCTTCCAGAACGAGTGAGATATGATTGAGACCGAAAGGCTTTTGCTGCGGCCATATGTATTGGCGGAATATCAGTCTTATCTGGCAATGTGCGCCGATCCGCTCGTCTTCAAGTTTTTGGGCGGGCGTCCCTTCTCTGCCGATGATGCCTGGCATCGAATCCTGCGCTATGCAGGCCACTGGTCAATGCTGAATTACGGCATCTTCGCTGTCATCGAAAAAAACACAGGCGAATATATCGGTGAAACCGGCATCGCAGATTTCCATAGAGGCCTTGGCAATGCCTTTGATGGATATGGTGAAGCCAGCTGGACGTTCATTTCCCGCGTGCATGGGCGTGGATTTGCGCTGGAGGCTGCCGGGGCTGCGCACCAATGGTACACCGACAATTTGCGTCAGAACCGAACCGTCTGTCTTATCGACCCCGTCAACACAGCCTCTCTCAAAATGGCCGGTCGTCTGGGCTACAACGCCTTCGACAGGCGAGATTACAAGGGGCAATCTTTGGTCGTGCTCGAGCGGACAGTGCCGGTGTCGTTGATATAAGCGGTCCGGCAGCCGTCCAAAGAACTTCCCAACAGGCCTCCATTGGCGCGCTTGGTTCACGGACCAATACGTGGCATTGACCTGTCCGCGACCCAGTGGCGACAAGGAGGGCAGGTTCTCGAGCCACAGTGAGGCGTTTCCCCCTGTTTCTCGGCAAAGATCGCAATTTCACCTGATGCCACCCTTGATTAAGGCCCTCTCCCCCAACGCTGGTCCGCGCAACTCACGCGGTCTGTCCACTCTGACTGTTGGCCACCAATCCGTTAAGAATAAGCGGCAACACGCCCCCCGCACGCAAGATCTTTACTTCAGCACCGGTCTCAATCGCAGCCGTCACCTGGATTGACCGCGTTTCGCCATTTGCTCGCTTGATCACAACCTCGACTGGACAGCGTGGCGAAATCAACGACAGGTCCGCATTGATGACGACAATATCGTTGGCGGTGATATCTAACTCCTGAACTGCGATTTTTGGCAGACGCAACGGCAGCACGCCCATACCGATCAGGTTCCAGCGATGAATACGCTCAAAGCTCGAAGCCAGAACGGCGCGAACTCCAAGCAAGGCAACGCCTTTGGCAGCCCAGTCACGGGATGAACCCATCCCGTATCGCTCGCCAGCGATGATCACCGCCGACCGTCCTTCAGCCTCGTAACGCTGGGCTGCATCCCATAGTGAAAGCACATCTCCGGTTCCGGCATGCACCGTTGAACCGGGCGGGATATCGGACGCCAGCAGGTTGCGAACCGTCTTGTTGGTGAACAATCCACGGATCATCACCTCCCAGTTGCCGCGTCTTGAAGAGAAGACATTGAGGTCAAGCGGATTTTCGCCACGCTCAATCAGATGCCGTCCGGCCTGCCCTTTCGCCGGGATGGCCCCGGCAGGAGATATGTGGTCGGTGGTAATATCGTCACCGATGACGAGGATCGGTGTCGCCTCGTAATTGCCCAGTCTCGTGCCGGTACCAAAACCCGCAAATGGTGGTCGGCGGATATAGGTCGATTTTTCGTCCCAGGGAAACAGCGTCGTACTCGGCGCCGGTAATTGCTTCCAGGCTTTGCTCGCCTCGGCCGCATCATATGCGGGTGCAAAATCCTCAACGCTGGCGGCAGCGGAAAGCGCATCGTCAATGTCTTGCGTGCTGGGCCAGATCATTGAGAGGGTTACGGCTTCGCCGTCCTTGGATATCCCGATAGGGTCAACCATGATGTCAAGCTCCACCGTTCCCGCCAACGCAAAGGCGACAACCATGGGCGGCGATGCGAGAAAACCTGCCTCAAGCTGCGGATGAACGCGCCCCGGAAAATTACGATTTCCCGAAAGAACTGCGACGGGCACGATCCCACGATCAGCCATCGCATGGGCGACAGGCTCGGTGAGTGGGCCAGAGTTGCCTATGCAGGTGGTACAGCCGTATCCTACGATCCCGAACCCCACGGCCTCGAGATCGGCCATTAGGCCCGCACGGACCAAAACCCGCTCTGCGGTCGGGGAGCCTGGTGCTGTGGAGGTCTTGACCCAATGTGGCGGCCGCAGCCCGTAGGCATTGGCTTTTTTGGCCAGAAGGCCTGCCGCGATCAGAAGGCGCGGATCGGAGGTGTTGGTGCAACTGGTTATGGCGGCAATGGCCACCGCGCCATCATTGGGCTGCCCATCAACCTGTCCCGCACCGCCGCTTTTTTTCATGCCGGCCATCACACTGCGCGTCGTGTTGATGGCTATTCGGTCTTGCGGTCGCCGTGGACCAGCCAGGCTCGGTTCCACCGTGGCAAGATCAAGTTCATGGACGGTCGTATAGCGCGGATTGGCATCAGGATCGAACCAGATGCCGACACGTTTCGCATAGGCCTCCACGAAAGATGCGTGGTCAGGATTACGCCCAGTCTTGACCAGGTAATCAATGGATTGCCTGTCGATCGGGAAATAGCCGCTATTGGCTCCGAATTCAGGCGTCATATTTGCCACGACGGCCCGGTCTCCTGCCGTCAGGTTTGAAACGCCTGGACCAAAGAACTCGACGAACTTGTCCTGAAGATCAATCTGGCGGAGCATATGGGTAACGACCAATGCAAGGTCCGTTGCCAGGACACCATCCCTCATCTTCCCCGTCAAACGTACACCGACCACCTCGGGAACCCTAAGCGCAACAGGCATTCCAAAAAACACGCTTTCCGCTTCAAGGCCACCAACGCCCCAGGCCAGAACACCGATGCCGTTGATCATGGGTGTGTGACTGTCTGTTCCAATCAGCGTATCGGGAACCGCCCAGCGTTTACCGTCCCGGTTCAATACGGTGGCAACCGTGGCGAGGCGTTCGAGGTTCAGGGTATGCATGATGCCTGTACCGGGAGGATGCACCCGAAAATCACGGAGCGTGTTTGTCGCCCATTTCATGAAGCTGTAGCGCTCGCTATTGCGCTCATATTCACGGGTCATGTTGCGATCCAGAGACGCGGACGTTCCAAACGCATCAACCGCGACCGAATGATCGGTCGAGACGTCAACAGGAACAACAGGGTTCAAAAGGGCTGGATCCCCCCCCGCTTCCGCCAGGGCCGACCGCATCCCGGCGATATCGACCAATGCCGGCCCACAGGTCGTATCGTGCATCAGCACACGGTTTGGCAGGAATGGAATTTCTATGTCGCTCTGGCCTGTTGCCAGCCACTCAATCATCGCGGTTTTCGCACGAGCAGCATCATCCCCTGCTGTCCTGAGCACGTTCTCAAGCAGGATACGATGGATGTAAGGCATCTTTGCCAGATGCTCGCCAGCCTCGCTCACAAGGTCGATAATGGCGTAACTGGCGCCGTTGATTTCTGTGTTGGCCGGCATGCGATTCACCTCAAGGTCCCATCTCGAACGAAGCTTTTTGCAACATATCCCCTATCTACATATTGTGATCATAAAATGCAATTTCAATTTGCCTGAATAAAATGTTCACATTGCATGTGACATTCAACAACCGGTTTTGTTGAACATCGAACCCAAGCGCTGCGACCAAAGATCAGATTTTGGGGCTCTTGATGCGACCTGCGCCCATGATGTGGGTATAGAGAAACGCGGCGGCCTCGTTACGGCGGCCATCTTCCAGCAAATCCAGAATTTGCAGGTGCTCGACCGTTTGCTTTGGCAAACGGCTACGGTCAATGGTGATGTGATATTCGATCAGACGGCGCAGACGATTGATGCGCTTCAACGATTCCAAAAAGAACTCGTTCTGCGAGCAGGCAACGAGCATTTCGTGAAACTCGTTATTGGCTCGAAAAATTTCCGCGCGAGACCACGTCTCGAAGCCACCGTCGCGCAATCTTGTCTGGACCTCGCGGGCCCGTTTGGCCCCTTCGGCGTTGAGCTTGAATGTCGGAAGCAACATCGCTTGCTGTTCGATTATTGCGCGGAATGCATAGCCATCTTCATAGCTTTTTTTGGATGTCAGTGCGGGCGTGAATGCCCAGCCATTTCCCGGAAGGCGCTCCATCCACCCTTCTTCGGAAATGCGATGCAGAACCCTCAGCAACCGCGTTCGCGGCAGATCATAAAACCGCATCAGCTCATTCTCGCTGACGCGATCTTCCAGTTTGCCGGAAACGCGATCTTCCGCAATCCGGAAATAGATAGGATCATCACCGTCGTCGTTAGCGCTGTCGTCTGGCTCTGCAGCGTTTAAATCCTGAGGCGCAACGCAAAGAAAATAACCGCGATTGGACTCTGCCTTTACTACACCCTGCTTCTCGAGCAGTTTCAACGCACTCATAATCGGCGCTCGAGAAACCCGGAAAGCGTCTGCAAACATCTGCAGTGGCAGATGATCCCCCTTCTCCAATCCGTTCGCTTTCACGTAGTCGACGATGCTTCCGGTAATCTGCGGTGTAAGGCTTTTGCGCGGCATGGAACCTGCTCGTTGATGATCTCCGTTGTATTACCATCGTCACGACTGTTGCAACAGTCGGCAGCCCGCAAGGCTGCCGACAACTGTCAATCCTCATCCTGCTGGAACTTCGACAATCCGCGGAAGATGAAAGGAGCAACCAGAGCGACAACAGCAATGCCGATCATGATGGCAGAGCTGGGATGCTGGAGCAGGATCATGGGATCACCAAGGCTCATCTGCATCGAACGGCGAAGCGCACTGTCGGCAAGCGGCCCAAGGATCAGCCCAACAACCGCTGGCGCAATCGGATAGTCGAACTTTCTCATGAGGAAACCGACAACACCGAATCCAGTCAAAAGCAGCAGCTCGACGACCGATGGATTTGCCGCAATCGTTCCCATCGATGCAAACACCAGAATGCCCGCGTAAAGCCATGGAAGAGGGATCGCCAGCAATCTTACCCACAGGCCGACCAGGGGCAGGTTCAACACCAGAAGCATGACATTGGCAATGAACAGGCTGGCCACCAGACCCCAGACAAGGTCAGCATGCTGGGTGAACAGCAACGGGCCCGGTTGAATGTTGTATTGCTGGAAACCGGCCAACATGACGGCTGCCGTGGCGGACGTCGGAAGACCCAACGTCAACAGTGGAACAAGCGTGCCCGCAGCCGATGCATTGTTGGCAGCCTCCGGACCAGCCACGCCTTCAATAGCGCCATGGCCAAACTCTTCCGGTTTTTTGGAGAGCCTGCGCTCCACATTATAGCTGAGGAACGTCGGAATTTCCGCGCCGCCCGCAGGAAGGGCACCGATCGGAAAACCGAGCACGGTCCCGCGCAGCCAGGGCTTCCACGAACGGCTCCAGTCTTCTTTCGTCATCCAGATCGAACCTTTGACAGGTATGGGCTTTTCCGGCTTGAACAGATGTCTTGAGGCAACGAGCAGTGCCTCACCAATTGCGAACAGGCCAACAGCCAATGTTGTGACCTCAACGCCGTCAAGAAGCTCCGGCACACCAAAGGTCAAGCGTGCCTGACCGGTCAACTGATCAATACCCATCAGTCCCAACCATAGACCAAACGCCAGGCTGGTGAGGCCACGCAGAGGCGACGAACCGAAGGTGGCGGACACGGTGACAAACGCGATCAGCATTAGGCCGAAATAATCCCATGGGCCAAACTTGACCGCGACCTTGACCAGGATGGGAGCGAGAAACGCCAAGCCAACGGTCGCAATCAGCGCCGCGACGAAAGACCCGATTGCTGCCGTCGCCAGCGCCGGACCACCCCGGCCAGATCGGGCCATCTGATTGCCTTCCAGCGCCGTGACCACCGAGGCGCTTTCTCCAGGGGTATTCAGCAAGATCGCCGTTGTCGATCCACCATACATTCCGCCGTAATAAATCCCCGCGAACATGATGATGGAGCCACCGGGATCCAACTTGAACGTAACGGGCAAAAGCAAGGCTACGGTCAAAGCCGGCCCGATGCCCGGAAGCACACCAACGGCGGTGCCTATGATGACCCCGACCGCCGCGTAAATGAGGTTGGCGGGCTCGATTGCGGTGGCAAAACCTTGAATGAGCAAGAAAAGAGAATCCATGTCCGGCACCTCACAACAGTCGCTCAAGCGGACCCTGCGGGAGCGTCAGCGCCAGAAGTTTGTTGAACATCAGGAAAATCAGAACGCCGATGACGGCCCCAAGACAGAGGTCTTTCAGCAACGCCTTGCGTCCGAAACCTCTGGCGGTGAGCGCAAACAACAGTGTCGAACCCAGAATGAAACCAGCACCGAGCCATACTGAACCAACCAGTCCGGCAAGCGCCAGACCAATCCAGCCAACGGCCTTCCAATCGACAGCTTCCTGTTCGATATCCGACGGGCGGAAGGCGCTGAACAAATGGCCAATGGCAAGAACCAGAAACAGCAAGGCCACAAAATGCGAGGCCGCGTTGGCTCCGATACCGTAGGTGGCCCGCACCTTCATTTGCGAGGCATCCCAATAGGTGATGAAGGCGATCACAAGCAGGATGATCGCCACGACCGCCGCAGGGCGGTTAGCAATAGATGGTGTTTTGGATGTCATGATTTCCTCATGTGTGGAAAGCGACGACACGCCGCTTTCCGCCCCTGACAGGATCAGTTTGCCAGTCCGATGGACTTCAGAACGTCGTGGACGCGTGTTGTTTCCGAACCGATGAAGGTCTGGAATTCATCAGACGGCGCATAATAATCAGCCCAACCGCGTGCCTTGAGCACCGCTTGCCACTGCTCTGATTTGACGGTCTTCTCGACTGCCGCCTTCAGTGCATCAAGGTCTGCAGCCTCCACATCGGGACCAGCAAAGATACCGCGCCAGTTCACCAACTCGATATCAAGCCCTTGTGCTTTCAGCGGCTTGGCTTCGATGCCATCGATGGGCTCGGGGTACGAGATCGCAAGGGCGCGTAGATCGCCCGATTCAATCTGACCCTGCCATTCGCCGTAGCCGGAGACGCCTGCAGTCGCCTGGCCGCCCAGCATTGCGGCGAGAGACTCACCACCGCCAGAATAGGCAACATAATTCACCTTCGACGGGTCAGCGCCGGATTCCTTTGTCACCAAGGCTGCAAGAATGTGGTCTGCTCCGCCAGCAGAGCCGCCAACCCAAATCGTTTTTGCGACATCGCTTTTAATCTGGGCCTGAAGATCGGCCATCGTCTTGATGGGGGAATCTTTCGGAACGACGACAACAAGAGGATCGCCAGTCAGGCGGGCGATGGGCGTGACCTTTGTAAGATCGACGGGTGAATTGTTGGAGATACTTGCCCCAACCAGAGTAATACCGGCAACAAACAGCTGGTTCGGGCTGCCTTTGGCAGAGCCAATGAACTGCGCAAGGCCGACAGTACCACCTGCACCGGGCACATTCACAACCTGAACGCTTTTGGCAGCGCCAGTCGCCATCATGACTTCTTGAAGCGAGCGTGCGGCAGAGTCCCAGCCACCGCCGGCACCGGCTGGCGCCATGATATTGAGCTCAAGGCTCTGGGCCTGTGCCTGGTTGACCACGACGCCTGCGGCCGTCACGGCCATTGTCGCAGCAAGAAAAATTTTAAGCAGCTTTCGCATGTCGTCATCCTCCACTGACTAGCTTGCTCCTCCGAGCTTCACATAAACTGCATTAAATGATTATAAAAGTAAATCCTGTTCATCGAAATTGAATGCATGATTTTGGGATCGCAGGGTAGAGGCATTCCCGACATCAACAAATGTCCCCACCACGGGGGAATGTTTGGCAGTGCATGCTTCATTTTTTACAATGACTTGTCGTGCTCACTGCGCGCCTTTCGCCCGGGCCGCAGACAACGGGCGCGAGACGTCTGGCCCCATATTGCTGGCGCAGACCATGACCATTCCAGAGGTAATTCCCCCCATCCCGCTTTACCAGTTTGAAGTCGGCAAGGAGAGGATGTATGGCATGGCTTGCAACGGGCTAGCAGCATCATGACCTTGATAGAGCCACATCGCTTCGTACCCTTCGAGGCTGGCAACACGACATCCGTGACATTGCCGGGCCTGTCACAACACACCCAGGTCGATGTGCTGCGCATCAATTCCGGGCTTGTTCTGGCACACAGCCACTTTTCGCCTGATATCAAACATGACGACAACATACGCCGGCCTGAAGACCAGCTGATCCTGGCATTCAACCTGTCCGGCCGCATGCGGCTGGTCGACCCACGTGGCCAAGCGCATGATATCACTGACGGTCAGGGCTGGATCATTCGCTCCGGCGGCAAACAGCTCAAGAGGATCGTCAAGAAGGGTGACGGATGCTCCAATCTCGTCATTGCGCTGAGTGTCTCGCGGCTTGCACCCGAACTTTTCGCCTTGCTCGAGCGCGCCTTGCCGGAGACGGAACCGTTTCGACGCCTGCGCCTGCCCGTGCCCGGCAACAGCGCATTGGAAACCCTGCTCGACGGTCGCACCGACCCGGCGGCGATGCTGCGCAAGGAAGGTCAGTGCCTGGCACTCCTGGGCCATGCGCTGGAAGAAATTGTTGCAACACCGGCCTCGAACGGCACGTCGCATGATCATGTGCTGCTCGTCGAACGTGTCACCGCCTTTCTAGCAGAGCATCTCTCCGACACCATCACCATGGCGGAGGTGGAACGCAGAGCGGGCCTCAGCCACGTCACCGTCAATCAGATCTTCCGCACCATTACCGGAATGACGGTGTTTGAGCGTGTACGCGCCTTGCGCATGGAGGCCGCAGAACGCCTGATCCACCACACCAACCGCAGTTTTACCGACATTGCGGGTGAGTGTGGTTTTTCCGATGCCAGCCATCTCTCCAACGCTTTCCGCAAGCGCTACGGCATGACCGCAAGCGACTGGCGACGGGCCCAGCAGGAAAATTCCTGATCGCTTTCACGAAATACAAGAGTATTTTCGTCAAGTTCAAGAAACAGTCCGCGCGACATGGCAGGTAACGCTCCAACCAGGAGTTCGCCAATGTCCCGCTCAACCACTTCCCGATCGCATGTTTTTCGCAAAACCGCGCGCCGTGCTGCGCTTCTCAGCCTGACGACCGCGCTCTCGTGCAGCGTTTTGCCGGTTGCGGCACTCGCAGAAGAAACACCCCTTCAGCTTTCGCCCATCACGGTGTTTTCCAACTTCTGGGAAGAACTGGCCCGCAAGGCGGCAGCAACTGTCACGGTTCTGAACCGTGAAGTCCTGGCGCGCCCGGTGTCTCCGGATCTCGACAGCGTTGCCACGCGATCGGCCAACACGGTTTTCCAGCGTGCCAATTCGCAGGAGCGGCTGGTGGTTCGCGGCATGTCGGCCTTCGACAATGCACTCGCCGATCCCGTCGGTTACATGGTCAACGGCGTGCCGCTGCCGCTTGGCACGATCCAGCTGCCGCATTTCTTTGGCGCGCAGAACGTCACGCTTCTTAAAGGACCGCAAGGCACGACCTTCGGCCGCAATTCCGAAGCCGGTCTTTTATCCTTCAACACCATTGCTCCCGGAAGCGATGCGGGCAGTGAGGTCAATATCGGCATCCATGGTTCGGACAGGGGCGCCAAACCGGTTGGTGGCACCGGGTCGGTGATGTGGTCCGGCCGGCCGGAAAATGGCCCTGCTCTGTCCATGGGCCTCGAATTTACCCGCAGCCCCGGTGTAATCAGCAACCCGGTATCGGGTGCCGATGACGGCGGAAAAGACCGGCGCGTCACCGGTTTTGCCGGCGCCGAATGGGAACTGCATGATGGCGGTTATCTGAAACTGACGACGGTTGCCGAGGACCAGAAGTTCAACAAGGAGCAGTTTCGTTACATCACCGGTGCATTGGCGACCAGCCGGTATGACAGCATCTATTCCGATCCCTCATGGGAAAGCCGGCGCAGCTCGGTCACCGCACTGGAATGGGGCACCAGTTTTGAAGATTTCGATCTGACCACCATCACAGGATTTACCACCTTCGACCGCGAATTCGTGCTCGATTTCGACAGTTCACCTTTGCGCCTCGGCGTGACCTCCCTCGATATCAAGGATCGCACCATCTCGCAGGACGTGCGGTTGACCTCCACATCGGAGGGACCATGGAAATGGACCGTTGGCGTCAACGCTTTCCGGCAAGCGACTGATGCGGATTTCAACCTCGGTTCGATGTCAACCGACCGGCACACGGAAATCGACCAGACGGGTGCGGCGCTTTACGGCTTTACCGAATATTCCGTGAACGAGCGGCTTCGTCTGGGTGCTGGCATGCGTGTGGATTACCTCTCCTCCGACGCCTGGCAGCAATTCACCTCACCTTTGGTCAACCAGCGCTACGGCGCCGATGACGCGTCAACGACGCTTCTGCCCAAATTCACGGTGGCTTATGACCTGACGGACGCAACGACACTGCATGGCAGCTACGCCCGTGGTTACATGCCGGCTGGCTACAATTACGGTTTTGCCAACAGCGCAACCAGCCTGGCCTATGATGCCGAATATAGCTGGAATGGCGAAATCGGCATCAAACATGAGTTTTCCACCGGCGCGACATTCAACCTCGCCGCCTTCCACACCACGGTGAAAAACAAACAGATCACCGAAACCATTCCAGGGGCTGCGCAATATATTTCGAATGCCGGCGAAGCCCGGAGTTACGGAATTGAAGCGGAGTTTACCGCACCGCTTAACGACGAATGGGAAATCTCTGCCAATGCAGGATGGCTGCATGCGCGCGCCACCTCGTTCCAGACCACATCCATGAACCTTTCGACCGGAACGCTGGTTGCCGTCGACTGGTCCGGAAACGATCTGCCGATGGCACCGGAAACCACCTGGGGTCTGGCGCTGTCCCATCAGGGCGAGGTCTGGCGGGGACGTGTCAGCCTCAACGGCACGGGCAGTTACTGGTTCGATCCAGGCAATACTATCAAACAGAAGGGCTTCGTGACCGTTGATGCCGAAGTATCGCGCAAGCTTGGCAAGGGCGAGTTGACGCTCTGGGCAAAAAACCTGTTTGACGAGGAATATTACAGCGCCGCCGCCAGCACCATCCGGGGTGTGGTGGTTGAGGATGGCAGCCCGCGGACCGTCGGCATGAACTGGCGCATCAAATGGTGATGCCTGAACGCCGCACCGGAGCCGGGCTTCTTCTGGAAACGCTGGAGGGCCCGATCCGTTATGCCTTGCTGGATTGGGCGCTGACATCTGGCATATTCGACCTTTGCCAGGCCGCTGTGACCCCGGAGCTGCTTTCCAAACGAATGGGCCTGCCGCCTGCATCTCTTGCCCTTGCGTTAAAAGCACTGGTCGCGGCAGGTTTCATGCAGAGAGACGGCAGCGGCTTTTATACCGCGCCTGACATTCTTCCCTTCGTGACGAACGGCAGTGCGCGCAATATGCGCGAGACCCTTCGATCGATGGCGCAAACCCGCCATGCGCAGCTGGACCGGTTCGGCGATCTCGTCGCCGGCATCAGCGTCGCTGAGGGGCCACGTCTGTTCGATGATGCCCACTGGGATGCAAACCACCGTTCGCTTGCCGCCTTCCATGAGGCCATTGCGGCCGATGCCATGGAACCGTGTCTGACCGGCCTGCCGGAGTGGGAGAAGGCACACAATCTGCTCGAGGTTGGCGCCGGTTCCGCCGTGCTGACGCGACGGCTTCTGGCAAAACGCCCTGACATCAACATCACCTTGTTTGACCTTCCGCCGGTGGCAAGACGCATTCAGGATGAGGTTCACGACCTTCCGCTGACCGTTGTTCCCGGCAATTACAACAAGGAACTGCCAGATGGCGCTTTCGATATCATCTGGTGTTCGATGACGCTCTATTTCCATGATCAGGGCCTCGGCTCCCTGATCCGGCGGCTGAGTGATCTGCTGACGCCGGGTGGTGTGCTCGTCAGCTTTCACGAAGCGCTGACCGACAACAGGACCGGACCGGCAGAACATGTGCTCGGTCGGTTGATCCCGGCGCTGCGGCAAGGGGACGTGTCCTTTGCCGACGGTGAAATAACAGAGGCGATGGCAGAAGCCGGGTTGACGCACCCCACCACCCAACTTGTCTCCACCCCGTTTGGCCGCTTCCGGCTGGATGCTGCCCGCAAAGAGGCCTGATATGAAACATGTGTCCTTTTTCGTTTCGCTCGCATTGTCGCTTGCTGCCCTTCCGGCGCTGGCGGACGACATCGTGCTGTCCGGGCCACCGATCTGGGAAAGTGCGCCGCTGATTGAACTGGTGCAAACCCAGCCGGTTGAAGGAACACGGTTCATTTTCAAACCCTGGGCCAACCCGGAGCAATTGCGCAAGATGGTGATGGAGGACACGCCGTTATTGGCCGTTGCCCCTGCCCCGACGGCAGCAATCTTTTCGACAAGCGGCATTGATCTTCAGCTCGTATCGGCAACCGTGACCGAAGGCAGTGTTTCACTGGTTGGCAAAGGTGACACCATTTCCCACCTGTCCGATCTCAAGGGACAAGCACTTGCCCTGCCCTTCAAGGGTTACCTGCCTGACCTGATGATGCGCCGTATCGAGCAACCAGGCCCGACAACCTGGCGACCGACCTATACCGGCAGCCTGATGGCCGGCATGCAGCTGTTATTGGCTGGCAAGGTCGATACCGCCATGCTGGCTGAACCCATGGCCACCCTGGCGCTTGCCAAGGACAAGACACTTGTCCGCCGCGCTGATCTCTGCACCTTGTGGCGCGATGCCACTGACCTTGCTGATTGCCCGCCGGCTGGCGTGGTGATTGCCAACCCGGCATTTGGTCAAAAACCGGAGGTCCGTGCCGCCTATCGCGCGGCATTTGCCCGCCTTGCCGACAATCCAGGCCTTGCCGCCGAGCTGCTGGCGCAGCATTTCCCGGAAATGGCCGCAGCAAGCGACGGTTTCGGCCGGATCAAGGCGATTGACCTGCCCATGCCGCAACATGCAACTGTGTTGCGTGATTTCTACGGTGCAATCCTTGAGGTCGAACCGGCAGCAATTGGTGGCAGGGTGCCGGATCAGGACTTCTTTGGCGAATGAAACAGCGGCTTGCCTTTGTGGTTGGGACTGTTCTGCTGTTGTCAATCTGGGCACTGGCGGCAGCAAACAATCTGCCCGCCATTCTGCCGGGTCCCATCCCGGTTCTTCAGGCGCTCGTGACGCTTGTGCTTGCAAAGGAATTCTGGACCGAAACGCTGCTACCAAGCATCGGGCGGGCCGCAGCAGGCCTGGCATTGGCATTTGTTTTTGGCGCAGCCTTTGGGCTGGCCGGATGGCGCTGGCCGGTGATTTCCGCGCTGTTTGCACCTCTCAGGCTCATCCTGCTCGGCATGCCAGCGCCAATCCTCGCCATATTGTGCATTCTCTGGTTTGATGGCGGCAGTACCACGGTCATTCTGACGGTCGCGGCACTGCTGGTTCCGGTGCTGCAGATTGCCATCACGGAAGGCATGGACGCGATTGACCAGCAATTGCAGGAGATGGCGCGGATTTTCCGTGTGCCGATGTTGCGCCAGTTCCAACGCATCCTGCTGCCGGCAGTGTGGACCGCGCTCGGGCCGGCTTTGCGGGTTGCGGTTGCCAATGCGCTGCGCGTGACCTTGTTGACCGAACTTCTGGCCGGTTCCGAAGGGCTGGGCGCAGCGGTACAACGTACCCAGAGTTGGTTGCAAACCGACCGGCTGTTTGCGCTTGTCATCATCATCCTGCTTCTGATCGGCCTGACGGATGCTGTTCTGACAGCCATGGTACCGAGGAGGCGTGATCAATGATGCTGTTTTCAGCTGAAGGACTTGGCCTCCATTATTCCGGCCGCCCCGAACCGGCCTTTCAGGATGTCACGCTCGACATCCGTGAAGGTGAAGACCTGCGTTTGACGGGTCCTAGTGGCGCGGGAAAAACCAGCCTGATGCGCGTGATCGCCGGTCTCGAACATCCCACCTCGGGGCAGATTTCCACCTCTCCCAAAAGCGTTGGCATGGCATTCGCCGAGCCGCGCCTGTTACCGCAATTGACGGTGATGGATAACCTGCTGTTCGTTGCACCCAATGCCGGCAACGCGCTGCAAAAAATGCTTGAAATGCTGATGATCGATGATCTGCGCGACAGCAAGGTCACGGGTCTTTCCAAGGGGCAGGCGCAGCGCGTCGCCTTGATCCGCTGCCTTTCCGTGCGACCACAGATCGTGCTTTTGGACGAAGCATTGGGTGGTCTTGACCACGCAACGTGGCTGATCGCCCGCGATCTGATCACCTCACAGCGCCAGGAAAACGCCTTTGCGCTGGTTGAAATCAGTCACGACCCGGCACGTTTGATCGCTCCCGATGCCCGCACCATAGGGATTCAACAAAGCCGCTTGTGTTGACATCAACTGGTCGGTAACGCCGAATACTTATCGGTGAGTGCCCCTCGCAAAGAAGAAAACCAGGTGATTTCCTATCACGGATCAGCCTATGCCGGTTCCGATTAGGGCGGCTTGCGCTGACGGACTGCAAGCAGCTTCGATGAGCGCATTCGGCGACATAACATGTGACCCTGCGACGTATTGCACTGGTCAGATTCAAGTCAGTTAAGTTTTACAAAATTTGATTTCGATCAATATCAAGAGGTTTGTTTCAATTATCATATACTAAGGTCGGACGAAGATCGCCCTCTAGACCTTTGCTATTTTCCGAGGTTCCTCGTAATTCGCCAAATGCATGTGAAAGATGCCTTAATTTGAAAATAAACCGGGAAACATCTATGACACAGACCCGACCGTTGAAAACAGCAGACTCCAGATTGAGACTGCTGGAGGAAAAACTCAACGTCGGCACATGGATTTGGGATCTTGATACCAACGAGCTTGTCTGGTCCTACGGCCTCTTCAGAATGCTCGGATATGAACCCACAGCCGTGGTTCCCAGTCTCGACCTCTTTCAGTCTCTAATCCATCCCGACGATCAACTGGATTTTGACAATGCTGTCGGCTTGGCTTCTGATCAACGTACACAGAACCGACGCTTTCGTATCATTCGGCCCGATGGCACCTTGCGTTGGCTGCTCAGCAAGGCGCAACCGCATCACGATCGTCATGGCAAGACAATGGTTCTGTTCGGCGTGATTGCCGATGTTACACAGGAAGAAGAAACGAGATTGGCATTGCTTGCCGAAGAACGCACCAACACCGCCTTGACACAACTCCTCAAAGGCAAGGTGTGGCGGGCGCATCCAAATGGCAAGCTGATTGAAACCGCTGATTGGACAAAGCTGACCGGCGAAACCGCCGCACAGGCCCATGACTGGGAAAAGCTTGCGGCAATACATCCAGACGACAGAAGTGCGTTTCGTGCGGCCTGGAAGGAAGCAATCGCCACGCGGGCGGAGTATGCGGTGACGATCCGTGTACGAACCATTGCCGGAAATTATGTGCATATTAGCAACCGCGCCATGCCCATTTTTGGGAATCATGGCCGCATCGAACAGTGGGTCGGGCATTCGGTGATGGTCGAGCCTGTACAATTTGCACAGCAGGCGCCAACCGCTTTATGCGCCTCCCAGATTCGCGCTGCACGCGGTTTCCTAAATTGGTCCGCCCAGGACCTGTCCCATCATTCAGGCGTGTCATTTTCCACGATACGCCGCATGGAAGCCTCCACCACATCGGTTCGGCCCGAAGCAATCGACGCAGTGCGATCTGCCTTTGAAGCGAAGGGGATTACCTTCGTTCAAAATGAAAACGGCCTGTCAATTGTGTTAAGCAACAAAGACTCCGAAGCCAACTAAACAAACTATCCTGGGCAAATTTCGCCCACAAACTGCAACTTACTTGCTGTCTGGTGAGCAAATTTGGCTCACTTTGCATTTTTGAGCAGAATCGGCCCACTAAAAAAGCACTCCCAAATATATGACAGTAAAGCATCCACTAAATGGAGCCGGCTAATCTGCGGTTCTGACGGGGAGCAATAACGTCACCTGCATGACGCAGTCCAATCTCCGCATGCTCTCATTATCTGCAATGTCAACCTTGCACGCGCGCCGATTGCTCGCCGGACAGAAAGTCATGTGAAATGCACCATCATGCTCATAACCAGCTTCAGGAACGGCTCGACTTTGTTGGGTTGGACAACCGGCAACGGGCGGCATTGGCCGAACTCTCAACAGTCATTGCAGCGTCTCTTGATGGCGCACTCGACGTTTTCTACAGCAAGGCAAGGGTCCATCCGGATACGGCGAAGTTCTTTTCCAGTGAAGCCAATATTCAGCATGCCAAGTCACGCCAGGTTGGTCATTGGGAAAACATCGCATCCGCCCGGTTTGACGAGACATATGTCGAGGCGGTAACGACGGTTGGACGCACCCACGCTCGCCTTGGTCTTGAACCGCGCTGGTACATCGGCGGCTACGCCCTGATCCTCGAGCAGATTGTGCGCCGCGTCATCGCCGCACAGATGCCGGGACGATTGTTGCGCAAAAAGCGCGAAAAGGTGTCAGATGGCATTTCTGCCGTCATGAAGGCCGCACTTGTCGACATGGACTACGCCATTTCGGTCTACCTGGAGTCTCTTGATCAGGACCGCAAAAAAGCTGAGCAGCAGCAGGCTCTCCTCAAGCAAGAGCAGGATGTTGCAATAGACGCGCTTGACCGCGCCCTGGCAACGCTTGCTTCCGGCGATTTGACATCACCACTGACGGAACAGGTGGCCGAAAATTTCACCGCACTAAAAGACAATTACAATTCGTCCCTGCTTGGACTGGGCACGGCCGTCGCAGAAATTCATAGAGCGGTGGAACTGGTTTCTGCGCAGTCTCATGAAATATCGTCGGCAACCAATGAGATGGCACGCCGCACGGAAAAGCAGGCAACAGCCCTTGAAGAAACAGCGGCAGCGCTGGAGGAAATCAGCACCATCTCCCGCCAAGCGCAGGAGCGCACGACTGAAATCCAGGGTCTCGTGCACAAGTCTGCCATGGAAGCTGTCGACTCCGGCATCGTTGTGGAACAGGCCGTTGTGGCCATGAGCCAGATTGAAAGCTCGTCCAAGGAAATGACCGAGATCATCAGCGTGATAGACGAGATTGCGTTTCAAACAAATCTTCTGGCATTAAACGCAGGTGTCGAGGCAGCGCGTGCCGGGGATCAGGGCAAAGGGTTTGCCGTGGTGGCACAGGAAGTTCGCGAACTTGCCCAGCGTTCCGCAAAGGCTGCCAAAGAAATCACCGCCCTTATCGGCAAATCCTCGGAGGAGGTTGTACGTGGCGTCGGATTGGTAAATCGCACGGGTGCCGCATTGCAAAGCATTGGTGAGCAGGTCCGCTCGATCAATGATCACATGGCATCCATTTCCAAATCATCGCAGGAACAAGCGACCGGTATTGCAGAGATCAACGCAGCTGTCGGCAGCCTTGATAACATTACGCAGCAAAACGCAGCCATGGTGGAGGAGTCTTCGGCAGCAACCGCCAAACTGTCAGACGAAGCAATTAAACTGGAAAAGCTGATCGCAAACTTCAAGGTGCCATCACACCCTTCCTCTGGCCATCCAGCGATGACCGATCCCGCCGTGCGCCCCATTCGCTCTCCCGCCCATCAGCTTTTAAAGGCTGTAAAATCCGGCTTTTCCAGCGGTCCAACCGCTGCACTGCGTGGCAATACTTGGGAAGAGTTCTGAGCCCCTACACAAACATAGCCCGCCACCCGCAGTCAGCGTTGCTCGCAACGAACGACCGACGCGTCTTTAACATCCACAGAGGGAACTCCAATGAAACTCGCACTTCTCACCGGCTTTGCCATCAGTCTGATGTCGGCACAGCATGCGTTCTGCCTTGATTCCCCAAAGGGCAAGGTGGTTTTGACCATCACCGGTCATGTCAGCCATGCCAATGTCGGTGACACGGCACAATTTGACCTTCCGATGCTTGAGGCACTGGCTGGTCGAAGCGGCTCGATGGAAACGCCCTGGACGGAAGGAACAGTGAAGTTTAGCGGTCCACTATTGCGCTCGGTTTTGGAAGCAGCAGGTGCCGACGGTGCCAATCTGAAAGTGGTTGCCTTGAACGACTACGCGGCGGACGTGCCGCTTGCCGATGCCTATGACCTGGACACAATTCTTGCAACACGCATGAATGATGCACCAATGAATGTCAGGGAAAAAGGTCCACTCTTCCTTGTCTATCCATTTGACCTCAAGCCGGAAACCTACAATGAAAAGTACTTCTCGCGCTCGGTCTGGCAAATCAAGTCGATCGAGGTCCACTAAATGATCCAGGCGGCCCATGCCAGTGGTGAAGTCATCCGCAAGGCTGGCAAATCGACAGCTATCCTGCAGGTCTTCGCCGTCATTCTGCTGGCATTGCTGGCATGGGTCTATTCCGACATATCCAAACGTTACAGTGAGCTTCAGGACGGCATCAAGGAAAATGCCCTGTGGTCTGTCTACCAACTTGAGCGGGAATCCCGCAGGTTTGAAGAAGAACTTACCCGCATGATGTTGGTGTCAGACACATCGAACGCGGCCGTCCAGAACCTGTCGTTGCGTTATGACATTCTCTATTCACGCATGGAGATGCTTGATCAGGCCCGGTTTGAACATTATTTTTCAACCGACCCCACCGTTCAAAACTACCTTCAGAGCATTCGGTCGGTCATATTTTCCAACGCGCCATTGTTTGACACAATCGCCGCCGACAAGAAACCAGACACGCAAGATCTGAAACTGCTGCTGAAAGATGCCGTGCAGATGACCAGGAGCAGTGAACAACTGCTCAATTACAGCAACAACGCTCTGAGCATTGCACGGGCGGAAAATCGCAACATTCTCAGCGGGCTCGCACGCGCGTCCATGGTTCTGACGCTGCTGATAATTCTATGTGTAGCTTTCCTTATCTACACGTTGCGTCGCCAACTCAAGAATGTGCGTGAAGCTGGTCTTAGTCTTGAAGCGATGGCGCGCCGTATCAACGATGCGTACAACGCAGCAGAGGCAGGCAACCGCGCGAAATCGCAATTCATGGCAACCATGGGCCATGAAATCAGAACGCCGTTAAATGCCATTCTCGGAATGGTCGAGTTGCTCAAGCTCAAACCGCTACCAGACCATGTCGTTCCCAACATCAAGACCATTCAGCGCGCTGGTGAAGCGCTTCTGGATGTCATCAACGAGATACTCGATTTTGCAAAGATCGAGCATGGCAAACTGGAACTGGAGTATCGTGCGGCCGATCTGGCAGAGTTGATCGACAACACCGCTGAGATGATGCGTGGCCGCGCAACTGATGGTGGCAACACACTTCTGGTCGATATTCCGACCCGCTTGCCGGTCCAGCATATAATGACTGATCCCACCCGTCTGCGTCAGGTTATTCTGAACCGGCTTGGCAACGCCATCAAGTTCACGAACAATGGTACGGTGACGTTGCTGGTAAGGGAGTTGGAAACATCAACAGGCCTGCGACTGCGCATCGCCGTGCGCGACACCGGGCTTGGCATCGACGCGGATGGCATGGCCAGACTTTTCCAGCCATTCAGCCAGGTAGATGCCAGTATTTCTCGCAAATACGGTGGCACCGGCCTTGGCCTTACCATCTGCAAGCAGATTGTTGCCGCCATGAATGGCGAGATTGGCGTTGACAGCGTTTTGGGCCAAGGGAGCACGTTTTGGTTTGAAGTGCCGGTAGAACATGCCGCCGCCACCGGTCCTGCCGTGGTGGAAACAACCGAGACGAACGCAAAACCATTACCACGGTTGGACATTCTGTTGGTTGAAGACAACCTCGTCAACCAACAGGTGGGACTGCAATTTCTGAAACACCTTGGGCAGAATGTCACACTTGCTGAAAATGGCGTCATCGCGGTCGAAGTAACCGCTACACGCCATTTTGATATGATCTTCATGGACATGCAGATGCCCGTCATGGACGGGATCGAAGCGACGCGTCGGATAAGGTCAGGCTCTGGCCCATGTGCCAGCACTCCAATTTTTGCGATGACTGCCAATGCGTCCGATCAGGATCGCGAACGCTGCCTGGAGGCAGGCATGGACGGCTTCCAGCTTAAACCCATCAAGCTGCAACACCTGCATGAGGTGATTTCCCAACATCAACCGAAAGTCACCGAAATAGCCGACAAGGCAGAAACCGACGACATATCACCCCGCGCACAAGAACTCATCGCAGTCCTTGGCAGATCCGCCTTCGACGAATTGGTTCTGTCATTTTTCGATGATGCAGTAGTCCTGCTGGAAGACACCCGCACTGCGCTGAAAAATGCCGATCATCGTGCCATGGATGCCTGTCTTCACACCTTGAAAGGGACCGCCGCCAATCTGGGCTTTGACAGCATTGCCCAGAAATCGCAGTCCTTGCGCAGTCCCCAGACTGGCTATTCTGAACTGAATGCCCTTTCCAATATGATTGACCAATCCCGCAACCAGGTTGTCAGGTAAACAGATGCGTATTCTACTGGTGGACGATAACAAGACAAACCTAGCCCTGTTGACCCAATTGGTAGAGCGACTGGATGGTTGCGAGGCCGTGCCTTTTATAAGGCCGGATCTTGTGCTGGAGCAGGCACCGCAACTCGACTTCGATATCGCAATATTTGATTTCCAGATGCCTGGCATGAACGGCATTGAATTGATGAAGGCACTCGTGACCTTTGATCAACATCGTGAAAAGGCATTTGTTTTTGTCACGGGTGACACCGATCTGGACACACGGATGACCGCTTTAAATTGCGGTGCAATCGATTATCTAACCAAGCCGATCAACCCATTGGAATTCAGCGCACGGGTGCGAAATCTCATCGCGTTGGCAGATGCCCGCAAAAAGCTTTCAAATCATGCTGCCTGGCTCAAATCTGAAGTCGACAAGGCAACGGCGGAACTGAAAGAGCGCGAGCATGAAATCATTGACCGACTGACCATGGCAGCGGGCTACAAGGATCCTGAAACTGGCAAACACACGCAACGCGTTGGTGCCTATGCCGAAGCCATAGCGATCGCCTATGGGCTGGAACCAGACCTGGCCACTGATATTCGTTGGGCCGCGCCCATGCACGACATAGGCAAGGTCGCTACACCCGACGCGATACTCTTGAAAAAGGGCAAGCTGACGGACGACGAGTTTAACGAAATGAAACAACATGCGACCATCGGCTATCAGATACTTGCCGGGTCAAAGTCGACGTTGTTGCAGCTTGCAGCAGAGATTGCTGGAAACCATCACGAACGGTGGGATGGAACCGGATATCCGCAACAAAAGCGCAATTTCGACATTCCTCTGTCTGCCCGAATTGTGGCGATCGCTGACACGTTCGACGCATTGACTGTGGCAAGACCTTACAAACAAGCCTGGAGTTTCGAAGAGGCATTTTCACACATCGTATCCTGTGCGGATTCACACTTCGATCCAGCCTGTGTGGTCGCCTTTACTTTTGCGAAATCCCGCATTCGAGAAATAATGCATAGCTATTCGGATTCACCACAAGAATATATTCAACTCGAAGCTGGCTGATTGGCTCCTGCGGTTGCGCGAACAGACATTGTGACGACTGATTGGACAGGATTTTTGCAATCCGCAAGTATGGCCCATAATGGAATGGCGACCGGGAATTTCGGCGACAGGCAAAATAACTCACGACAGCGCAAAAATCCTCACCTCATGCCCGATGCCGTGCAGTTCCTCCATGTTCGACACCGAAGTGATGCCACCATTGCGGAGGATTTCGGAAACATGGCTGTCACCGATGATCGATTCCGTTGCCATGATCACATTGGGATCGGCAAGGCCCTGCACGCGGGAGGCGATATTGACGGTCTGGCCAAAATAGTCCTGGCGGTCATTGAGGTTGACGGCGAGACATGGTCCCTCATGAATGCCGATCTTCAACAGGAGATCGTCACTGCCATGTTCAGCGTTTAACCGACGCATCGCTTCACGCATCTTCAGCGCGGCTGCCACCGCGCGGTCGGGGCTCGGAAAGGTCGCCATCACCGCATCGCCGATGGTCTTGACCACGGCTCCGGCCTCTGTCGCAACGATTTCGTGCAGCACCTTGAAATGCGCACGCACCAGATCGAAAGCGGGAAGATCACCAACACGCTCGTAAAGCGCGGTCGAGCCGCGCAAATCGGTAAACAGAAACGTCAGGCTGGTGATCTTGAGGCGCTGGTCGACATCGAGCGTATCGGTTCGATAAATATCGCGAAAGCTCTGGTTGGTCAGCAGCCGTTTGGCCGTCAGAAAGGCACGGCGCTGGCTCAAGAGATCGTGCAGGTCATCTCCCGCAACGCAGACATTGGGCACCACCCGGCGATCGGTATGGTTTTCGAAGGTGAGCCGCAGTGGGCCAGGATGCAGGGCAATCGTTTCGTTCAGCGTATGCGCCTGGCTCAGAAACATCGAGAGATTTTGCCGTTCATCGGTCGGTTCACCCTGCACGTCAATGAATTGTGCCGAATGGGTGACGGCATCAAAAATGATCACAAACTGTGCCGGCAGTTGCAGAGAAACGAAGGCCTTTTCGCCGGGGGCGAGTTCGATCATCTCCAGCAGGATACGTTCGAACCGCGCCTCCAGATCGTCCGGCAGGTCCATGCCGGAGCCGAAGAAGATCTGGCGGTAATATTCAAGCGGCGGCAGCCGATCGGGGTCATGCGCTGCGATCCTGCGCACTCTCGGGCTGACGGTGAACGTTACCTCGACCATTTCGTCGAGGGACGGTTCATAACCGGCGGCGCAGAGCGCACAATGGTAGGTGTCCTGAACGACGCGCTTGAGGGTGGTGCCACTGTCAAGCACGCAGCCACATCCTGGACAAAGGACATTCCAGGTCATCTCGAATGCGCCTATGCGCGCGGCATGGAGAAACGCCGCAATGGTTTTCTCCTCGTCGAGATGATGTTTACCGGCAAAGGCAAGCGCATTGATGCGGTTGAGGTCACGATCTGCGCCATGTTTGACGACGGTTTCAATGCAGGCGACCGTGTTCGGATCAGCCGCCTGTCGCAGATTGGCAAAAATCACGTCCATTTCGCTCATGAGACAAGTCTCCGTGTGCAAGACCACGGCGGACGACGCCAGGGTCGTGATTATATCACGGGAGCTTATCAATAGAAATCGATAGGTCTTGGGTGACCCCTACCCTTATCTGATTAGTCGCGGGGTCGAGCGAGCAACCAATCTACCCCCTCTGAACAGGTTCGTCACCGGTCGGGACATCAAGGTCGTAGACGACGGCTAAAACATCCATTGTCCAATCGACCTTCAAAGGTTCACGATTGCGGTTTGTCGCAAAACTGCTATGTTCTTTTTTTGTTCCAGACAACACAAGCAGGACTGTTTTCAGTTTGCGCCATGAGTGACACCGCACGGTTGAGAAAAATAGTCCATGTGGACATGGATGCCTTTTACGCCTCCGTCGAGCAACGGGACAATCCTGACCTGCGCGGCAAGCCGATTGCCGTCGGCGGTGCGGCCGCCAGAGGCGTTGTCGCCGCCGCAAGTTATGAAGCTCGCAAATTCGGGGTTCATTCTGCCATGCCGTCGGTGACGGCCGCCCGCAAATGCCCTGACCTGATTTTCGTAAAGCCGCGCTTTGAGGTCTATCGCGCCGTCTCGCAGCAGATCAGGGAGATTTTTGCCGAATATACGCCGCTGATCGAGCCACTTTCGCTTGATGAAGCCTATCTTGATGTCACCGAGAACCTCAAGGATATGCCAATCGCCACCGAGATTGCGCTGGAAATCCGGGCAAAGATCAAGGCAGCAACCGGGCTCAATGCATCGGCCGGGATTTCCTACAACAAGTTTCTCGCCAAGATGGCATCCGATCTCAACAAACCAAACGGCCAGGCGGTGATAACACCAAAGAATGGGCCTGGTTTTGTCGAGCGACTGGCAGTCAAGAAATTCCATGGCGTTGGGCCAGCCACCGCAGAGAAGATGCACAGGCTGGGGATTGAGACCGGCGCAGACCTCAAGGCGCAGTCATTGCAGTTTCTGTCTGAGCATTTCGGGAAATCAGGCCCCTATTTCTATGGCATTGCCCGTGGGATTGACGAGCGCCAGGTTCAGCCTGACCGGGTGAGAAAATCCGTCGGTGCTGAGGACACGTTCATGCAGGACATTGACGATCTCGCGTCGGCTACCAGCGAGCTGAAACCATTGACCGAAAAGGTCTGGAGTTATTGCGAAACGAAAGGGTTCAGCGGCAAGACCGTGACCGTGAAGATCAAATATTCCGACTTCACGCAGGCGACACGCAGCAGAACGACAGCCCTGCCTTTCGCCAACAGCAATGACATTCTGGAAGCGGCGGCAGGCTTGCTGGCCACGGTCTACCCGTTCAAACGACCTGTTCGGCTTTTGGGGGTGACGCTGTCAGCGCTGACCAATGAAGACATTGCTGCAAATACAGACCAGAAACAGCTCGGATTTGATTTGTGATCGAGGCCAGGCTGCCCAAAACGGCAACGGTGCAAGCTCATGCCTTCGCTTGAAAGTTTGCGCGGCTGCAAAAATAGTGCAGTCTTGTTATAGCCAAACAGCAGCAGGACCCGCGATTGAAAACCCGCCAACCGCTTATTGTCACGGCCCGGATCACCGATAGTGACCTCGAGCCGTTTGATCGTCTTCGACAGGCGCATTTCCCAGCGGATCGCAATTTCCTGCGCGCTCATATGACGATGTTTCATCGGTTGCCTGGTGAATACGAGGCACGGATTGTCGATACACTCAATGGCATCGTTCAAAACACCGATATGATGATCGCCGAAGTCAGCGGTGTCAGGCATCTCGGTGCAGGCGTTGCCTATGCCATTACCTGCCCGCAATTGCTCGACATCAGGGCGACGATAGCGGCTGAACTGATCGCGTGGCTTGGTCCGCAGGACAGACAGAAATGGCAACCGCACATCACGGTGCAGAACAAGGTATCGAAACAGAGGGCTGACGACCTCTACCGCAACTTGAGCCACAGCTTTCAGCCGCATCCGATCCACATATCAGGGCTTGATGTCTGGCAATATCTTGGCGGTCCATGGCAGCACACGACAACGGTGCAGTTTGGTCGAGGCTCTTGAAAAGGCATGGAAGGCTGTTGGCAACATGGTTCTCGCAAGAGCCTGCGCCACGCCGTGTGGATTTGGCCCTATCAGCGATCATGCAACGCCCGCCATGAAATCAAGGATGGGGAACTCCACCTTTGGTCCGTGTCACATCTCAAAAGCGCGTGATAATTTGTTATCGTTCATACTTTTCTATCGGAACTGGTTGTAAGTCCGCAGGACTTCCAGTTGTCGAGCCACATGAGCGATTATGACGAGCACGTTTCTGCCCTCCATAGAAGATTTGCTGGCTGCGGCCGAGGCAAGTCAGTTCGTGCCGGCGTTCCAACCTTTTGTTGATCTGGAGACACACAAGACAATTGGTTTTGAGGTCCTTGCACGCTGGATGCATCCTGACCTTGGCGTGATCGGTCCGGATGTTTTCATCCCCAAGGCGGAGATCGCAGGTGTGATCAATTCGATCACATTACAGGTCATGGAAAAGGCATGTCGTGAATTTCGCCAGGCCAAAAATGATCTCACACTTGCCCTGAACCTCTCCCCCGTCCAGTTTCGAAATGCAGAGATTGTTTCCCCCATCTGCAAAATTGTCGCAGATGCGGGGCTTCTTCCCTCGCAGATCGAAATAGAGCTGACGGAAAGCGCGCTCATCGAAGACATCGAAACAGCGCAAGAGGTTGCGAACCGCTTCAAGGTTGAAGGCTTTTTATTGTCCCTCGACGATTTCGGAACCGGGTTTTCAAGCCTCACACGCCTGCACGCATTGCCGTTCAACACGCTTAAAATAGACAAGCAGTTTGTGGGCAACATGGAAAACAGCCCGCCCAACCGACGTATTGTCTCCTCTGTCATCGATCTCGGCCAGAGCCTGGGCATGAGTGTTGTCGCAGAAGGCATTGAAACCGCGCATCAGCTCAATTTACTGCAGCGCATGGGATGTAATGTCGGTCAGGGATTTTATCTTGGCCGCCCATCCATCGGGACATTGCCAACCGATCTTCGTTACCCCTTGGGCTGCGCGTCGAAACGCTCGTCGGCCGCATCGCGGTATCAGCGGATGTTTCATTCGCAGGCCATTTATGAACACAGCCCAAGTGCGTTGGCGCTGCTTGATGCAGACGGGCGGCTTTTGCGCATGAACGATCAGTTTGCGCATATCATGCACTTTGTTGGAAATCAGGCGATAGGCTCACGCCTCGCGGAGCATTTTGACGACAAAAATTGCAGCAAGATCACGCAAATACTGTCCCATCTGAAGCGCGGTCGTCAAATCCGCCAGCAGGAGTTGCACGTTCGCCGATCCGGCAAGACCTATGTGGTCAATTGCACACATGTTAGAGATGATGATGGCGATTTCATCGGCTTTTCACTGGCTCTGACGGATATCAGCCGCCTCCGGCAGGTTGAGGAGGTCTTGAAAGCCGATGAAGGGTATGCCCGGTTGCTCGGCACGGAACAGAGGCTCCACATTATCTGGGCGGCCAATGAGGCTGGCACCGTTGAATATCTGGGGCCGACCCTCACCGCGACGGAAAGCGTCAGCATGGAAGATCGTATCAAGGACTGGTATGCGCGCATGCATCCAGACGATCATATCAGGGTGCGTAAAAAGTGGCTGGAATGGTTGCCGTCCAAGAAGCCTTTTGAGGAACATTTCAGGGTTCTTGATGCATCCGGCCATTGGCGCCTTGTTAGAAGTACCGCAAAACCCAGTTTCAATGAGCACGGTCGGGCGGAGAGCTGGATTGGCCTGATGACAGATGCCGCCGACCCATCATCATCCGCACGCAGCGATGGTAAATTTGAAAGCAGCCTTGCGCTGACAAAACTCAGCGCCCAGCAGCTCGATCTTCTGACGTGGGCAGCCGCTGGGAAATCAAACACCGATATTGCGACCATCACCGGGCTGTCGCGACGGGGCGTCGAATATCACATGGAGCAGATACTCAAGAAACTGGGTGTCGCGAGCAAGGCCCAGGCGGCAGCCCTGTTGGGCCGGCACACATCACCGCGTTCATCGAACACATAAACCAGTGGTGGAAGAAACCACGGCTGCAAGCCATGGTCTTGCCCGCGAAGTCTCGTCGCTGAGCCAGTTGCTTGCGCAGTTCAAGACGACATCGGATGTGGCAAAGACGGTAGAGGTAGCAACCTCATCGCATCGCCTCCAGCAGGCATCGCCGGTTCGCTCGCTGACCAGCAAGATTGCGACAGCTTTCGTCGGTAATGCAGCCGTCAAAACGGACTGGACGGAGTTTTGAGGCTCACGCTGCAAAGACAGTCTGCGTGATCTGAATAACCCTGAAATAAGGGGGCACCACTCTCTCATGAGGTTGGTGGCCCCGGCCCGCAAGGCCTCACCCTTGCCGCAGATCTGCTTGACGACGGTGCAACACTCGCCCAAAAATCTGCATAATTTGGCTTGGGCCTCTTTTCTGATAAGCCTTAGGCAGGTATTTGACCTGCTTTCTTGATCGTATGATCCCGATCAACTTATAAGGCCCCATGACTTCTGATTCAAAAATCTTCGTTGGCCTCCGGTCAACCAAAAAGAAGGCGGCTTCGCCGTCCAAATCGCTCGGCCACAAATGTCAGTGGGACAATTGTGAAAACGAAGGTGTGCATCGCGCCCCCGTCGGAAGAGACGGCGAAGGCCTGTATCTTCTGTTCTGTCCCAAGCACACCAAGGAATATAACAGCGGTTATAATTTCGCGACCGAGCTGTCCGACCCCGTGGTTGCACGCTATCAAAAAGAGGCGGCGACTGGTCTTAGAAAGACCTGGGGTACGGCGGTTAACCGGCCGTCGGAAGCACCTCTTCCTTCGTCTGCCCGTTCAGGCTCTGCCAAGACAATCAATGCCCGCAAAAATGCCGAGCAGCGACAGAAGGAAAAAGCTGACCTTCAGCAACGCAAGTTGAAGGTGCTTGAGGCGAAAGCGTTTGAGACCCTCGGTCTGACGCAGGACGCCACGCCTGACGAAATCAAGGCGCGCTACAAACAGAAGCTCAAGCAGCATCACCCGGATGCAAACCAGGGCAACCGCAGCTCTGAAGAGGAGCTTCAGGCAACGATCAATGCCCACAAAATCCTCAAGCTGAATGGCTTTTGTTGAGACAGCGACCTGGGCCGCACTGCTGGCACGGTAAAATTTCTGACCGCGTAATCGTCTGGGCGTGGCTTTGAGCATTTTGCTGTCAAAGCCGCGCCCCATCATTATCCTGCACGGCCTGCTGATTACGCTTTGAAATCAAAGCCTGCTCGGCAAGGTCCATGGTGACGCCCGCCGATGGGGCCAGACACCGCAAGTCTCTCGCGATCCTGGTTTTGAAACGGCGGCTTGGAATTTGGTGATGAGCAAGGTCGGCCGCCGCATCGTGCTCATCGCTGCCGATTCAACCCTTTTCCCTGGCTGTTCAGGGGAGATTAACCGGCAGCGACGTGAACTCAACTTACAACAAATTGGACCGGCGGGTCATGACAGCAAGGGTCACGCCTTGACGTAAACCCAGGCGCTGATCCCTGAGGCCAGTACCACCTCAATGCGCTTGTAGTCAGCGACTTCGTAATCGTCGGCCGCTGCAAGCTCTGCCTCGGTCATCCGGAAGACGGTTCCGGATACAGTGTCTTGAGGGTCATTTGAGGGAATGACGATCGGGTGGAATTTTTCGCCGCTCTTTTCAAGAACGTCCGGATCGGTAATTTCAACCATCTCCTTGCGGAAGCCCGGCATCGTGTCGGGATGCCCTGTTAGCAAACGTCCGAAAGACGACAGTTGCACACTCTCCAACTGCAGTGTCCCGTAGGAGAAAAGATGGACAGTGTCCGTCGTCATGTTGTGACCCCTTTCATTGCGTGGAAACCAGTGATTGCAATTATCGTTACCAGCGATATATCCAGATAGACATAACGTCCATGACCGCCATTTGGCAATTCCGCTGGAGAATTGACGAGGCGATCATCCAACCACCGGGAGTCTGGTTTGTCATTTGAATTTGTTGTTTCGCAGGGCCGTGTCGCAGACCGAAGTGCAGGTGCCATCAAAGGGGCGGAGTTGGCCGCCGGCGCCATTCAGCACAAAACCGGACTGATCCCGCTTATTGTCGGCACACCATCGCCGCCCAGCTGTGACGACTGGACTGACAGTCTTCCGGCCGCCCGCAGGACACTTGATGCTCTGCAAAAAGCGACAATCGCCATTTTCGCGCGTGGTAACAGACCATTGATCGTGGCCAACACCTGCTCTGCAAGTCTTGCCACGCTGCCTGTCCTGGCAGAACACCATCCTGATGCGGTGGTTCTGTGGATCGATGCTCATGGCGATTTCAACACGCCAGACACGACAGCAAGCGGTTATCTCGGGGGCATGGTACTTGCCGCGGCCTGCGGCCGCTGGGACAGTGGCCTTGGCAAGGGCATCAGACCGGCACAGGTGCTGATCGCCGGGGCACGTGACATCGATACGCTGGAGGCAGAACACCTGCAGGAAGCGGGCGTTCAGGTTCTGTCACCTGCACAGACGCAACCGCAGACAATCAGGCAGATGATTGGCAAGGCACCGATCTGGATTCACATTGATTGGGATGTCCTGGAACCGGGCTTCGTACCGGCAGCCTATGCCATCGCTGACGGCCTGCTGCCCGCCACCCTGCGCGACATATTGCAGGCCATCCCACGCGACCAGATTGTCGGTGTGGAACTGACAGAATTCGAGGCGTCCCAGGATGACAGCGAAAACGCGTCATACCTCGCCCATCTGCTCGACATCGTCTCGTCGTTGTTGCCAAGTACCGCCATCGCCGCATGAAACAAGCCTTGCACATGATCGAAACGAACCGACAGGAATATCAGCCGAAACGATGAGCGATGTACGCCAGATCGTCCAGCCTACATCGCTACAGCATGACGGGAGCGTGCAAAGAACACGCGCAGGCAATGTGCCTCTTCGACAACAGAAGCGCGTCGCAATCTTGGCCGACCTGCCTCTTGCAGGCGAGGTCCCTGCAAGAGAGCAATAAAGGTCGCCCTTATCTCACGATGTCATTCAAATTTTTCGTGGGAATCCGCCTTGCCCTTGACCCAGTAACCGGCAGCTTTTGTCCAGGATAGTGGGTGAGCCCGCTGTTCCAGGAGGTAACGACGCAGTTCCCGTGTCACCATGGCTTCAGCCGCGATCCAGACGAAGGTTTCCGGCAGGATTTCGATATCCTGCAGTTTCTGAAGCAGTGGCTCAGCATTGGCGGCATCGGAAAGCGGCCTGTGCGCCCAATGAATGTCGAGATTGGCCTGCGACACGAAATCCTGCTGTTCGTCTGGTCCGGTCACTGCAATCAGCGCCGTGATGTTCTGGCCCGCACGTGCCTCTTCGATACGACGCCCAATGGCTGGCAGCGCCGTTTCATCTCCAATCAGCAACCAATGGGCAATATCGGGTGAGACGACAGCAGAGCCTTTGGGGCCGCCGATGGAAAGCGTATCGCCCACCTGTGCTTCAAGTGCCCATAGGGTTGCCGGACCTGCCTCATGCAGGGCAAAGTCGATGACGATCGTTCGTGTGGCGGGATTGTAGGATCTTGGCGTGTAATCCCGGCGCTCGATGTCGCCAGTCTCTGCCGGGATGAAAATCTTGATGTGGTCATCGGGCGCGAGGCTGACAAAGTCAGCCGCAGCTTCACCGCTCAGGGTTATCCGCAGCATGGCAGGCGTCACATGTTGCTTGGCGACAACCACAAGGTCGCGCCGCTTCAACTCATGGCGGATGCGTTCGATTTTTGGTGCAGGAGCAAATACGTCGGTTGGCAATTTATGTCCTTTCAGAGGGCCGACGGATCGATCTGCAGGACACGGTCGCGCAGATCAGAACCGGGAAAGCCCGTTTGATCATGCGCGTTGAGTGACGTTAACGCTTACGTGCCAAGCACTATGCTCGACAGTATGCCTGTCAAATAGGACGGAGACTTATGTTTTGCAAGGCAGCAGAATGATCGCTCACCTTCAAAAACATGCGGGGCCGGTGCGGCCCCGCAAATTCGCGCGTATGATGTTCACCGTCCCGGCAATGCCGGTCAGGCTCCGTATGGCACCCAGATGTTTTTCACCTGAACGGCCCGGCGCAGATAGTCACGACCCTGCGCTTCGGCGCGATTTTGCCAATCCGGCTGGCGGCCATTATTGACCCAGGTTGCCTTGAGGTTACCGGCCGATGCCTTTTCGACCATCGCACTGCCCTCGCCCGAACCGAAGTACCAGACGGCTGCCACCTCATCATGTTCAGCCAGTGTCTTGGCCAGCACATCACGTTCGCCGGTGACGATGTTGATCACGCCGCCGGGCACATCCGATGTGTCCAGCACCTGATAGAAATCACCGGCGATCAGTGGATGTCGCGACGACGGGATGACAACAACGCGGTTACCCATGGCGATTGCCGGCAGCACCAGCGATACCAGTGACAGAAGCGGCGCCTCGTCAGGGCAAACGACACCAACAATGCCCCATGGCTCATTCATGGCGAGCGTGACGTGACGCGATTTGGTCGAATGCACGGCGCCATCAAACTTGTCGGCCTGCGCAGCGTAATAGGAAATACGACGCAGGGATGCCTCGAACTCCTCCGTTGCCTTCTTTTCGCTGACCCCGGTGCTTTCAACGATGCGTGCAATGAATTCCGCGCGCCGTGCATCAAGGTTTTCTGCGAGATAATAGAGAACCTGCGCACGGTTATGGGCGGTGGCAGAACTCCAGCTTGTTGCCTTGGAGGCGGCTTCCACGGCGTTGCGGATATCCTTGCGGTTGCCGATACCCGCCATACCAATCACGACACCGCCCTTGCCTGTCACGGAGTAGCTGTAGCCACCGTCCGGACGGGCCTGCTTGCCGCCGATATAGTTCTTCATGGTGCGGTCGAGACCATCGATCGCCGTCTTTGTATCACCTGAAGGCAAGGCAGATGGTGTGAAAGCTTCAAGGGCCTTGGCAACCGGCAGGCTCTTTTCCCAATCGGCAGCGAGATATTCGTAGAGACCCTCACGCGCACCTTCGCGACCGAAGCCGCTTTCACGGTAACCACCAAAACCAGCACCGGCATCCAGCATGTTGGTGCAGTTGATCCACACCACGCCTGCCTTCACACGGGCGGCCAGATCAAGCGCGACATTGATGTTTTCCGACCAGATCGAGGCGGCAAGGCCATAACGGGTGTTGTTGGCCAGAGACACCGCTTCATCCGGTGTGCGGAAGGTGGTGGCGGCTGCAATCGGGCCAAAGATTTCCACCTGGCACACGGTCGAGGCCTGATCGACATCGGTGAAGAAGCCGGGGGCGATATAATTGCCCTTCGCTGGCAGCGGGTTCTTGCTCTGCCAGAGTTCGCCCCCTTCATCCACGCCCTTGCGAACCAGATCGGTGATGCGCTTGACCTGCGTGGCGGAAACAATGGCGCCGACATCCGTCGACTTGTCGAGCGGGTCACCAACGCGCAGCGTTTCAAGCCGCTTTTTCAGGCGAGCGTAAAATGTCTCGGCAATGCCTTCCTGCACCAGCAGGCGGGAACCGGCGCAGCAGACCTCACCCTGGTTGAACCAGATGGCATCAACCACACCTTCAACCGCAGCATCGAGATCCGCATCTTCAAAGACGATGAATGGCGACTTGCCGCCCAGTTCCAGCGACAGTTTTTTGCCCGAACCGGCAATCTGTTCCCGGATGACCCGACCGACCTGGGTCGAACCGGTGAAGGCGACCTTGTCGACACCCGGGTGGCCGCAAACTGCGGCACCGGTTGAACCATCGCCCTGAACAATATTGACAACACCGGCTGGAAGACCGACCTCATGGCAGATTTCGGCAAAAGCAACCGCTGTCAACGGCGTCAGGTCGGCAGGTTTCAGCACAACGGTGTTGCCGGCGGCCAGTGCGGGCGCAATCTTCCATGCCAGCATCAACAGCGGGAAATTCCACGGAATGACCTGACCGCAAACGCCAACCGGTGAGAAGCCACGGAACTCGTCTTCGACCATCTCTGCCCAACCGGCGTGATGGTAGAAGTGGCGGGCAACAAGCGGGATATCGATGTCGCGGGTTTCGCGAACCGGCTTGCCATTGTCCATGGTTTCCAGCACCGACAAGAAACGTTCGCGCTTTTGAACATGACGGGCAATCGCGTAGAGATAACGGGCACGCTCATGGCCGGACAGTTTCGACCACTTGCCGAAGGCGGCTCTGGCAGCCTTGACCGCCTGATCGACGTCTTCGTCATTGCCGCAGATGATCTCCGCCAGGCTTTCACCATTGGCAGGGTTCGATACGGCAATCACCTTACGGCCTTCGGGAGACACGAACCGGCCGTTAATATAGTGACCGAACGTGCGGCCGTGCTTGTCGAGCCACTGCTTCACATCGCCGTTGGCCTCAGGAGAAGGTCCATATTCCATGGTTTGCAAAATGTCCTTAATGGATACCATTTTTTCAGTCCTTATGCGGCAGCGTGATGATGAGCGCTGGAGTAGCGGCCGGTTACAAAATGTTCGAGCTGCCGCTCGATATCACCGAGCATCGAGCTTGCACCGATGCGGAACAGGTCAGGTTCCAGCCAGCGATTGCCAAGTTCTTCCTTCATCAGCGTCAGCCAGGACAAAGCGTCCTTTGCCGTCTTCAGCCCGCCCGCAGGTTTGAAACCGACCATCTGGCCGGAGAGTTCGCCGTAGTCGCGCAGCGCGCGCACCATGGTCAGGCTGACCGGCAGCGTCGCATTGACCTCTTCCTTGCCGGTGGAGGTCTTGATGAAATCAGAACCCGCCTGCATGGCCACCATGGATGCACGATAGACATTGGTAAGCGTATTGAGATCACCGGTGGCCAGAATGGCTTTCATATGGGCATCGCCACAGGCTTCGCGCATCGCGGCAATCTCGTCATAAAGTGCTGCCCAGTTCTGCGTCAGAACAAATTCGCGGGTAATGACGATATCGATTTCCTTCGCACCCTGCTCCACCGCATAGCGGATTTCAGCAAGGCGTTGCGGCAGCGGTGTAAGACCGGACGGAAAACCTGTCGCTACTGACGCAACGGGAATATTGGTGCCTTCCAGTGCCTTGACGGCATGGGCAACCATGGTCGGATAAACACAGACAGCACCCGTCGTGATGCCAGCATCGGCAAGGCCGAGCGCCTCAAGAATATCGTCACGCACCGGTCGCCGTGCTTTTGCACACAGGCGGCGGACACGTCCGGCAGTATCATCGCCGGACAAGGTCGTCAGGTCGATGCAGGTGATGGCCTTGATCTGCCATGCAACCTGATATTCCTTTTTGATGGATCGACGGGCCGTTATGGTTGCTGCGCGCCGTTCAGAGGCACTGCGATTGACCGATACATCTTCAAACCATTCCGGTTTGAGCGCCGTGCCATTGTTTCTGGGAAATGTTTCGCTCATGTTCTGTCCATTCTTTGGGTCAGGCTGCGCCATGTTCGCGGCAAAATGCCTCGAACTCTTCGATGCTGGCATAGGCCTTCTGTGTTCCGGGACGGGTGATGGAGTGGGCCGCGTACAGCGACGCCTTCTTCAGTGAGGATACGACATCGCCCGTTTCGGCATAAAAGCGGGCAAAGGAGCCGATAAATGCATCGCCTGCACCGGTGGTGTCTTTTGGCGTGACCTTGACGGGTTCGATATTGACGATTTCGGTGGCGGTGATCATGCGTGCGCCGCGTCCGCCCAGCATCACGGTGCGGATACCACGCGCAATCAATGAACGGGCAGCTTTGACAATGTCGTCATCAGTGTCTGTTGGCAGGCCGGAAAGCAGGGCCAGCTCGCTTTCATTCGGCACAAGGAACGTCACCTGACGAATGCGCTCCGGATCAAGATTGGCAGCAGCAGGTGCCGGGTTGAGAATTGTTTCAATGCCGTTTTCAGCCGCAAAAGCAATGGTGTGGTACACGGTCTCGACGGGCACTTCCATCTGCATGAGGATGAGGCCGCATTGCTTCAGGTCATTGGCCGCCTTGTCGACTTCCGCTGGCAGAAGATCGGCATTGGCGCCCTTGACGATCAGGATCGAGTTTTCGCCGGATTGCTCCACGAAAATGGGTGCAACGCCGCTGGACTTGCCTTCGACCTTGCCGACATGGCGGGTATCGACGCCAAAACTTTTCAGATTGCGAATGGTGTTGTCGGCAAAAACATCATCGCCAACCCGCGTCACCATCATCACGTCAGCGCCGAGGCGGGCCGCAGCAACCGCCTGATTGGCGCCCTTGCCACCACACCCCATTTCAAAGGTTGGCGCTTCGAGCGTTTCGCCTGGACCTGGCATGCGGTCCACATAGGTGATGAGGTCGACCATGTTGGAGCCAACGACCCCGATTTTCTTGCTCATGATGAACGTCCCTGAATATGCTGTTTCAAAGAGTGCCTATCCTGGCGCCGAACTGATCGGCGGCGGCACGGTCGAGATAACCGAGCCGCACGGGGAACATCTTACGTTCGCCCGGCGAGAGGATTTGCACGTTGTTTTTGGCTTTTTCCGCCAGATAACCCTCGGGTTCGCAGGTCGACGGCAGCGCAAATGCCGCCACCTGTGAATCGCCGTTGACGAGAACCCAACGGACCGTCTTCGGGAAGGCGGCAAGCGGATAGGAGATGGCAAAACCATCACCCTCACGTCGCTGCATCATCAGATGGGTATGCCCCTCTGCATCAGCTGGCAGACCGTTGATATAAAACACCTGCTCGGGATCGTAGCGTTGCGGCTCGTCCAGCACTTCCATGGCGGAGGGCTGTTTTGCCAGCGTATCGAGAAGCGCCATATAATCCGGATTGGGTGTGACGTGGCCCGGCACGGCGGTGCGCACCTTCACCTGCTCCGGCGTGTAAGGCACCGGTTGAACGATCCGTGCACCTTCGGCATAGGCAAAGTTCACATGACACATATACATGAGGTCCATGGGTGCCGATGACAGGTTCTGGATGTCCATGACCATGTCGAAAAGCGTATCGTCGGCATGCAGCGTTACACTGGGGCGGGCCAGATAATTGGCGCCAAACCCCATGACATATTCATATTCACCGGTGCCCCTGACATAAGCGCCTCGATCATCATGACCGATCACGAAACCGGCCTTGTCCATCAACGCACAGGGCATTTCACCATGCAGGGCATGATTGTCCTGCGGTGACGGGCAACCGTTGCGCAGCATGCCGCTGTGAAACGCAAAACAGCCATAGGTCTCGACGATCGAACCGGCCGGTCGCGGCATGGCAAAACGGCTTCCCATGGTCAGATCGACGCCATTGAATTCCACGCTCCAGACCATCTGCCCCATGAAAGGCAGGATGACGATGCGACCGTGGCGGTTTTCCAACTGTAGCGCTTCGATACCGCTGGCGTAACGAAAGGTCGTAACCTTCAGCCCGTCGGCAGCAGCCAGCAGATGCGGGACCTCGGTGAAGTCCTGCTTGCGGAGATGAAATTCTGTCGCCTGCATGGGATCACCTGCCGGGGTTGCGCCATGCATTGATGGCGATGACGATGATGAGGAATGCGCCCCAGATGAAATCGATGAGATGGTTGGAGAACCGCATCATCTGGAAGCCGGAGGAAAGCAGCATCAGTGCAATCAGGGCAATGGCAATGCCAAGGACGCGCCCTTTGCCGCCAGCCGGATTGGTGCCACCAAGAACCGCGATCAACACCGCCTGCAACAGGTAGGATGCGCCGTAATCGGACTTCGCCGCATTGGTGCGACCGGACAGGATGATGCCCGCCAAAGATGCCAACACACCGGTCAGCATGTAGGAATAGAGCATCATGCGATCCTTGCGGATCCCGGCAAATACCGCTGCACGCGGGTTGGTGCCGATCAGCATGAGATTGATGCCAAGCGTCGAGCGCGTCAGCAGCACAGCGACAATCAGGCAGACCACGATGAACAGGATGAAGGGTGTAGCGATGCCAAGGATCTTGCCATTACCAATCCAGTTCCATGCATCGGGAAAACCGACAATGGCCGGACCACCGGTCATGACGAGTGCCAGTCCCATCAGCACCTGGCCGGTGCCAAGGGTCGCCAGGATCGGGGTGATACGCAGTTTGGCAACCAGCAGGCCATTGACCAGGCCGGCCACCAGACCAACCGCCATGGCAAGCAGAATGCCAAGGGCCGTGTAGAATATCATGCTGGAGGTGGAAGACTGGCCTGCCTGAACCATGGTGGAGTGGAAATAGACACCGGCAATGATGCCCGCGAGATTGGCAATGCCAACCACCGACAGGTCAATGCCGCCTGTCAGCATGGCAATCATCATGGCGATGGAGAGGATCCCCAGTTCCGGCATGATGTAGCTGATGGACTCAAAATTGTAGTAGTTCAGGAACTTGTTGGGGTTCATCCACGTCATCAGCGCAAAGACGATGACGGTGATGACAAGCAGCTGAATGATGTTGTTGTCGTTGCCGAGAAGCCGGCGCATGTCGAACGAATTTTTCATGATGCGCTCTCCCGTCACGCTATGCTTTTACGATCACGCCATGCGGTGATGGCGGTGGCGACGATGATGATCAGGCCGACGACGACCTTCTGCCAGGTGGTGTCTACCTTCATGATGATCAGTGAGTTCTTGACCATCACCAGCATGAACACGCCCATCAAGGTGCCGAGAACCGTACCGCGACCACCAAAGATCGACGCGCCACCGAGAACCACGGCCGCGATCACATCCAGTTCCAGACCAACGAAGTCACGCGGGTTTGCAAGCCAGATCATCGAGGAGTGCAGCAGGCCCGAAAACCCCGCCAGCGCGCCAGCAACGCAGTAGACAAAGAAGATGGTTGCACCGGTGTTGAACCCGACACGTTTTGCCGCCTCAGGCGAACCGCCATAGGCATATACGCTGCGCCCCATCATCGTGTAGGTGAGGATGAGGTGAATGACCAAGGCCAGCCCAAGATAGACGAGGAACATCGCCGTCAGACCGAAGGTCGAACCGGTGGCCGAGGTCAGCGAAATCACGTCGGTCTTGCCAAAGCCGATCAGTTCCTTCGGCATCTTGTTGATATTGACGATGCTGGTGCCAACAACGCCGAGAACCAGGCCACGCACGATCGAACCGGTGCCCAAGGTCACAATCAGCGGGATCATCTTGAAGCGGTGAATGATGAAGCCGTTGAATGCGCCGAGCACCAGACCGATCAATGTCGCAGCGATAAAGGGAATGAGAACGCCATCATAACCGAGATAGACCATGGCGCGCACGGTCAGATACATCGCGGCAATGGCAAAGGCCGTGAACGACACGTCGATACCGCCCGAGATCATCACCAAGAGCACACCAAGCGCCATGATGCCGATGACGACATTGGAACGCAGCAGACCAAAGATGTTGTCGAGTGACCAGAAGGCCGGGTTGATGAGGCCGATGATGACCATGGCTGCGAGCAGAACGCAGGCGATGATAAATTCTGTGCTTTTGACGAATTTCATGGTGTTTGACCCCTCAATTCAGCGTCTTGAGCCGGTCATTGACGGCGTCTTCAGTCATGGTGTCTCCCGACAATTCACCCACAAAACGGCCCCGGTGCATGACCAGCACGCGGTTGCAGTTCTGCACGAGTTCAGGCACGTCATCGGAAATCATCAGCACGGCCAGCCCCTCTTTTTCGGCGAGATTGCGGATGATGTTGTGGATCTGTGCCTTGGAGCCGACATCGACGCCAACCGTCGGACCGTTGAGGATCAGCACCTTGGCACCGGTCAGCAACCAGCGGGCAAGAACCACGCGTTGCGCATTGCCGCCGGAGAGGTGGTTGACCGGCGTATGCGGTCCTGGCGCAACGATCTGCATGGCTGAAAACATCTCGCGGGTCGTGTCATCGGCCTTCTTGCGGTTGATGAACAACCCGCGAACAAATTTGTCGATTGATGTGACAATGATATTGCGTTCGATCGACTGGGTCAGGAACAGGCCCTCGGTCAGTCGGTCTTCCGGCACATAGGCAATGCCGCCGGCAATGCCATCCTGCACGGTGCGGGGATGAACCTCACGACCTGCGACACGCACGGACCCGGTAAAATCAGGCCGCATGCCAAACAAAGCAAGCGCAAGTTCGGTACGGCCCGAGCCGATCAGGCCGGAAATCCCGACGATTTCACCCGGCCGGAGGGTCAGATTTGCATTTTCCACTGCCCCAGGAACGGAGAGATTTTGGACGTCCAGCGCCGGCGTATCTGCTCCCGCTTGCGGTACCCAGTGATAGCTGTGGGCAGCAAGGTCCTGGCCTGTCATGGCGCGGGTGATTGCCGGCTCGTCAAATTCTGAAATTGGGCCCTCGGCAACCTTCTTGCCGTTGCGAAACACCGTCAGGCGTTCACTGATTTCAAGCATTTCACGCATCTTGTGGCTGACGAACAGCACGGCGATGCCCTGCGCCTGAATATCCCGCACGATCTTGAACAGCGCGTCGACCTCGTGGCGCGTCAAAGCCGTGGTCGGCTCATCCATGATGATCAGACGGGCGTCAGCCATCAAAGCACGGGCAATCGCCACGATCTGCTTTCCTGATGTTGGCAGGCTTTCCACCTCGGCGTCGAGATCGATGGTCACGCCAAGGCGATCCAGCGCCTCTTGCGCCAGGTGGCGCACACGCCGCCAGTCCACCGTCTTGCGGCCTTCCATCAGGAAGGTGTTGATCGACAGGTTTTCGGCCACGGTCAGGTTCCCGAACAACGAGAAATCCTGATAGATCACCTGAATGCCATGGTGAACGGACTTGACCGGATCGAGCTTGCCGACAGGTTTTCCGTCAATCAGGATCTCGCCGTCTTCGGGTGTGTAAACCCCCGACATGATCTTGATGACAGTGGATTTACCGGAGCCGTTTTCACCGGCAAGGCAATGGATTTCTCCCGGCCGGATGCTGAGCGACACATCGTCGAGCGCCCTCACCCCGCCAAACCGCTTGCCGATATGGCGCAGTTCGATCAGATTTTCAGTCATAATGGCCTCGTACAAGGCTGGAAACGCGGATTGAAAGGGAGAGAGGGTTGCCCCTCCCTCCGCGATTGAGATCAGAAGTCGTACTGATCCATGTTGTCCTTGGTCACACCGACCCAGCCTGCGCCGTACAGCAGGTGTGGATTGGTGGCATCAGGAACCAGCAGGCTTTCGTAACCTGGCAGACCGAGATTGAGACCGGCCTTGATCTGGTCGTTCTTCTTTTCAAGAACCGCAACGGCCAGCATGTTCATGGCATAACCAGCAACGGCTGGGTCCCAGAACTGGATGTACTGGATGTTGTCGTCCTTGAGATATTCGCCAGCAACGGAAACCAGACCCGTGCCTGCAAAAAACACCTTGCCCGACAGACCACCTTCAGCGATCAGACGACCAGCACCTGCCGATGTCGGCATTGGCGCCCCCAGAATACCGGTGATATCCGGATAGGTGGTCATTGCTTCCTTGAGCTTGTTGTAGTCGGTGTTGGCGTCATCATAGGTTTCCAGACGCTCGGTCACCAGCGACATCTCAGGGAAGTTGGCCTTCTGGTACTCGATGGCACCATCAACCCATTCCATCTGCGACTTGGAGGTCAGACCGCCGACAGTGGCAACATATTTGCCCTTGCCGCCCATCGACTTGCCAAGTTCCTTCATCAGGTTGGCGCCGTAAGCCTTGTTGTCAAAAGCCTCGATATCGAAATCGACATTCTTGATGTTGGATGCTTCGTGGCTGATGACAACGATACCGCGATCGCGGGCCTTCTTGAGCACCGGCTCAACGGCTTCTACCGAGAACGGCACGACGGTGATGGCGTCAACGCCCTGCGCAATGAGGTTTTCGATGATCTGCACCTGGGCTGCAGCATCGGCCTGACTTGGGCCAACCATCCAAACGTCATTTTCAGTGTCGCCCTTGAACTGTTCAACACCTTCGCGCATGCGGTCGAACCAGGCGATACCATCCACCTTCACAACGGTGGCGATGGTGTATTTCTTGCCGCTCGCCGAGGTGATCAACTCCTTGTTGACCTTGGACGTATCGACGGCGCTTTGCGCAAAAACAGCCGACGCCGAAAGCGTGGCGGCAAGCGCGATGGTTGCGAAAATTTTATTCACTGACAACTCCTCCCTTTGAAGCTCAACAGGCCAGCGCCGTAACCGACTGCTGCACCCTTAAATGTTCAATCTCTAACGTCGGCAATCGCCTGTCGCGCGCCTGACGCCTCCTCACTCCTGCGGAAAAGGCTTCCCATGCCCTGTACCGATGGATCATGCTTGACCCAGGGATCACCACGTGACCCAGAAACCTGTTGTTTTCCTCTCCCGATAATGCGAATTATAATGTTACAATCCGATCATTATGTTTCGATCGTTTCATGTTTGATGTTCCCTTGTCAAGCTCAGCAAAGGGTAATTGCTAAGAAAGTAACATCACAATATGAAGCGCAGATGGGACGAACCCAAACGGAGATACGGTGAGCAGAACAAGTGCACGCAATGCCAGGATGGATGCTCTGGCCCTTCTGGTTCAGGAAACAGGCGTATTGCGACTGCGCGATGCGGCCTCCCGGCTTGGCGTGTCCGAAATCACCATTCGTCGCGACATTGCGACCGATAGCGAGCAGCTAAGCTGCCTGGGCGGTTATATCCTGCCCATTCAGGACGGAGCCGTTGTCAGCGATTACGTGCTGGATCAGGAAAAGGATAGCCACGCCAGCGCCAAAGCGCGCGCCTGTTCGCCAGCAGCAGTGCTGATTGAACCCTACGATACGGTCTTTATCGATTGCGGCACGACAACCCCGCATCTGGCACGGCAGATTCCGGCCAATGCGCACCTGACCGTGATTTGTTATTCGCTTAACGTGGCAGAGGAACTGGCAAGACGAAATGATGTTCGCCTGATCATGCTGGGCGGTGTCTACCACCCGGAAGCTGCTTCGTTTTCCGGTGATGAAGGCATTGAGGTTCTGAAACGCATCAACATCAACAAGGCGTTTCTGTCGGCCGGTGGCGTGGACGAACAGCACGGCGTGACCTGCTCGCATTTCCACGAGGTCCCGATCAAGCAGATGGTCATGCAACGATCGGTGCAAAAACATCTGGTGGTGGATAGCAGCAAGTTCAGCAAGGTACGTGCGGCACGTTACGCGTCGATCAGTGACTTCAATTCGATTATTTCAGACCAAGCTGCC
>NZ_DAMDBP010000017.1:64015-67486 GCF_032092815.1 Agrobacterium sp. | reverse complement strand
CCTTGGGCGTAAGCCGGTTGTCGGTAATTCCACAGCGGTGAGCCAATATCCTTTAGAGACACCACCACACCCCGCATGGGTGAATATCGGGATCCCTGAGACCGCCAGGACCGTTGGCCTGCGGTAAGCGACATGCCGCCTTTTATCGCCTGAGATGCACAGCCCAAAAACGTCGGATACATAACACGATGCGAGCGGCCGGCGCGTGGAACGCGCGGGGCTGGCATGGGAGCATGCGATCGCCATCTCATCTGTGTCGCTTCGCAATACATCAGGCGTAAAACACAAAAGCCCGGCATTGCTGCCGGGCTTTCACCAATCGACCAGAGGTCAGATTAGAACGAACGTGTCAGACGCAGGAAGCCCGACGTGTTGTCGCCGAGGTAGTCAGAGTCTGTGTAGTCAACCGTTGCGCCAACCTTCAGACCAGCTGCGAGCTGGTATTCAGCCATCAGACCAACGCCCCAGATGTCGTCGTCGTTCTGAGTGGTCCAGTAAGCAGCAGACGGAGTGATCGTCAGCTTGTCAGTGGCCTTCAGAGCGTAGGAAGCGGAAACAGTCCACTCATATGCCCAACCGGACTGGAAGCCGATGTCGCGGTAGGAACCAACGTAAGCGTTAGCACCGGAAGACCAAGCTGCGCCGACGTTCAGTTCGCCTGGGCCAACTGGAGCAACGAGCGTTGCGTAGACCGAACCTTCTTCAGCTTCGGCGTCGTAAACGCCACGAACTGCGAGGTTAGATGCACCGAAGTCAACCTGAGCGTAGCCCTGGATACCAAATTCATTACCAGCGCTGGCGGTATGAACATTGGAAATATCGTCAATGCCGAGGCCGATGCGGAACGAGCCAGCGTCGTACAGGTAGCTGACGGTGTTGAAGTTTGTCGCGTTATCCCAGGCGTCGAGTTCGCCGTTGATACCGATGTCATCCCACCATGTGAGAGCCTTACCAGCCTTCAGGCCGCCGATGGTGATGTAAGCCTGCTCAAGCGATGCGCTGGAGGAAGGAATCTGGCCTTCAGAGCTGTAGTTGCCCTGGAAGCGAACGTAGGTGCCGATCGTGCCGAGCTCAGAGTCGGTCTTCGTGTCGAAGAAGATACGGCCACGAGTAGCGGAGTACCAGTCGCTGGTGCTGTTGTTGCCAACGTCTTCACCGAAGCCAACGGTGAAACGAACTTCGCCGCCGATGCGCAGGCAGGTTTCAGTGCCTGGGATGTAGAAGTAGCCAGCGCCGAAAGCGTCGCAAACGCGAACGTATTCCAGGGGCTCTGGCTCAGCAGCGACGATAGCGTCAGCGGCCTGTGCGCCAGAAACTGCTGCGAGAGCTGCAGCGGAGCCGATGAGAAGGCTCTTGATGTTCATGTTGACCTCCAGTCAGGGATAAAGGTGAGTTTTGACCCGAATTGTGAAATAATATTCCCGAACCCAAACCCGATAATATGAGAAGTGAGCTGCCCCGCTTCCTGAGTCTGAAAATACTGAAAGCACCTATAGTTGCAATCAGCTTCAATGGATAATTGGCCTGATCGTGCCCGCTTCATGGTGGTGTGTGGCGAAAGAGGAACAAAAGTTATGAAATGACTGAAAACGTCACTTATTCCGACATGCGTTTGAGATTAAACAAATTTTGGTGAGGATTTATTTGAAAAGTCACTTAATGTTGCTCCCCGATGGAGTATCGGGGAGCCTTGACTAAAGGCCAATGCGCTTTTCGAGGGGGCGTTGCCAGTGGATTGGAAAAGCTCCACGCAGTAACCAGCTTGAGTTGTAACTGAAATTCATTTTGCTGTCTCTAGGAATCTGAAAAAATTGTGGATGAAATAGAAATTTTTTTCACTGACTAACAGCATCCGTCACTTAGCACTCAAAAATCGAAATAGAATCAGAGCGCCGTCAGTTATCGCCTCGCTCCATAGCGATGGCCTTTGAATGACTGCTGCCAGGCTTCACGCAATGCCAACCCGGGAATGACACGTGGTCGTGGGAAAATTCTGATGTCACTGGCCGGCAGAAACAACGATTCGGTTTCCGCCGTTTTTTGTTTCAAAGGAAACGAGCCCCCTTCTCTTGCGATTTAAAAGAGGTCAAAAAAGCAGCACTGACCGTTCCACCCTGCACCAAATCAAGCACAGCCTACCAAGGTGTGTAATCACAAGAATTGCAACCAACAGATTTTGTGCGTTTCTGGCCACAAACACACTATCTGATGCCTTGAGACAGATGACCCGGTCACAAATTTTTGATAGGAAAAAGGAAGAGGGTGACAAGGGTAAAAATATAAAACAATGAGTAGAAACAGGCGCATTTGCCCCAATGATGTGCTGGATGCAGCAGAACGGGTGGTTCTGAAATCCGGCTCTTCTGGGCTTTCGATCGATGCTGTCGCTAAAGAAGCCGGCATCAGCAAATCTCAGGTCGTCTACGATCATAAAACAAAGAGCGGTCTTCTCGAAGCCTTGGTGGATCGGCAACTTCAAAGAGATGGCGATTTTGTCAAAAAGTCCGTGGCGTCTTGTGCTGAGACACAACATCCTGAACTTTATGGCCGGATAAAAGCTGCAGCGACAGGCTGGGAAGAAGCAGAGCGCGCTGTCTGCATGGCCGTCAGCGCTTCGCTTTCCAACGATGATCGCTTGCAAGAACTGATGCGCCAATGGCAGCAAAATGATCTCAATGCGATCAAGGCTGGCCCCAAACCCCGCGCTGCACTTCTGGCTTATATGGCGCTTTCGGGATTTTCCTGCATTGAATTGTTCGGCTTTCACAAATGGTCGGACGAAGACCGCGAAGCGCTGCTCAGTGACATCAGAAAGATCTATGAAACATTTCCCGACGAGTAAGCCGGTCTGTAACGATCAGCCATGCGCATGGTTGATCGTTCTCTAACCCCACTGCCAACGAGCCTTGTCGTTGAATTTCAATAACACAGGCAATTCATAACTGTCAGGTCAGCAGGCCTTTGCCAGTGGCGCCGCCGCACCGATGTCCTTCACCTGCTTCATCAGGTTGAGGATATTGTCGATCCTGGAGACCAGCACGTCATGTTCCGTCGTCGCCACAATGGCCGGGTGGCATACGGCTAGGAAGATATCCGCCAACGCTTCCGAAAATCTCTCGGCATCGGACAGTTCCATATCTTCAATCACTTGCGGGCAAGCGTCGAGAATGCGGCTCCTCATGATATCAGATACATTCTCGGTCGAGAGAATATTCGTCAGAATATAGAACAGTTCGGGTTCGGCCTGCGACATATGCGAGAGATCACCGAGAATATTCAGAGGTAAAGCGCGCAGCCTTTCTTTTGGCGTAACACCTGCAATAACCTGCACCGGGCGCAATCTCTGTTCGACAACGGCATATGCGAGATCGAGCTTGGAGCGAAAATGTTTGTGAATGTTGGCCGCAGACATTTTTAACGTGTCGGCGATGCTGGTGATCGACGTTTGCTGATAGCCTAATTTCGCGAATG
>NZ_DAMDBP010000017.1:0-64005 GCF_032092815.1 Agrobacterium sp. | reverse complement strand
TTCGTGTTTACTAATAGCAGGAAATTTGGTGACGCTACAATCAATTTTTTGAGATTTTGAAACCGTCGCGACCAATCCCAGACTTGCCGCGAAATGGCGAAAGAAGACTCGCCAAGGGCATATCTGACGCAGATATATGAACCCGAAAATCAGTTTACCACCCGCAACAGCAAAATAAATTTGCTGTTGTGCTTGCCCGAATCACGAAGCCATCCCGTGCATTGATTCAGCGATGCAAAACCAGGCGACACACATTTTACGGCTTAAAACGGACGAGATTCGATTGCATGATATGCGCGGTCAATCAGCCATTTCAAAGCATTCGACAGGTCGGAAACTGATGTGCGCTGGAAACGAAGTGAGCGACAATTTCGTCGTTCTCATAAGGGTTTGAGCATGGATTACGCACCCTGATATGAGGGCAACCATACCAAATCAGCCGTCGAAAAAGACGAAACGACAAAAGGTTAAACGGCGAATAAATGCACCTCAAATGACATAGTGCAACACTCGCAAATCTGATAGGTGGGGGCACGCATGGAATACAAACGAGGAACAAAATGCAGCATATGAATACCTCCCCGACCGCCCCTAAAATCGCCGTTATTGGCGTTGGTGGCGGCGGCGGCAACGCGATCAACAACATGATCGCGGAGGCTGACTATGGTGTTGATTTTATTGCAGCGAACACCGACGCACAGGCGCTTAAGAACACCGCTGCAAAGCGTTTTATTCAGCTCGGCCCTGAACTGACCGGCGGCCTTGGCGCTGGTGCGGATCCTGCAATCGGACGACAGGCCACCATCGATACCATGGATGAAATCATGGATCATCTTGCTGGCTACGACATGTGTTTTATCACCGCGGGCATGGGTGGTGGAACCGGCACGGGCGGCGCACCTGTCATCGCGCAGGCCTGCAAGGAAAAAGGCATCCTGACCGTCGGCGTTGTCACACTTCCCTTCAGCTTCGAAGGCACCAAGCGCCTCAAGGCTGCCCAGCAGGGCGTGGATGGTCTTTTGGCTGCCGCGGATATCGTCATTGTCATTCCAAACCAGAACCTGCTCAGAATTGCCAATCCCGGAACGACATTCGACAGCGCGTTGAAAATTGCCGACAAGGTCCTGGCGCTTGGTGTGAAATCCATAACCGATCTCATCCTGCGTGACGGCTTGGTCAATCTCGATTTTGCCGACGTGGTCTATGTCATGAAGGGCGGCGGACGCGCCCTGATCGGAACCGCCGAAGCGCGTGGCGAAAACCGTGCATCGCTCGCAGCGGCCGAAGCGATTTCCAATCCGCTGCTTGGCCTGCCGTCTCTCAAACATGCCAAGGGCGCGCTTGTTTCGATATCCGGCGGCCGTGACCTGACGCTTTATGAAATCGATGAAGCGATGACGCTTGTTCGTGAGGCGGTGAGCGAAGAAACCGACGTCGTCATGGGCGCGTCGTTTGACCCGACACTCGAAGGTGCATTCAAGATCTCCGTCGTTGCCACCGGCCTTGAAGACTAAGATCAAAGACATTGTATCAGACCCCGCTCCATTGCGGGGTCTGATAAAGCCGCATTGTCGGCTTACCGCCCGTTTGCCTTTCTCCATTCCGCAAACAGCGCCAGATTGCTCTCATCTGTTGCCGGGTAAAGACCAATGATCGTGTGGCCTTCCTTGACCCGTTCCGTGACAAAATCTTCATAGGCCGTCATCTCAACTGCCTCATCGGCAATCTCGTCAGCAATCTGAGCCGGGATAACGATGACACTGTCGTCGTCGCCCACCATGATATCTCCGGGGAAAACAGCAACATCTCCGCAGCCGATCGGCACATTGATATCGATCGCTTCATGCAGTGTCAGGTTAGTCGGGCTGGATGGCCTGTTGTGATAGGCTGGCATATCCAGTTCACCAATCGTCATCGCATCGCGAAAGCCGCCGTCCGTCACCACCCCTGCACCACCGCGCACCATCAACCGGGTGATCAAGATGTCACCGGCCGAGGCAGCACGCGCATCCTTGCGGCTATCCATCACCAGCACTGACCCTTCCGGGCAGGTTTCGATGGCATGGCGTTGCGGATGTTTTGGGTCGCGAAAAACCGACATCGGATTACGGTCTTCTCGGGCTGGCATGTAGCGCAGCGTAAAGGCTGGCCCCACCATGTTACGACCCTTGGCCCGCACCGGGCGCACATCCTGGATCGTCTGGTTTTTCAGGCCACGTTTGTAGAGCGCCGAGCACAAAGTTGCGACGGATACGCCCATCAGTTTTTCACGGGTTGCCGGGTTCATGGTCATTTCTCGCTGTTCGAACGGTTCATCATCATTTCCGTAAATTGTGCCCATCCGGGCTAAAAAGGCTTTGTAACCAGGGTGTTTGACCCTGTGGATGAAAATGCTGTCGGCAGAAAAGCCGGATGAATTTTGGGCAAGGCGACATCTCCCTCGTCATCACCAGCTTGACTCTCTAAAAAACAACAGATATGTCAAGTTATATTCTGATATCTCAGTTTGGTTATTGATATGTCTAACGCTGTTGAATTTCCATCGCTGCCTTTGTCTGATCTCGTCACGCCGCAAGACTTGCCGGCCGATGGAAACATGACCAACCGCATCCATACGCTGCTTCGCAAACTGATTGTCGAGGTAAAGCTGCTTCCGGGCCGGGCGCTGTCCGAAAAGGAAATCGCCGCACTCTTGCATGTCAGCAAGACGCCGGTACGCGAAGCCATCATCCGGCTTGCGGAAGAAGGTTTTGTCACTGTGGTGCCGCAAGGCGGCACCTATATTTCGCCGATCGATGTGCAGCGTTACATGGAGGCCTGCTTCATCCGGTTCAAACTTGAAGAAGGCGCCGTCATCGAAGCGACCAAACGGCATTCACTTGAAGATATCGCACGGCTGAAAACCTGTATTTCCCAGCAGCGCACTGCGGCGGAAGACGAGGAATTCACCGATTTCTTCCTGCTGGATGAAGAGTTTCACCGCACAATTTTCACTGCTGCCCGTCTGCCCGGCGCATGGAGCGTTGTTAATCAGGCAAAGGGTGAAATGGACCGCATGCGCCACCTGAAACGGGTGTTTGCTGTCCGGCGCACCGAAAAGGTGATCGAAGAACACGAAGCGATCGTGAATGCCATCGAGTCCGGCAATGTCGAAGCGGCACGTGATGCCGTTCAGTGCCATCTGGGATCGTTGGAATCGAAGATCGCAGAGCTCTCCAAAAACCCCAAAATCTGGACCTTCATCGAGCAGGTCAACACGCGCGTCACCAGAAAGCGCGTGTCACGAGGAGCCAAGGCCCCTGCCTGACTGAACATTCAAGGCTTTTGAGGAGGGGCCTTTCATGTCCGCAGTTCAAATTAATGATGTCGTCAAGCGCTACGGCGCCCTTGAAGTTGTGCATGGTATCAATCTTTCCATTCAGCCGCAGGAATTCGTGGTCCTCGTTGGACCTTCGGGATGCGGAAAATCAACGACCTTGCGCATGCTCGCCGGATTGGAAGACATCTCTGACGGCACCGTCTCCATCGATGGCCGCGTGGTCAACAAGATCGCGCCGAAAGACCGCGATGTCGCCATGGTGTTTCAGAACTATGCGCTTTACCCGCATCTGAACGTGGCAGAAAACATTGCCTTCGGCCTGCGCGTCAGGGGCGAGAAAAAGGATGTGGTGGAAAAGGCTGTTGCCGAAGCCGCCCAGATCCTCGGCCTGACCGACTATCTGAAACGCAAGCCCGCCGACCTCTCGGGTGGCCAGCGCCAGCGTGTCGCCATGGGCCGTGCCATTGTGCGTCGTCCCAAGATTTTCCTGTTCGATGAACCCCTGTCGAACCTTGATGCCAAGCTGCGCACTCACATGCGCGCAGAGATCAAGCTGCTGCACAAGCGCATGCAGGCCACCAGTGTCTATGTGACCCACGACCAGGTCGAGGCGATGACGCTCGCGGACCGTATCGTCATCATGAATGGCGGAAATATCGAGCAGGTTGGCTCGCCCATGGAAGTGTTCCTTGAGCCGGCCAACACCTTTGTTGCAAGTTTCATCGGCTCACCGCCCATGAACCTTTTTGATGCGGTGATCGAAAAGCGGGACGGCGTTACCAAGGCTGTTATTGCAGGTGGTTCAGGCCAAGGCCTGACGATCCCTGACGCGTTTGCGAAAAACGCGACAGAGGGTCAATCCGTCAAGCTCGGTATTCGCCCCGAAATCATGTCGGTCAGGTCAGGAGAGCAGGCTGAAGTGCTGAATTGCACCATTGATCTGGTGGAGCCTCTTGGCGCAGAAGCCCTGTTGCACGGCAAGATCAATGGCCAGTCCTTTATCGCCAAGGCAGAAACGCTTTATGCCGATCACGCGCTCAATGGCATTTCCCAACTTGGCATCGACACAAGCCGCGTTCACGTCTTCGATGCAGCCAGCGGCCGTTCGCTCAAGGTGGCAAGCGGGGCGCGGTCATGAAACAGTATTTTCAGGAAAGCCTGCATGATCTCTATGAGGATCTGCGTCGCGACTGGCAGCTTTATTTGCTGCTTGCTCCGCTGGCCATCTGGTTTGCGCTGTTTCTCTACAAACCCATGTATGGCCTGATCATCGCCTTTCAGGATTTTTCGATCTTTCGCGGTATCGAAAAAAGCCCCTTTGTCGGCTTTGCAAACTTCGTGGAGCTTTTCCAGAATGACATGTTTGTGCGTGCCTTCTGGAACACCATCACCATCAGTGGCCTCGGCCTGATATTTGCGTTTCCCGTGCCGATCATCCTCGCGCTGATGTTCAACGAAGTGCAGAACGAGGTTGGCAAACGCTGGGCGCAGACCATCGTCTACCTGCCGCACTTCATATCAGTGGTGATCGTTGCCGGTATCGTCATCAACTTCCTGTCGCCCTCCATCGGCATCGTCAACATCCTGCTGAAAGCGATTGGTCTGGAGCCGATCTACTTCCTCACCCAACCCGAGTGGTTCCGACCCGTCTTTATCGGCTCATCGGTGTGGAAAGAAGCCGGTTTCGAGTCGATCGTGTATCTCGCCGCCATCGCTGGCGTCAGCCCGACACTTTACGAATCCGCACGGGTTGACGGTGCCTCGCGCTGGCAGATGATGTGGCGCATCACCCTGCCCTGCATCCTGCCGACAATCGTCATCATGCTGATCATCCGAATTGGCAATCTGGTCGAGGTCGGTTTCGAATACATCATTCTTCTCTACCGCCCATCCACCTACGAGACCGCCGATGTTGTCTCGACCTTCATCTACCGCACGGGCCTTCAAGGCACACAGTACGATCTGGCCACGGCCGCCGGACTGTTCAATGCGGTAATCGCCTTCGTCCTCGTCTATTCGGCAAACCGCATCAGCCGAAAAGTCTCGTCGACGTCACTCTGGTGAGGAGCTGAAGATGGCTAGTTTCAATCTCTATTCCCGTGGCGACAAGATCTTTGGCTGGGCCAATGCCATTCTTCTGGGTCTGTTTGTCCTGTCGACACTCTACCCCTTCATCTATGTGGCCGCCGTTTCCATTTCGTCGGGTGCAGCGGTGACCGCCGGTCGCGTGACCTTGTGGCCGGTAGATGTAACGCTCGCAGCCTATGAACATGTGCTGTCCGACAGAATGTTCTGGATCGCCTACGGCAACACATTCATCTACACATTCGGCGGCACGTTCATGAGCCTGCTGATCATGATCCCAGGCGCCTATGCCCTGTCGCGCAAACGCCTGCGCGGCCGGACCTTCTTCAACATCGCCATTGCTTTTACGCTTTGGTTCCATGCCGGCATGATCCCGTTCTTCCTGAACATGCGCGATCTTGGTCTGCTGGACAGCCGCTTTGGTATCATCATCGGTTTTGCCGCAAGCGCCTTCAACGTCATCCTCTTGCGCAATTTCTTCGAGGCGGTGCCAAAATCCTTCGAGGAAGCCGCCAAGATGGACGGCGCCAGTGAACTTCAACTGCTCTGGAAAGTGTTCATTCCACTGTCCAAACCGGCCATCGTTACCGTCGCGCTATTTTGCGTCGTCTCGCGCTGGAACGGTTATTTCTGGGCCATGGTGCTGTTGCGCGGCGAAGAAAAAATCCCACTGCAGGTCTATCTGAAACGCGTCATCGTCGACCTCAATTCAAACGACGAATTCGCCTCTAGCCTGCTGACCGCCAATTATTCATTCGAGACGGTCACCTCAGCAATCATGATCGCGTCGATCATCCCCGTCCTCATCATTTACCCCTACGCGCAGAAGTATTTCACCAAAGGAATTCTGCTGGGCGGAGTGAAAGAGTAGCAGCACAAGGGAGGAGAACCTGTGAGAAAACTACGAAAAGGCACGCCCCTTCTGGCGTTGATGACAGCAGCAACACTGGCCTTGCCGGCCTTGGCGCAGGATACCGGCAAGATATCCGAAGACCCACTGGAACTGACCATCCACTTTCACTTCCGTGACAAATACGTCTATTCGGAGAAGTGGCCGGTCGAGCAGAAGGCAGCCGAGATTACCAACATCCACGTCCGCAATGTCGCGTCACTGGCGACAACCAGCAGCCGGGATGCCTTTAATCTGCTGATCGCATCGGGTGATCTACCTGACATCATCGGTGGCGATGCCTCCGGTGGCCTGAAGGAAGATTTTATCCGCTACGGGCTGGAAGGTGCGTTCGTTCCGCTTGATGACCTGATCGAAGAACATGCCCCCAATCTCAAGGCATTCTTTGACAGCCACAAGGACATTCGCAACGCGATTTCCGGACCGGATGGCAAGCTCTACTTCATTCCTTACGTTCCAGATGGCAAATATTCGCGCGGCTGGTTCATTCGCCAGGATTGGCTCGACAAGCTCGGACTGAAACAGCCGGAAACGCCTGAGGAAGTCTACGAGGTCCTTAAAGCCTTCCGCGACAAGGATCCGAACGGCAACGGCAAGAAGGATGAAGTTCCTTACTTCGCCCGTGAACCGATCGATGCCGTTCGCCTGATCAATCTCTGGGATGCACGCGTGTCAGGGTCTGAGCGTTATGGCGACTTCGCCGTCTATGATGGCCAGCTTCGCCACCCCTGGGCAGAGGAAAACTACAAGACCGGCATTTCAAACGTTGCCAAGTGGTACAAGGAAGGCCTGATCGACAAGGAAATCTTCACCCGTGGTTCTCGCTCGCGCGAATATCTGCTGGGCAATGACCTTGGCGGCATGACCCACGACTGGTTTGCCAGCACATCGACCTATAACGACGCCCTGTCGCCAAAGATCGAAGGTTTTGCGCTGAAGCCGATGCTGCCACCAAAATCGGCGTCTGGCGAACGGTTTGAAGACGCAAGACGCTTGCGTGTTCAGCCGGTTGGCTGGGCCATTTCCGCCACCAACGAGCACCCGGTCGAAACGATCAAATATTTCGACTTCTGGTTCTCCCAGCAGGGACGCATCCTGTCGAACTTCGGTGTTGAAGGCCTGACCTATGAGATGGTCGACGGCAAACCGCAGTTCAAAAAGGAAGTTCTTGAAAACAAGGACCCGGTCAATGCCCAGCTCTGGGCCGTTGGTGCTCAGGTGCCGCGCGGCTACTGGATGGACTATGAATATGAACGCCAGTGGACCAACAAGATCGCGCTTGAAGGCATCGATATGTACGACAAGTGCAATTGCCTCAAGGACGAGTTCATGGGCGTGTCGTTGAACGCCGAGGAAAAAGCCACCTTCGACCGCTACTGGCCAAGCATTCTGACATATATGACAGAAATGCAGCAGACCTGGGTGCTGGGCGCCCAGGATGTCGACACCGGCTGGGACGCTTACAAAAAGCGGCTGACCGCACTCGGTTACGACGAAGTCATCAAGATGATGCAGTCGGCCTACGACCGCCAATACAAGTCTGCACAATAAACTTCTGATCGTGATGGCGGCCCTGTCGCCGCCATCCTTTTCCCCATATTTTTAAAGGAGTTAGAGCGCGATGCGTCCCTCTTCCTCGGCCCTTGCCAAACAAGCTCATCTCGATGAACCCCGTCCGGGCTCTCTGACCATTGGTTACGTGCCGAGCGAGCAAACACCACCCACCGAAAATCCACCGCGTTTTTCCTGGCTTCCCGATATTGATGATGGCGCGCGTTATGTGCTGCGCATTTCCACAGACTCGGATTTTTCTGACGCGAAAACAACGATCTTTGAAGATCTCGCATGGAATTTTTTCACCCCCGATGAAGCCCTGCCGCAGGGCAGTTATCACTGGTGTTACGCATTGTGGGACCAGAAGGGTGCAAGACCGGCATCCAACTGGAGCACGACACGCCGTTTTGAAATCACCGCCGCACTGCCCAAAACGCCCGTGCCGGCAAGAGCGCAGCGACATGCCGCCGCGCATATGAGCCATCCAAGGCTGTGGCTGAACCCTGACCAGTTAAAGTCTTTTTCCGACGCCGTGGCCAAAGACCCCAACCATTGCGGATGGTCGGATTTCTTCGAAAAATCCGTCAAACCCTGGCTGGACCGGCCAATCATGCCGGAACCCAAACCCTATCCCAACAATATCCGCGTCGCGACGCTGTGGCGGCAGATGTATATTGACTGCCAGGAAGTGATTTACGCCATTCGCCACCTGGCAATCGCAGGCCGGGTGCTGGGGCGGGACGATCTCCTCAACAGGTCGCGCGACTGGTTGCTGGCGGTGGCTGCCTGGGATCCGACCGGACCGACGTCTCGTGCCTATAATGACGAAGCCGGTTTCCGTGTGGTGGTCGCACTCGCCTGGGGATATGACTGGCTTTACGATCATCTGACGGAAGACGAACGTCAGACGGTCAAATCCGTTCTGCTGCGCCGGACACGCGAGGTGGCAGACCATGTCATTGCCCACGCACGTATCCACGTTTTCCCCTATGACAGCCATGCGGTGCGCTCACTGTCAGCAGTGCTCACCCCTGCCTGTATCTCGCTTCTGGGAGAAGACGACGACGCCAGCGAATGGCTCGATTATACCGTGGAATTCCTTTCCACGCTTTATTCCCCTTGGGCCGGCACGGATGGCGGCTGGGCTGAAGGTCCCCATTACTGGATGACCGGCATGGCTTACCTCATCGAGGCGGCCAACCTGATCCGCTCCTATATTGGTTACGATCTCTACCAGCGCCCATTCTTCCAGAATACCGGCCGGTTCCCGCTTTACACCAAGGCACCGGGCACGCGCCGCGCCAATTTTGGTGACGATTCCACCATGGGCGATCTGCCCGGACTGAAGGTTGGTTACAATGTCCGCCAGTTCGCTGGCGTCACCGGCAATGGCCATTACCAGTGGTATTTTGATCGCATCAAGCAGGATGCCACCGGCACTGAAATGGCCTTTTACAATTACGGTTGGTGGGATCTCAATTTCGACGACCTCGTCTACCGCCACGACTACAAGCCGGTGGAACCCCAATCACCAAACGACCTGCCATCCCTGGCCGTGTTCGATGATATCGGCTGGGTGACCATTCAAAAGCATATGGAAGATCCGGATCGCCATCTGCAATTCGTTTTTAAATCAAGCCCTTACGGTTCGCTCAGCCACAGCCATGGTGATCAGAACGCCTTTGTTCTCTATGCCTATGGTGAGGATCTCGCCATCCAGTCCGGGTATTACGTTGCCTTCAATTCACAGATGCATGTGAACTGGCGTAGACAGACACGGTCAAAAAATGCCGTGCTGATCGGTGGCAAGGGGCAATATGCCGATAAGGACAAGGCACTGGCCCGCCGCGCCGCCGGTCGTGTGGTGTCCGTTGAGGAAAAGCCGGGCCATATCCGTATCCTTGGAGACGCAACCGCCGCTTATCAGGTGGCAAACCCGCTGGTTCGCAAGGCCGAACGCGAAATGCATTTCGTCAACGACAGCTATTTCGTGATTGTTGATGATGTGGAATGCGCTGAACCGCAGGAACTGCAGTGGCTTTGCCACACATTGGGCGCGCCGCAGGTCGGACGATCCAGCTTCCGCTACACCGGCAAAAAGGCGGGTTTTTATGGACAGTTCGTCTATTCCTCCGCCGGCGCACCACAGATCACCGCCGTTGAAGGTTTTCCAGACATCGATCCTGCGGAATTTGAAGGGCTCGATATCCAGCACCATGTCTGCACGACCGTACCGGCCGCGACACGGCATCGTCTGGTCACCCTTCTCGTTCCCTACAGCCTGAACGAACCGAAACGGATATTCAACTTCATCGATGATCAGGGTTTTTCGACCGACATCTATTTCAGCGATGTCGACGATGAGCGGTTCAAACTTTCCCTTCCCAAGCAATTCTAATCAATGCGAGGTTTTCAAATGCAACGTTTCACCAACAAAACTGTCATCGTCGCTGGTGCCGGCCGGGATATCGGCCGCGCATGCGCTATCCGTTTTGCACAGGAAGGCGCCAATGTGGTGCTGACCTATAATGGTGCCGCTGACGGCGCTGCCACGGCTGTCGCGGAGATCGAAAAGCTCGGTCGCTCCGCACTTGCCATCAAGGCAGATCTGACCAACGCATCCGAGGTCGAGGCTGCAATCTCTGCTGCGTCCAACAAGTTCGGCGAAATTCATGGTCTGGTGCATGTGGCAGGTGGCCTGATCGCCCGGAAGTCTCTGGCCGAGATGGACGAGGCCTTCTGGCATCAGGTACTCGACGTCAACCTGACCTCGCTTTTCCTGATCACCAAGGCAGCCGTGCCAAAAATGGCAAAGGGCGGCGCCATCGTTACCTTCTCATCGCAGGCCGGCCGCGATGGCGGTGGTCCAGGCGCGCTCGCTTACGCGACATCCAAGGGTGCCGTGATGACCTTCACACGCGGTCTTGCCAAGGAAACCGGTCCGAATATTCGCGTCAATGCGGTTTGCCCTGGCATGATCTCCACCACCTTCCATGACACCTTCACCAAACCGGAGGTCCGTGAACGGGTGGCTGGTGCAACGGCCATGAAGCGGGAAGGATCAAGCGAGGATGTTGCCGGTCTGGTGGCGTTTCTGGCTTCTGACGATGCCGCTTACATCACCGGCGCCTGCTACGACATCAATGGCGGCGTTCTGTTCTCCTGACATCCAGGTAAAACCATGTCCGTATCGTTACCAAGGGCGAGCAGAATTGCCATTCTTGGCACATCGCTCGTCCAGCAAAACCACATTGGCGACATACAGTCACTTGCCACATCGGCACGTGGCTGGATGAGCTGGGCTGAGGTGTTGTCGCATGGCAGACTCAGTTGCCCGGTCCATCACGATCCATCCGTGCTGTCTGGCTGGGAACCGAGCAACAGGCCGGGCATCAGCCGGTTTTTCCGTGGCCTGAATTTCGGGGTTTCCGGCCAAAAGGCAATCGAGATCGAGCGCCGGTTGCCACTGTTGTTGCAATCGGATTTCGACCTGATCCTTGTCGATGCCGGCACCAACGACATGATGGTGGAAACACGCCAGACGATTGCGGACACCAGGGCAAGAATTGCCTCCGCCCTACTTGCGGCAGGCAAAACTGTCATCCTTTTGCCGATACTTGCCCGAGGTGTCGGCAAATGGCCTGCGGGTGGTGCAGAACGGGCAAAGGCACATTGGATCAATCGGCAGGGCATCGAGTTTGCCGCAAGCCACGCCAACTGCCACGTCTTTGACTGGAACGCGGCTTGGGTCGATCCGGAGAATGAGTTTGGCGAACCACATGACGGTTATTCCGATGACGGAACACATTTTGCGGTAACAGGTGCATTTGCTATCGGACAACAGCTTGCCGCCTATCTTGAAACCATCGTGCCCCGTGCGACGGATCGCATAGTGCCGCGCGATGATCGTTTCGATCCCATAAACAATCCAACAGGCAATCTGGCGTCGGAATTATCGGCGCGGACACAGGCGGATAAGACGGAGCAAAATCACCGCCTTGGCGGGCAGTTGATCCATCCGGGCACAGGTGTCTGGATCGAGGCGATTTGTGATGTCGATGTGCCAGCACATAACGGCGTGCTTGGACTTTCCCTGAGATTAAAAGATACCGCAGAGGACGGACTGCAAACCACGGCACTTGCACCATTTCGCGGCCCGGATGGCACGCTGTTTCCTTTCCCGGCCACCGATTGGAGGGGTGCGTTGAGAACTCCGCCGCTGAAACTGCGGCAGGGCAAGACACCACCTGAACTTTATCTCGACGTGATCCTGAAACCGGGTTCTGCGCCCTTGGAGGTAACACTTAACCGCATTGATATCAGGCCTGTTTCAAGTCCGGTGCGTGCATGACACAGCACCGGACGAAACCGAAACTGCTGATTGCCATGCGCGACGAACTGCCCGAAGGATTTTTCGGGGAAGACGAATGGGCACGGCTCAACGCCGTGACAGATATTATTCCCGGTTTCCCGTTTACGGATTTCGACAGTCCTGCCGGTGCCAAAGCGCTTGAAAAAGCAGATATTCTTCTTGCGGCCTGGGGAACACCGTCGCTGACAAAAGAACGGCTGTCACGAGCGCCGAAGCTGAAAATGCTCGCCTATGCTGCATCTTCGGTTCGTGTGGTAGCGCCAAAGGAATTCTGGGACACGTCAGATATTCTGGTAACGACGGCGGCCTCTGCCATGGCCCTGCCGGTGGCCGAATTTACCTATGCGGCAATCATCCTGTCCGGCAAGGACATGTTTCGCCTGCGCGATGAACACCGGGCCGAGCGTGGCACCGGTGGTTTTGGCAGCCGGCGCGGCATGAACCAGCCCTGGCTTGGCAATCATCGCCGCAAGGTCGGCATTGTTGGTGCGTCACGCATCGGGCGGCTGGTGATAGACCTGCTTAAAAGCGGCACGTTCGATATTGCCGTCTACGACCCTTACCTTTCTGCCGATGAAGCCGCAGCGCTGGGTGCCACAAAAATGGAGCTGCACCCGCTTCTCGCCTGGTCGGATGTGGTTTCCCTGCATGCGCCGATCCTGCCGGAAACACACCATATGATTGGTGCCCGCGAACTCGCGCTGATGCCTGATCATGCGATTTTCATCAACACGGCACGCGGCTGGCTGGTCGACCATGCGGCATTATTATCGGGGGCGCAATCCGGGCGCCTGCGTATTCTGATCGACACGCCAGAACCCGAACCTTTGCCGGTCGACAGCCCGTTTTACGATCTGCCCAATGTCGTGCTCACACCGCATATTGCTGGTGCGCTGGGCAATGAACTGCGTGCACTTGCCGATGTTGCCATCACTGAAATTGAACGTTTCGTCGCGGGTCTTTCCCCGCTCTACCCCGTCCACAAACAGGATATGGAGCGTATGGCATGAGCGCGTTTGATTATAGTTTTTCGACACTCGGCTGCTCAGAGCTGAATATGCGCGAAACCGCTGATCTGGCACAGCGCCATGGCATCCGATGCGTGGAATTGCGGGCTCTTTCCGGCTCCGTTGATCTGATTGCAGCACTTGAAGCTGAGTTTGGAGGCCCTTCGAAATTTGCGACCTTTCTTGAAAACCGCGATCTCAAGGTCGTGGCTCTCAATACATCGGTCCGCTTGTTTGAAAGCACTGATCTTTCAGCCCTTGAGCCATTTATTGCCTGGGCGGAGGCCGCTGGCGCGACACATCTCAGGATTTTCGACGGCGGCAAGCAGTTAACCACCGAAGACATGACACGCGGCGCTGCGCTGCTTGATCAATGGCAGAGATCGCGGCAATCCCGTGGGCTCAATGTCGATCTGATGATTGAGACCCATGATGCGCTGGCCGATGCCGGGCAACTGACTGCCTTCATCCGGCAGGTGCCGAGTGCGCGGATATTATGGGACACCCATCACACCTGGGCCAAGGGATCTGATCTCAAGACCCTGTGGCACGTGATCGCCGCCAATGTCGTTCATCTGCATGTCAAGGACAGTAAGATGGGAGACGACGGGCGACGCCATTACGTGCTTCCCGGCCAGGGTGATTTTCCGATGGCGGAACTGATCGCAGCACTTGCGCCAACTGACCAACACCTTCCTCTCAGTCTCGAATGGGAACGCCACTGGCATCCCGAACTGCCACCTCTGGATGACGCGCTGACTGCAGCACGCACCTGGTGGCGATAGGAGTTTTTATGCGGATCGCAGAAATCCATCTCACACCCGTTGCCATTCCCGACAAACCTTTGCTGAACTGCAAGGGGGTCCATCAACCGCACGCGCTTAGAACCGTGATCGAGGTCATTTGTGATGACGGAACGGTTGGGCTGGGCGAAAGCTACGGAAGCATCAAGGCCTTGCAAGGGCTGAGAAAAGCGGCTCCCGCACTGATTGGCCTTGATCCTTTTCATCTCCACGCGCTGAAAGCGCGGGTGATTGCTGCATTGCCCGGTGGCGGTGGCATCAACGCAAAATCAGCGGTGGCCGATCACAAGCTGACGGATGTGGTGGCATCGGCCTTTGAAGTTCCGTGCCTCGACATCCAGGGTAAATTACTGGGTCGACCGGTGGTAGACTTGCTCGGTGGCGCGGTTCGTGACGAAGTTCCCTTCAGCGCCTATCTGTTTTTCAAATTTGCCGGTCATATCGGCGAAGCGCCTGATGAATGGGGCGAGGTTCTGACACCTGACCAGATGGTTGGCGAAGCACGCAAGATGGTCGACACCTATGGTTTTCAGTCGCTGAAACTGAAAGGCGGCGTTCTGCACCCCGATCTCGAAATCGAGACGATGTTGAAGCTGCGCGACGCCTTTCCAGATCACCCCTTGCGGATTGATCCCAATGGCGGCTGGACGGTCGATACGGCCATCTACATGGCCCGTAAACTGGAAGGTGTTCTGGAATACCTCGAAGACCCCGTCATCGGCATGGACCAGATGGCACAAGTGGCATCCGCCACGTCGATCCCTCTGGCGACCAACATGATCGTGCTGGAGTTTGACCAGATCGCGGAAGCCTTCCGCAAAAACGCCGTGCAAATCGTTTTGTCGGATCATCATTACTGGGGTGGCCTGCGGGCCTCGGCCCATCTCGGCAAAATCTGCGAAACATTGGGGCTTGGCGTGTCGATGCACTCCAACTCGCATCTCGGCATTACCCTTGCCGCCATGACCCATGTGGCCGCAGCAACGCCCAATCTCAGCTATGATTGCGATACCCACTACCCATGGACGGGAGTTGATGTCATCGAAGGGTCACCCTTCACCTTTGAGAGCGGCAAACTGACTGTACCAAAAGGCCCTGGGTTGGCTGTCTCGCTCGATCGGCAAAAACTCGCCAATCTTGCGGCGCTTTATGAGGCGACGGCGATGAAGGAACGCGACGATACCGCCTATATGAAGCGGTTCGACCCCACCTATGAACGGCGTGTGCCGCGCTGGTAAGCCGTTTCGGGAGCTCAATGTCCGCTCTGCTTGCATTTTAGTAGAAGAAGCAGCGTCTATTCTTGTTAAACCGTTGGAAACAGGTTGCGATCTTCATCATAGATGCATAATCTCCCGCGGCGGCATCAAGGCCGTCATTATTTACGGGGATATACATGGCCACTGGCACAGTAAAGTTTTTCAATCAAGACAAGGGTTTTGGTTTCATCACGCCTGACAACGGCGGCGTTGACGTGTTCGTTCACATCTCGGCAGTTCAGAGCTCCAATCCGCTTCGCGACGGACAGAAGGTAAGCTACGAGATTGGTCAGGACCGCAAGACCGGTAAGTCCAAGGCTGAAAACGTTATCCCTGGTTGATAGCGAAATTCACCGTGTGGCGGTTTTAAACTGCCACACGGATGCCGCTGCCAATGACGATCCGGGGGGACTTCATGACGTCGCATGCACCAACGCTTTCGGAACTGCTGGCAGAGCAGGAACGATTGCAGCTTTCGCATTTCGATTATGATGTTGCCTGGCAGCTTGGTGTAAAAATTCGGACGCGTGCAGTCGCAGCCCGGCTGCCGATTGCCATCGAAGTTCGTCACGGAAATGATGTGGTATTTGCAACCCTGTTGCCAGGTGCCACGATCGACAACTTCAATTGGGCACGCCGCAAATGCGCGGTGGTACACCGCTTCCACAAAAGTTCGCTCTATATGCGATTGATGGCCGAGGAAAAGGGCTACAATCTCAACGAACGTTTTGCCTTGCCCATTCTTGACTTCGCCCCATCAGGTGGCGCTTTGCCCCTGCTCCTCAAAAATGGCCTTTTCGTCGGCTCCGTTGCCGTTAGCGGGCTTCCCGATGTAGATGACCACAGGCTTGCCGCCGACAGCATCGCCGAACTCGCTGAGCTGCTATAACAGCGATCACGTTAAAATCTGGCCCTTTAGTTCCTTGCGCTAACGTGTCTTCACGTCCAGGCGTAACGCACGATATGGAAAAACACTGGCGCTGCGAAAACAAGGCTGTCCGCCCGGTCCAGCATGCCGCCATGCCCTTCAATCATGTGACCCCAGTCCTTGACGCCGCGGTCACGTTTGATGGCAGAGGCAACAAGCCCACCGAAAAAGCCCATGATGCAGGACAGTGCCGCCAAGAAACCCGCTTCCAGCGGTGAAAACGGTGTCAGCCAGTAGAGTCCGGCACCCATCAGTGAGGCACTGGCGATACCGCCAATCAGCCCCTCCCAAGTCTTTGAAGGCGAAATGCTTGGTGCCACCTTGTGACGTCCAAAGAGCTTGCCGAAGATATATTGCAGCACATCGCTGCCCTGCACGGTGGCAATCAGGAAGGCGATCAGCAGCAATCCGCGTCCTTCATTGCCGGGAATGGCAAGCGTCACCAGCGCCGGCACGTGGCTGATACAATAAACCGACAGCATCACACCCCATTGCTGTTCGCTGACCCGTTCGAGAAAACGGGACGTATCACCGCGCATTGCCGTGAGGGCCGGCATGGCCAGAAAACAATAGACCGGAATGAAGATCGAATAGAGCCCGTACCAGTCGATCCAGATCAGATAATATTGCACCGGCACGATGATCAGGAACATGCCGAGCAATGTCCAGCGATCGGCATGACGTGTCTTGGTGAGGGTGACATATTCCCGCAGCGACGCAAACGACACGAATGCAAACAGCAACAGCACGCCACCCGTACCGAACAGGAACGCAAAGCTGATGCCGGCCACCATGATCCACCATGCCTTGATACGGGCATTGAGATTGTCCAGCGTCGACGGCAGTGGCTTGGGGCTGCGCCAGGACAACACGCCTGCAACGACACTTGCCGTCACCAGCACGCCGACCAGACCCAGAAAAAGGTGCATCGTGTCGTCGCTCATCAGCTATTTCCATCTTTTCTGGGTGCAAGCGCCAAAAGAGCCTGCCGGGCGCGGTCAAGAAATTCTCGGCGGTCCTCGCCTTCTGTGAGTGTCACCGGTGCACCGAAAACAACCCGGCACAACAACGGAATGGGCAGCACCGCACCTTTGGGCAAGACACGCGACATGTTTTCAATCCAGCAGGGAACGAGTTCAACGTCAGGCCGTGACAGGGCGAGATTGTAAAGTCCGGAACGAAACCGCAGCAGCGGTTCTTCCGTCATGTTGCGGGTACCTTCTGGGAAAAAGATCAGCGATTCACCCACATCAAGCGCATCGAGCATCACCTGCATTGGGTCAGCCGTTCGCTCCACCCAGTTGCGCTCCACCAGAACGGTGCGCAGCAACCGACGGGAAATGAACTGGCGCACCCGCCCTGAACCCCAATAATCTGCCCCGGCAACCGCTGCCGTCCGCGCACGCTCAAAGGGCGTCAGGCAGGTCGCAACCAGAATGAAATCGCCGTGGCTGGCGTGATTGGCATAATAGATGCGCTGCCCGCCATTCGGCGCAGCACCCGCCCATATGGGACGCACACCGGTGACCGCCCGTGCCAGAACCGCAAGCACAGACCCGGAAACGATCTGTAAAAGCGTAGCACCACCGCTCATGTCGGCGCTCCATCGACGGCATCAAGAAGAAGAATAGCGTAGAGCAGGATCGCAATGGTCAGCGTCGACCATTGCAGAATGACCAGACGGCGGCATCCGGCAAAACGTTGTGACAGAAATGCCGGCACTGCAGGTTTCGCCCGAAGTCCCATTCGCGCCAGAACGTCATCGATTGCCGTTAGCGCGTCTTCTTCGGTGTCATGCGAAGTCGCAAGGCGAAAGAGCAGCGCATCAAACAGCAGGTGAACGGCCAGCGCCAGCGGAACAAGGCAGAAGGCAAGCAGCAGCCACCAACCAAGCGCTGCGGTAAAACCGTGCGCACCTGCCGTCACCGGTGCAATGACCAGCAGCAGAAGCGCGATCGAACCGCCGCCAATGCTGTTTCGGCGCAGGTGTCTGGCCTTATCCGTTACGGCCTTTTTCCAGTCACTCATCGCGCAGCCTCGTCAATTGCCGCATAGGCTTGCTGCTTTACGTGAACCGGTCGACCGAGCGCTTGCAGTTGCCCGACTGCAGCAGTGGCATTGGTTGCGCGGCCGGTGCGCACAAGCCAGCATGCCATCACCGTTGCGCTTCGCTGAAAACCCAGCGCGCAGCAAACAAGCACCGGGCCGCGATGACGGGCGTCTTCAACGGCAAGTGCTGCATCACGAATGCTGGTGGAAGACAAAGGCAACAGATCAAGCGAGGGAAAGGCCCGCCAGATCAGACCGGGCACGCGCGGTGATGGAAACTCGGCCGTCATGTCGACCACCGCAGAATAGGCGCTCAGTTCCTTGCAGTCAGGCGCGCGACCGAGAAACACGCCGTCAGCGACTTCGACTGAAGCTGGCAGCGTGCGGGTCCACCACCAGCGGTTCACCTTTGCCTCCAATCGATAGGGCCAAAGCAACCAGCGGCTCGCGAGGCTTGTGGTTCCGTCGTGATATTTTTGAAAGACCTGTGGTCCCGCCCCTGCGTAACCAATCGCCACCAATGCCAGCGCCAGACTTGGCCACAACCACAGCAACCCGGCGCCGGAACTGCGCACCGTGACGACCGCGATCGCAAGAAAGACAACCGCACCAACCGCATAGGCCAGTGCCAGACGGCGCGCCCTCTGATTTCCGGTAAACTGGAAAGTCGAGAGTGGTGATGCCTTGCCCGGCGGGAAAAGCCAGAGCGCAAACAGGCCCAGCAGCGCCCCGGTCGGGATATCGATGACATGATGTTGCCAGGTGGTCATGACAGAAATGCCGATCAGCAGTGACCAGACATGCCAGGCAACGCGCACAACACCATTCAGGCGCGCGCGCCAATGATCCCAGATGATCACAAGCAGGGCGATGTGCAGCGACGGCGCCTGATTGAACGGTTTGTCGAAGCCACCAAGAACATCAAACATGAAGCCTGGAAGGCCTGAGGTTTCCGGTCGCACGAAAATTGCCTGCAGCGGAAATGCAAGAAAGCAGGCAACGGCCACGATTTGCGCGGTCAAATACCGTCGTGCCAGCCGAGAGACCTCGGTCGGTGTATCATTGTCGAAAAGCGACAGGGCGTAAAAGGCATTGATCGACCAATAAGGAACGATCGACCAGGCGATGAAGGGGACGTGTTGTTCCCAATCAAAAGCAAGGTTCGGCACCTGCGCCCGCAGTGACGCCTGCCAGTTGGCCACACCATAGGTCAGGTAGAAAAATGGAGCGAGGAAGGCAAGCCAGAGGGCTGCCCTTCGCACGACTGCGCCGCGCCTATCCGCTGCAACAGATGGAACCCTCTCCTCCATGCGCCCCTCAGATACGTTCGGCCAGAGACACGGTGAAAATGCCCCACTTGTCGATACGCTGTTCAATCTTGCGGAAACCGGCAGCTGCCACCAGCTGATCCATTTCCTGCTGGGTGCGGCGGCGCATGATCCAGGCTTCACCACCACGATGCGAGGTCAGCGCTCGCGCGATCATTTCCAGCTGCGGGTGCCAGGGCTGGCCGGTATAGAGCAGCAGCGATCCCGGCTCCAGTGCCTGCGAAATGCCGCTCAACGAGGCTTCGATGGCTGTGTTGTCCGGGAACAGCTCGTAAAGGCCTGAAACCACGGCAAGCGTCGGCTTCGGTTCGATTGCGGCCAATGCCGCCGTATCGAAGGCATCGGCGCGGTGGAACGAGGCGATATCGCTGAGGCCACGCTCGGTGATTAGCGCGCCACCCTTTTCGACATTGATCGGTGAGTAATCCTGCAGGCGGATGCTGTCTGGTCGCACATCTGATGCTGCCACCGCATCCAAAATGTAACGTCCGTGGCCAGCTGCAATGTCGAGCACACGCACCGGCTTGCCCTCTGCCTTCAGCCGGGCAAACGCCTTGCCGATCAGTTCCTGCAGATGCACCTTGCGTTGGCGGATGCCACGCCAGCCGATAGCATCGAGAAACTGCCGGTCGATCAAACGGCCACTGGGCCCAAGACCGCGCGCATCATCTTCATAGACATAATCAAGCGTCGAGCCGGAATCGAAGCCGGTGCGCAAACCGGTCTTGATGCCATTGGAAAACAGGCCGCCGAACCGGATCGACGCCCGTGTCACAGCCCAGTAGAGGCCGCGTGGTGTCGTGAGCGACAAGGGCGTTGCCAATCGATCCGCCTCATCACGGCTGTAACCGGAGAGGTGCGCCTTGCGAAGGTCTGCTATTGCAGGTGCCTCTTCGAAGCGTGCAATGACGAATGTCTTGATCTTTTCCAGCGCCTTGGCACGGTGCAGCTCGCCCAACGTGTCGTGATAGAAGCCGGGCAACACGTGGCGTTCCTTGATCGTGCTGCCGAGGTTTTCAAAGAACCGGTGCTGCGGTGCATGACGCACGACGAAATCATTGCCCGAAATGAGCAACTGCGTCGGCACGGTAATCGCACGGGCATCGGTCACAACACGGTCAGCCGCCTCGTAAAGCTCCAGAAGAATGTTGGAGGCGATGGGGCGGGTGATCAACGGATCGCTTTCGAACGATGCGATACGTTCGGGATCATGCGTCAGGAAACGAGCCTTGACGTAAGAATTGACAAAAAACGTGCCTTTCAGCTTCTGCCAGAGGGCAATGCCTTCCCGTGCGAAAGGCACATAAAGTTTGACGTCAAAGGCCGGGGACGCCAGCACCAGCGCGCGAATATTGGGCGCGTAATCATGCACCCAGGTTGATGCCAGCACGGCACCGACACTTTGCGCGATGACAACCACCTGATCCATGGCAAAACCGCCGGTCTCGCAGATATGGCGCACGAAACTATCGAGGTCGCGCACCGAATGCGCAAAGGACGGTGAATGGCCACGCTGGCCGGGCGACTTTCCGTGGCCGCGCGCATCCCAGGCGTAAAAGGCAAAATCATCGAGACCAAGTTCATCGACAATATGGGCAACCCTGCCACCATGTTCATGGCCGCGGTGCAAAAGCACGACAACACCCTTTGCCGAGCCTGAGCGGGCAGGCCATGTGCGATAGAAAAGCTCCACGCCGTCATGGCTCGCAAACACTGATTCGATCATGCCATTGTCACTCCCGCTTGACTGGACTGCACTCTATACGGATGATTTGCCAAGTTTCCAGTTGATTTCATCAACTTGCGCCTGCATTTGTGAATGAAATCAATCGAATTCGAGCTTTCATGTCGATCTACAAACTGAAATCATCATTCCAATCCATCCTGCGCCCGCTGGTCGCACGCCTTGCAGCCATGGGCGTTACCGCCAATCAGGTCACCCTCTTTGCGGCACTGGTGTCAGTGGCCATCGGTGCCTTGCTGGTGGTGCAGCCACTGCCAGCATTGTTTGCACTGGTGCCGGTCTGGATGTTTCTGCGCATGGGTTTTAATGCCGTGGATGGCATGCTGGCGCGTGAACATGGCCAGCAGTCGTCGCTTGGCGGTTATCTCAACGAAATCACCGATGTCGTGTCGGATGCGGCACTTTACGTGCCCTTCGCGCTTGTCGCGCCCTTCTCACTGCCATGGATTGCAACGATCATTTTTCTCGCCGTCCTGACAGAATTTGCCGGTGTGCTGGGTGTGGTGCACGGCAATGGCCGCAGTTACGAAGGACCAATGGGAAAAAGCGACCGCGCTTTGCTTTTCGGCGCTTTGGGTCTGCTTGTGGCAATGTTTGACACCTTGCCGCAATGGACATGGCATCTGCAGCCGATGTCATGTGTCTTGCTGATCTGGACGGTGGTCAACCGGGTGCGGGCTGGCCTCCACGATCCACAATAGACTGTAGCATCCGCCTGCATTGTCTGCCAAGGCACGACAGTAAAACCGCTGATCAGGAAAAGAAGCGCCCCTTGTTTCTGAGCGAAGAGGCGCTTCCGATGTTCAATTAGTTGTCGAAGCCAACCTTTTCAGCCAGTTCGCTGGCCTGCTTGCGGTGGGTGACGATTTCCGACAGCGGCTTGTTGTCGATCTTCAGTTCGCCAAACGAGGCGATGATCGGATCAACAGAAGCGCCCGACTTGACCGGATATTCGTAATTGGCCTCTGCGTAGATCTTCTGGGCTTCGTCAGACACCAGATACTCCAGAAGCTTTACCGCATTGTCCTTGTTCGGTGCGTTCTTGGCAACCGCAGCACCCGAAATGTTGACCTGCGTACCGCCATCCTTGAAGGTCGGTAGAACAACCTTGATTGCATCGCCCCACTTGACCTGGTCTTCACCGCCCTTGCCCGAACGCATCAGGCCAACATAATAGGAGTTGGCGAGACCGATATCGCAAATGCCGCCGAGAATATCCTTGGCAACATCACGGTCGCCACCGCCAGCCTTGCGGGCCAGATTGTCCTTGACGCCAGCCAGCCACTTCTCCGTTTCTTCTGCGCCGTAATGGGCAATGTAGTCGGCAAACAGTGCCGTGTTGTAGGGATGTTGGCCGGAACGAATGCAAACCTTGCCCTTCCACTTGGCATCCGCCAGGTCTTCATAATTGAAGGACGCAAGATCAAGGTCCTTGGCAGCGTAGAGAACGCGGGCACGCATCGACAGGGCAAACCAGTTGCCGGCAGCATCACGCAGTTCAGCAGGAACGGCATCCTTCAGCGCAGCGGAATCGACAGCCTGCGTCACGCCCTTGTCCACGAGGTCGACGAGGTTACCGGCATCAACCGTCATCAGAATATCCGCCGGAGAGCTTGCACCTTCGCTCAGAACACGTTCCGCCAGACCGTCCTTGAGAAAGACCGTGTTGACCTTGATGCCGCTGGAGGTGGTGAAAGAATCGAGAAGCGGCTGGATAAGAGCCGGTTCGCGGGTCGTGTAGATGTTCAGTTCATTTGCAGATGCCAGCGAGGGAATGGAAAGCGCCGAGGTGGCGAGTAAAGCAGACGTCAAAAGGGCCTTGGCTTGCATGGAGAACTCCCCGGATTTAAGGCCACTGCGATCCACGCGCATGCTGGCCCGAGTTTCGATATGGATTTCGACGCAAAGGCGAAATCTATTCAATAAAACTCCACTTATCTGGATACCCCACCACACGCCATGCGGACCAAAGTCCGTATCGCTACAGTTTTCGATGCCCGGTCATCGGCTGTTTTTGTCGTATTGCCAATCCCGCATCAAAACCGCAGCTTCGGTTCTGTTGCGAACTTCAAGTTTCCTCAGCACCCGTGTCATGACGTGTTTGACGGACTTTTCCTGCAGTGACAGAAAGCGCGCAACCTCCTTGTTGCTATGCCCTTCCGCCACCAATGCAAGTATCTGTTCTTCCCGTGGGGTCAGGTAGGGCATGGCACGTGCGGGTGCTTCGCCCTGCTGATCGCCGGTTTGCGTCGAGCGCTCTTCCGTCATGTCAGAGAGGACACGGGCCGCAAGGCCGGCCGACACAATCGTTTCACCGTCGGCAACGCCGCGCAGAACATCAACGAGGTGGCTGCAGTCAGCCCCCTTCAGCACATAACCCCTGGCACCGGCCTTTAATGCTTCATAGACATCATTGTCATTTTCGGACGCCGTCAGAACAACGATGCACGCAGCCTCATCCAGCCCGCGTATCGCCCGGATTGCCGCATGGCCACCACCCGGCATGGAGAGATCAACAACACTGATGTCAGGCTGCTCCCGCCTGAAGATGGTTATGGCATCCTCGGCGGTTGCGCCCTCCCCGACAATCACGATGCCACCTTCATCCTCCAACCCACGGACAACACCCATGCGAAACATCGGATGATCATCGATGATGGCAACGCGCAGCACAGTCCGAGTTTCCGCCTCTGTCATGATGGCAACACCATCGTCACGGCAGTCCCGCCGGATGGATTGCTGGCAATTTCCATATGCCCTCCAAGGCTGGCAACCCGTTCTTCCAGCCCTGACAGGCCAAGACCGGCGCTGGTGGTATCACGCGTAAATCCGATGCCATTGTCTTCAACGCAGACAGCGATGCCATCAGCATGCGGCATGACGGACGCCTTGATCCAGCTTGGATTTGCATGCCGGGACGCGTTGCTCAATGTTTCCTGCAAAAAGCGGTAGATGCAGATTCGCGTGCCTTGGCTTTTCACGTCAACATTGGACACTGCGGTGTCAATTGACATGCCGGAATGCAGTTCATGGGCCCGGATTGCCCGGATGGCCACCTCGCTACCGGATAGGTCCTCCAGCTCTGGCAATCTCAGATCACGGCATATGTTGCGAATTTCCTCAATGGCATCCTGCACCGAGCGCTGGATCAGCGCCTGGTCATCATCCCTCGCCTTGCCTTTGCGCACCGCCTCAAGTCGCATCAGGGCGAAACCCAACAGCTGCGTCGGGCCGTCATGCAGATCGGATGACAGCCGCCTTAAATAGCGCTCATTCAGCGCCACAGTTCGTTGTGAGGCATCATCGACCCGTTTTCTGAGTGTCGTATTGAGCTCGAGCAGCTGTGACAATTTGCAGACCTGTTCATCCAGCTTTTGCCGCTGTCGTTCGATCTGCGCACTTCCGCGCGCAACAATCAGGAAAAGAATGGCAAGCATGCCGATCGTGACGCCGGCGACAACCAGCCAGCTGTGAAAGATGGATCGCCGTACCTCCGAGATGATGTCGGTGGAGCGCTCGTAAAACTCGGCGACACCCACAACCTCACCGGTTCTGGCATCGCGGATGGGGCTGTGTATTTCCAGAAATGGCAGCCCGCTGCTTCTCTCGAATGCGTGTTCGTCGCCGCTCAGCGCATCAAATTCTGCTGTGACCGTGCCGTTGATCGCCGTCTGCAATGCGGGCTGCATCGGAAATGTCTTGCCGATCAGCTCAGGATCGGTGCTGAACGCCACCATTGCATCATGGGTCCAGATCTTGAACGAAAATATACGGCTGGCCAACGGCCCGGCACCTATCGCAGCGGTGAGATCAGCCCGCGATTTTTCGTCCAGCACGGTTTGCGGTGACAGGTTCTGCACCAGTGGCGACACGATACTGTCCACAAACAATGCGGTCGCATCCGCGCGGTTCTGGAGGATCGCCTTTTCGATGTTCGAAGAAACCCAGAAACCGATGGCGAGCATGCCGGCCAGCAGAACGGGCACGCAGGCGAGAGAAAATTGCCATGCATGCGTGAGTTTGATCTGCGGGCGCAAGGTGAACATCCAGTCTGTGGTCCGATTTCTCTGTGCAGCCACTTTTAGGGACAAGCCTGCCCTTTTGCCAATTGAAACCTGCACAGATCTCAGGGACGCAATATTTGCGATGTCCTGCAGCCGAGGTTCAGCGCGATGAGCTGGTGTCAGGGACGAATATTGTCCTTGTTTGCAATGACCGAACCGGGCTCACATTGCAGGCGCGCCTGTTCATTGTCCTTGGTGTGATTGCTGAACGCATCTATCGATTTGTAGACACGGATTTCGGCATCACGGACCGGTCCGTCACTGCTTTTGTCTTCGGTGACAAAAAACGAATAGACATAATTCTTGTTTGCCAGACCAACACCCATTCTCAGATCGGTCGGGTGATCAGGGTTGGTGTCCTTGGTCGAGAAATAATAACCGTCCGCTTCAAAATAAAGCTCGGCCGGTTTCGTCCCGATAGCATAGGTATAATAGTGGCTTTTGAGGCTCTTGTGACTTTCCTGATCGGTGATTTCACAAAACTCAGCCCGCGCTTCCGAACCGCGGATATTGCAGGCAAACAATGTCTGCCAGGGTGGTATGCAATTGGCGGATGCCGTGAGTGGGAAAAGAGCCAAAAAAGTCGTCAGCAATCGGCGTTTCATGAACAGTCCTGTTAAACGGGTCTTGAGAGAAGCCATTTGGACAGGAATATGAAGGCCCTAACCCAAGTGCATCGTTATTGCCTTGCACGTTAGAGCTTCAATGCAACCCCGACAATCCAAATTCAACAAACAATTGATGGGTGTTTATTGTGTTCTAAACGACATTTCTTGACACAAATACCCCTGGGGGCTGACCCTGTACATCTTGGCAGAGCCCCGTAAAAACCTATTCTTCCCTGACGGCATTTGAGCCTTTGACCGTGCGGGAACGCAACGGTCCAATCATCCGGGCAACAATGGCATCGTGTCGAACAAATCGATGGAACAATGCCGCGAGGATATGCCCGACAATCAGCGCGGACAGACACCATGACAGTGGCCCGTGCAAGGCGTTCGCCGGCGCTGTCAGCCAATCAACCCGCTCACCGGTAGCTGGAATCCACGGAGCCCAGCCCTTTCCATTGCCATAGGCGCGAAGCAGTGCGAGTGCCGGAATGGCAAACATGAGCAGATAGAACATTGCGTGGCCGGCCATCGCAAGGCGACCCAGCAAACTCAACTCCTGCTTTGGTCGCTGCCTGTGGTTGGTCAGCGCCCAAAGTGCGCGAAGGATAACAAGTGGCAGGACCATAAGCCCAACCGTTCCGTGGGCCGGCCCAAACGAGGTAACCAGCTTGACCCACTCGGCAGGGCCAAACAAACGCCAGCTCAAAAGAGTAAAGAACTGCCAGATCAGCAGATAGGCCATGAACCAGTGCAATATTCGGCTCACCAAACCATAACGCTCAGGCACATCCATCCAGATGTTTGTCAACTTGTTGGCAGTCGTCTTGTTCATTCTCACCCCGTCTCACGCGGCGTAGAATCGCCGGGACGCGTCTTTTGGCCTTGCTAACGGATTACCCTCCCCAGGTGAAGCCAATGGTGTAAACGTCCAAGGTTGGCTGCGCTGCCACCGTTAAAGCGACCCAGTCCAACACTGGACCGTTTAAGAGGGCGTGAGTGCCTTGCTCAGGATGACGCTTCGGTAATTGGTGTGCGACCATTGCGTATATTCCCGGAAACGGTAGTCGAGGCGGGAATACCATTCGACGAGATGCGTGGCCGGCTCGGCCGTATCCAGTGCAATCTCGCGCGCGTTGTCTGCCACGGCCATGGTCTCGGCCTTTTTGAGCAGCTGCAGACCAATGCCTTTCGCCTGAATTGCCGGATCCACCGCGAACTGAGCGAAAGACGCAACGTCGGGACGATCATACCACGGACATCCCATGGTCTGTCTGGCAGAGCGAAACAGGATCGTCCCGCAAATTTTTTCGTCAAGCACCGCAACAAGGCATGTGCCTTGCGCTATGCGCTCGCGGGTCACCGCCTCGCTCTGATGTGTTGCCATGTAGCGCAAGCCCATGTCGGCCAGCCGCTGATAGGCCCGGTGAAGAAGGGTCGTCAGCTCTGCAACAGAATCGGCCTGATGAAGTGGACGGATAAGGATTGGATCTGTCATGGAAGCTCCGCTTTTTTCACTTCCCTTGCCTGCCTTTTTCCCGCAGTACAATTGAGTTAGTGTGCGTCAATTGTCAGGAAAACTCACAGATGCCCAGGTCTCTTCCGCCCCTTAATGCCGTAAAAGCCTTCGAATGCGCAGGCAGGCATCAAAGCCTCAGCGCCGCTGCAGCGGAGCTGGGCGTGACGCATGGCGCCATCAGCCGCCAGGTCAAGATTCTGGAGGACTGGCTCGGCACCGGGCTGTTTATCAGGGAAGGTCGGGGCATTGAGCTGACGGTGGACGGCAGGCAATTTTTGAAAGAGGCAACGAAACTTCTTGATGGGCTGGCGCTTGCAGCGGAGCGATTGTCAGGCGGTCCCAAAAGCCGGGTTTTGCGCATCAACGCACCACAAACCTTCACAATGCGCTGGCTGATACCGCGGCTTTCAGCCTTTTCGGTCGCCCATCCTGGAATAGAGGTTCGCCTTTCCGCCTCAATCGAACCCATCGACAAGATCACCGGGCATTTTGATCTCGCCATCCGACGCGGCGCCATGGGTGCCGACAGCACACCGTTTTTGTCGGAGACCTGCGTTCCTGTTGCCAGTCCTGATCTTCTGAAAACCACACCGGTAAGCCGCGTAACAGACCTGACTGCGCACACGCTGTTGCACGCTGAATCTGTCGCGGACCTTTGGCAACGCTGGCTTGATCTGGCCGGATATCGCAAGCTGCAGGGTAAGGCGCAGTTACGCTTTGAGCCCCTTTATCACTCACTACAAGCCGCAATCGATGGCGCGGGGATAGCCATGGGGCCAAGCGCGCTGGTGGCAACCGACATTATGGCGGGACGACTGGTTGCCTTGTTTCCAGACCTGCCGCTACCCCTCGATGATTTTCATTTTTTTGTGCCGCCTGGGGCCGCCACACGCCATGTCAGGGTGTTTCAGCGCTGGCTGCTGGATATGGGCCTTGCGCAATCACCTCGGCCGCCATGACTTCGACCTGGCCATCAATGCACCAACGCTTCTGAATGAGGTCGGGGTCCGCGGCTTGCCTCTAGTCTGGACAGCCGGATAAATTTCGGCAAAATCGGTCTTCCCCGGAGTACGAAAACGCCGCCGGAACAACAATTCACAATAAAATGGGATGATTTGGCACATGCGCAACAGCAAAGACCGCCTCTCCTCCTCATTCACGGTCAGGTCCACCATCCTGCCTGGGGTGGATGCCGTTGGGGCTGATACGGCGCTTGCCTTTGACCGGCACATGCACGACCAATTCGGCATCGGGCTGATCGATCGAGGCGCACAGGCGTCGTTCAGCGGTCGGGGTATGGTGGAAGCAGAAGCGGGTGATGTCATCACCGTCAACCCCGGCGAAATCCACGACGGTGCGCCGATCGGTGATGGTGGTCGCCGTTGGAAGATGCTCTATTTTGAGCCTGACGTCGTGACTGACCTTTTCCACGACATCACCGAAGGCAAAGCACATCTCTTCGAGTTATCGAACCCCGTTATCCAGGACAGGATTGTTGCAGATCGTTTTCGATCGCTGTTTGCTTGCGTGACTGCGGATTCCGGTACAGAGCAACAGATGCTGGCCGAAGAACAGTTGTTTTTCATCCTCGAGCCACTTGTCGAGAGCGGTCAAACACTCAAGACACGATCCGTACCCAAAACCATCGCCGTCGCCGTCACAAAAATCGATGACGAACCAGCCGCTCCCCTGTCGCTGAGCGATCTGGCTGAATTGTGTGGCATCAGCCGCTTTCAGGTGCTGCGCGGTTTTGCCCGTGCCACCGGTCTGACGCCCCATGCCTACATGATCCAGCGACGATTGCAGATGACCCGACGGCTGATCGCGGATGGCGGCAATCTGGCAGATGCTGCGGCCTCAAGCGGCTTTGCCGATCAAAGCCACATGACGCGCCTGTTCACGCGCACCTATGGCATGTCGCCCGGCTCCTACGCCGCAGCGCGGCGGTAATAACGTCTGCAATTTCCTTCAAGACGCAAGGACGCTGTAGAGGAACAATGGCTCAAAACATCAGAGAGCCGCAGACATGCCTTTAACTATCCAAAATGCCGATAAGAAATACTCCCCATTTCCAGACCAAAGCCAAACCAACCGTCGATGGGATCACAATCTGGCGGAGACGTTCAAGTCAACTGCACAGCCGATATCACCGTCGTCACATTTCGAAGCGGTGACAGCATGAGCATCGAGTTTTTGCTGACAACCCTCGTCATTGTTGCCTCCCCCGGCACCGGTGCCATTTACACACTTGCCGCCGGCCTTTCAGGTGGTGCACGCGCCAGCATTGTCGCGGCATTCGGCTGCACACTTGGCATCATCCCGCATATGATTGCCGCCATCAGCGGCCTCGCCGCGCTGCTCCATACCAGCGCCACGGCGTTTCAGGTGCTGAAATGGCTTGGCGTGGCCTATTTGCTTTACATGGCAATCTCGATGTTCCGGGCAGGTGGTGTCCTGCGCATCGATGGCGCTCCGATCACCAAAAGCGACCGTCAGATCGTGACGTCAGCAGTCCTGATCAATCTGCTCAATCCAAAACTGTCGATTTTCTTTTTTGCGTTCCTGCCGCAGTTCATGACCTCAAGCGAAATCAGCCCCCTACTGGTGATGTTTCATCTCAGCCTCGCCTTCATGGCGCTGACCTTCATCATCTTCGCTCTTTATGGTGTATTCGCCGCTTATCTGCGCCGCCACATCGTTTCAAACCCGATGGTCCAGCGTTGGATGCGGCGTGGTTTCGCAGCCGCTTTCGGAGCGCTCGCCATTCAACTCGCTTTAGCCGCGAAATGACCAATCCGGCTATCAGCGCTTCATGTGCGGTGGTTACTGCATCTCAAGGTCACAGCCTGTCTACAAGATATGTCCATGCTGGTTCACACCAAGCTTTGCTTGTTACATGGGCAGATGCTGAGCAACCGATTTTCAAGACGCAGCCTGCCTGGTGGGGTACAGGCCAAAACTCGGAAGAGGCGGGAGGCCACCACGTTTCAATATTTCGCTGGCAGGATCACGCTCTGCGTCAGGCCTTTCGGCTTTCGGTTGGCAACCGAAACCGTACCACCGGAACGGCCGATGATCTCTTTTGCAATGGCCAGGCCAAGCCCTGCGCCAGGAACTGATTTCCGGCGCGCCAGATCCACTCTGAAAAACGGCTCAAACACACGTTCGATCAACTCCTCGGGTATCCCCGGCCCTTCATCATCGATCGAGATGACCGCGTTTCCATCGTGTTTTGCAAGCTCGATCTGCGCCCCCATGCCATGGGTGACAGCATTCAAGACCAGGTTGCGTAAGGCGCGTTTGAGAGCGAAAGGGGCCGCCTCAACAACTACAGGTGCAGCGGGCGGTACATAGGCTAGTTTTGCCTCATGCCCAAGATCGGCCAATTCCGTGACGATGGTCTGCAGAAAATTTCCGAGATCGATGGATGCCACAGCATCGTCGCTCACCTCTTCGCGCACCAGCAATATCGCGCTATCGGCAATCGCATCCAGTTCCTCAAGATCGGCAAGCCATTTGGCCTGTTCCTCTGCATCTTCCACAAATTCGGCACGCAGTCGCATGCGCGTCATCGGGGTTCGAAGGTCGTGGCCGGCAGCGGCCACAAGCCGCATGCGGCTTTCAACCGATGCCTTGAGGCGGCCGGACAGATCATTCAGCGCGCGTGCCGTTGCCCGTATCTCGCCGGAACCGGTTACCGGAATATGGGGCAGAGAGCCGTCAGGGCGGATGCTTCGCGCTGCACTTTCCAGCAATTCCAAAGGCCTGGTGATTTTCATCGCCGCGAATATCGACACACCGACACTTCCAAGCACGATCAGGGCAATCCACATGCCGAAGGTTTTCCAACCGCCCGGCGGTGGTCCAAGATCGGGTATTTCGGTGACAAGCCATCCGCCGGTCTGCAATGCCACAGAGGCAACAGGTGCTGCCCGGGTCGGGTCGCGTGTTATGATCGCAGTTCTTGGCGCGTTCGATGTGGCAAGGTTTTCCTCCAGAAACCGGGACAACATGACATCCTGATCACCGGCATAGGGCTCTGCCTGACGCGTAAAACCATCGGATGGCAACAGATCAGGATGCTGTTCCGCGAGAATGACCGCAACGGAGAGCTGCCGGGCTGTCGGCTGGATCGTTGATGCCTGCGATGGCGGTTGCAACGTCTGCTGGGCAGCCAGGGTGGCAAGCAAAACGACGGCAACGATGGCGGCAATCAACAGGGCGGCAATACGGCTGCGCAGTGAACTCATCGCGTCACCACTGTGGTCTTGACCGGAACCGTCATCTGATAACCGGCATTGCGCACCGTTTTGAACAGGGGTTCAGAGGCATTATCATCAAGCTTTTTTCGCAGGCGGCTCATCAAGACATCCACGGACCGGTCGAAAGGGCCACGCGTCCGCGACTGTGTGATGTCAAGCAACTGATCGCGTGACAGCAAGCGGCCGGGGCGATCGAGAAACACTTTCAGCAAATCAAATTCGGCACCGGTGAGATCGACCTTCGTGCCACTGGAATGGGTGACACTGCGCAATTCCGGATCAACCGTGAAATCGGAAAACAGATAGGCCGATGAAGAGCTCGCGACAGGCTCAGATATGCCTCCCCGTCTCAACACCGCCTTGATGCGCGCACTGAGTTCTCTCGGATTGAAGGGTTTGCCGAGATAGTCATCCGCACCGATCTCCAGCCCGACAATGCGGTCAACTTCCTCTTTCAGGGCGGTCAGAAGAATGATCGGGATACGTGGCTTTTTCTCCTGAAAACCGCGGCAGATATCAAGCCCGGAACCATCGGGCAACATCACATCAAGAACGATCAGATCCGGAGTTGATCCCGCAAGCAGTCCTTCAAATTCCCGTCGATCCGCTGCCGTGGTCACACGATACCCCTGCGCAACCAGATATTTTGCCAGCAGGGTGCGGATTTCGCGATCATCGTCAACGATGAGGATATGTGTGCCTGAGCTTGTCATTGGTCCAACCTTTTGGCGCAGATATACATCAAGCCTTTTGCACCGATGGAGTTTTTTTGTAACTCAACATTGCTGGGCACCTGCCAGAAACATTCATTTACATTTCTGTTTTTCGCAGCAAGCTTCAGACATATTCGGACCAAATCCCGAAAAAACGATCGGTTAGTTTCTTCCCATTCCGAGTAAGGGAAGGAAAATGAAATGAAACGATCTTTGCTGACATTCACGCTCGTTGCGACGACCATGTTCAGTACTGTCCTCGTATCACCGGCCATGTCGCAGGAGCCGCCGCAGCCATCAATGGCGCGCCCTGAGCAAAACGGACCGGCTTTGCCACCTCCTCATGACGTCGGCCAGCGGCCGGAAAGGCCTGATTTTCATCCGGGCGGACCGGATCGACAATTTGCGGATCTGTTTCTGGCAAGCAAACTTTCCGGTGCCGAAATTTATATAGGAATTACCCCGGAACAGCTCGGTGCATGGCGCACCTATACCACGGCGCTGCTTGATCTGGTTGGCACCAAACCGCCAGAAAAGGATGGCCGGCCACCAGCACCAAAACCAGCGCCGAACTCTGCGCCAGCCGCCATGTCCCCCGCCGCACCACCGGCAGGACCAGGCAAGAAAGGCGACGACCGCCAGACGATTTTTGGCGAAAAATTTGCTGACCGGCTGATCGAAAAGGCCGAGAGCGCAAACGCCCTGAAGGCCGCCGTCGAAGCGTTGAAAACAACGCTTACCCCTGATCAGTTGCAAAAACTTGCCGAGCTTGAAGGGGCATTCATGCCTCCACCTCCTCGCGCCGATCAAGGCCCACGCTCTGAACGGCCGCGCGGATAATCCATTCAGTTCCCCACCTGTGGTCCGCCCCCAAAGCCAATACGGCCCCGGGTGGGAATAGCCGGTAACGGCTAGGCCGGAAGCACACCCGCCGTGTGCTTCCGGCATAAATTTAAGGACGATAAACATGAAAATCAGCGCATACATCGTGATGGCTGCAGCCATCGGCCTGCCAGCACCGCAAGCCGCATTGGCAAAGGACCAGAACCCTGTTGCCAAAACCACTGTCTCTCAGCCCCAAAAGACAACCAGCTGGAAAAAGGGTGGCAAATATAAAGGCAGCGGTAAAAAGATCACCGACTATCGCCAGCAAAACCTGCCAGCACCGGCAACGGGATATCACTGGGTCAAAGACGGAAAGACCTATCTTCTGATCGATTCCGGCAAAGGAACGATTTCGTCGATCAAAGGCACCACGCGTTGATGCCGGCAAGGTCGACCCGCATCAGGCGGGTCTGACCAACCATCGGAATTTCTCGACTTTTTTCCAGTCAGTAGCCACCGGTCAGGAAGATGCTTTCGCCGGTCATGAAACTGCAGGCCTGTGACGACAGGAAAATCGCCGCGCCGACCATTTCCTCCGGCTGGCCTGCACGTCCCATCCAGTTCAGGGTGCGAACATAATTTGCCCAACCCTCGGGGTCTTCATCCTTGCGGTGTGCGTTGCGATCGGTGTCGATCAGGCCGGGCGCAAGCGTATTGAGTAGAACGTTGTCGCGGGCAAAATCCCGTGCCTGGCTCTGGATAAGATTATGCTGCGCCGCCTTGGTGGCAGCATAGGCGGTTACCACGCCTTTGGGTCGAAGCTGGTTGATAGACCCGATCGAGACCACCCGGCCCCATTTACGGGCGGCCATCAGCGGCAGGGCTGTCTGCAGCATATCCACCGTCGAACCGAGATTGACAGCCAGTTGAAAGGCAAAATCATCGGGTTTCAGATCAGACAGGCTAGCGTTGATCTGGGCGCTGGCATTGATGATCAGAATATCGATCGGTGCGATGGCCTCAGCCCGTTCAATCAGATCTCGGCCTGCATCAGGGCCTGAGAGATCGCTTGCCAGTTCCTGGGCTGTACCACCTGCGTCCGTTATGCGCTGCTGAACCGCTGCCGCGCCTCCGGCTTTCGTGCCATGCAGAATGACATGGGCGCCAGCCCCCGCTAAGCCCTCAGCAATGGCTGCACCAATGCCGCGACTGGAGCCTGTGACCAGGGCTGTGCGGCCCTTCAGGCCAAAAACCGTTTCAAGACGCATGTGCTATCCTTCGAACCTGCTAGGCTTCAAACAACGGGATACGCGCACCGGCAACGCCAGGGCGGCAGGAGAACAGGCCACCGGACAGTGGTGCATCTGCCAGCGCCGAAGCTGGCAAACGTGTGCGGGCGCTGGTGATGAACAGTGTCGAGAGGTCCGGACCGCCGAAGGCGATACTGGTTGGCCTTGGCACCGGCAGATCAATGACCTGGTCGAGCTTGCCATTCGGCAGATAGCGGTGCACGCACCAGCCATCCCAGATTGCGCACCAGACACCGCCTTCAGCATCGACCGCAAGCCCGTCCGGTCGACCATCGGCGACCGGGATACGAGCAAATTCGCGTCGTCCCGACAAAGTGCCGGTCACAGGATCGCTGTTATAGGCGTGGATCAATCCCGGCACGGTATCAACGAAATAGAAGGTGCGGGCATCCGGGCTCCAGCCCAAGCCATTCGATACGATAATGCCACCCTCCTTGCGTTCGGAGGCGCCAGAAGCATTGATGCGGTAGAGTGCGCCGGTTGGTTTTGAGGCGTCGATGCGCATGGAGCCGACCCAGACGGCACCGTCTGGTCCACATTTGGCATCGTTGAGGCGGTTATCGGCAATGCCCGCTTCCGGGCTGACGAAAGGCGTCAAACGACCGGAGGCAAAATCCAGCCACTCAATGCCATCCTGCGAGGCAACCAGCAGGCGGCCTTTTGAGACCGGAATGACAGCACTGACCAGCTTGCCGGTCTCAGCGGTGTCATTGCGACCGGTTGCCGGATCGAAACGATGCACGGCGGGATGCAGAATATCGACCAAATAAAGGGCATTTTCCGCTTCGTGCCAGACCGGGCTTTCACCCAGCTGCGCGCCCCATGGCAGAACGCAGCTGAGATCGGCCATGGGTCGACCGACGGCGGTGCGCGGACGCGGACGCGAACTGATGGCGACAGCACCGGCAGCACCGGTAATACGCCGGGCAGCTGCAATCAGCTCACGGCCAGCCGGATGGATGTTCGAGGCATCGAGACGCGAAGATGGGCCAAGCGCCACCAGCACGCCAATCGGTGTGTTGTCGCGCCCCATCACGGGCGCGGCCACGGAATTCACGCTGCGCAGATGTTCTTCATAGGAGATCGAATAACCGCGCGCGCGCGTCAATGTCAGGTCGGCCTGCAGTGCATCAAGTGTGGTGATGGTCTGCGGCGTTTGCGCATCCAGCGTCAAACGTTCGATCAGTGACCGGCCGACTGCGGGATCCTGAAAGGCGAGAAGTGCCTTGCCCGGCGCCGTGCAATGCAGTGGCACCCGGCGGCCCACTTCAACCCGCACGGACAGACCATTGGGTGAACGTTCGACCAGATATTGCGCCATCACACCATCCAGACGACACAGGGCCACCGTTTCGCCAAGCTCGGCCGCCAGCCGCTCCAGTTCCGGTGTTGCGGCCGAGACGAGATCGAAACTCTCCCACACCTTGTGCGACATTTCGAGGAAACGTTGACCCAGCACGTACGTGCCGCGGGCCTCGTCCTGTCGAACCAGCCCATAGGCAATCAGCGTACGCAGGATACGGGCAAAGGTGGGTTTGGGCAGGCCAGAGGCACGCAGCAATTCGGCAAACCGCAATGGTTCTGGCGCATCGGCGACCATGTCCAGCAAGGTCAGCCCTTTGGCGAGCGCGGCTGTGCCACCCGGTGTTTCAGGCTTCATGGCCTCTTCCCCCAAGGCTCGTTCTCCCCGGCGAGACGTTGCCGCCTTGCGGCGATGGCCTCGTCCAGCATTCGCTTCATCGTCCATTCCGCCCTAAACCCCAGCCTGTTCCTGATACACGCATTCGACGTGTGGTAATAAACGCCTGCGCCGGGAAAATCGACTGGTACGATTGGAAGTCCCGTCAGAGCTGCCATTTCGGGGATAAGTTCGGCAAAATCTTCCGGTTCGTCTGATCCGAGGTTGAATATCTGACCCTCCGCATCGGGATGATCGAGCGCCAGGAGAATGCCCGCCACCATGTCGCGGGTTTCGGTGATGTGCATGCGGAATGCTCGGCCGTTTTCATTGCGCGCCAGAACATGTGCGGGTTTGCCGATGTCTCTGGAGCGCAGAAGATCGGCGATAGCGAGGTTTCCAAAGTTTTCCTGCTGGCGGATACGTGGTCTCAGGAAAAAACGCGGGCCGGAGAAGAAACTGTCTTCATCCAGCAATTCGCTGGCGTCCTGCGTGTGTGAAAACCGCAAGATGACTGTTTCCATCGTGCCGGTCCGCTGGTGAAACTGCACCAGCTCTTCGCCAAGCAGCTTGGTCAGGCCGTAAGGAGAGTTTGGACGCAGCGGATGATCCTCGGTAACCGGCAAAAACTCCGGCCGATTTTCAGGATAGACCTCGCCCGAAGAGGCAAAGACAAAACGGCGGACACCAGCGGACGCCGCCGCTTCCAGCAATCGCCTTGTGCCCTCGACATTGGCTGCAAACATGCGGTCGCGCTCTGCCGGTGCCCAGGACATGAAGGCGCCGAGATGCAGGATGTCTGTCACACCTTCAACTGCCTGCGCCAGACTGGCAGCATCTTCCAGCGAACCGACGATATCGCCATTTGCCCCTGACGGCCTGACGTCAAAACCGCGGACTGGCCGACCTTTTGCCCTTAAAGCTGTGCTGACAGCGCGGCCAACCCGGCCTGCTGAGCCGGTGACCAGGATCATAGACGTTCACCGGTCTTGGCGTCGAACAGATAAAGCTGGGCAGGATCAAAGCCGAGCCTGATTTCCTGGTCCCGTGGTAGATTTCCGGTGTGGGAAACGCGGGCAATCAGGCCTTTCGATTTTCCCTCTTCGCCGTCGGCAATGCGTGCGCCTTCAACATTGAAATAAACGTATTTTTCCGATCCGAGACTTTCAACCAGCGTCGGGCGAACAGTAAAAGTCACCGGCGCATCACCAAGCACAAGGTGTTCCGGGCGCAACCCGACCACGACGGCGCCCTGATGGCTGGTGGCGCGTGGCAAGGCCACCTGCTGGCCAAACACCGTTACCTTGCCATCGCGCAATTCCGCATTGAGAAAGTTCATGCCCGGCGAACCGATGAAGCCAGCCACAAACAGATTGGCTGGGTTGTTGAACAGCTCGTCGGGGGCTGCGATCTGCTGAATGATACCGCCTTGCATGATGACGACACGATCAGCCATGGTCATGGCCTCAACCTGATCATGGGTCACGTAAACGGTGGTCACGCCGATGCGTTTGTGCAGCGCGCCGATTTCAGCCCGCATGTTGACGCGCAGCTTGGCATCGAGGTTGGAGAGCGGCTCGTCCATCAAAAACGCCTGCGGCTGACGCACGATCGCACGGCCGAGCGCAACACGCTGGCGCTGACCACCGGACAGTTCCTTTGGCTTGCGATCGAGATAAGGCGTCACCTCAAGAATACGCGCTGCATCATCAACGCGTCGGTCGATTTCTGTTTTATCCGTGCCGCGCATTTTCAGACCGAAGCCGATGTTTTGGCGCACGGTCAGATGCGGATAGAGCGCGTAGTTCTGGAACACCATGGCGATGTCGCGATCACCGGGCGCAAGATCCGTCACCTCCCGTTCACCAATGAAGATCTCGCCTTCGCTGGCAGGTTCAAGGCCGGCCAGGATTTTCAGCATTGTCGATTTGCCGCAGCCGGATGGTCCGACCAGCACCACGAATTCACCGTCTTCGATCTCCAGCGAGAAGGGCCGCAAGACATTGAGCGCACCATAGGACTTGCTGACATTGCGAATGGAAATATTGGCCATGCTTATTTCTCCGCGCCAGCGGTAAGACCGCCGACCAAATAACGTTCAAGGAACAGGTAGATTGCGATGATTGGCAGCGCGATGAACACCGATGCGGCAGAGATGTCGTTCCAGTAGGTGACATATTCGCCCTGCATCGTGGTGATGCCGAGATTGGCCGTCCAATTGTCGGGTGAGTTGACGAGGAAGGTGCGGGCATAGGCGTAATCCGCCCAGCTCAGCACGAAGGCATAAAGCGCGGTTGCGGCAAGGCCCGGTGTTGCGATGGGCAGAACCACCCGGATCATCGCGCCAAGTGGCGAACAGCCATCCACCATCGCAGCCTGTTCAAGCTCCTTCGGAATGGTGTCGAAATAACCCTTCAGCATCCAGGTGGCGAAAGGAATGATCATCGTTGAGTGCGCCAGCACAAGCGTCCACAGGCTGCCGATCAGCCCAAAGCTCGAAAAGATCGAAAACAGCGGAATGACCAGGAGTGTCGCCGGCAACATCTTGGCGGTCAGGACAAACAGCCCCATCGTCGCACCGCCCCGCATCGAGTAGCGCGACAATGCGTAACCGGCGCTGACGGAAACCAGCATCGATAGCGCCACCGAACCGACGGCAGCAAGCATCGAGTTCCACAGCCACAGCAGAATGGGTTTTGCGGCCCATACGCGGGCAAAAATGTCCCACTGCGGATCGTTTGGCCAGAAAGTTGGCGGCAGGCGGTAAAGTTCATCGGTGGTCGACAGCGCCGTGACCAGCAACCAGTAAACCGGAAACAGGATCATGATCAGCGTGAACGCGACCGTGGCGTAAAGCGCGAGACTCTGTGCGAATGTACGTCTCATCAAAGCCTCCTCAATAAATGGATTTCGAACGCCGGCCCAACATCAGCAGGCTGGCAATGATGCAGATGACCAGGGTCAGCACGCCGACGGCAGCGGCGCGGCCGAAGTTGTGGTATTGGAATGCCTGGTCGTAGGTCATGATCGACAGGGTCTGGGTGGAGCGCAGCGGCCCCCCACCGGTCAGCACCTTGATGATCGAGAAATCACGGAACACCCACAGCAGGGTCAGCACCAAAGTGACACCGAGAACCGGCATCAGAAGCGGCATGGTGATCCAGCGGAAACGCTGCCAGACACCGGCACCATCGACCTTGGCTGCGGCATAATAATCCGCCGGAATCGACTGCAGACCGGCAAGGCACATGATCGATACGAAGGGAAACCCCTTCCAGACCATGGTAATGGCCACTGCCCAGAAAGCGGCCGTTGAACTGCTGACCCACGGGATCATCTGATCGGTGAAACCGAGCTGTATCGCCAGCCAGCCGAACAGGCCAAAAGAGGTGTCAAACATCCAGGCAAAGATCACCACAGCGATGATTTCCGGCACCGCCCAGGGCAGTGCCATGCCAAGGCGTGCGGCGGTGCGGCCCTTGAAGCGATTGTTGACCAGAAGTGCGGAGCTGAGACCGACGGCGACACTACCGGCTGTCACCACGATGACCAGTTTCAGTGTCACCCAGCAGGCCAGCCAGAATTCCGGCGAGGAAAACAGCCACATGTAATTGCTGAGTGAAAACGGACGGCTGGCGCCACCCAGTCTTGGAATCTTGACTTGCTGGAACGACAGGTCAATCGCCAGGACAAGCGGCCAGACGATAATGGCGGCAACCATCAACACCGCCGGGGCGATCAATATGTAGCCGAGAAGATGTTGCCGGCTGGGGCGCGCAAGGTCAAAGAACTTGCGACGCTCCGGCTGAACGGTGTCGGTCATGGATGTTTCTCCTGCCGGATGCTTTGTGATCTGTGCATGGCCCACGATGTCGGCGGGCCATGTCTTGCAAAGGGTCAGCCCTTGATGCTTTCCGCCTTGGCCTGCATGGTTTTTGCCACCTCCGCAGGGTCGAGGTCCTGAATGATCATGCGCTGGCTTTCTTCCATCACCATCTTGCTGAACTCGTTGTAATAGAGCTCAAGCCCGATCGGTACGCGGTCGATGCCCTTCTCCGATGCAGCCTTCATGGTTTCCAGCAGGATCGGGAAATGCGGAATGGTCTTTTCGACGCCGGACACATCAGCTTTCGGGCTAGGCGGCGTGTTGCCGCCCATCGTCGCATAGCTGCGCTGGAATTCCGGGGTCATCGTCAGCTTGATGAAGTCCCAGACCAGCTGTTTCTGGTCGTCAGGGATGTCTGACGGCATGGCCAGCACGTTGGACGAACCACCAAGCGGCGGTGTCAGCGGTGGTGCGGCATAAACGATGTCGCTCTTGGCCGACCCCTTTTGGGTAGTGCCATAAAGCCATGGACCATCCAGGCGCATGGCCATTTTGCCATCGGCAAAAAGCTTGCGCACATCGCTGGCGCTCATGTCGACCGGGCTGATGCCGCTTTTCATCACGGTTTTCCAGCGCGTCAGGCCCTCGACCATCTCAGGCGTATCAATGGTTATATTGCCGTCCTTGTCGGTCCAGTAGGCACCGGCATCGATGATGTAGTTCAGCATCTCGGTGAGATATTGGCCGGGACCACCCTTGGTTTCATGGCCGGTGCCGAACTGGTCGATGATACCATCGCCATTGAGGTCCTTGGTGGTTGCCTTGGCGGCAGCAAAAAACTCGTCATAGGTCTTTGGCACCGCAATGCCGGCTTCATCGAGGATCTTCTTGTTATAGGCCATCACGAAACCGAAATAGTTGGTCATGATGCAGACGGTTTCACCGTTCCATTCGCAGGTTTTCTGACCGGCCCAGCCGGTCATGTCGATACCGTCTTTTTCGAGCCAGGGACCGAGCGGCTCCAGCCAGCCACTATCGGCAAACATCTGGAATTCGAAGGATGCGAGATGCACGATCTGCGGCGGCTGGTTGGCGGCAAACAGCGTCGTCATCGTATCGGCGTAGGAACTGCGCTCGGCCTTGGTGAATTCGATCTTCACGCCGGGATGCTGTTTTTCAAACTCTGCGATGGCCGAGTGCCACCACTCACCGGTGCCGGCATCGTCAGTCTGCCAGGAAATGAACTTCAACACCGTGTCAGCCATGGCAGGCGCAAGGCTGCCAATGGTTACCAGAGCTGTCGTTGCGGCGCCAAGCGCCAATCTTTTCATTTTGCTGTTCATGGCTTCCTCCCAAAGAACCAATTCAGATACGTTCAAGCATACTGATTGCCGCCTCCGACGGCTTTACCCCGAGCCCTGAGCCCGACGGCAGGTAATAACGACCTTCGCGGCAATCCATGTCACCTGAAAGAAGGCGACGGTTCGGCTCGAAAATCGAATGCTGGAATTCGTGGCCTTTAAGCGTCTTTAATGTTGAAGACGCCTGCAGACTTGCGGCCAAAAAGATACCGGCGCCGACGGTGGCATGCGGTATCACATCAATGCCATGTTCGGTGGCAAGGGCGCCGATACGAACAAAATTGGTGATGCCCTTGTGGCCCATTTCCGGCTGTACGATGGCGATACGGCACCGCTCGATGCGGGCGCGCATGTCCCAATGGGTGCGCCACTCCTCTCCGACCGCAATCGGGATGTCGGTGCCTTTGGACACTTTCTCCAGCCCGGCAATGTCTTCGGTCCAGACAGGTGCCTCGGCAAACCATGGATCGAACGGCGCCATGTCTGTGATCAGCTCCAGCGCCCGTTCCGGCGTCTGGTTCCAATGCATGTCGGCTGCGATTTTTGCCTGCGGTCCCAAAACCTTGCGCAGGTTTTCCATTTCTGCGGCCGGGCCATCATCGGCGACTGGCGTTGCAAACTTGAAGGCGTCAAAACCGCGATCCTGCCAGTATTTTGCCAGCTCACCGCGTGCCTGCAGTGTCTTTTCCGGCAGGCCCGAGACATAGGCTGGAAAGTCTTCCACGCCACCGCCCAGCAAGTCACGCACGGATTTACCCGCTTCCTGACCAGCAATATCCCAAAGCGCAATATCAAGGGCTGCCAGCGCATCGACATAAAAACCACCGGTGTAACCACGCACCCGCATCATGTCATAAAGATCGTCATAGATCGCTGATGGGTCCGAGGCGTCACGACCGATGACAAAACCGGCCAGCAGGTCATTGATCAGCGCGGCCACAGCACCCGGTGCGACGATGCCATAGGTCTCGCCCCAGCCAACCACCCCATTTTGGGTGGTCATGCGCACAAGCACGCTGCGGTCGAAGGTGGGATAGACCGTGCGGTTTCCCTTGCGTACGATGTAGCCGTTGGGATTGACGACCTCACCTTCCCGCAAAGCGCCGAGATAGGGCACTTTGCGCGGCTGTGTCAGGGTAAAAACCTCGATGGATGCGACCGGGCTGTTCATGCGGCCTCCGCGGAGAGAAGACCGAGTTCAACAAGATTGGCGTCGATATCGGCAATCGCCGCGGCATCGAGATCAGGGGTCGGGGCACGCACGCCGACGCCGTCGATGACGCCGCGACGGACCAGCACATGCTTGGTCAATCGCATGCGATAAACCGCCTGCAAAACCAAAAGCGGCAGAGTGCGGACGTAGATCGCCCGCGCCTCGTTGTACTTGCCGGCAACCAGCGCCCGATCAATCGCCACATGTTCACCGGCAATCTCGAGGGCTGGCATGGCAGCCGTCGCGCCGCGGGCATATTCATCCAGGATGTAACGCGCGCCACCGCCGCCGATCACACCTTTCAGGCTGGCAGGAGCGTTCGCGATGATGTGGCTGATGGCCGGGCCGGCCGGCAGTGTCTCTTCCTTGACATATGCGACACGCGGCAAGGCACGAATAATCTCAACAATCGCCTGGGGTGACAGGTCCGAACCGCGTGGTGCGGGTGCATTTTGCAGGATGATTTCGATCTCTGGCAGCGCATCCAACACATGGCCGAGAAATTCGATCAATGCGGGCGCGTCGGTGCCAACCGATTTCGGTGGTTGCACCATCAGATGGCGGATACCGTGACTGACGGCCACCCGCCCGTGCTCCACCACTTCGCGCCAATCGGCAGCGCTGGCGCCTGCCACCACAGGGACCCGCCCTGCCGCCTCCTGAACAACCACGGCCAGAAGCTCAGCACGTTCGTCGGCGCTGAGGTTTTCTACCTCGCTGGCAAAGCCGGGAAAAACCACGCCGTCTACGCCCTGTTCGAGTGCAAACCGCACCAGTCGTGACATGCCTGCCTTATCGACCTCGCCGCTCTTCAAAAACGGTGTCGGCAGAACGGGTAGTATGCCCTTCAGACCAGTTGCCATTTCCTCACCTCCCAATGAAGTCTCACATATTGATACTTTGAATTCACTAATTGACACTACATGCGCAAAACTCTTATGACAAGCCCTCAGATGAAAATGAGCGAGGAGGCTCACGACATGGCAGGACAAACCGCATCGATCATCGTCGATTGGGGAACCACATCACTGAGAGCTGCGCTGGTGGACGCCAACGGTGCAGAACTGGACCAGCTGGAAACGGCACAGGGCATCTCGTCCCTCCAGAAGGGCGAACATGAGGCTGCCTTGATGGGCACCTTGGCCCCATGGTTCGCAGCCCATGGGGCGATCCCGGTCGCAGCGCTCGGCATGATCACGAGCCGCAACGGCTGGGTAGAAATCCCTTACGTGCCCTGCCCGGTAGGGCCTGCCGACCTTGCCGCCGGCAGCGAAAGACGGAAACTGCCGAATGGGTCAGACCTGGTTTTCCTGCCCGGTTTGACTGACCCGGCCCGCCGTCCCTTCCCTGACGTGATGCGCGGTGAAGAAACGCAGGTCGTCGGCCACGGGCTTGGCAATGACGCGACCATCATCATTCCAGGCACCCACAGCAAATGGGCAAGCGTCAAGGCAGGCCAGATTGCCGGTTTTCAAACCTTTGTGACCGGTGAAATCTTCGCGTTGTTGATCAACCATTCCTTCATTGCCCGCGGCGCAACTCAGCCGCCCATTGATGATCCGGCAGCGTTTGACCAGGGGCTTGACGAGGCGAAAAACTCGCGTGCCATGCTGTCGCTGCTGTTTTCCTCGCGAACGGGGGGGCTGGCCGGCAAGCTGTCACCCGATCAGTTGCGATCCTACGTTCATGGCATGGTCATTGGTCAGGAATTCCGGCAGGCCTGCGATGCGGGCTGGTATTCGCCGGGCGACAAGGCAACCATTGTTGGCAATGACGGATTGAACGACCTCTATCTGGCCGCAGCCAGAAAATTCGATCTGGAAATTGACCTCGGTGCAGATGACGTTCTTGTTCGCGGGGCGTTGAATATTCTCAAACATTCACTTTCGTAAACCTGCAATAGTCCGGGAGAAACCCAATGTATGACTTTCCGCCCAGTATCGGCACAGGCCGTCACGAAAACGATATCATCACAACGCTGGCTCGGCTGGAGCGCGTCGGCCTGCCTGATGATCCGATTGCCTTTTACGGTTCGTCCTCGTTCCGCATCTGGAGCTCGATCACCGAAGACCTCGGCTCGCTCGATGTCGTCAATCTGGGGTTCGGCGGAGGGACCTATCTCTCCGGCATCCACTACATGGACCAGCTTCTGACGCCTCTGAAGCCACGGCGGATCGCCCTGTATTTTGGTGAAAATGACATTGCCAGCGATGGGCTGACGGCCCAGACAACGCTTGGCCATTTGAAGACGTTGCGGGACGCCATCTCCAGCAAGCTGCCGCAGGCAGAGGTTTTTATCTTTGCCATCAAACACAGTCCGGCCCGCTGGATTTATCGCGATGAATTTGACCTGTTCAACCAGCTGGCCCGTGAGTGGTGCGAAACGGATGGCAATGCCAGCTGGCTCGATCCAAGCGCCGGCCTGATTGGCGAAAACAGGTTGCCGATGTTTCGCTACTACCTTCCCGATCTCGTGCACATGAATGCTGGCGGTTACGCCGTTTGGTCAACGTCTCTCAGAACGACGCCTGGATTGTTGGCCTAAGGCAAGCCTGGCCAGCAAACCAGCTGAAGTGAGCGTCAACTCACGCTTTGGCCTGCTGCGCTGCAAGCAGCTTTTCAAGCAGTGCTGACAGTGCCGCCTGCTCTTCCTTGCCCAGCCCTTCAAGGATAGCGTGCTGGTTGGCGACATGGGCAACCACCGCCTTTTCGATGACATCAAGTCCTTCTGATGTCAGCGCAACGAGAGTACCTCGTTTGTCGGCGGGGTTGGGCCGGCGTTCGACAAGACCGGCCTTTTCCAACCGGTCGAGCCGGTTGGTCATGCTGCCGGAGGAGATCATCGCCGCTTCATAAAGATCTGTCGGTGTCAGCGCATACGGCGCGCCACCGCGTCTCAGCGTGGCCAGCACATCAAACTCGCCCGGCTGCAATCCAAAACTTGCAAAGACCGGGTTCAACCGATCACGCGCAACAACCAGTGCAACCTCGGCCAGTCGACCCAGCAGAACCATTGGCCCGGTCTCCAACATCGGCATTTCCTTGGCCCATTGGCCAGCGGCAAACATCGCTCTATCCATCACCCACCTATCTTGACGTCAAAACAATATATCTCTACGTAAAGATAAATTGTCTTTATATAGAGATACATTCTGCCGTCTCTCCCCGCAATAGCATTGGAAATAAAATGACCGAACGCATCCATCGCCATCTGTTTACGGCGAGCGTTATCCTGGTAGGTCTCAATCTGCGCCCGATACTCGCATCCATTGGCCCGCTGCTGGACAGCATTCAACGTGACACCGGCTTGAATGACAGTGCAGCCAGCCTGTTGACGACACTGCCTGTCATCATGATGGGTGTATGTCTTCTGGCCACCACGCCCCTTCGAAAAACCATTGGTGACAGGCAAGGAATTTTGCTTGGCATCGCGCTGATTTTTCTCGCATGCCTTGCCCGGATCTGGTGGCCGGGTGGAGCACCGTTGCTGCTCACAGCCGCAATTGGTGGAATTGGCATCGCGATCGTGCAGGCGCTTATGCCTCTTGCTATCCGCAGAAATGCCGGAGGCGCCGCCGCCAGTGTCATGGGGTTTTATTCAACCGCGATCATGGGCGGTGCGCTGATCGCCAGCATGGCCTCTCCCTGGCTCTCTGAGAAATGGCACTGGCCGTCGACGCTCGGTTTTTGGGCATTGCCTGCCATATTGGGCATTATCGCCTGGCTCATCGGCGGTGACCGCTCTGAACCGGAGCGGATTGTCGCACAGCCGGGCATCTACAGGCACCGTCGTGCCTGGGCATTGCTGATATTTTTTGGACTGGGTACCGGCGCCTACACATTGGTTCTTGCCTGGTTACCACCGTTCTTCACCCAGCTTGGATGGTCGGCTCAGGCGGCTGGAAACATTCTTGGTGCCCTGACCGCCGCAGAGGTCGTTGCCGGCATTGGTGTTTCCTTTCTGGTCAGCCATTCCAGAGACCGCAGGCCCGCCTTGTTTGCCGCATTGGCCCTGCTGTTGGCGGGCATGGTGATGTTGGCCCTGTCGCCACTGACACTGGCGTGGCCGGCAGCACTTGCGGCCGGACTTGGCATTGGCGCATTGTTTCCGCTGTCGCTGATCGTCGCACTGGATCATGGTGAAGGCAGCCAGGTGGCAGGTGTCATCCTTGGTTTTGTGCAAGGTGGCGGTTACATCCTTGCGGCGTCATTGCCATTTGCAGCTGGCGTTCTCCGGCAAAATCTTGCCGATCTGACGCCCGCCTGGTGGCTGATGGCGGCGCTGTGTCTGGTGCTTGGCGCATTGGCGCTTCGTTTCCGCCCCAGTGACCGTATTTCCACACAGTTCTGAACACGGCCTCGACCAGCGCAAGAGCTGGGCGAAGTCAGGCGGCTTGATGTTGATTTAAGCCGCCAATCGCTTTTCTGATCCTGTCTAGACCCCGCCACGATTGCCGAGGCAGATTGCCACCCACAATTCACCTCATAACAGTGTTGTGATGGGGCGCTAACGACAACTGTCTCAGCGTAAATCACCCGTTAACACCTTGTTGACCATAATCACTCGCAGTGTTCGAGGGTATGGCCGTGCTGATTGTCGCCCGTCCCCCTTTTGAGTTTGTGAGCCAAGCGAGTGTTCAAGTTGTCGATTATTCCGTCTGCCGACATGAAGTCGGGTGGCCCTTCCGGCCTTTTCAGCCGTTTCGCAACAGCGATCCGGGTCGCAACAATCGCTGCGGCCACGCTGCTTGGACTTGTGTCCCTCGCTGAGGCGCAGGACCGTTCGCTCAAGCTCTATTTTGTCCATACCGGAGAAAAGGCGACAATTACCTACAAAAGGAATGGTCGATTCGACCAGGCCGGTCTGCAAAAGGTCAATCGTATTCTGCGCGACTTTCGACGCAACGAGAGCGGACGCATGGACCCTCGGCTCCTCGATATCGTCTGGGAGATTTACGACCGTTCCAACGCCCAAGGCTATATCCACGTTGTCTCAGGTTATCGTTCTCCTGCCACCAACGCCATGTTGCGTGGTCGGTCGAGAAATACCGGCGTCGGTGAAAAAAGCCTGCACATGCAGGGCAAGGCCATGGATTTCTACATTCCCGGCGTAAAACTATCGACGCTGCGCGCACTCGCCATGCAGATGCAGGCGGGCGGCGTGGGATATTACCCGACATCGGGCTCACCATTTGTGCATGTCGATGTGGGCGGCGTACGCGCCTGGCCGCGCATGTCGCGGCAGGAACTGGTCAAGCTGTTCCCGGATGGCAAAACACTGCATCTGCCGCCGGATGGCAAACGGTTTGCCGGCTATAATGTTGCGCTGGCTGACTACAGACGTCGCGTCACCGGCCAGTCAATTCAGGTCGCGTCAGCAACCAGAGCAGCCAGCACGGCGTCGCAGGCAAAAGAAACAAGTGCGCCACCGCGCACGCCTTCGCGGGAAAACCAGAGCCCTCTGGTCACAGCCATGTTGCCAGTGCCCACCAGTCGCCCGCGCTCTGCCTTCGACATAGTCGACCAGACCGACCAGCCAGATGTCAACGTGGCGGCTGCCACCATCCCGATGCCCACGCTGCGACCGCAGACGGAAACGGCAGATGCTGCCGCAACCGCGGATCCGATCGTGACCGCATCATTGGGCACAATTCCTGCCGTCCGCCCCTCGTCAGCCCCGACCGACCCGGCAACGGCTGCCACTGCCGTGACATTACCGCCAGGCACAGGATTTAATCCTGTCACGCCTGATTTCGATACAGCCTTCAAGGAACCGAAATCATCCATTGCCTCACTGCGTTTCGAACCCGTCGATATCGATGAGGAAGAAGAGCTTGATAGCCAGGACATATTGATCGGCTGGGCAATTTCACCGCGGAACAGTCAGGTTGCGATGTTTGCACCCGAGCTGACCAGACGTGTTCTGATGGATCACACAAGCGATGCCAATGGCCGCGGCGATGCACTTTCCGACATATGATTGCGGTTGGAACACACCAAGCGCTCCCCGTTGAACCATAAGAAATAAAGGCTCCGGTCTGTCAAAAACCGAAGCCTCTTTTTAGGTTAAAACTACATCTTGAACAGCGATTTCAATGTGGACGGTTGGCTGCGGTGATATTGAGGTGCAGCGGACACCTCGCCGCCAAGGGCGGCGGCAGCATGCCATGGCCAGCGCGGATCATACAGGATCGTACGGGCAAGCCCGACAAGATCGGCATCACCCGTTGCGATAATCGCTTCCGCTTGAGCAGGCTCGGTGATCAATCCAACCGCGACAACCGGCATCTTGACGGTAGCCTTGACTGCACGGGCGAAAGGCACCTGATAGCTTGGCGAAACCGGGATGGCCTGATCAGCGTGCAGACCACCCGATGATACGTTGATCGCATCGCAGCCGCGAAGCTCCAAAGCCTTGGCAAATTCGATTGTCTGGTCGATATCCCAGCCGTTTTCATACCAGTCTGTGGCGGACACACGAACCGTGACGACCTTGTCAGCGGGGAATGCGGCTCTAACCGCGTCAAAAACTTCGAGCGGAAAACGCATCCGGTTTTCGAGGCTGCCGCCATATTCGTCCGTCCGCTGGTTCGACAGCGGCGATAAAAATGAATGCAGGAGATAACCATGTGCCGCATGGATTTGCACGGCATCGATGCCGATACGGCCAGCGCGCACGGCAGCCTCCGCAAACGCATCGCGGATAGCATTCATACGCTCACGCGTCAGCTCCGTCGGCACGGTATCGGTGGATTTGAAAGGAACGGCAGACGGTGCTTCCGTTTGCCAACCATGTTTGTGATCAGCGGCAATCTGCGTACCACCCAGCCACGGCAAATCCGAAGAGGCTTTCCGGCCGGCATGGGCAAGCTGAATGGCAATGGGCATATCAGACCACTTGCGGATGCTATCCAAAGTCCGCTGCATCGCCTGTTCAGTCGCATCGTCATACAGGCCGACATCGCCATAAGTGATGCGTCCCTCCGGAACGACAGCCGTCGCCTCGATCGTCAGCAATCCGGCACCGGACAAAGCAAGTTGCCCAAGGTGGATGAGGTGCCAGTCCGTCATGCAACCGTCAACGGCGGAATAGGTACACATCGGCGCGATGGTGATACGGTTTTCAAGTTCGAGATTGCGAATCTTGAACGGCGTAAATAGCTGCGGCTTTGGCATCTGGCGTACTCTTATCGTAACGGGTTTGGCACTCTCCCAGCATCCCCCAAAAAGGACTGATCGGATGGTGCACGGTTTTGACCACGGCAATCACTCTTAAAAAGACCAATTGGTATGGACAGCCCCATACCTAATCCTGTCAAAGGTATGCGTCAAGACGTACCTTTGACTTGCGCATGATGCTCTGACCCGGTAAAATAAGGCATGCCAGATTTGCTTCCCCAACCCGATCGCGACGAGATCGACCTCGGTGTCGTTTTGTCGACATTGTCTGATCCTCTGCGCCGTACCACGGTGGCCATTCTGGCAACTCTGCCGGAATGCACGGAGCGCAACTGCGTGTCCTTTGGTTTTCCCGTGGCAAAGGCGTCACTGACCCACCACTTCAAGGTTCTGCGTGAGGCGGGCCTGATCAGCCAGATCGATTACGGAAACCGCCGCACGTCTTCTTTGCGAAAAGCGGACATCGAAGCGCGATTTCCGGGTCTGCTTGCTTTGCTGGTAAACGAATTGGAGCAGGCTGGCGGCAGCGACAAGGCCGTTGCCCTATCGGCACAACGCTGACAGCGACCAGATAACAGCGTCAGAACATTCGGCTCAGCTGCTGATTTGCTCATATGCCAAGGCGTTCCCGCAGCGTTTTGCGATAGAGACGCGAAACCGGCCAAGGCTGTTCAGTGACACGCAATTTGATGGATCATTTATCGGGTCTTGTACGATCCAAGTCCGAAACAAGCAGCATCGAGCCATTACTCAGCCAAATTTCGCTGTAATTTCCCGCTGAACGGACAGCGATTATCGTGTTTGGCGCAACGCCACACACCAGAGCAGACTGGAACTGTCATCGTTTGGCTCACAACCCGGGAACATTCCGGGGCCGTAAGGAAGCTCAAGTTTCGATCAAATCATTGTGCCCTGGTCGGGTGGCATTGCCAAAACCCGATAACAAAAAATGGAGCCAAGGTGCCGCCAGAGCGACGGCACCCTGATGAGTTCAGTAGCTGGCCTTATAGACCAGTGGGATCCAGTCATAATTGCTGTCATCACGACGGACATGGCCAATGCCGGGGAAGGCGTGGTGGGCACCAGCCACCAGATATTTCTGATCGGCTGCATCAGCAAACGCGATTGCACGGCTGGCAGCCGCGGCCTTCTGGTCTACGTCGAAATCGACAGTGACCTCAGGTTGATCAAATTGCAGCACATCACCATGGGCAATATCACCCCAGAAGACGATCTTCTCGCCCTTGCTCTCGACAATGATACCGCTGTGTCCCGGTGTATGACCGGCATGTAGGACAGAGCCGAAACCCGGGATCGGCGCAGCGTTGTCTTCAAAAGTCTCAAGTTTGCCGGCCTCAGCATAAGGACCAACGCATTTTTCAGCCTGGGCGATCTGTGGACCGAGCACCTTGTCTGCCTTGGCCTCGGCGTCGGCTTTCAACCAGAACTCTGCTTCGCGCTGGTTTACATGCAGGACAGCATTTTCGAACACCCGTTTGCCGTTCACAACCAGACCGCCGGAATGATCGGCATGAATATGGGTCAGGACAACGTGATCGATCTCGGATATCTTGTAGCCCGACGCTTCAATATTGCTCACGAGCTTGCCAAGTGCAGGACCCATCAGGTCACCAGTGCCAGCATCAATGAGAACCAGCTCGTCACCCGTGTTGATCAGAAAGGCATTTACGGACGTTTCCGTATCTCTTGCCTGGAAATGACCCTCAAGATATGTCTCGGCATCCGCCTCCTTGATGTTCTTGTAGATCTTCGCCATTGGCAATTTCACCGTGCCATCGGACAGCGCAGTGATTTCATAATCTCCGAGTTTCAAGCGATAGAAACTGACGGCCTGTTTGCCAATAATCGATGCCTTCGCCAAAACGCTGGTGGGCAGAGCGGTGATAACACCGGCGGCAAGAGTGATGCCGACAGAAGATTTCAATAGGTCGCGACGGGTTTGCATGGAAAGCTCCAGGAAGTGTGTTGAACGTGGTCTTGAACTGACCTGGAGAGCATTTATGTATCTGACTATCAGTAAACAAATCGATCCGGCTCATGGTAACTATCGATCATTTCAATCTACGTTCTTTCGACCTCAATCTGCTCATCGCCTTCGACGCGCTGATGTCGGAAGGCAACGTGACAAAAGCGGCAAAACGGCTGAAAATCCAGCAGCCGGCCATGAGCCATTCCCTGTCCACGCTGCGCGCATTGCTTCAGGACGACCTGTTCATCCGCGTAGGACAGGTGATGCAGCCAACAGCACGGGCGCGCAGTCTCGCCGTGCCGGTGCGCCAAGCTCTGCGACAAGCGCAACTGGCGCTGAGCGGTGGCCTGGACTTCGACCCTGCATTTGAAGAACGCACATTTCGTATCGCCATGTCACCGGAGATCGAGTTGTTGCTGATGCCAGACCTCACTGCCCGCTTAAGAAAACTGGCCCCTGGCATCAAGCTGTTGGCGCGGGTTTTTCCCTATGAGGCGATGGAACCTTCGCTGGAAGACGGCAGCATCGACCTCGCCGTTGGCTGCACCTACACCAAGACCAGCCGCCGTTCCTTCGAACCCCTCTATGACAGCCAGTTTGCCTGCTGTTTCAACCCCGCACTCCTAAACCTCCCGACACCAGTAAGCCTGGATGCCTACCTGGCAGCAGAGCATGCAACCATCTCACAAAATGAAACTCTTCAGGGCTGCATCAAAGATGCACTCGAAATCGCTGGCGTTGAGCTAAACGTCGTGATGGCATGTCCTGGCTACATGTCAGTGCTGTCGGCTGCGCAAGTGAGCCCGGTTATCGCAACTGTTCCGAGCAGGATTGCCAGACGTTATGGAACATTGCTCGGCCTTGAGGTCAGCCCACTACCGGTGTCTCTGAGCTTTCCACCGGTTAACATGGTCTGGGCACAACATGCAGATGGCGATGCTGCCAATATCTGGCTTCGCCAGCAAATCCGCAACATTGTCGCTAGTCTCGAGGTCGCAGAATAACGCCCTGATGGTTTTTGTTCGTTACCCCGCCGGTAACGATCACAACCTTCTGGATTGACCGTCCCGTCATGAGGAATCTCGCCTTTCCATAAGCAATAGCGAGGTGATTTTTCCGGACCAGGTTCCTTTGCGCTCGGACGCGTAGCCTAGCCGCAAACAGATTGTGGCGATCAACATCCAGTCCTCCACCTGCATTTCACGCCAAAATACACATCAAAAATATCACATCATGAAAAAGACCTCGGAATCTCATCGTATTGTGAGATTCATTTTGACGGTCTGCCGCATTTTCTGGCACGCATAGAAAAGCGGCATATCGCTGCATCCTGTGTTCACAATCGCTGTCATCCCTCGGTGGCATCCCCTTGCCTCGCAAATGACAGCACGGTTTGCGGAGTCTGACCTTGAACAAATTTTCTCCCTTCAAGGAAACATTGTGGTTTGCAACGGCCGTTCCAGCGCCAGAGACGACGAGACTGGAAGGGCGCGTCGAGGCCGACATCTGCGTTGTGGGAGCCGGGTACACCGGTCTGACCACTGCGCTCGAACTGGCCCGCAAGGGCATCAAAGTTGCGCTTGTTGAGGCACAAGAGGCGGGCTTCGGCGGCTCCGGTCGCAATGCGGGCCACTGCACCCCAACTTTCAGCTATTATAGCCTGCCCTCCCTCAAGAAGATGCTGGGCGAACCCTGGGCAGAGCGCATCATCCATCGTCAGACCCGAGCCAATGACCGGGTGGTCGAGATGATCTCGACCTACAATATCGATTGCGAATGGGTGCAGAACGGCTACGTCATGGGCGCGCTTCGCCCAGGCGCGATGTCGATCATGCAGAAAAAATCCGATGACTATGCAGAAGCCGGTGCGCGATGCCGCGTTATAAACAAGGACGAAGTCGAGGCGATGACCGGCAGCCCCCGCTTCTACGGCGCCTGGTATCACGAAGAGGGTGGTCATGTGAATCCACTCTCATATGCGCGTGGCCTTGCGCGCGCCGTCCAGCAAGAAGGTGGCACAATCTACACATCATCGCCCGTTGAGGACGTGCAGCCCGAAAACGGCAAATGGTCCGTACGCACGCCCACTGGAAGCGTTCTGGCCGACAAGGTCATTTTTGCGACCGGCGCATATACGGTCGGCGGATGGAAGGGGCTGGATCGCAGCTTCCGGATCAAGAAGGTCTTTATTGCTGCAACCCAGCCGCTCGACCCCGAAACGCGCAAGCACGTTCTGCCGCACAACACCACGATGCATGATGGCCGCGGCGACATCTATGTCTATAAATACAACCGCGAAGGCCGCATCGTTGCCTCGATGTTCCCGATGGGACAGCGCGGCGTAGACCCGGAATACACGCGCAAGGTGATGACAGATCGCCTGAAGTTCCTGCATCCGCAAATCAAGGAAGATATTCGCTGGGAATATTTCTGGTACGGCGAACTCGACATGCAGATGCGCACCATCCCGCGGCTCTACGACCTCGCACCAGGCGTTGTCGCCTGCACCGGACTGTCCGGACGCGGCGTGCCGACAGGCTCGATGCTGGGAGGCATTCTGTCCGAATGGGCGCTTGGCGTACCAGACAAGGACCTGTCCCTGAAGATCGAACCGCTGCACAAGGCACCGGCCTTCATGGATTTCGCCCCTGCCCTGCGGCTCCGGTGGTTCCGCATGCAGGAAAACAGATTGGCACGCAAGGAAGGCGCCACCCTTCCCCCACACGCATGACAGAGGTTGCAAGATGACGGACAGAAAAACGGTATTGATCTCCGGGGGAAATCGCGGCATCGGCGCTGCGGCCGGCAAGGCTTTCATGGAGGCAGGCTGGAACGTGTCGCTTGGCATGCGAAGCCCTGCCCTGCCAGATTGGGCGGATCCCGACACAGTGCAGGTCGCCGCCTATGACGCAACGGATCCGGCATCGCCGGATGCGTGGGCAGCCACCGCACTCCAAAAATTCGGCCGCATCGATGCGATCGTCGCCAATGCCGGGATCATGGTTCGCAAATCCGCTGTGGAGGCAACAGACGAGGAGTTTGCCTCGCTGATCGAGGTCAATGTCAACGGACCACGCCGGCTGGTAAAGGCCTGTTGGGAACAATTGGCAGCCAGCGGTGAGGGACGCGTTGTCATCGTCGCCTCACTGTCGGGCAAGCGTGTCAAATCGGCAATCTCGGGCGCCTATTCAGTCTCGAAGTTTGCCGCCCTCGGACTGTCACATGCGATCCGTCATGCTGGCTTTGACAAGGGCATCAGGGCGACGGCCATCTGCCCCGGTTTTGTGGCGACCGACATGGGCCTGCCGCTCGCCTCGGGGACCCCTACAGACGCCCTCACCCAACCGGAGGATATTGCAAGTTCGATTTTGCATGTCGTCAACCTGCCAAATCGCGCCAGTGTGTCCGAGTTCTGGGTGAACTGCCTGTTGGACGATTCCTACTGAACGAGGATCGCCGCAATCTCTTCCTTCAACAACAGGGCATACTGCTCCAGCGTATATGGGGTGAGTTTGGCGCTGAGCAGCGTAAAGCCGATGGACGCATTTGGGCTTGCCCCATCTGAGAAAATCGGCACGGCGACACCGGAAATGCCGGGAATAAGTTCTCCCGCATCGATCGCATATCCACGATCGCGAGTTTCGCCGATCAGTCTGCGCACCTTTTCGGCCGTCAGGTCGCGATAGGCTGCATAGCGCTCGATATTGGCCCGAATGATGAACTCCTGCTCGTCCACGTCGAGAAAGGCAAGCATTGCGATTGAACCGGGACCGACGCCAAGGGGCACCGAGCCACCAATGGAACCCGTGAGGGTTGGCACGACGCATTCGCCGTCGCGCCTGTCCAGGCAGACGGAATCGTGATTCAACCGCGCCATGAGATGAACGGTATCACCCGTGCGCCGGCGAATACGCGTCAGCGCCATTTCACAGCGACTGATGATGCCGGGGCCGCGGGCGGCCCGGGCACCGTAAATCGCCATGCGCGCCCCCAGCCGGTAGCAGCGCTTCTTGTCGTCGCGCGCAAGCAGCTTGTGCCCAACGAGAGTATTGAGGATGCGGTGGCAGGTGGCTGAGTTAAGCCCTGATCTGGCCGTCAATTCCTTCAGGGTAATACCGTTCACGCCACCATCCGCGACAAGATCAAGCAAGATCACCGCCCGATCCAGAAGTTGCGCGCCAGTAGACGACGTTTGAGGCACTGCCATCGCTATATCTCACATTATGAAAAAATTACTCCTCTATACTTGTATAATGAGAAATTGACGTGTTCAATGATGAAAATTAAGCCGTCGGTGAATTTGAACAATAAATAGGCGGTTTAATGTTGCGTGCTGTTGGCTGCATGCCCCAGCCCGCGTTTCGTCATCCGAATTGGGGAACAAAACAGATGAAACTGGCAAAGACATTCGCATCAACTGCTCTCGTCGCCATCGGCTTGCTCGCCGCAGGTTCGGCTGCCGCCGAAACACTCGAAGACGTAAAGGCGCGCGACAAGCTGATCGTTGGCATAAAGAACGACTACGCCCCCTATGGCTACCTGAACGACAAGGGCGAAATCATCGGCTTCGAGGTGGAACTGGCAAAATACGTCGCCAAGGAGTTGCTTGGCTCGGAAGAAAAAATCGAACTGGTACCAGTCGTTGCAGCAAACCGTATCGAGTTCCTGACCGCAGGTCGCATTGACGTGATCTTCGCCACGCTCGGCGTCACCGCTGACCGTGACAAGGTCATCGACTTTACCACACACTACGTTTCCTCTCCCGGCCCGGCCGTACTGATGGCCAAGGAAGCAACAACCAGCGAGTGGGGTCAGTTGAAGGACAAGCCGGTTTGCGGCATTCAGGGTTCTTATTACAACAAGAAGCTGACCGAAGAATTCGGAATTCAACTCGTTGCCTTCAAGACCCAGCCAGAAGCCTACCGTGCGCTGCGCGATAACCGTTGCATCGGCTTCGTCTTCGATCAGATGACCCTCGACCTGAAGGTTCAGGAGGCCGACTGGTCTGGCTACAAGGTTGCCGTTCCGACCTATGAATACCTGCCGATGGCTGGCGGTATCCGCGAAGGCGACAAGGCGTTTCAAGAGGCTGTCGACAAGGCAATCACAAAGGCGGAAGCCGAAGGCAAGCTGATCGAGTGGGAAACCGAATTCAACATTCCCCATTCCGAATACATTGCCGAGCGCGCCAAGGCCGCCAAAGCCAAGATGAACTGATAACGTCTGGAGCAGCCCTTGTTCGGTCTCGATTATTCCTGGCTCGCCGATCCGGCTTATCAGCAGTGGCTGCTCACCGGTGTCGTCAACACACTCAAACTTGCGGCGCTCTCATCGATCGCCGCAGTCATCATCGGTCTGCTGGGCGCTCTTGGCCTGACACTGCGGATATTCTGGCTCGATGCACTCATCGAACTGTTTGTCGAAGTGTTCCGAAACACGCCGCCGCTGCTGCAGATGCTGTTTGCCTATTTCACGCTGTCCACGCTTGGACTGCGTGTCACCGACCCCTCGACCGGTCTGTCCATGCCACTGTTGAGCGCCTTCGCCTGTGCCGCGATCTCGCTCAGCCTGTTTGGCGGAGCACTCGCCATTGAAGCGTTCCGTTCGGGCATTGAAACCATGCCGCGCTCAATCATCGAGGCGGCCCGCTCATTGGGATACAGTCGCTGGGGACGGTTTTGGAAAGTTGAGGCACCCATCGCTTCGCGCATCTGCCTTCCGGCACTCACCAACATCCTGACCAACCTGTTCAAGACCACATCACAGGCCTCGGTCATCACCGTACCGGAACTGATGTACTACGCCGGGCAGATTTACAACGATACGTTCCGCACACTGGAAGTGATGATCCTCGTGCTGCTCATCTATGTATCGCTCGTCTCTATCCTGACCTATGCGATGGCGAGGCTGGAACGCTGGATGGCCTTTCCGGGCTATGGAAAGGGACAATGACCATGAAGGATTTTGTCACCTACGAGACCAAAAAGCTTGCAGTCCTCCTGGCTTTGCTGCTGGCAGTGGTCATCTGGATCGCCGTAGATGCCGCGGCTGGTGCCTCGGCTCACTGGCAGCGAGTGGCGGTGCGCCTGCCTCTGCTGCTCACGGGTAGCGGCGACGGCTGGCCCATTACCGGCGGCTTTGCACTCAACATTCTTCTGTCAATAGCGTCCATGGCGGTGGCGACGGTGCTTGGCACATTCATGGGGCTTGCCACTCTTGCAAAATCTCCGCTTGTGCGTCTGCCAGCATTCTTCATCATGAACTTTCTGCGCAATTCGCCCTGGCTCGTGCTGCTTTTCGCCATGCTTTACATCCTGCCATTCGAAATGCGCATTTTCGGCATGCTCGTCCCGTTTCCGCCCTTCGTAAAAGCGGTGATCGGCCTTGCCCTGCCCACCGCTGCGAATTTTTCAGAAGTCATTCGCGGCGCAGTACAGTCAATTCACAGTGGCCAGTGGGAGGCATCGCGGTCCCTTGGCTATACCCAGATGCAAATCTACCGCCACGTGATCCTGCCGCAAGCCTTCCGCCGGATGATACCCGGCTGGATGAACCTCTATGCGCTGCTGATGATTGCAACGGCTTTGGCCACCGTCACTGGCATTCAGGACGTGTTGACCATCCTCAACACCTCGCTTGCAATGGAGAGCGACCGTGTGCTCGTCTACTTCTACCTGACCATACTTTTCCTGTTCTTCGCCTATTGCTATCCAATCGCGATCTTCGCGCGCCGCCTGGAACGTGCCGTTAAAGGAGACAATCTATGAACCGTTCCGACGCATTGATCGAAATTGACAGCATCCGAAAATCCTTCGGTACGTTCGAAGTCCTGAAAGGCATCTCGCTCAATGTCGGCAAGGGAGAGGCTGTTTGCATCATCGGCCCTTCAGGGTCAGGCAAATCCACCATCCTGCGCTGCATCAACGGTCTTATCCCGATTGACGATGGATATATTCGTGTCGGAAACCACAAGGTGCATGAGTTGAAGACGGAAAAGGCGATGCGCCCCCTGCGCCACCAGGTGGCCATGGTGTTCCAGCAATACAATCTCTTCCCGCATCGAACTGCGCTCGACAACATCATGATGGCCCCAATCCAGGTTCTCGGCCATAACAGGGACGAAGTGGAAGACAGGGCGCGCAAGCTTTTGCAGAAGGTGCGCCTGTCGGAGAAGGCAGACAGCTACCCGGGCCAGCTTTCGGGCGGTCAACAGCAACGTGTCGCGATTGCCCGTGCGCTTGCCATGCAACCGGATGTGATCCTGTTCGATGAGGTGACCGCTGCACTTGATCCGGAAACAGTAAAGGAAGTGCTCTTCACCATCCGCGAACTTGTGGAAGAGGGCCTTACCTGCGTTCTTGTGACCCATGAGATGAAATTTGCCCGCGAAGTGTCCCATCGAGTCTGCTTCACCGACCGAGGCATGATCGTGGAAAGTGCCCCGCCGGGAGACTTCTTCGACAATCCGCAAGACCCTCGCACGCGAGAGTTTCTCGGCCAGGTGCTCTGATACACCGTCGGGCCGACGCAATGCCGGACCCGAAAATTTTCAGGACCTACACCGCGAAAGCCTCTTAGCCGCCCCGGAAACACACGAAAGGCGAGCCCCACGGCTCGACACCCCATGCCTCGTTTCGATGACATATATGCTGAAGGCTTCAAGGATACTCCATACTGGTGGGAGGGAGCCGAACCGGAAACAAATCTCGATCCCTTGCCTGAACATGCCGATGTGGTGGTTGTCGGCTCCGGCTATGCGGGCCTTAATGCCGCAACCCACATGGCGCGCGCAGGGCGCTCCGTCGTCGTGCTGGATAGCGATCGTCTGGGCTCGGGTTGTTCCACGCGTTCTGGCGGCATGGTTTCCAGCGGCCAGAAGCTTGTCGTCGGTGGTGCTATCAAAGGCATCGACCCGGCACTGATCAGCCGCCTGATCGGCGAAAGCAACGAAAGTTTTGACTATCTCAAAACACTGATCGAGACAGAAAATCTCGATGCAGGTTTGAAGATTACCGGTCGTTTCTTCGGCGCCCATGCCAAAGGTGACTTCGAGACACTGAAAAATCATGGCGCCCTTCTTTCAGAGAAGACAGGCGTATCTGTCCATTTTCTCGATCGGGACCGCCAGCGCGAGGCAATTGGCTCGGATTATTATAATGGTGGCATGCTGATAGATGATTATGGCGGCTTGCATCCAGGTCTCTATCACAAGGCACTCCGTGAACGCGCCAAGGCGGCCGGTGCCATCCTGCGCTCCCATGCACGAGCCGGTATCATCACCGACGGACCTAACGGCAAGAAAGTCGTGCCGACCGCGCGTGGCACGATCCACGCAACACATGTCATCGTCGCGACCAACGGTTATACCAGCGCGGATGCGACGCCAGAGCTTGCGCGACGTCTGGTCCCGGTAAAAAGCTATCAGATCGCCACCGAACCCCTGCCACCGGACCTGCTTGCCGAACTCATTCCCCTGGCGCGTATGGTGTCCGATACCCGCCGCGACCTGATTTTCACCCGGCCATCGCCTGATGGCACCCGCCTTATCTTCGGCTCGCGTCCAGGTATCTTCGAAATGTCGGAACGCCAGGCGGCAAAGCGTCTCTACGCGCGCATGCTCGCCATCTGGCCGCAGCTTGCGGGCGTGAAGTTAACCCATTCATGGATTGGAAGCGTCGCAATGACGGTCGACAAGCTCGCTCATATCGGCGAGCGTGATGGTTCGCATTTCGCCGTTGGCTGCAATGGCAATGGTGTCGCACTGATGACTTATCTCGGCTATCAGACCGCCCGCAAGATCCTGGGCGAGCAAAATATGCCTTCAGCCTTCGATCGAAAAAAGTTCACCGCCGTGCCTTTTTATAATGGCAAACCCTGGTTCCTTCCGGTGTTCACCGGCTGGTACAGGTTTCGCGATTTTCTCGACCGCCCGGGCCGCTGAACGGCCATTCCCGCACCAAAATTTGCCAGTCCTTCATTTCAGGAGACGAGCGTGTCCAGAATTATTCCCGATCTGGTGGAAACGCCGAGCGATTGGCCCGAACGCGTCGATGTCGTCGTCATTGGTGGCGGCATTATCGGCGTGAGCACGGCCCTGTCCCTCATCGAACGCGGCGTAAGCGTCGCCCTGTGCGAAAAGGGCCTCATAGCCGGTGAACAGTCATCGAGAAACTGGGGCTGGGTCAGGCAAATGGGCCGCGACCCGGCAGAGTTGCCGCTTTCCATGGAAAGCCTGCGCATTTGGGAAGGCATGAATGCCCGCGTGAGCGCCGAGACCGGCTTCCGCAAGACAGGTATTGCCTATATCTGCCGCAACGATGCCGAACTGGCCGTCCACGAAGAGTGGCTGAAGCACGCCCGCCCGCTTGGCCTTGACTCCGCCCTGGTATCAGGACCGGCACTTGAAACCCTTGTGCCTGGCATAGGGCAAACATTTAAGGCTGGGATCTATACGGCAAGCGACGCAAGGGCCGAACCGTTCATCGCTGTACCTGCCATGGCGCGCGCAGCGGCGAAGAAGGGTGCCCATATCTTTACCAATTGCGCTGCACGGTCCGTTGAGACCAGCGGCGGCAAAGTCAGCAGTGTCGTAACCGAACATGGCGAAATAAAATGTTCATCGGTGGTCCTTGCCGGCGGTGCATGGTCAAGGCTTTTCGCAGGCAACATGGGTATCGACCTTCCAATCTTGAAGATACTTGGCAGCGTGGCCCGGCTTTCCTCCGTCGACGGCATGTCCGACATGCCGGTCGGTGCCAGTGATTTTGCCTTTCGCAAAAGGCTGGACGGTGGGTTCACTGTTGCCCAGCGCAACGCCAATATCGCAGCGGTAACGCCAGACAGCTTCCGTCTGTTCTCCGACTATATGCCAAGCCTGATTAAAACTTGGCGCGAGCTCGCCTTGCGCATCAATGGTGAGTTCGTACGCGAACTCCGTATCCCGCGCAGATGGAAACCCGACGAGATGACGCCGTTCGAGCAAGTTCGTATCCTTGACCCCGATCCGACGCCGAAATTCGTCAATGGCGGTGTCGACAATTTGCAAAAGGCACTGCCAGCCTTTCGCAACGCCCGGATCACGAAGATCTGGGCTGGCCTGATGGACGTCACGCCGGATGCCGTTCCTGTGATCTCACCCGTGGCTTCACTTGGGGGCTTCTATCTTGCAACGGGCTTTTCAGGCCACGGTTTCGGCATTGGCCCGGGGGCTGGCGCCCTGATGGCCGACCTGATAACCGGCGCGACACCAGCCGTCGATCCTTTCCCCTTCAGGGCTCAACGGTTTGCACGATTGGCAAAGCCCCGCGCATAGCTCAATCAGTCAGCACCAGCAGCCTGCAGATGTCACAGCAGAAAAGGTCTTCGTTCGGGACCTCTATTGGTAACGCCCATGACTGGACAATGCCAATCTCCTTGCCGCCTCAGGCAATAAGGGGATTGACGAGGCGCTTGCGATGCTGCGCCCGCGGGTTTGCTGGGTGATTTGGCGTGATGTCCAATAAAAGGCTGGGGGGCACAACTTCACTTGACCAGCCATTAATGATCGCCCGCAATTATGGGCGCGGCAAGCGATAGGCACAGAAGAAATCTTTCACCTTTTTTTGTAAAAATAAGGCGAGGAGATTATCACAATGAATACCTTACCGCACTGGAAGACCAAGGCTTTTTGGTGGGCTACCGCCTTCGTGCTTTACGCCTTCCTTGCGTCATCGGCCATCGCGCTGACGAGCAATGGTAAGGATATCGCCACCCTTTGGCCTGCCAACGCCGTGCTTCTTGCACTCCTGCTGTCGCGACGAGACATCGGTTATATCGGTGTCTGTACAGCGGGCTTTGCAGCTAACGTCCTTGCCAATGTCCTTACACGCGGAAGCGTCAGCGGACCACTTCTGTTTGGTGTCAGCAACGTGGCCGAGGTTGTGATTGCAGCGGCCATAATCGGCGCACGCGCTGACAACTCACAGCCACTTACCTCGCCATCAAACATCGGCCGTTTCTTGATCGGTGCGAGTATATTCGCACCGGCCGCCAGTGCTTTGCTTGGCGCAATAACTGCCGTGGCCGTGTTTGACCAACCATTCTTACACTCCTTCGAGACCTGGTACCTTAGCGATGCCTTGGGCTTGATGATCTTCACGCCGCCACTCTGGTCCCTGTTCAACAATGACTATGTAAGGTGCTTCAGGCTCAAAAGCCCGAAGGAGAGACTTGAGGCTGTCGCACTGCACGGGCTTGTATTCGGCGTGACAGCCTTTGTTTTCTTCATCACGACGATGCCGCTTCTGTTCGTTGTCTTCGCGCCCGTCATGTTGATTACGTTCCGTGTCGGGCGACTGGGCACGGAAGCTGCAACCATGGTGGTCGCTGCGACAGGTGCAGTTGCAACCATATATGGGCATGGACCAATTGCTTGGTATACAAGCGATGGCGCGGACCAATCACACCTGTTTCAGGCGTTCCTCGCCGTGCTGTCGCTGACTTGCTTACCAGTTGTCGCCAATCTGAGCGCACGCCAGCAACTGGCATCCTACCTCTCACAAAGTGCCCTAGAACAAGCTGAACGCGCGGACGAAATGGAAAAGGCGGCGACGATCGACAGCTTGACGGGGGTTTTGAACCGAGGCGCCTTCGACAAGCTTGCGACAGCCCGCCTCACCCGACCGACAACGGTATCCGCATGTCTGGTTGCAATCGATCTCGATCATTTCAAAAAGATAAATGACAACTTTGGTCACGCAGCAGGCGATGCAGCTCTGGTGCATCTCACAACCTTGCTGAAATCCAGGATCCGCTCAAGAGACATCATAGGACGCCTTGGCGGCGACGAGTTCCTCATACTGCTCGACGGAACAAGTGAAAATGATGCACATGCTATCGTCGCGCAACTCAAGGCACTTGTTGAGCAAACAGCACTGCAACTGAGCGGGAACGTCAGGCTGTTTGTTGCAATGAGCTGTGGCGTCGCCCACTACCAGTCGGGCAAGAGCCTGAAAGACTTAAAGCTAGAAGCCGATGCTAACCTTTATCGCGCTAAAGCGCTGCGAGAACGTGAGCGTCCGGCGAACGCATTTCCGGGTGTGGAGAGATGGGTGCTATAGGCCG
>NZ_DAMDBP010000016.1:71305-113821 GCF_032092815.1 Agrobacterium sp. | reverse complement strand
GAATCTGACAGCTGAAGACAGCGATCCTTATCGATTGTCCCATCTGAAAGAGAGAACTGCGCACAAACAGACCAACGGGGCTCATTACCGCCATGGAATACTCAAACAATAAAAAACCGCCGATCGCATTGGCAGATCGACGGTTTCGTGCTGAATAGTGTCAGCGAAGCAGTGACGCTAAGCTGTTATTCCCATTCGATTGTGCCTGGTGGCTTTGAAGTTACGTCATAGACCACGCGATTGATGCCGCGGACTTCGTTGATGATACGCGTCGCAGCGCGACCGAGGAATTCCATATCATAGTGATAGAAATCCGCTGTCATGCCGTCTACGGAGGTGACAGCACGCAGGGCGCAGACAAATTCGTACGTCCGTCCGTCGCCCATGACACCAACGGTTTGGACCGGCAGCAGAACGGCAAATGCCTGCCAGATGGCGTCATAAAGGCCAGCTTTGCGAATTTCGTCGAGATAGATGGCATCTGCTTCGCGCAGGATGTCGAGCTTCTCGCGCGTAATGCCGCCGGGGCAACGAATAGCAAGGCCGGGACCCGGGAACGGGTGACGGCCAATAAAGCTGTCCGGCAATCCAAGTTCACGGCCAAGCACGCGCACTTCATCCTTGAACAGTTCACGCAGAGGCTCGACCAGCTGCATGTTCATACGTTCAGGCAGACCACCCACATTGTGGTGCGACTTAATGGTAACGGATGGGCCACCAGTGAAGGAGACACTTTCAATGACGTCAGGATAAAGAGTGCCCTGACCCAGGAAATCTGCCCCACCGAGCTTTTTGGCTTCGTCTTCGAAGGTTTCGATGAACAGGCGACCAATAATCTTGCGTTTGGTCTCCGGGTCGCTGACGCCTTCAAGCTCGCCAACAAAACGGTCAACAGCATCAACGTGAATGAGATGCAGGTTGTAATGTTCCTTGAACATGGCAACCACATTGGCCGCTTCGTCCTTGCGCATCAGGCCGTGGTCAACGAGGATACAGGTGAGCTGGTCACCAACCGCCTCATGGATGAGCAATGCAGCAACTGAGCTGTCTACGCCGCCGGAGAGGGCACAGATAACGCGTTTGTCGCCAACCTGGTCGCGAATGGCCTGCACGGCCTTCGCGCGGTATGCGGACATGGACCAATCGCCCTTGATGCCGGCAACCTTGTGAACAAAGTTGGCGATCAGCTTCGCGCCATCCGGCGTATGCACCACTTCCGGGTGGAACTGGACAGCGTAATATTTTTTCTTTTCATTTGCGATGAAGGCAAACGGCGCATTAGCCGACGTTGCGACAACCTCGAAACCTTCAGGCAGTGCCGTTACGCGGTCGCCGTGGCTCATCCAGACCTGATGACGAGAGCCAACAGACCACACGCCGTCAAACAGCGCACAGTCCTTGTCGATTTCCAGGAAGGCACGGCCGAACTCGCGGTGATGACCACTTTCGACCTTGCCACCCAGCTGCATGCACATGGTCTGCTGGCCGTAGCAGATACCGAATACCGGCACACCGCTGTCAAACAGAACCGGCGCTGCGCGAGGGCTGCCATCGTCCAGTGTCGAAGCCGGGCTACCGGAAAGGATGACCGCCTTGGGCTGCAAACGCTTGAAGCCATCTTCAGCCGATTGGAAAGGGACGATTTCGCAATAGACGCCGGTTTCACGGACGCGGCGCGCAATGAGCTGCGTGACCTGGCTGCCGAAATCGATGATGAGAACGCTGTCGGGATGTGCTGTGTTTTCCATGGCGAGCCTTTAAAGAAATCCTGTGGATTAGGCAACTGTCAGATTGCCCAAACAGCAGAATTTCTGCGGCCGCGCAACGGTTCAGAAGGCAATTTGGCGCTGCTCAATTGCCGATATCACCCGGTCGATGGCATCTGCCAGTTTCTCATCAATGATATGCAGATACTCCGTCCAGTCATTGACGTGATGCAGTTCCGCCTTGCCATCCGAAATGCCGCGCAACCCGATCATGGGCACACCAAAATACTGGCAGGAGCGCAGCACCGCAAAACTTTCCATCTCCACCATGTCGGCGTCAATGGCGTTATAGGTGGAGCCGGACACGATATTGCCACCTGTCGAAAGACGCGCGCCTTCAATTCCGGGAATGAAAAATGGCAGTGGAACTTCGGCTGGCAGATCAAGAAAAGGCGTGCGGCCTTTTTCAAAACCAAGCGGCGACGCATCCATGTCACGGTAGGAAACGGAAGTGGCTTGATAAACTCCGGTCTGTTCCAGCGTACGCGACCCGGCCGAGCCGAGCGAAACGACCAGATGAGGCAGTTTCCCGGTTGTCTTGAGAAGAGATAAGGCTGCCGTCAATGATACGGCGGCTTCAACGGGGCCGACGCCAATCATCAGCGGCGTTATACGGGCTTTCAGGTGGGGGCCATATTCGGCCTCCGCCGCCATGGCAAAAAGGATCGATTTACCCGAGACATCAAGAAGCTGAAAATCCATGTGGCTATACCTTTGAGACATACTGAAAGGTCATCATTTAGCCGATGGTAAAGCGGTTGCCTAGTTTGGCAATTCATCCGGATTTATCGAATAGCACGACAATTTGTAAGTATATTGTTAACCAGTGTGTTGGTCGTAAATCATATTAAAATATACTTCGCCGTATTTTCTGGGGCGATATGTATTTCAGTCAGTATTGAAGTGGCTCGATTTGGCGGATGGTGCTGATGCGATAAGCATGCAAGTCCCTCAACCGGGCGAGACATATGCCTCGCCACATAACGGACTGAAAACGCTATATTAGAGCTGAACTTTGTCGAAAGTGGCGGCATCGATGCCGAGAGCTTCGAGATCAGATTTTGCTGGCTTGCGGTGAGCGCGGACAGCGGCCGAAACCGATGCAGCGGCACCAAAGATAGCGATTGTCTGACCAATGAAATTACGCGAATTCTTTGCGATCATACGCATTTTTACTCTCCTTTTCTTGTACGCCATAATAATGGGCATCAGAGAGACTGTTTACAATCGATGATATAGCAGGCAAGCCATGCAGAAATGTTTGATCTTGCGCAAAGCCTGCTCGTGAAATTTGCATGGTGGCCAGAATTTGTTATGGCTTGTCATCTATTTGATGAAGAACACGGGAAGCCGATGACAGTCACCATATATGGCATCAAGAATTGCGACACGATGAAGAAGGCGCGCTCCTGGTTGGAGGCACATAACATCGATTATCGTTTTCACGATTACAAAGCCGAAGGGATTGATCGTGCCCATCTGGAGGCATGGTGCGACAAGGCTGGTTGGGAAACGGTTCTCAATCGTGCTGGAACGACCTTCAAAAAGCTGGACGACGTTTCAAAAGCAGATCTCACGCAAGACAAGGCGATCGCTCTGATGCTTGAACAACCCTCAATGATCAAACGTCCGGTTCTGGAAGGGCCTGCTTCATTGACGGTGGGTTTCAAACCGGAGATTTATGAGAGACTGTTTTCCGCTTAAGTGAGATATCATGTCCAAGACCACGCGAGCCACACAGGTCCTCAGCCAGACCAAGGTTGCATTTTCGGTTGTAACCTATGATTACGATCCGGGTGCTGACCGGATCGGGCTGCAGGCTGCCGAGGCCATTGGTGAACCACCGCACCGTGTTCTAAAAACCCTGATGGCTGAACTGGACGGCAAACCGGTATGTGTGGTTGTGCCGTCGGACAAGGAGGTCAGCATGAAAAAACTGGCCGCGGCTTTTGGCGGAAAATCTGCCCAGATGATGAAGCCGGCGGAAGCCGAGCGCGTCACCGGTTATCATGTCGGCGGTATCAGTCCTTTCGGTCAGAAGAAAAAAGTGCCAACCGCTATTGAACAGCAGGCGCTGACTGAGGACCACGTCTATATCAATGGCGGACAGCGTGGCCTTCAGGTGCGCTTGTCTCCTCGAGACGCTGTCTCGGTTTTGGGTGCTATCGTTGCGCCAATCGTGGCGGAGTGATCACTGCCGCCTTGCGACCCGACGCGTCACCTTTTTTACTTCCATGACTGTGGCGTTTCATATTTGGTGCGACATGCAAGGCATGCCGAATTTTCGCCCGCAATGGTTCCCAAGTTGAGCAGCAGGCTTTAAGAATTCAGTTCTGCGTTCCATGCTGGCAACAAAGTTAAAGGTACATCATGACACCCTCATCCCCATCGTCCATTGATCCAGTCAAACTCGAAAAGCTGGCGGAAGTTGCCGTCAAGGTGGGGCTGCAGTTGCAGAAGGATCAGGATCTGGTCATCACCGCTCCACTCGCCGCCCTGCCTTTGGTGCGTTTGCTGACAAAACATGCCTATATGGCTGGCAGTGGATTGGTGACGACTTTCTATTCCGATGAGGAAACCACGCTCGCCCGGTATCGCCATGCAAGCGATGGCAATTTCGACAAGGCGTCGGGCTGGTTGTATGAAGGCATGGCAAAAGCCTATGCCAATGGCGCTGCACGTCTGGCGATCGCCGGTGACAACCCGATGCTGCTCTCGACTGAAGATCCGACAAAGGTCGCGCGGGCCAACAAGGCAAACTCCATGGCGTACAAGCCAGCGCTGGAGAAGATTTCCAACTTCGATATCAACTGGAACATCATTTCTTATCCCAACCCGTCCTGGGCAAAGCTGGTATTTCCTGATGTGCCGGAGGATGAGGCTGTCCGGAAACTGGCTGAAGCGATTTTTGCCGCCTCACGCGTTGATGTGGCTGATCCGGTTGCTGCTTGGGCTGACCACAATGCCAATCTTGCCAAACGGTCCAAGTGGTTGAACGGCGAACGTTTTGCGGCCCTGCACTTCACCGGTCCTGGCACTGACGTGACAATCGGTCTTGCGGATGGCCACGAATGGCATGGTGGCGCATCCACGGCGAAGAATGGTGTGACCTGCAACCCGAACATTCCAACCGAAGAAGTTTTCACAACGCCGCATGCGCTGCGTGTTGACGGTTATGTATCCAGCACGAAACCCCTGTCACATCAGGGAACGCTGATCGACAATATCCAGGTGAAATTTGAAGCGGGCCGGATCGTCGAAGCCAAGGCAAGCAAGGGTGAAGAGGTTCTGAACAAGGTATTGGACACTGACGAGGGGGCGCGCCGCCTTGGCGAAGTGGCTCTGGTGCCGCATTCCTCACCGATTTCGGCCAGCGGCATCCTGTTTTACAATACGCTGTTTGATGAGAATGCCTCGTGCCACATCGCGCTCGGCCAGTGCTATTCAAAGTGTTTCCTTGATGGCGCATCGCTCAGCCAGGAGCAGATCAAGGCACAGGGCGGCAACTCCAGCCTCATTCACATTGACTGGATGATCGGTTCCGACAAGGTCGATATCGATGGTGTTCGGGCAGACGGTACGAAGGTACCTGTGATGCGCAAGGGCGAGTGGGCCTGATAAACATCGCTCCGACAAATGATGCGAAGCGTCCGTTTAACGTGTTTTACACGGAAAAACGGACGCTTTTGTGCTTCAAACTGGCTTCACGGCCTTTGGTGCAATCGCCACTGGTTTGCGGGTTGATGTCGCGAGCCAGACGCTGCCAAGCACCATGATAAAGCCGGCAATCTGGATCGGTGCCAGGCTTTGGCCAAGCGCCAGCCAGCCAAGCAACGTTGCGACGATCGGGCTGAGAAAACCGAGCGACGCTGCTGCGGATGGTTCGATGCGGGACAGTCCGCGAAACCACAGAAGATAGGTCAGCGCCGCGCCGATAAGGCCAAGATATGACATTCCGACAATATTTGCCGTGTTTGGCACTGGCAAAACTGGTTCCAACAGCAGTGCAATGGGAACCAGAAGTAAACCACCTGCGGTCAATTGCCAGGCAGTGAAGGTCAGGTTGGAAACTGGCGGTTGCCAGCGCCGGGTCAACACTGTGCCAAAGGCCATGGACACCGCACCGGCAAATCCCGCAACAATGCCGATGGGGTCAAGTGCTGCTTTCGGTGTCAGGACCAGCAGGGCGACACCTGCCACGCCGAGCAGACCGCCGAGAATTGCCGCGAGCCGAATTGGCGTTCCAAGAAAGACCCGTGACAGGGCAATCACGATCAGTGGCTGCACCGCGCCCACCGTTGCCGCGACGCCTCCGGGAAGGCGGTATGCGGAAACGAACAGCATCGCCCAGAAAAACGAGAAGTTGAGACTGCCAAGAACAAGGCTGCGCGCCCACCAGATGCCATGTGGCAGTTTTCGAACCACAAGCAGCAAAAGCAGGCCAGCGGGAAGCGCCCGCAACATGGCAACGGTTAATGGGTAGCCGTGCGGCAGGAACGACGTGGTGACGAAATAGGTGCTGCCCCAGATCGCTGGTGCAATGGCCGTCGCTAAAACATCGGTCGTGTATCGGAAATTTCGCATCATTAAACAATCTCTACATCAAGATAAATTTAGGATCGATGCATTTTATCTTGATGTCAAGATATTTTTTGGCCAAGCGGCTTGTCTGGGGCTTAGAGATCGAATGCCCGGACGATATTTCACCGGCTTCGCGGACTATATGGCATTGTGAAACCTGTTAGACGGCGATTCTCTGCATAACTTTTCCCTAAAATAGGCTACGATTTGGCGAATTATGCCGTAACGTGACCTTGCGCATGTCAGTGAACTCTTGTACGCAATAATCCATAAACCTGTAGTACAGGTTGGAGGAGAAATGTTTACAGAGGTTTCGCAGGACCTTGGCCTAGTCAGTGGTGCCATCAGCGCCATCACCCGCCATATCAGAGAGAATGAATTGGCTCCGGGTGAAAAGTTGCCAAGCGAAATGACGCTGTCGCAACAGCTTGGTGTGTCGCGCACCGTTGTACGTGAGGCATTCCGGTCGCTGTCCGCCATGCGTCTGATTGATATGAGCCCAGGCAAGCGCGCAACCGTTGCCACGCTTGATCATGGTGCCATGTCGCTGATGTTCGAACACGGCATTCACACCGAACAGATCAATATTCAGCAGATTTACGATGTTCGTCGCACCATTGAGGTACGGACGGTGACGCTGGCTGCGCTGCGCCGCACCGACAGCGAAGCGCTGGACATTCTGCACCATGCCAACCAGATGGAAGTGGATTTTGGCCACAATGAAAAGGTCATGGAACACGACCTCGCTTTCCATCTTGCCGTTGCAAAAGCCTCTAAAAATCCGGTGTTTGAGCTCATTCTGGGTGCCTTCCAGAATGTCACGCGGCAGACATGGCCGATTGGCTGGAAAAGCCGCACATCGGACGAACAGCGCCATGCGGCAGGTCAGCTTCACATTGCCATTGGGCAGGCGATCGCAGCGGGCGATCCGCAGATCGCCGCCACGTTGATGGCGAAACATTTCGACGAGAGCGTGCACGCCCTCATCGCAGCAGGAATAGCATAATCTGTCTTACGTGGTTCGGGAGCGGCTGATTGTTCCCTGAACCGCTTTCCAGGAGGAAATCCATGAAAATTACGAAACTTGAAACCGTCCGCGTCGCGGAACGGGCGAACCTTCTATGGGTATTGGTCCACACGGATGAGGGGATCACCGGTCTGGGTGAAACCTTCTACGGTGCTGAAACCGTCGAAGCCTATGTGCATGAATATATTGCACCCCGCGTGATCGGACGTAATCCGCTGGAGATCGATCTGCTGGCGCAGGATCTGGTCGGTTACCTCGGTTTCCGGTCCTCCGGTGCAGAAGTGCGCGGAAACTCGGCTTTTGACATCGCGCTCTGGGATATTTTCGGCAAGGTGACGAACCAGCCGATTGCCCAGCTGCTTGGCGGTTTCAGCCGCAAGGAAATCCGCACCTACAACACATGTGCAGGCACGGAATATATCAAGAAGGCGACCGGCCAGCAGACCGGCAATTACGGCCTCTCCGGCGGCAAGGAATATGACGATCTCAACGGCTTCCTGCACAATGCCGATGAGCTGGCGCATTCACTGCTGGAAGAAGGCATCACGGCCATGAAAATCTGGCCGTTTGACGCGGCTGCCGAAAAGACCCGTGGTCAATATATCTCCATGCCGGATCTGAAAAGCGCACTGGTGCCGTTTGAAAAGATCCGCAAGGCCGTTGGCGACAAGATGGACATCATGGTGGAGTTCCACTCCATGTGGCAGCTTCTGCCAGCCATGCAGATTGCCAAGGCGCTGGAGCCCTACAACACCTTCTGGCACGAAGACCCGATTAAGATGGACAGCCTGTCCAGCCTTGCACGTTATGCAGCCGTATCGCCGGCGCCAATTTCGGCGTCTGAAACTCTGGGTTCGCGCTGGGCGTTCCGTGACCTCTTGGAAACCGGTGCTGCAGGCGTGATGATGCTGGATATCAGCTGGTGTGGTGGTCTTTCCGAAGCACGCAAGATCGCCTCCATGGCGGAAGCCTGGCACCTGCCGGTCGCGCCACATGACTGCACCGGTCCGGTCGTCTTGTGCGCCTCGACCCACCTTTCGCTCAATGCACCAAATGCGTTGGTGCAGGAAAGTGTGCGTGCCTTCTACAAGACATGGTACCGCGATCTGGTGACAGCGCTGCCTGAGGTGAAAAACGGCATGATCACCGTGCCGCCCGGTGCCGGCCTCGGCATGGAACTGCATCCGGACATCGAAAAGGCCTTTACCGTGAGCCGCCGTTTCTCGGATGCCAATTCGATCTAACCCGATACCTCATCGCACAAAGCTGGTCGCCAGCTTTGTGCGATGGTCTTTAAAACAGGCTGCCCTGATCTGTGGGGTTTGATGATGCGGGTTTTGCCGGCTTCTTTTTCGGCGCCGCCGCTTCTGCGGGAGAGGCTGCCCCTGTCTCATCCGTGGTGACGGCTGAGACACGACCATCTGCAAACTCCATTGACACAAACATGCCGCTGCTGATGGCTTCGGCGCGCGTCAATGTCCGGTGTTCCTCATCGCGAATGTCAGCATAACCGCGTTACAGAACATTTTTATAAGACAGCGATTGTAGAATTCGCTCATGGGCCGCCAGTCCGGAACGGTTCTGCGCCATGCGGTGCAGAACCGCTGTGTCGGCGCGCCGCGAAATACCGGATACCCGTTCTTTTTGGCGTTCAACCTGCCCCAGCAGCCGCACAGGCAAGGCGCGTAGGGCGGAATCAAACGACGATACGCGAGCGGTAGCCTGCAAAAGTCGACGTTCGACAATGCGATCTGCCCGCTGCATACGCTCGGCCAGCGTCTGACGCTGCACTTGCAGACGGTGAACCAACATGTCCAACCGCAAACCCGAGGCGATACGCTCAAAGCCGCGCCGCTTGTTCAGCGTGTTCAGTTCCAGCCCGCGTCCAAGTCCGCTGGCCGCCTCATCAAAGCGACGACGGGGCAGGGCCAGAAGCTGATCAAGCGATGGCAACGCCCGAACCAGTGCCCGCAGACCCTGGCGGCGATTGTCCATCTGTCGTGTTGTGGAGCCAGAAAGCCGCGCTGCGAGGCCTGCAAGCTGTGCCTCAAGATCAGCGCGAACCGGCACGGCCATTTCTGCTGCACCGGTCGGGGTCGGTGCGCGAACGTCGGCCGCATGGTCAATCAGCGTCCAGTCCGTCTCGTGACCAACGGCTGAGATCAATGGAATATCGCTGTCGGCGGCAGCACGAACGACGATTTCGTCGTTAAAACTCCATAGGTCTTCAAGACTTCCGCCTCCGCGTGCCACGATCAGCACGTCAGGTCTGGCAATTGCGCTGCCGGGGGCGATTGCATTAAACCCACGAATGGCGTTTGCCACCTCCTCGCCGGAACCTTCGCCTTGTACCTTGACCGGCCAAACGATGACATGCACGGGAAAACGATCGGCAATGCGGTGCAGGATATCGCGGATCACTGCCCCGGTCGGAGAGGTGACCACACCGATCACTTTGGGCATGTAGGGCAAAAGCTGTTTACGGCCCTGATCGAACAGCCCCTCGGCGGCAAGCCTGCGACGGCGCTCTTCCAGAAGCGCCATCAGCGCGCCGGCACCAGCCGGTTCGAGGTTTTCAATAACGATCTGATATTTCGAAGAGCCGGGGAAGGTGGTGATCTTGCCGGTGGCAATGACCTCCATACCTTCTTCAGGGCGGAATTTAAGCCTGCCGAAATTGCCCTTCCAGATGACCGCGTCAATTCGAGCCTTGTCGTCCTTCAAAGCGAAATAGGCATGCCCCGAGGAATGGGGGCCGCGATAACCTGAAATTTCGCCCCGTACCCGGACATGATCGAATGCGGTCTCAACCGTGCGCTTGATGGAGCCCGAGAGCTCCGAGACTGAAAACTCGGTGAGATTGGTCGCAGAATCGGTCTGAAAAAAATCGCTCATTCCCGTTTCTAACCAAAGATGACCGCTTTGTGAACGTTTATGGAGAGATTGTAACGTGACGATTAAGGGCAGTGAAACCATAACCCTACAAAGGGTTGAAACCTGCTTGCCTCCATGACCTATCGCAATGTTTCTTTAGGATATCCGGGCCATTTTGAGGCCAGTTAACGTCGCACAGGAGGCGGAAATATGATCTTTTTGACCGCCATGGTTTTGGGCATGACAGCCGTTATGCTTCGCTCGGCATTTTGCGTGATCCTCATCTGTTTGATGATGGCTGGTACCTTTGCCGCTGCAGCTTTTGTTTCAGCCGGCCCTGTCGCGTTCATGCCGCTTGTCATCGCCGTAGCCGGATACAATACGGGCATTATCAGCCTGCTTTGCGGCATGCTGCTGGTTCACAGACTGCGCGCCGCTTAAAGCCACCGAATTCCCCCTGATCTATCCAGTCTTTACGGGCGAACCCTGTAAAGCTGGAAACCGGATGCTTCATCTGCAGGCAATGCCTCTAGATAATCAGGAACCTCGCCACGGTTGAGCGCGGCATAAAGCCCGTTTGGCGCCGTTCGGATGAGGTTCTCCGTTCCGGCATCGCTGGGGCAAAAGGCAACAATCCCGACATCAGCGCCATGCAGAAAGGCCTCCGCTTCATCTGGCGATGAAAGGCCGATGTGTATTTCCGCCAGCATGCCACCCTGATTGCGATGATAGGGTGCGCTGAGCACACGGTGTTGCGTAAAGCGCAAAATCGAGGCGCCGCTGTCAACCGGTGCGGCCACGACCGTTGAGGGCAGGGCTGCCAACTGCGCGATATCCGATCTGGTAGAGCAGGAAACATTCACTCCGAGAGCCGCTACATTTTTGCCGCTGATGGCATTCCAGCCAGTCACTGACCATGACGCTGCCAAAGCCCAGACCAGTGGCGTTGAAATGGCAAATACCGCGAGATAGATGAGGCCGGTCTTGCCCGCGGGCTGGCTGGTTGCCCGTAAACGCAACTGTGCAACGGTGTGCGCCAGAACCGGAATGGCAATAAGACTGCTGAAGACTGCACCGCGGATCTGGATAAGCGAAATGCCCCAGCATATGGCAAGCAACAGAAGCAACATCGCATGAGGAGCAGCTTTCTGTCCTTTGGCAACGCGGTAAAGGCAAATGCCTATGGCAAGCAGGCCCGGTGCATAAAAGGCACCAAGCCCTTCCGGTTCGATCCGTGCCTGCGCAACGATACTGCGTGCCTCACCCACATTGTTCAGCCATAACTTGACGAGCAGCGGGTCGAGATTGGCTAGCGGGCTTTGCAGGCATTGAGGGGCCAGAACGGATGCCGTGCTGAGAATGGCAACGCCATTGATCGCCAGAAGTGCGAAGCGTCTTGTCCTGGAAAGAGACGATGCGGCGCTAGCCGACAGAAACAGCAACGTTCCACCGATTGCCGACAGGCCGTAAAAACCGAGCGAAAGACTGTCGCAGGTCACCAGTGAATAGGATGACGGTGGAACGGTCAGAAAGAACAGGGCTGAAATGGTCAGCGTCAGAGACAGGCCAAAGGCTTTGGCGGCAGCGCGAAACTCCTCACCAATGATGCCCCAGCACAAGGTGACGGCAAGAGCCGTGGCGGCTATCAATGGCGTCGTTTCGGCGCCAATTGCGATGGCAAAGGCTGCACAGGCACCGGCCACCGCGTAGTTTGACGCCCGATGTTTTGGATCAAGCAGCATGGCGACAATCACCATAGTCAGTACGAGCTGCACATTGTGATGGTCAATAGCACCGGGATAAAAGCGGCTGCTGCCATAAGCGAGCATCGAGGCCATCAACATGCTGATATGCATGGTGGCTTCTCCGCCCATGCGTCGGCCGGCAAGGGCGGCAGCAGCAAGAAGAGGAAACAGCAGCGAAAGGGGCCAGATCGCAAGCGCCAACCGCTCGGCATTTTCACTGGACAGGAAAAGCCCGAAAAACCCGATGAGAGCGCCGATGGGCACGTCGATGACACGCGACCAGTGCATCAGTGTACCGCCGGTCAGGCCAAGCCGGTACTGCATCAGGTCAAACCATCCCTGACCGGCAAGCAGGTCGCGGACTTCGACGAGACGCATCGTGTCGTCATTGTCCAGGCCGACATAATCGGTCGCGACAAACAGATTGCCGAAGAATATGATGCCAGCCGTGACGACGAAATAAGCCAGCACAGCAAGCCAGACACGATCATCGGGAAGGGTATCGCCATGTATCCCTGTCAGATTTGCCCTACGTGTTTGCATCGAAAGTCCTGACAGGGTCTCGTCCGTCATGCTGTGATTTTCCGTATGTATTTACTCGTCTCTTCAACCTAGATTTAACCTTCTCAAGAAATAGTAAAACGGGCTGGTTCCTGTCTCTCTGGCCGCAGATTTTCTTTTGTATTGAGTAGAAATCATGACCTTTGTGCCCAGTAGCGATGTAACCGTGGCCGTTTTATTGCCATGTTATAATGAGGCGGCAACAATTGCCGGTGTCGTGCGCGGCTTTCGTGAGGCATTACCAAGTGCCCGCATCATCGTTTATGACAACAACTCGACCGATGGCACAGCGCTGCAGGCCATGCTGGCCGGTGCCGAGGTTTTGCGCGAGCGCCGTCAGGGTAAAGGCCATGTTGTCAGGCGCATGTTTGCCGATATCGAAGCCGATATTTATGTGATGGCTGATGGCGACGGCACCTATTCTCCTGCCGATGCCGAAGAACTGATCCGCACATTGCTGACCGAACGGGCCGACATGGTGGTGGGAACGCGTCGTGGGGTTACGGCCGACGCCGGGCGACAGGGCCACGCGGCTGGCAATCGTATGTTCAACCTTCTTTATCGCAGCATTTTTGGTAGCGATTTTACCGACATATTTTCGGGATACCGGGCGTTTTCACGCCGTTTCGTGAAAAGTTTCCCAGCCGTTTCGGCAGGTTTTGAAATTGAAACCGAAATGTCGGTGCATGCCTCGCGCCTCAAGCTGCCAGTGTGTGAACTTGAGCTGGATTATGGTCGTCGGCCAGAAGGGTCCCATTCCAAGCTTTCCACCTACAAGGATGGTATGCGCATTCTGTGGATGTTCGCGATGCTGATGAAGGAAACCCGTCCTTTCGCGTTTTTCTCCATCATCAGCTCCGCCACATTGGCGGTCAGCATGGCATTCATGACACCGGTTCTGGCTGAGTATTTTGCAACGGGTCTGGTCAGCAAAATGCCGACATGGGTACTGTCCATGGCCCTGCTGATGATTTCGTTCCTGATCTTCACCGCTGGTCTGGTTCTCGATTCCGTTGCGCGCTCGCGCAATGAACAACTTCGCATTCACTATCTCAACCAGAAACAAATCTCATCCAGTGCTCTTGCCGAAACCTCTGCCACGCGCCAGAACGGCAAGGACAAGGATGCGAGGGTGGCGTGAAGAAACTTTTCTGGTTTGTGGTGGCGGGTGGCTCGGGTTTTGCCGTGGACGCTGGCGTAACGCTGTTGCTGATTGCCTATACGCCAGCCGGTCCGTTCATTGCCCGCATTTTTGCAATTGCCACGGCCATGCTGTTTACCTGGCTGGTGAACCGCCACGTCACCTTTGGAAAATCGGATCGACGTGTTTTGCATGAGGGCTTTCTCTATGCCTTTGTCGGCATTGTCGCAGCCCTCATCAATTACGGCATTTACGCTCTGCTTTTGCTGCGTAACCCCGACCTGCAGCCCTTTATTGCGCTGTTCCTGTCATCGCTGTCTGCCATGGTATTCAGCTATTTCGGCTACTCGCGTTTTGTCTTCCGCCGACGGGAAAACCGGTAGGCGGTTTACACCGCCTCCCAGCCATCCTTTTCTGCAGCGCGGTAGATCGCGTCGATGAAATGCTGACTGTTTTTCGAGCTTTCCAGCGAAACGATCTCCGCATCACCGCCTTCAGCGGCTGTGGCAAAGGCTTCGATCTGGCAGCGATATTGACGGCTGTCGGGAAAACGGAAGACCTGCGAGTGATTGTGGTTCTGGCTGGTGACTTCCACCTCTTCAGCGCCGTAGCGATCGGCATTGAAGGGTGACTTTACCTCGATGAAACCTTCGGTGCCGTGGAAAACCATCACCTGGCGGTTGGCCAACTGGGTCGCGATATAAAAGCTCAATTCGAAATCACCAAAATCGGCCTTCACACTGGCATAGATATCGGTGCCGAAAACCGGATCACGTTCCACCACGGCCTGCACCCTTTTGGGTTCCTTGCCGGTGGAAAAACGGGTGGAGATGGTCGGGTAAACGCCAATATCCGGCAGGGCACCGCCGCCGAGCTCCGGAATGTTGCGCATATTGCCAGGGTCACGATTGAAATAGGTAAAGGCACCCTGCACATGTTTCAGCGTGCCAATGGCGCCGGAGGCCAGCACTTCGCGCACCTTGCGCCAAACGGGCGCGTAGGTCACCATATAGGCCTCGGAAACCAGTACCTTGTTGCGGTCACGCGCGGCGATCAGGCTGTCGATTTCCTCTGCCTTCAGAGAAATCGGCTTTTCGCACAACACATGTTTGCCTGCATCTGCGGCCTTGATTGACCATTCAACATGCTGGGCGGTTGGCAGGGGAATGTAGACGGCATCAATCACGTCGGAGGCCAGCATTTCCTCATAAGAGCCGAATGCGTGTGGCACCGAAAAACGGTCCGCCAATTGGCGTGCTCTGGTGCCGTCGCGGCTGGCAATTGCCGTAACGACAGCATTTTCCGCATCCTGAATGGCGGGAATAACCAGTTCCCGGCCAATTTTTGCTGTCGACAGAATTCCAAAACGTAACATGCTCATCTCCCATAAATTCGGGTTGCACCTTAGCATGCCGTGGCTGACACGCAACCAAGGATGGCGTGGTGTGCCGAGTGAATGGTCCTTGGCCGGATATGTCCTCTATTTGGCGCTTCGCTACCTTTTTGCTTTGTAAGAAATGAGAAAAACTGTATCCATACCAAACTGGAGATACAGAAAATGTCCCATGAGAAAACAGCGCTTCTGGTGATCGATGTGCAGGAATCGTTCCGGCACGCCCCGTATTTCGAAGAAAGTGGTCTGAACACCTATCTTTCCGCACAGCAGAAACTGATCGACGGTGCAAACGCCGCCGGCATTCCGGTCGTGCAGATTTTTCACGTCGATGGTGACCGCGCATTTGCCGAAGAAAACGGATTCGTCCGCACGCTTGATGGCATTCAGATCAAACCCGCCGTGACGGTTCGCAAAAACCGCCATTCGGCATTTGTCGGCACGCAGCTCGACACCTGGCTGAAAGACAATGGCATCACGCGATTGATCGTTTCGGGTATTCGCACCGAACAGTGCTGTGAAACAACAACTCGTCATGGCTCCGATATCGGTTACAGCGTGGATTACGTGACCGAGGCGACGCTAACCTTCCCGATGACACATGCTTCCGGTGAAGTCTTTTCTGCCGAGCAGATAGCCAGACGCACGGAACTTGTTCTTGCCGGTCGTTTTGCAAGGATCGTCACGGTAAATGAAGCGCTGGCCAACGTGAAGGCTGCAGCCTGATGGCGGTGGGCGGCGCAGTGCACATACAAACACGTGCCGTTTATGTGGTCCTGCCGCCGCAGACACTGCTGCTCGATGTCGCTGGCCCCCTCGAGGTGCTGCGTTACGCCAATCAGCAGCAAAGTGACATCGGCTTCGACTGCCATTATCTCGCGACAAACCAGACGCAAACCACGACGATTGGCCTGACATTGGCGGGGCTGGAACCTTTGCCGGCGGAGCTTCCTGAAAACGCAATCGTGCTGATATCAGGCAGTTCATCCGGTGCCGGTCTTGAGGCCGTCAACCTGACGGATATCACGCGGGAGAGGCGTGTCCTGTCCGATTGGCTGCGCAGCACAGTCAAGGACGATACCATGGTGGTATCGATCTGCTCCGGGGCGCTGATTGCGGCTGAAGCCGGACTGTTCGACCGACATCAATGCACCACCCATGCGGATTGCCTGGATGCGCTGCGCAAAATTGCGCCTTTGGCGCAGGTGCTGGAAAATCGCCTGTTCGTGGAGGATGGTCTTCGGTTTTCGAGTGCAGGCATCTCAACCGGTATCGATCTGCTGCTGCATATTGTTGCGGGCCTGACCTCACCGGTGATTGCCGCACGCATTGCCCAGACCATGGTGGTTTATCTGCGCCGCAGTGGCCATGATCCGCAAATTTCACCCTGGCTGAGTGGTCGCAACCATATTCATCCGTCGATCCACAAGGCGCAGGACGCCATCATGGCGGCTCCGGCCGATGATTGGTCATTGTCGCATCTGGCCGACAAGGCGGGTTTGAGCCAGCGGCATCTTTCCCGGCTGTTTCGCGACCATACCGGCATGAGCGTGGTGGACTATGTGAACCTGATGCGGGTGAACCTGGCGCGCGATCTGATCAGCAATTCGCGACTGGACATGGAAAGCGTGGCGGAACGCTCCGGTTTTGCCTCGACACGTCACCTTCGCCGTGTGTGGTCTGAACATAATTCGCACTCACCCAGCCATTACCGTTCCCATCTGTCGTGAGATGTGACCTCCGCCACTCATCACGCGGGCAGGCGGTATCCCATCAGGGAAATTCAATGGTTATGTCTCCGCAGGATTGCTAGTTTGGCAAAAGCAGTTTTGAAAAAGGAGTATTTGACGTGGAAAAACGCGCCCTTGGCCGTACCGGCCTATCCATCGCACCCATTGTTTTCGGTGGTAACGTGTTTGGCTGGACCGCTGACGAAAAAACCTCTTTCCAGCTTCTGGATGCTTTTTTTGACGCCGGTTTCAATGCCATCGATACGGCAGATGTCTATTCCGCCTGGGTTCCCGGCCATCAGGGTGGTGAGTCCGAAGCAATCATCGGCAAGTGGCTGAAACAAAGCTCTGTCAAACGCGAAGACGCCGTTATCGTTACCAAGGTTGGCTTCGATAATAATGAGCGCAAAACAGGTCTGAGTGCCAAGTGGATAAACGAGGCTGTCGATGCTTCGCTCAAGCGCCTGCAGACCGATTACATCGACCTCTATCTGGCTCACAAACCCGATGAGGATGTGCCGCTTGAGGAAACCCTTGGCGCATTTGCGCGGCTGAAAGAGCAGGGCAAGGTCCGCGCAATTGGTTGCTCGAACTACAGCGCAGAACAGCTTCAGGCATCGCTGGATGTTGCTGCACGCAACAACCTGCCGCGTTACGACGTGCTGCAGCCGGAATATAACCTCTATAACCGCGCCGATTTTGAAGGCCCACTGGCCGAGCTCTGCCTGAAGGAAGATATTGGTGTCATCAACTATTACAGTCTTGCTGCTGGCTTCCTGACCGGAAAATACCGCGCCAAGGTCGATACGGAAGGTGCTGCACGCTCCTACCGGGTGGAAGGTTACGTCAATGATCGCGGACTGGCTGTTCTTGGTGCGATGGATACGGTTGCGGCCGAGACCGGCGCCAAACTTGCCGATATCGCGCTGGCATGGTTGCTGCGCAAGAGAACGGTAACTGCACCGATTGCCAGTGCCACCAGCCTTTCGCAGCTGGAAAGTTTCAAACGGGCGACCGATCTGAAACTGACGGACGACGTGATGACGCTTCTCGACAAGGCAGGCGCATAATGACCCTGCAGATTCGTGATGCCCAGCCACAGGATCAGGCCGACTGGCTGAAACTCTGGACCGACTATCTCGCCTTTTACAATGTTGACCTTGCCGAGGATGTGACTGCCCATACATGGGCGCGCATCATGGACCCGGCTTCACGCCTTTCCATGCGTTTGGCAGTGCTCGACGGCCAGACGGTCGGTTTTGCCATTCATCACTTCCATGAATCGACCTGGGTCAAGACCCCGGATTGTTATCTGGAAGACCTGTTCATCGACGAGACCATTCGTGGCAAGGGCATCGGCCGCGCCTTGATCGATGACCTGATTGCCATTGCCAAGGAAAAGGGCTGGTCACGCCTCTATTGGCACACCGATGAAAACAATCAGCGGGCCCGCAAACTTTATGACAGCTATGTCGAAAGTGATGGCCATATCCGCTACCGCATCAAGTTCTGATCAGCCCTTGAAACGGAAGAAATCGACGAAAGCCCTCAGCGCCGGCCGCATCTGCCGGCGCGAGGGATAATAGATGTAAAAGCCGTCAAACGGCGCACACCAGTCCTCCAGCACACGCACCAGACGGCCGGCTCTTATGTGGTCTTCGACCCGTTGTTCGAACACAAAGGCAAGACCCGCACCATCGATTGCTGCACGGCAAATGAGGTTTTGGTCCGAAAGGATCAGTTGGCCCTGCACATCGACGACCAGCGGTTTTCCGTCCTTTTCCAGTTCCCATCGATAAATCCGCCCACTTGAAAACCGACGGCTTATGCAGCGATGTTGCATCAGTTCGCGGGGATGTTCGGGAGCGGGATGTTTCTCGAAATAACCAGGTGACGCGACAATGGCACCACGCCATGGGCCACTGGCACGAACAGCAATCATGTCGGCTTCCAGGTTTTCGCCCAGTCGGAATCCGGCATCAAATCCCTTGGCGACGATATCCTCAAAACTGTCATGGGTGGCGACTTCAAGAGAAATATCCGGATAAAGCTCCAGAAACTCGCTCAGCCGCGGCATGAGCAATTCTTCTGCTGCAAGGCGTGGCAAGGTCACGCGGAGTGGTCCGGCTGGGCGACCACCCTGTTCGGCGAGCGTGCTGATGACGGTGTCGATATCGCTCAAGGCCGGTGCCAGTGTTTCAAGAAGCCGTCGGCCTTCTTCGGTCGGGGAAACGCTGCGGGTGGTGCGATGAAGCAGCCGCAGGCCAAGGCTTGCCTCCAGCGCAGAGACCGCATGGCTGACCGCGGATGGCGCAATGCCCAGTTCCGCTGCCGCCTTGCGGAAGCTTTTTTCTTCTGCGACGGTGGCCAGAACGGCCAGTTGTGAAAGCTGAACACGATTCATTGTTCTATTATTTAGAACAACCCACGCAAATTTGCAGCGATTATTTTTATCCGCGCATCGGCATATGGTGTGTCCGTTCCTCAAAGAATATTTCCTTCCTGAAAGGACGGACAAAATGAAAAGCAGAATTCTCGGAAAAGATCTTTCTGTCTCGGCGCTTGGCCTTGGCTGCATGGGCATGACCCACGCCTACAGCCCCTCGTCAGATCACAGCGGTTCGATTGCCACGTTGCACCGGGCGGTGGAGCTTGGCGTCACCTTTTTCGACACGGCGGAAGTTTACGGTCCTTATGACAATGAGGTGCTGGTCGGTAAGGCGCTGCAGCCCTACCGCGACAAGGTGGTGATTGCCACCAAGTTCGGTTTCAAGATCGATACCAGCAAACCGGTTGGTCAGATGATGGTGGGCACCGACAGCCGGCCCGAAAATGTTCGCGCTGTGGCCGAAGCCTCGCTGAAACGTCTTGGCGTCGATGTTATTGACCTGTTTTACCAGCACCGCGTTGACCCCAATGTGCCGATTGAAGAGACGGTTGGCGCCATGGCCGATCTGGTGCGGGAGGGCAAGGTGAAATATCTCGGCCTTTCTGAAGCCAGTGCAGATACCATCCGCAAGGCGCATGCCGAACATCCGATTACCGCGCTGCAAAGCGAATATTCGCTCTGGACACGCGACGTCGAAGAAAATGGCGTGCTGGACACCTGCCGCGAGCTGGGCATTGGTTTTGTGCCATTCAGCCCGCTTGGTCGCGGTGTTCTGACCGGAGCGCTGAAAAAACTGGACGGCCTGTCGGATAATGATTTCCGTCGTTCGCTTCCGCGTTTTCAGGCGGAGAATTTCGACGCTAACCTGGCGCTGGTAACCCTCTTGGAAGAGATGGCAGCGCAAAAGGGTGTAACAGCCGGTCAACTGGCGCTGGCCTGGGTCTTGGCTCAGGGTGATTTCATCGTGCCAATCCCCGGAACCACCAAGATTGCCAATCTGGAAAAGAACGTCGCTGCAGCAGACGTTGTGTTGACCAAGGAAGAGGTCAAGGAGCTTGGCGATCTGCTGTCGCCGGCAAAGGTGGCAGGTGGTCGTTATCCGCAGCAACTGGCGTCTATGGCAAGCCGCTGACAGCACAGGTCAGGTGTGCGTGAGGACACCCTGGCGGTAGGCTGACGGCGTGGTGCCGACAAGGGACTTGAACACCCGTGTCAAATGGCTCTGACTGCTGAAACCACAGGCGGACGCGATCTGCGCAATCGGATCGCGTCCGGCTAGCAGTACTTTGGCCTGGGCAAGGCGTCTGTGCATCACCCAGACATGCGGGGAAACCCCGCAACTGGCGTGGAACATGCGCTGCAGATGAAATTCACTGAGGCCGGCAACCCGTGCCAGATCCTGCAAGGTCAGTGCCTGCGCCAGATGCGCATCAATATAATCAATGACGCGTCGACGAACGGCCGGTGTCAGGCCACCCTTGATCGAAGGCGACCGCTTTCCGCCGTAACGCGGATCGGTAAAAAGGTGCGTCAACGCGCTGGAAACGGCGGCATCTGCGGCCATCCGATCGTTTTGCCGGGTTGCCTCTGCAATGCGCTGCAGAGCCTTTGCCATTTCAGGCGCATTGTCGAAGGTTGCTTCGGGCAACACCATCAATCTGGCGTCCTGATCGAACATTTCCGTATAAAAACGGCGAAGATCGTCATCCCCGACGTAGAGATGCACAAACTCGAAGGTGTCGGTGATTTCCCAATCCGACGATGCCCCTTGCGGCATCACACACAAGGCACCCGGCCAACCATTCACGCCGCCATTGTCCAATCGTCGTGTGCCAGTGCCACCTTGCAGATAGAGGCTGAACGTATGCCCGCTGGGACGCTCATAGGTCATGCGGTCATGGGCGTTACGCCATATGGCAGCCGAACGGCCAAACGCGAGATCAATCGCACCAACCACATCGGCCGATGACGATGCCTTGAGAAAGCTGAAAACAGATTGCGCCTGCGCCTGCATGATGAACCCTGACGATGAGGCGCCATTCTAACGCAGAGCAACGACCCTGCGATAGCCCCGCCAGTATGGTCCGCCGCTGCCAGAGTTATTTCACCGCAAGAATCTGCAAGAACAGCATGGTCCCTGTCGCGCATATCTCGGCTATAATGCCGGCGAGGATACCATGGCCAACATCATTCTGTTCATTTCCACCGTTCTGATCTGGGGCACGACCTGGATTGCAATTGCCATGCAGGTGGGGCCGGTGCCGGTTCTGGTATCGGTTTTTTACCGCTTTGCCACAGCAGCTCTTCTGTTTCTCATCGTGCTGGCGGTGATGGGAAAACTGAAAATTCCGGCACTGAAAAGCCAGCCATTCATTGTGGCGCAGGCACTGTGCCTGTTCAGCATGAACTTCATCTGTTTTTATAATGCCGCAAGTTATGTACCCTCCGGCCTGATCTCGGTGATCTTTTCGCTGGCTACCATTTATAATGCCGTCAATGCGCGGCTGTTTTTCGGTGATGCGATTACCGGACGCACGCTGGTGGCAGCCGCTCTTGGTGCATCGGGTCTGGTCTTGCTGTTCGGGCCTGACATCATCATCCACTACAATGTCGATACCTGGAAAGGCGTCGGCCTGTCGGCGCTCGGCACGCTGTTCTTTTCGCTCGGCAACATGGTATCGCGCCGCAACAGCGCGGCTGGCATTACCCCGGCCACCGCCAATGCCTGGGGCATGACCTATGGGGCCATTATCCTGATTGCGCTGATTGCGGTGACAGGAACACCGGTCGTTGCACCGCCCGACACCCGTTACCTGCTGGCCATGCTCTATCTCGCGGCCATTGGGTCCGTCGTTGGCTTCACCACCTATCTGATGCTGGTGGCGCGCATCGGATCGTCGCGCGCTGCCTATGCCACCGTGCTTTTCCCGGTGGTCGCGCTGTCGCTTTCGACGCTTTATGAAGGGTATCAGTGGACTTTGCTCGGCGGCATTGGCCTCATACTGACGCTGGCCGGCAATGTGGTGATCTTTGCAAAACCACCTGCGCCCCGCAAAACCGCGACGGTTTGAGACGTCTACAGCAACAACAGCCAACCAAAACAAAAAGGCCCGCTTTCGCGGGCCTTGATCGTTTGAAATCAGTATTGCTTCAGGCGCGCAGCACGCCGCCGGTTGTCTTTTCGACATTGCCGACGATCTTGGCAGTCAGGGCCTCGAAATCCTCATCCGTCAGGGTCTTGTCGACCGGCTGGATCTGAACTTCGATGGCAACCGACTTCTTGTTTTCGCCAACCGAAGCACCTTCGAAAATGTCAAAGACATTCACAGCGGTCACCAGCTTGCGGTCAGCGCTTGTCGCAGCCTTGATGATCGCGCCGGCTTCCACCGACTTGTCGACGACAAAGGCAAAGTCACGCTTCACAGCCTGGAAGGGTGAAAGCTCAAGCGCTGGCTTGGTGCGGGTCGCCTTTTTCTTCGGTTCTGCCATGGCATCGAGGAAAATTTCGAAACCGGCATAGACGCCCGATACGTCGAGTTCACCAAGGGTTTTCGGATGGAATTCACCGAAGTAACCGAGAACGATCTTTGGTCCCATCTTGATGGTGCCGGAACGGCCCGGGTGATACCACTCAGGTCCACCAGCTTCGATCTGCACATTGGCCATTGGCAGGCCGCAGGCCTCGATCACAGCCAGTGCGTCGGCCTTGGCGTCATAAACGTCAACCGGCTTGCCGCCACCCTTCGATGCGTTGGACCACATGCGGCCGGAACCGGACAGCGATGCCGTACCGCGACGAACGCCACCGGCAACACGACGCTGACCTTCTGGCGTGTCGTTTTCATAGGTGCCGGACACTTCGAAGATGGCAACGTCGCCATAACCCTTGTCGGCATTACGCTGGGCTGCAGTCAACAGACCCGGCAGCAGCGACGGCCGCATGTCGGACATGTCAGCCGCAATCGGGTTGGCGAGCTTCAGGGCAGGCGATCCGCCACCAAACAGCTTGGCCTGGGCTTCCGGAATGAACGACCAGGTCACGGCTTCCAGCATGCCACGACTGGCCAAGGCGCGACGCGCCGTGCGCGTGCGGATCTGCAGCGTAGTCAGGATACGGCCATTGACAGCACCAAGGCTTTCCAGTGGCTGTGGCTTGATGTTGTCGACGCCATGGATACGCATGACCTCTTCAACCAGATCGGCCTTGCCTTCAACATCAGGACGCCATGATGGAACGGAAACGCTGACGCGCTCGCCGGAACCTTCAATGCCGAAACCCAGACCCTTGAGGATATCAAGGCTTTCCTGCGTTGAAACGTCAAGGCCGGTCAGGCGCTTGACCTCGGACAGCGGGAAATCCACGAACTTCGGTTCAAAACCCTTGTAACCAACGACCTTGGCTTCACCGGCAGCGCCACCGCACAGTTCCAGAACAAGCTCGGTGGTGCGCTCAAGGCCCGGCACCATATATTCCGGGTCGACACCGCGTTCGAAGCGGTAACGGGCATCGGTGATGATGCCATGCGCACGGCCTGTTTTGGCGATGTTGATCGGGTCCCATAGAGCCGATTCAATCAGCACATCCGTGGTGTTTTCATCGCAGCCGGAATGTTCGCCGCCCATGATGCCACCGATCGATTCCAGGCCATTGTCATCAGCGATGACAACATTGGCCGGACCAAGCTTGTATTCACGCTGGTCGAGCGCCAGGATGGTTTCACCCTCCTCAGCACGACGGACCACGAGATTGCCCTTGACCTTTGCCGCGTCAAACACGTGCATTGGACGGCCCTGGTCGAAGGTCATGTAGTTGGTGATATCAACCAATGCGTTGATCGGGCGCAGACCAATCGCCATCAGGCGCTGCTGCATCCACTTCGGGCTTGGGCCATTTTTGACGCCACGCACGATGCGCAGGGAGAAACCCGGGCAAAGCGCTGCATCGTCAAGCTCCAGCTTCACATCAACAGGTGTCGCACCTTCGACCTTGAAGGCCGGTGCCGGCTTGGTCTTCAGTTTGCCAAGACCGGATGCGGCGAGATCACGGGCAATACCGTAGATCGACGTGCAGTCCGGACGATTTGGAGTCAGGTTGATTTCGATGACCGGATCATCAAGACCGGCATAGGAAGCGAAGGACGTGCCGATTGGCGCATCTTCCGGCAGGTCGATAATGCCATTGTGGTCGTCGGAGATGTTGAGTTCCTTTTCGGAGCACATCATGCCGTGGCTTTCCACGCCGCGGATCTTGCCAACCGAAAGGGTCACATCAATGCCCGGAACATAGGTGCCCGGACGCGCCAGCGCACCAACAAGACCGGCGCGTGCATTGGGTGCGCCGCAGACGATCTGAACCGGCTTGCCGTCACCGGCATCGACCGACAGCACCTTGAGGCGGTCTGCCTCCGGGTGTTTCTCAGCGGTCAGAACCTTGGCAATAACGAAGGGCTTGTAGGCAGCCTTGTCATCAACGTCTTCGACCTCAAGACCGATGGCGGTCAGGCGTTCGCAGACTTCATCAAGAGTGGCATCGGTTTCAAGATGCTCTTTCAGCCAGGAGAGTGTGAATTTCATGGTCTTTTCTCCTTACTGGCTCAAGCCGCCGAACAGGGTCGGCATGTCGAGAGGGCGGAAGCCATAATGGTTCATCCAGCGGACATCGGCGTTGAAGAAGTCGCGCAGATCAGGCATGCCGTATTTCAGCATGGCGATGCGGTCGAGACCCATGCCCCAGGCAAAGCCCTGATATTCATCGGGGTCCAACCCGCCCGCGCGCAGCACATTTGGGTGCACCATGCCGCAGCCGAGAATTTCCATCCAATCCTTGCCTTCGCCGAACTTGACGATCGGTCCGGAACGATCGCACTGGATATCCACCTCGAAAGATGGCTCCGTGAACGGGAAGAAGGATGGGCGGAAGCGCATCACAACGCTGTCGACTTCGAAGAAGGTCTTGCAGAACTCTTCCAGAATCCAGCGCAGATTGCTGACATTGGCCTTCTTGTCGATGACAAGACCTTCGACCTGATGGAACATCGGCGAATGGGTGGCGTCGGAATCCTGACGGTAGGTCTTGCCCGGAATGACGATACGGATCGGCGGCTTCTGAGATTCCATCGTGCGGACCTGCACCGGCGACGTATGCGTGCGCAGAACCTTGCGCTCACCCTTGTCATTGGCAGGCAGGAAGAATGTGTCGTGCATTTCGCGGGCAGGGTGACCTTCCGGGAAATTCAGAGCGGTGAAGTTGTAATAGTCGGTCTCGATATCAGGACCTTCGGCAATCGAGAAACCCATATCGGCAAAAATCGCAGTGATCTCATCAACGATCTGGCTAATCGGATGGATGCGGCCACGTTCGGCCGGGGACTGGCGAACCGGCAGGCTCACATCAACCGTTTCCGCTTTCAGGCGGGCAGTGATGGCGGCATCCTTCAACTCGCTCTTGCGGGCGGTGATCAGATCGGTGACTTCGTTTTTGAGCTGGTTGATGGCAGCACCACGGGTCTGGCGCTCTTCCGGTGTCATCGTACCCAGGGTTTTGAGAAGCTCGGAGACCGAGCCCTTTTTGCCCAGCGCCGAAACACGCACAGCTTCAATGCTTGCCTCATCACCGGCTGCGGCGATCTCCGACATCAATTGCGATTTCAAAGTATCAAGTTCAGTCATCTTTTCCTGCCTCGCCGGGATATGTTCCAGCGGCTTGCGGTTTCACAGCATTCTTCAGATAGTCGGTCGCCATGATAAAGCGTCGCAGATCACTACCCATCCGCACGCGCCCGATCAACCGGGCAAGCGGTAAAAATCGCGCAAGAACTGTCACCAGACGCTGCAATTCCTGAACCGTGGCGGCCGGAGCCTGTTCACGCCAGCGGCGGAAGGCTTCATCGCAGGTTTTTTGCGGGTCGACAGAGCGCGTTGAAACAATCAGGAACAGCAGCCACAGATCACGGGCCTGGGCAGATTCCAGCGGCATGACGGCTTCCGGTTCCTCTTCGAAGTCCATAAAACCGATCTGGCCGTCACGCAGGAAGAAATCGCGCACATGCGGGCGGCCGTGGCAAAGACCAGCGGCATGCAGTGCGCCAAGCGCCTCGGTTGCCTTGACCAGCAACGCGTCATTGTCTGCCGGAGAGGCGTTTTTCAAACCCTTGAGCATGACCTCGACGGTCGGGCCGACATCACCAAGCGCAATTGCGGTGTCGGAGGCATAGACAATCTCTGCGACGGGAAAGCCCTTTTCGGCAAAACGCTCCATGCGGCGAATTTCGCGCGCCATCATCGCAACAGGCTTGAGGAGAGGAGAGGGCTTGAGAAAAGAGTAAGGCAGCAGCTTTGCCAGAAAGGCCTGCAGGGAAATCCACCAGGAGGAATTTTCCGTTCCCTGACGTTTGATCCAGACGGCACCATTTTCCAGCTCGATACGCTGGATGCGCCGGTCACTGGCCAGCAACGCCTGCATCAGGGCGGCAATATCCGCGTCCTTTAACGTGACGCGCAGTCCCTTGTTCTTCTTATCCATTTCCGTTGCATTCAACATAAGCCCCCGATCGTCGCGTTATGCTGGCGATCCCCCCTGTTTCATGTGCAGAGCGGCGAGAGATAAAGCGGAATGAATTCCGTCGCTCCAAGCTGTTTTACGGGCATCAGTTCGACAATCGCCGGGCGGTTTCGGTCCGATGCACCGGACACATGCCATTCAAAGAAAAAACCCGCGCCGGATGAACCGGCGCGGGTTTAAAAAGAACGAAGATGTTCAGCGCCGTATTAGTTTACAGCAGCTTCAAACTCGTTTTTCGTACCGGCTTCCTTGAGGTACTCGAGAGCCTTCTTGGAAGCGTCTACGAGTGCGCCGAATGCTGCCGGCTCATGGATTGCCAGGTCAGACAGAACCTTGCGGTCAACTTCGATACCAGCCTTGTTCAGACCGTCGATGAAGCGGCCGTAGGTCAGGCCAGATTCACGAACAGCAGCGTTGATGCGCTGGATCCAGAGGGCGCGGAAGTTGCGCTTCTTGACGCGGCGGTCACGCGTTGCATACTGTCTGGACTTGTCGACAGCAGCCTTAGCTGTACGGATTGTATTCTTGCGACGACCGTAAAAGCCCTTAGCGGCCTTGAGGGTCTTGGTGTGCTTGGCGCGGGAAGTAACGCCACGTTTTACGCGAGCCATATCATGATCTCCTTAAAGTGTCCAAATGTGCGGAAAAGTCTTAGAGACCGTTCGGCAGGTAGTTCTTGACGACTTTCTTGCCGTCAGGCTCGGCGAGAACCATGGTTCCGCGCGCGTCGCGAATGAACTTATTGGTACGCTTGATCATGCCGTGGCGCTTGCCAGCAGCGGCTGCAACGACTTTGCCGGTTGCGGTGATCTTGAACCGCTTCTTGGCAGCCGATTTAGTCTTCATCTTGGGCATTTTGCTACTCCGTTTTTGTATCGAAACAGGCGGATGAGGCCTAGTTTCAAGCTATTCTGGAACGGCCTCGGCATGCCCTGCCGGACCGTTCGGACGCGCGCTTATAACCGCAGTCGGCCAAAAGCGCAACTCTTTATAAAAAGCCCTGTCAGGCTTTATTATTTAGGGGCAAGAACCATCATCATCTGACGGCCTTCGAGTTTCGGCTCGGCTTCCACCTTGGCAATTGCCAGTGTGTCTTCCTTAACCTGCAACAGAAGCTTCATGCCGAGTTCCTGGTGGGCCATTTCACGGCCACGGAACTTCAAGGTCACTTTCACCTTATCGCCTTCTTCAAAGAAACGGCTGATGGCCTTCATCTTCACCTCATAATCATGGGTGTCGATGTTCGGACGCATCTTGATTTCTTTGACTTCGACAATCTTCTGCTTCTTGCGGGCTTCGGCGGCCTTTTTCTGGGTCGAGTACTTCAGTTTGCCGAGATCGAGAATCTTGCATACCGGCGGTTCGGCGTTCGGCGAAATCTCAACGAGATCGAGACCGGCCTCCTCTGCCAGTTTCAGGGCCTGATCCGTCGGCATCGGGCCGAGGTTGGTGCCTTCTTCATTGATGAGCTGAACGCGGGGAACCCGAATTTCCCGGTTGGAGCGCGGGCCCTCCTTGACGGGGGCATCGGCTTTGAAAGGTCTGCGAATGGTCGTATTCTCCTGAACTGTTTTCCGGAATGGCTGCGACAATGACCTCCTGCCGCAGCAAATGGCGGAAATGTCGTGATTGCCGTGGTGAAGTCAATAGCATAAGTGCCGGAAAAAATCACCACTTGTCGCGGTTTTTGCGAATCTGCTCTACAAGACGTCAAAATCGAGGAGTGCAGGCATGCAAAATAGCGAAGATCCGGTTCAATACATCACCGTTGGTAAAGATGGTGATGAGCGCAATATAGGAATGATCATCCGTTCTGCCAAGGAGGGTGTTGCCGGGCCGGCGTTGGTCTGGCTTGGTGGCTATCGCTCCGACATGTCCGGAACCAAGGCTGTGGAGCTTGATCGTTTCGCCGGCGAAAACGGTCTTGCCTGCATTCGTTTCGATTATTCCGGCCATGGCGTCTCTGGCGGCGATTTCACCAAGGGCACCATTTCTCGCTGGCTTGAAGAGACGCTTGCCGTGCTCGCCGACCAGAAACCAACAAGCATTGTCGCCATCGGCTCGTCGATGGGCGGCTGGATCGCCCTGCGTCTGGTGCAGGAACTTAAAAAACTGAACACGACAACGGTTGATGGTCTGGTGCTGATTGCGCCCGCCCCGGATTTTACTGCCGAACTGATCGAGCCAAACCTGTCGGAGGCAGAAAAAGCTTCGCTTGCAGAACACGGTTATTTCGAGGAGCCGTCGGAATACAGCCCTGAGCCAAACATCTTTACCCGGGCGCTGATTGAGGATGGTCGTGAAAACCGTGTGTTGAAAGGCATGATCGAGACCGGATGTCCGGTTCATATTCTGCAAGGCGGCAAGGACCCAGATGTGCCCTACACCCACGCCCTCAAGCTCATGCAGTTCTTGCCAGCCGATGATGTCGTCTTGACCATGATTCAGGACGGCGACCACCGTCTGTCACGGCCGCAAGACATCGAGCGCATGCTGCAGGCGGTGAAGGACATGGCAATATCGGCAAAACCGCAACGGTCTTAACCATATTCATCATCTCTTAGTGTTCAGCAATCGCTAATGATTGACTCACAACCGCCCATCATTTTAACGTTTTGTTAAGAATGTAAGGGACGGTTTCATGATGAAAGCACCGCTGGCGCGTGCGCTGTTGATAGCAGTGGCCGCGGGATTATCCTCTGCGGCTTCCGTGCAGGCGGAAAACAAGGGTAGCCTGTCCATGGTGACAGGCGGCGTAACATCGCAGCCCATTGGACATTATGAGTTCTGTCAGAAATACGCAGCCGAGTGCAACGTGCGCAACAAGTTGACCGCTCCGCCGCGCGTTACAGATTACGGCTGGAAGCTGGTTCGCGAGATAAACGCATCCGTCAACAACAGTATCATCGCCATGACCGACCAGGAAATCTATGGTCGCGACGAAGTCTGGGAATATCCAACCACGGCTGGTGATTGCGAAGATTACGTTCTTCTCAAGAGAAAGATGCTGATTGAAAACGGCTTTTCCGTATCGGACCTTCTGATCACCGTAGTTCGCAAGCCGGATGGTGAAGGCCATGCTGTTTTGACACTGCGGACCACAGAAGGCGATTTCATCCTCGACAACCTGTCGGATGATGTGAAGCTGTGGATGAATACACCTTACACCTATCTCAAGCGCCAGGCCTCGTTCAACACGGGCCGCTGGGTGTCCATCGAGGATGGACGCGATGTTCTGGTTGGCGCTCTGAAGTAATTTTAGTTCACCAAAAAGCCTGCGAAAGCGGGCTTTTTTTATGGCTTTGCCAAAAGGCCTGATGCGATATGCTGAAAGGCATCGACCGCCTTGGGAAAGGCCTCTTTGGGATTTTCCGCTGCAGCGATCCACAATGCGGCATTGAGCACAGCACCATTCAACAGCCAAGTTGCGGCCTCGGCGTCGACTTTTTTGAGGGTGCCATCGTCAATCAACTGCTGAACGGTTTTTTCAATCCGGCGCAGACAGGCGGTCTGATTGGGCCATTTGGCGGGATCGCCCAGAACCGCCGGACCATCCAGCAGCATGATACGCTGGATTTCAGGCTCCAGGGCCATTTCGATATAAGCGGTACTTTCAGCAAGCAAGGCGAGCCAAGGCGTTGCCGCACCCTCCTGCACGACGCGCAACCGTGCCAGCATCTCACCATCAATCTGGTCGATGACGGCCCATAGGAGGCCCTTTTTGTCACCAAAATTGTGATAGAGTGCACCACGGGTCAATCCGGCTTCGGCCGTCAGATCGTCCATGGATGCGGCGGCATAACCCTTTGTTGCAAAAGATTTTCGAGCAGCAGTAATGAGCTTGGCGCGGGTTTCTTCAACCATCTGGGCACGTGTTTTCGCAGCCATTCGGCTCTCCTGAATTTAACATACGGTCCGTATGCGTATTGACATACGCAATGTATGTTAACATATATTGACATACGGGCCGTATATCAATGCTGCGTCCCGCTCAGTAAAGCAATGAAAAATCGACCGATTTATCCAAGAACGCCACTGCGTAACGCAGACCCGTGTTCTGGGATTGGACCAGTGCGTTTTAAAAGGAGCACACAATGACCAAGCGCGATGCTATTTTCCCTGCCAGCAGGCAAGAACTCTATGAAATCAACGGTTATTCCGCAGCAATCCGATCCGGTGATCTGTTGTTTGTGTCCGGCCAGGTCGGCAGCCGTGAAGATGGATCTCCAGAACCGGATTTCGAAAAGCAGGTGCAGCTTGCTTTCGACAATCTCAAAGCGGTCCTGAAGGCAGCAAACAGCAGCTTTGATGACATCGTCGATGTCACGACATTTCACACCGACCCTGCCAACCAGTTCGAGGTGGTGATGGCCGCCAAAAACAAGGCCTTTCCGGAAAGGCCATATCCGAACTGGACCGCTGTCGGGGTCAACTGGCTGGCCGGTTTCGACTTCGAAATCAAGGTCATTGCCCGCATTCCGCAATCGAACTGATTGTGTGTTCGCGGTAAAGCACGTGGGGTATTTACGTGCTTTACCGGCCTTGCCCGCCAGCCTTCAGCACCCAGTGCCGAACGGTCCTGTGCGACAAGCCTTGGCGAAAAAAGCCATTTTTTCTTGAAACGACCGGAACTGGACCCTATCATAGGGGCCAGTTTTAATGCTTACAGGACGTGTGCAATATGGATTTCAACCCAGCAACAACTGCCATCACTTTTGTTGTTAATGGGAAAACTCCACTCCATGTCCGCATCCATAACACTCCAAAATATAAGCTGGTCGACGCCTGAGGGACGCTCCCTCTTTTCCGATCTGACTTTGAGTTTCGACGCTGAACGAACCGCTCTGGTTGGTCGCAACGGTGTCGGCAAGTCCACGCTTTTGAAGCTGATCGCCGGCGATCTGCAGCCCTTGACGGGCGATATCTCGATCTCCGGAACAACAGGTGCCATGAGGCAGGTTGTTCAGGTGAATGACGGCGAAACACTTGCCGATCTGTTTGCGGTGTCGGGGGCCATCAATGTTCTGCGCCGTGCAGAGGCAGGTGATGCAACACTGGAAGAACTGGCAGACGCAGACTGGACACTGGAAGACCGCATGCGGTCGGCACTGGAACTTGTCGGCCTCGATGCCACCGCTGAAACGGTCCTGTCTTGTCTGTCTGGTGGCCAACGTACCCGCGCAGGTCTGGCCGCACTGGTGTTCAGCCAGCCGGATTTCATTATTCTCGACGAACCGACCAACAATCTCGATCAGGACGGACGGCAGGCGGTTATCGATTTTCTGGCCGCCTGGCGCGGGGGAGCACTGATCGTCAGCCATGATCGTACGCTGTTGGAGACCATGGATGCCATCGTCGAGATAACCTCACTTGGCACCAAACGTTATGGCGGTAATTGGAGCCACTATCGCAGCGCCAAGGCTTTGGAACATGCAGCCGTAGAACATGACGTAGCTGAAGCCGAAAAACAGCTGAACGACGTGGCACGCAAGGCGCAGGCAAGGGCCGAGGCCAAGGCGCGCAAGGATGGTGCGGGCAAGCAGAAAGCCGCCAGGGGCGATCAGCCGCGCATCGTTCTCGGCGGCATGAAAAGCCGCAGCGAAGGCACAGGCGGTAGTCAGGCCCGTCTGACAGAGCGCCGTCAAGCTGAAGCAAACACAGCGCTTGATAGTGCCCGCCGCCGTCTGGAAATTCTCCAGCCGCTGTCGGTTTCCATTGCTTCGACCGGTCTGCCATCAACAAAATTGGTGTTGCAGATGGAGGCTGTTACAACAGGTTATCAAGCGGAAACGCCAATCCTGCGCGACGTCAGTTTTGCGATCACTGGACCGGAGCGGGTTGCCATCACAGGCAAAAATGGCTCGGGAAAATCGACATTGTTGTCGCTGGTCACCGGAGGTTTAAAACCCTCGCAAGGGCAGGTCCGCGTGTTCACGCAATGGGCGATGCTGGACCAGAGGGTCAGCCTGATGGATGGCTCGAAATCCATTCTCGATAATTTTCGCCACTTGAACCCGTCGTGTGACGACAATGAATGCCGCGCCGCTTTGGCGCGCTTCATGTTTCGTGGCGATGCCGCCCTGCAGGTGGCGGGAGCGTTAAGTGGCGGCCAGCTTCTGCGTGCCGGTCTGGCTTGCACGCTTGGAGGCTCGACGCCACCGCCGTTTCTCCTTCTGGATGAGCCGACAAACCATCTCGACCTCGAAGCGATCGAGACACTGGAAGCCGGTTTGAGCGCCTATGACGGCGCCCTGCTGGTGGTCAGCCATGACGAGATGTTCCTGGAAGCAATCGGCATCAATCGGTATCAGCCATTGCCGATGATGATGCCAGCTGCCAACACCAGCGATCCACCCAGCACCACCTGAAAAACCGCCCGCATGAATGGCGTTTCCATGAAGCGGTTCTGGATGAAGGCGATGGCCCACAGTTCAACGAACACGACAATGGCAGCAATGGCTGTTGCCGTCCAGAAATGCGGAATGAGGTAGGGCAGGGCGTGGCCGAGACCGCCAATCGCCGTCATGATGCCGGAGGCGAGGCCGCGTTTGAGCGGAGAGCCTCGGCCGGAAAGCTTGCCATCATCATGGGCTGCTTCGGTGAAGCCCATTGAAATACCGGCGCCAACCGAGGCAGAGAGACCGATCAGGAAGGTCTGCCAGGTGTCCTGCGTGGCAAAGGCGGCGGCAAAAATGGGCGCCAATGTCGACACTGAACCATCCATCAGGCCCGCCAGACCGGGTTGCACATAGGTCAGCAAAAACTGACGTTTTGCGGTGTCCTGCTCTGTCTCACCCTCGCCATTTGCCAGATGTTTGTCTTCCAGCATTTGGGCAATGTCCTGATGTCCACGTTCCGCATCGGCCAGATCGCCAAGCAGCTTGCGGGTGTCTGCGTCGGAGATGAGGGTGATGGCACGATCGTAAAAATTCGCGGCCTGTTCTTCCATCAACTCAGCCTGCATGCGGATTTTCTCAAGCGGCAGGTTTTTGACCAGCCAGTCCGGTTTGCGATCATAAAAACCGCGCACGTGATCGCGGCGGATCAGTGGAATGTTGTCACCGAACCGGCGGACATGCATATCGATGAGCATGTTGCGGTGGGTATTTTCCACCTCTGCCATATCATCGAATATTTTTGCCGAAGCCGGAAAGTGCTCTCGCAAATTGCTGGCATAGGCCCGGTAGATACGTGCGTCATCCTCTTCACTTGAAATGGCCAGCGCCAGGATCTCCTGCTCACTCAGCGAAGAAAAGGCACGTTTAGAGGCGGGAAGCAGGGCACTCAGCATGGGAATTTCCTAGTTTAGAATTATTCTAATAATAGAGTGAGTGAATGCGCGAGGCAAGAGGTGCAAAACGCCGCATTGCGAATATTCCCTGCGGGGGCCATATCAGACGCTAAAATGCACCATGAAACACGACAACCACGCCGAGGCCCGCATGAGCGATGATCTACAGGCAAAAGCCGCCCACAATGCCGAAATTCAGCGCCGTGCCGAAGGCGATATGGCGAGGATTGGCGTCGATGCGGCTTTTATCGATCATCTCGTGGAGACCTTTTACGGCCGGGTTCTCGCGCATCCGCAGCTTGGTCCGGTATTTGATGGCCGACTGAATGGTCGCTGGCCGGAGCATATGGACAAGATGAAAAGGTTCTGGTCGGCAATCGCCTTCAAGAATGGCGGTTATGCCGGCAAGCCGGTGCAGGCCCATGTCGGGTTACACGGCATGACAGCAGACTTATTTCCGCAGTGGCTTGCGCTGTTTTCCGCAACGCTGAGAGATATTGCACCCAGTCATGAGGCGCATGACTGGTTCATGGCAACGGCAGAACGTATTGCCCGCAGCCTGACACTGTCATTGTTTTACAATCCCGCCCTTGATGACCCGGCGCGCAAACGGGGCTAATCGATCCACCAGAAAAAGGTCACGCCCCTAGAATAAAGGCGTGACCCTGTTTTCCTGCCCGTCATGGCTTGGGATAGGGCCATTTCCAGTTCTGGATTTCCGGCATGTCCTCACCATGTTCGCACACGAAAATCTTGTGCTGCATCAGTTTTTCCTGCAGCGCCGTCACGACATGCGCTGCCTTTTCTTTCAGGACAGGCAATCGGTTTATCGCCTCGATGGCAAGGTGATAACGATCCAGCTCATTCATCACTGCCATATCGAACGGTGTTGTTGTGGTACCCTCTTCGATAAAACCGCGAACATGGAAATTCGGATGGCTGGTGCGTTTGTAAACCAGCCGGTGAATGAGATAGGGGTAGCCGTGATAGGCAAAGATGACCGGGCGATCTGTGGTGAAGATCCGGTCGAACTCCTCGTCGGATATGCCGTGCGGATGGTGCTGCGGTGACTGTAGTGTCATCAGATCCACGACATTCACCACGCGAATGCGCAGATGTGGCAATGCCTGCCTCAGCAGGTCAACAGCGGCGAGTGTTTCCATGGTCGGCACATCACCGGCGCAGGCCATGACCACATCCGGCTCCAGCCCGTCTTCCGTGCCGGCCCATTCCCAGATACCCAGACCTGCCTCGCAATGACGCTCTGCCTCTTCCATGTTCAACCACTGTGGGGCCGGTTGTTTGCCCGCGACGATCACGTTCACCCGATCCCATGTTTTCAGGCAATGGTCGCCAACCCAAAGCAGGGTATTGGCATCCGGCGGCAGATAAACACGAACAATTTCCGAGCTTTTATTGGCGACGAGATCGACAAATCCCGGATCCTGATGGGAGAAGCCATTATGGTCCTGTCGCCAGACATGCGAGGTCAAGAGATAGTTGAGCGACGAAACGGGCTTTCTCCATTCCAGCTCTCTTGATACTTTCAACCACTTGGCATGCTGGTTGAACATTGAATCCACAATGTGGATAAAGGCTTCGTAGCATGAAAATAAACCGTGCCGCCCTGTCAGGAGATATCCTTCCAGCCAGCCCTGGCACTGATGTTCGCTCAGCACTTCCATGACGCGACCTTGCGGCGCAAGATGGTCATCCGACTCCAGTGTTTGTGCCATCCAGACCCGGTCGGTGGCTTCAAACACGCTGCCCAGACGGTTGGATGCGGTTTCATCCGGACCAAAAATACGGAAGTTTTTTGCGCTTTCATTTAGCCGGATAACATCTCGTAAATAATCGCCAAGCACCTTGGTTGCCTGGCCCTCCGTGCCGCCCGGTGTGGTGACGGATACGGCATAGGTGCGGAAATCCGGTGTATGCAATTCCTCGCGTAACAGCCCGCCATTGGCATGTGGGTTGGCGCCCATGCGCCGCTTGCCCTTGGGAGCCAGCGCTTTTAGTTCCGGTTTCAGGCTGCCATTGTCATCGAACAGGTCGGCTGGGTCATAACTTTTCAGCCAGTCCTCGAGAATTTGGCGATGGCCAGCATCCTGCCGGCAATTGGCCACCGGCACCTGGTGCGACCGCCAATGGCCCTCGACAATCTTGCCATCCACCACTTTCGGACCAGTCCAGCCCTTGGGCGAACGCAGAATGATCATTGGCCAGCGCGGACGTTCAGAGGCATCCTTCGCTGCATGCTGTTTGATGGATTGGATCCGGTCAAAGATCGTATCGAGCGTTGAAGCCATTTGCTGGTGCATGGCATCCGGTTCATGTCCCTCAACGAAAAACGGCTCGTAACCGTAACCGGTGAAGAGATGGGTGAGTTCTTCGTCGGACAGACGTGCCAGCACGGTCGGGTTGGCAATCTTGTAACCGTTGAGGTGCAGGATGGGCAGTACGGTGCCATCCGTTGCCGGGTTCAGGAACTTGTTTGAGTGCCACGCCGTTGCAAGAGGCCCGGTTTCCGCCTCGCCATCCCCGACCACGCAGGCAACAACCAGGTCAGGATTGTCAAAAGCTGCGCCATAGGCATGCACCAGCGCGTAACCCAATTCACCACCTTCGTGAATGGAGCCGGGTGTTTCCGGTGCTGCATGGCTTGGAATGCCGCCGGGGAAGGAAAACTGTTTGAACAGTTTCAGCATCCCGCCTTCATCTTCGGTAATGTCTGGATAGATTTCCGAATAGATGCCTTCAAGATAGGTGCTGGCCACCATGCCTGGACCGCCATGTCCGGGCCCGCAAATATAGATGATGTTGGCATCGCGTGCGTTGATGATGCGGTTGAGATGCGCATAGATGAAGTTGAGGCCCGGTGTGGTGCCCCAATGTCCAAGCAGGCGCGGCTTGACGTGTTCTGCCAGCAAAGGCTCTTTCAGCAGTGGGTTGCCGAGCAGATAGATCTGACCAACCGATAGATAATTGGCGGCGCGCCAGTAACGATCGATAAGCGACAGTTCCTGCGCCGTCAGTGGGATTTCACGGGATCGTGCCTTTGTTGCCTGCGTCATACGCGCTCCTTCACTCTGTGATTTTGTGGAGCGTTGCGCACCGACAGGTGCCGCAATCTGCTCCAGGAATTTCACTGTGACGCACCAATCCTGATGCAAGAGCTGAGATGTTCAGTGCACGGATTGGCGCAGTTCCATGCGCAGAAGACACCGCTTGGACCGGCTTCTCCTTGACGCAAATCAAGTGGCATTGTCGTTGGACTCTGATTAGCGTGCGAAGGCTACAATCTTATGGCGCAATTTTGCAACCCTCGGCTGTTGAAAATTTAGTCGCGCAACAATCGAAAAACAAAAGCTGCTGTTGCGAAAGGATCGTTTTTTCCCTTGAAGCAACGAACAAGAAATGGTTAGTAGCCATTGGGAGGCGTACTGTACGGTTCGCCTAGTGGATTCCGTAATAATAAGGCAAACCGATATGGATCGCAGATCATTTATTCGCAATGCAGGCGCTGTTGGCGCGGGCGTCACTGCAACCGCTCTGGCCGCTCCGGCCATCGCTCAGGAAAACCCGAAGATCACATGGCGCATGACGTCATCCTTCACCAAGGGTCTGGATATCCTGTTTGGTGCAGGCCAGATTGTGGCCGACCACGTGAAGGAAGCAACGGGCGGCAATTTCACCATTCAGCACTTCGCCGGCGGCGAAATTGTTCCGGCGTTGCAGGCGGCTGACGCAGTTACGGCTGGTACGGTCGAAATGGCTCATACCTGCGCCTATTATTACGTGGGTAAAGACCCGACCTTCGCCCTTGGTACGTCCGTTCCATTTGGCCTGAACGCACGCCAGACCAACGCCTGGTTCAACCAGGCGGGTGGCAATGAACTGCTCAACGAGTTTCTTGCCCAGCACAATATCTATTCCATCCTGCTTGGTAACACCGGCGCGCAGATGGGTGGCTGGTTCCGCAAGGAAATCAATACTATTGATGACCTGAAGGGTCTCAAGATGCGTATCGCCGGTCTGACTGGTCAGGTCATGCAGAAGGTTGGCGTCACGCCGCAGCAGATTGCTGGCGGAGACGTCTATGCCGCTCTTGAAAAGGGTACCATCGACGCAACGGAATTCGTTGGTCCTTACGACGACCAGAAGCTCGGCTTCTACAAGGTCGCAAAGTATTATTATTACCCTGCTTGGTGGGAAGGCGGCCCGGCCGTTCACGCTTTCGTCAATCTGGAAAAGTTCAACAGCCTGCCGGAAAACTACAAGCGCATTCTGAAAGATGCTTGTGCCGCCGGAAGCGCCAGCATGCTGGAGCGTTATGACGCTCAAAATCCGAAGGCATTGAAAGAACTGGTAGCAGAAGGGGCGGTTCTGCGCCCATTCAGCCAGGAAATCCTTGATGTTTGCCACAAGGCAGCACAGGAAACCTATGCTGAAATCTCTGCCAGCAACCCGGCCTTCAAGAAGATCTATGACAGCCAGCAGGCGTTCAAGAAGGACGCTTATCTGTGGGCGCAGATCGCTGAATACACCTATGACACCTACATGATGATCCAGCAGCGCAACGGCACGCTGTAATCATTGGCGGTGATTTTTCATGCGGTCACCCGGTTTGCGCCGGGTGACCGTTTTTGTTGGAAGACACCAGTTTCCACACCTCGCGCTCGCGCCAGGCCACCGGGCTCAAGCCAGTGATGCGGCGAAATTCTCGGTTGAAATTGGATTTTGTCTGAAAACCGGAATCCAGCATGATCGAGGTCACGGACTGATCGGTTTCTTCCAGCAGGCGGCAGGCCTCGCGAATGCGCAACTGATTGACATATTGCGACACATTCATGTTGGCGGAACGGTTGATGGCATTGGAAATCTGTCGGCTGGGAATGCTAAGACGCCGTGACAAGCGGGACAGGTTGAGGTTTTCGTCGCGGTAAAGCCTGTCCTTTTCCATGACCTGTTCAAGCTGCCCCATTACATCTCGATCTTCCGTTGTTGGCAGGGCAGGCGTATCCGCCGTATCGTTTGCAGAGGTTTCCGGTTCGGCCTTGCTGCCGCCGGCGACCGATGCCGTCAGACCGATCAGAAAGAGGCCAAGAAGATTGGCATTGCTGACGATGGCGGCAACATTTTCTCCACGGCTCCACTCGAAATCCAGAAGCACGATCAGGTCGAAACAGGCTGACAGGCACAGCGCGCCAGCGGCAATGTAAAGTGCGCGATGGGCGGGAACGACGCTGGCAAAACGGGCTTCATCAAGCCCGTCAGGGCCAGAACGACCAAGTGCAATAATGGCAACGGCATAACCGACAAATAGCGCGATCAGCGCAAAATCGATGGCCAGCGGATAGGTCAGCATCAACACGATGATCGCCAGAGGAGCGAGGATGATGCCGCCCAGCGTGACATTTTGGGCGGTCGCTTGATCATTCATCAGGCTGCGAAAACTGGCATAAACCAGTGGCGGCAGGCAGCCGGCAATCACTGGCAGCACATAACGAATGTGCTCAACGCCATAACCCCAGCGCAGACCAACCGAAATGGATTGAACGATGCACAGCAGGATCAACACCAGAAACGGGCGATTGGCTTTGGTCTTGTCACGGCTTCTGATCAGGGCAAACAGTGTCAGGCCCAGCAGCAATGCGACAACAAAAGGCAGGGGAATGAACAGCACGTTGCGGACCTTGAAAAACGGAATGTCAGGTTAGAACAGTGGTGAGCCCGTCGAAACCGCCTGCCGCTGCAAATTTCAATTTACACATCGATAGCCGCAAAACTCGCGTTTTCCGGTGCATCGATGTCATCTCATGGACCAGATCACGTTCCGGCACGACCTCAAACACGATTTAGGACGCTAAATATCTGATTTTCGCCAGCATGGGCCATCGTTCATCCAACTCAACGAGGTTTTTTCATGCGGTTTCAACTTTCCATCGCGGCCCTATTTATGGCCTGTACAGCCAGCTCAGGTGCCTTTTCAGCAGACCCGGTCGGTGTGCGCAACATCAGTATTTTCTCCCCTCAGCGTAACAGCAACCTGGAGGTGACGGTGTGGTACCCATCAACGGAGGATGGCGAAAAAACACTGGTTGGCGATAACAGGATTTTTGAAGGTTCGCCGGCCTTCAAGGACGCCACCATCAGAGCTGGCCAGTTTCCGATCGTCCTGTTGTCTCACGGCTCCGGTTCACGGGTGGAAGGCATGGCTTGGATTGCGGTGAAACTGGCTGAGGCCGGTTTCATCGTGGCTGGCACCAACCATCCCGGCACCACAAGCGGTTATTCGACACCGGAGGACACACCGAAAATCTGGGAGCGTACGCAGGGCCTCTCAAACCTTGTCACCAGCCTGACGACCGACAAGGCCTGGATGTCCTCGGTCAGCCAGAGCAGTGTCGGGGTCTTGGGTTTTTCACTGGGTGGTGCGGCGGCCATGGAAATTTCCGGCCTGCGTGCCGATCTCGATTCCTTCGTGAAATATTGTGAAGACCATTCCGACATGATGGATTGCCGCTGGTTTGCCGGGGGGCGCGGTTATGTGAACAACGAAGCGGTCTCCGTGCCAAAACTTGACCTACGCACCGTCGACAAGGCACGTTTTGAGCAATCCAACCGAGACCCGCGCATAAAGGCGGCGGTTCTTGTCGATCCTGGCCTGGCAACGGTCATCCAGCCTGAAAGCATCAAGGATGTGGCAATCCCGTTGACCTTCATCAATCTCGGCGATGAGGGCAAGGTTCCTGTTGGCGTCAAGGCGGATGAGCTATCACAACAGATTTCCTCGGCAGAATATGTTCGGCTTGGCGGTGCCGACCATTTCAGCTTTCTGCCGGTTTGCAAAAAGGACGCCAATGCTTTTCTTCAATCCATTGGTGAGTTGGACCCCATTTGCAGCGACGCCGGTCTGCGGGATCGTGCTGAAATTCATCAGGAGCTGATTAAAACCATTGTCGATGCCTTCACCGGCGCCCTGAAAAACGGCCATTGAGCCGAGCGCACTAAAACGAAACGCCGGGCAAACCCGGCGTTTTGTCATGCGATGCGCTTGTAAAAGATCGTCGTGCCGCAATACCGGCCATCGGGGAACAGGGCGTAATCGGGCACCACACCGACCCTTTGCCAGCCGAAGCGTGGATAGATGGCCTCGGCATCGCTGCCGGTTGCCGTGTCGAGCACCAGAAGGTTGCGCCCGCGTTTGGCTGCTTCTGTTTCCACCGCATCCATCAGCAGGCGGGACAGACCTTGCCCGCGTTGCGAGCGATGAATGAGCAGTTTCATCAGGTCGCCGCGATGTGGCTGGTTTGGTTTTGACGCTAGACCCACCTGAACGGTTCCGACAACAACGCCGTCAACCTCTGCGACAACATGGATGATCTCGCCCGTATCGATACCGGCCGCGACATTTCGCCAGAAGTCTGTCCCGTCTTGCGGGGTAAAGGGCAGCATGAAACCAACCGATGCCCCGTCATTGACGCAATCTGACAGAACCTCGCACAGGTCAGGCAGGGCGTTTAATGTATCTGCTGAGTCAAGAATTCGGATTGTTGCCATAGGGACCTGCCGGTGATTGTAAAACGATGGGACTGTCGTTGAAAAATTTGAGACGTGCTTGATCCGCGTGTCAGCGCGTTCGTCGGTCCAGAACCACGCAGTAGCGGGCCGGTCTGTCGTCGGGATTGTAAAAACTATGCCCTTCGCCGACCGGCATGAACAGGCAGTCGCCCGGAGCTAGCAGATGCACGTCCTCCAGTGTCGTCATCTCAAGCGCGCCTTCCAGCAACCAGACATATTGGCTCATACCGTGAGAGGCGGCATGTGGGGGGAAACTGACTTTAGCACCAACTGGAAACTCCACCTCGACAATATCAACATCCGAGCCGACACGCGGTGGTGAGATGGCCCGGCGCACATATCCGGTTTCCGGATCCTGCCAGAGTTTTTGCTCGGATTTTCTGACCAGCGGAGAGACAGTTTCGTTTTCAGCAAAAAAGCCTGACAGCGACAGGCCAAGCGCTGCACAGATCCGTGCCAGCAGCGACGCTGTCGGGCTGGCTTCACCCCGCTCAATGCGCGAAATCATCGCTCGGCTGACACCGGACGCCATGCTGAGCTGGTCGAGCGTCATGTTGTTTTCGGCACGCAAGGTGCGAACCCGCTCGCCGATTGATTTTTCGAGAATGTCGCTTTCCATATCCATGACAAGAGAGTTGCATTCTCTTATGATGGAGTCAATGGATATTATAATGGAACTAGAAGGTGCGCGAACCCACACTTACGCGGGTTCGCCGTAGTCGATGAACTTACGCGCCGACCTGAGCAATCCAGTCGTTCAGATTATAATAGTTTGTTACCCGGCTAACTTTGCCGTCCTTCAGTTCAAAGAAGGCGCCTGCTGGCAATACGTATTTCTGGCCATTGGCCTCCGGCAGGCCCTCATCGGTCACC
>NZ_DAMDBP010000016.1:53348-71295 GCF_032092815.1 Agrobacterium sp. | reverse complement strand
GACGACAAATTCCGCCGATGCGCGCTTGCCGTCTTCGCTGGCCATGATCACCATGTCGGTCAGGGTTTCCTTGTAGCAGCGGTTCATGTGATCCATGAATGTCGCAAACACCGCCTTACCGGTCTGGCGTTCGCCCTGGTTGATGTCATGAACGACATTTTCGTCGAGCAGGGCCAGAAAGGCATCCATGTCCTGGCGGTTAAAGGCGTCGTAATAGGCGTGGATGGTGGCGGCTGCTGTCATCTTTATCTCCATGGGTCTGCAACAGAACTTGGCTCACTTTGGCCGTCACGATATAACCGGGCACAACCAAGGTGAAAATGCTGTATATCGGAAAGTATCTCAACTGACATGAAAACACTCGAAATCAAATCCGCATCCGGTGCCGATATTGCACCTTATTTTGATGACCTCGCCCGTTTGCGTATCGGTGTTTTCCGGGAATTTCCCTATCTCTATGACGGTACGATCGAGCACGAGCGCGAATATCTCGCCACCTATGCCAATTCGCAAGGTGCTGTCGTGGTTCTGGCGCTGGACGATGGCAAGGTCGTTGGTATGTCCACTGGTATCCCTATGGCGTCAGAAACCGATGAGGTGAAAAAGCCGTTTCTGGCAGCGGGATATGATCCCGAACGTATCTTTTATTTCGGTGAGAGCGTGCTTCTGCCGCAATATCGCGGGCAGGGCGCTGGCGTTCGGTTTTTTGAAGAGCGAGAAGCCCAGGCAAAACGGCTTGGCGGTTTTGACTATTGCACCTTTTGTGCCGTGGAACGGCCAGTCGACCATCCACGTCGGCCGGCTGATTACAAACCGCTCAACAGCTTCTGGGAAAATCGCGGTTATGTGCATAAGCCGGAACTGAGCACGACATTCACCTGGCAGGACCTGGATGAGACGGCAAAAAGCCCGAAAACCCTGTCCTTCTGGATGCGAAAGATTGAGGCCTGAGCCATGACCAGACTTGCTGCCTGCCAATATGCCATCGAGCTGATCGAAAGCTGGGAAGACTATGTCGAACACCTGAGCAAACTGGTGCGACAGGCGGCTGATGCCGGCGCCCAACTGGCGCTTTTGCCGGAATATTCTGCGCTGACTCTGACCGGCCTGCTGCCGGCGGATATCCGCTCAGATTTGCACAAATCCATTGATGCCTTGCAGCCATTACTGCCCGCATGGCTGGAACTGTGCGAAGAACTGGCGCGCAGCCATGCTATTGTTTTCCAGCCCGGCAGTGCCCCAGTCAGAGATCCGGATGGTCAGTATCGCAACCGAGCCTGGCTGTTTGGACCAGATGGGTTGATCGGGTATCAGGACAAACAGATCATGACCCGTTTCGAGCGGGAAAAATGGAATATCGCTGCTGGCCTCGAAGGCCTTAAGGCGTTCGACACGCCGCTTGGCAAGCTTGGCATTCTGATCTGTTACGATAACGAGTTTCCGATGCTTGGCCGCAAGCTGGCGGAGCTGGGCGTGGAGCTGGTTCTGGCGCCAAGTTGCACCGACACACTGGCAGGTGCATACCGGGTACGCATTGGCGCGCAGGCTCGTGCACTTGAAAATCAGTACGCGGTTTTATCGTCGCCGACAGCCGGTGAGGCCCCCTGGTCGCCAGCCGTTGATGAAAACCGCGGCCGCGCCGCGCTTTATGTGCCGTCCGATTACGGTATGCCGCCGTCCGGCATCGTGGCGGAAAGCGAAAGCGATAACGTGTTGCAAAGCCACTGGCTGATTACAGACATTGACCTCGGTGCCGTCGCAAAACTGAGAACCGAGGGGCAAGTGGCCACCCGGCGTGACTGGCCGGAGCAGTTTGACGTATGAAAGGCCCATATTTAGTGGCCTTTTAACGAATTCCCACTTTTCGACTATCAAAGCCCCTGCTATAGGCCGGGGCATGAGCACAAATCCGAACCGCATCCCGCTTGACCATATCCGCAACTTCTCGATCGTTGCCCATATCGACCATGGCAAATCGACATTGGCCGACCGGTTGATCCAGTCGACCGGTGGTCTTGCCGAACGCGATATGTCCGAGCAGGTGCTCGACAATATGGAAATCGAGCGTGAGCGTGGCATCACCATCAAGGCCCAGACAGTGCGTCTGCACTATAAGGCCAACAATGGTGAGACCTATGTTCTCAATCTCATCGACACCCCCGGCCACGTCGACTTTGCCTATGAAGTCTCCCGCTCGCTTTCGGCTTGCGAAGGTTCGCTGCTGGTGGTGGATGCTTCGCAGGGCGTGGAAGCGCAGACGCTGGCCAACGTTTATCAGGCCATCGACAACAACCACGAACTTGTCACCGTTCTGAACAAGATCGACCTGCCTGCGGCCGAACCGGATCGCATCAAGGAACAGATCGAGGAAGTGATCGGGATTGATGCGTCCGAAGCGGTGCTGATTTCGGCCAAGACCGGCCTTGGTATTCCTGATGTGCTGGAAGCCATCGTCCACCAGTTGCCTCCACCGAAGAGTGAGCTTGGTGAAAAGGGCCCGCTGAAGGCGCTGCTGGTTGACAGCTGGTACGACACCTATCTCGGCGTCATGGTTCTGGTGCGCGTGCTTGATGGCGTTTTGACCAAGGGTCAAACCATCCGCATGATGGGCACGGATGCGAAATATCAGGTCGAGCGCGTCGGCGTCCTCACACCGAAGATGGTCGCTGTCGATAGCCTTGGCCCGGGCGAAATCGGTTTCATCACCGGCTCGATCAAGGAAGTGGCCGACACCCGCGTTGGCGATACCATCACGGAAGACAAGCGCCCGACCGAAAAGGCTCTTCCTGGCTTCAAACCCGCGCAGCCGGTGGTGTTCTGTGGCTTGTTCCCGGTTGATGCGGCAGATTTTGAAGATCTGCGTGCCGCCATGGGCAAGTTGCGCCTCAACGATGCGTCGTTCTCATTTGAAATGGAATCGTCTGCCGCTCTCGGTTTCGGTTTCCGCTGCGGTTTCCTTGGTCTTCTGCACCTTGAAATCATTCAGGAGCGCCTCGAACGCGAGTTCGATCTTGATCTTATCGCGACGGCTCCTTCGGTGGTCTATCAGTTGACGATGACCGATGGTTCCGAGCGTGAGTTGCACAACCCGGCCGACATGCCGGATGTGGTGAAGATTGCCGAAATTCGTGAACCATGGATCAAGGCAACCATCCTGACGCCGGACGATTATCTCGGTGGTATCTTGAAGCTCTGCCAGGATCGCCGCGGTGTGCAGACCGAACTGACCTATGTCGGCAAGCGTGCAATGATTACTTATGAATTGCCGCTCAACGAAGTGGTGTTCGATTTCTACGATCGCTTGAAATCCATCTCCAAGGGATATGCGTCCTTCGATTACCATCTGGATGGCTATCGTGAAGGCAACCTCGTCAAGATGTCGATCATGGTCAATGGCGAACCTGTTGATGCGCTTTCCATGCTGGTGCATCGTAGCGCTGCTGAAAAGCGTGGCCGTGACATGTGCGAAAAGCTGAAGGACCTCATTCCTCGCCACATGTTCAAGATTCCGATCCAGGCAGCCATTGGCGGAAACGTCATCGCCCGCGAAACGATCTCGGCCATGCGCAAGGACGTGACCGCCAAGTGTTATGGTGGTGACGCCACCCGTAAGCGCAAACTTCTGGACAAGCAGAAGGAAGGCAAGAAGCGCATGCGTCAGTTCGGCAAGGTCGATATTCCGCAGGAAGCGTTCATTGCGGCGCTCAAGATGAGCGACGACTAAGCACTAACCATTTTCTGCAGACAATAAAAAAGGGAGGCTTTTGCCTCCCTTTTTGTTGCCCGATTGAGCGGTCCGCGCAAAGAAAACTGCCCGCCTCGCAAGGCGGACAGCTTTCGCTCCTCCCGGTAACCGTTAGGTTATGGGGTCGTTGTCGTACCACCGCCCGTTGCTGGGCTTGCTGGCGCGGCGTTATTGGCTGGCGGTTCAGCTGGCGCTGTTGGTGCCATGGGCTGTACGGCAGGTGCCTGCTCGCTCGCTGCCGGTGGACTGGTTGTGGACGATGTTGTCGTCGGGTCTGTGGTTGGACCACCCATTTGAGACCAGATGAGAACACCTGCCAGAATAAGAACAATCAACGCTCCGAACGGAACCCAAGAAGATGATGTTCGCGCAGACGGTGCGACATTGATATCAACGTTCGGCGGCGCGTTCGGATTCAAATCCGCTCTTGGGCGAAGTTCAGGATTTCTGTCATTTGGATCATACGTCATGTCACTTCCTCCTTCTCGTTCAAGAACGCGTGATCAGGAAAACGGTTCCAGTTGCGTTCCATAAAATGGAGAACAGTTCACCTGATGAGGGAAGCGAGGTGTCTGAATACAAAAACGCCGCGGTTGCCCGCGGCGTTGTCACACGAATATATTCTTCTTATCGGCTGGCGGTACGGGAAGAGCCCGTCTTGCTGCCAAGCCAGCGATGCCACTCATCGACATTGCCATGGAATACGTTGAGGTCGATCTTGCCAGACACGCCCTGCGACAGGCCGGATCCAGAATACTGCCAGAATACCCACTTGCGACCCGGATAGACCTTGGACGGGTGCTGGGCTACGGCGCGCAGCCAGAAAGGATAGTTGAGGAATTCACCGGACAGATGGTCCTTGTAGAAATCTGGCGCGGTGTAGATGACCGGACGCTGGCCGTAATGGCGTTCCAGCATGTCCATGAACACCTGCATTTTCTCCAGCACCTTGGCGCGTGGAAGGCGCATCTTGCAGCTCGACTCGCCATTATATTCGACGTCAATCACTGGCGGCAGCGCATCCGGATCACGCGGTACGTTGCGAATGAACCATTCCGCCTGATGGCTGGCCGGGCGGCACCAGTAGAAGAAGTGATAGGCACCGCGACGAATGCCAGCTTCCTTGGCAAGACGCCAGTTGGTCTTGAACATCGGGTCCAGGTGGTCGCCGCCATCGGTTGCCTTGATATAGGCGAAATTGGCACCCTGTGTGCGCAGCTTTACCCAGTCGATATTGGCCTGCCAGCGCGACACATCAACGCCATGCACGGCGTAATGGGACGGGGTGACCTTGCCGAAATTGATCGGTTTCGCATCCCGGAACTGGCGGCTGTAAATGCGCGAACGAACCTGTGGGCCAGCCATGATGGCCGGGCTTGCCGCCATTGCCATCGACACCGGGCGCTGGTCCGGAACCGGCATGCCAACCTGCGGCGCCACAACGGCGAATGCCTGTGGTTCATTCGGAACGGGACCACCCCAGGCCAGCAATTCCTGATGGTCGCTGGAGCCTGTCGTCGGCGCAGTGCCAACAGTTGCGGAAGGGATAGGACCGGGGGTCTGTGTGACCGAGCTTGTGACCTCCCGTGAGGGAGTGGACACCCCTGCCATGATGCTCTCCGGTCCGGAGCTGGAAGTGCAGCTGGACAGTGTCAGACAGGCAAGGAGCAATGCTGGCACAACAGATGAACGCATGGGAACCCGTACTCGAAACAAAACTGAAAAGGACGAGACAACACCTCGCCGGTAACGTTCTGCTAGGATTAAAGAACAATTATCAAGAAAGATTAAATTGCGCCCGCCGGACTAGTATATCTGGCCCGAAACCTGCCACTTTCTGGGGTTTTCGCGTTAAAACGGCCTGGATTTCCCTCAATCTCGCCGCCACCTTTGTTAGGAAATGTGGCAAGGCCGCCGAACAAAAATCATTGATTTTGAGTGGCTTGAAAACGCAATGGCCCAATTGTGGCAAACCTCCCGTGGGGCGAATGCACCGATTAATGCCTTGTAAACCACACGGTCAGCTTGCTGATAAAATGACAAGAAAGCCGGAACCCCTTAAATTCAAGGGGTTATGCGCCAGCAAGAACACCTGTCTGTTGCGGCTTTTCAGGCAGGTTTGCATCCGTTTGGATCAGCTTCACCCATGCGCGTGCAAGAGCCAGCCCAGCCTCATCGGCCTTTGTGCCGTTCTCCGCTTTTTGCTCGGCGTAACCGGCCAACCAACCGGGAGAAATCTTTTCAATGCTGTCGGCAAAGTCACGACGCCATCCGTCAACGACAGTGGTGTTCGCTTCGAAATGAAACTGCGTGCCATAAGACGCCCGACCAACGCGAAACGCCTGATTGATCACCGCGCCATTGGACGCCAGCCGCACGGCGTCTGGTGGCAATGTAAAGGTGTCGTAATGCCACTGGAAAACCTGGAAATTGTCGCCAACTGCTGAAAGCACCGGATCCCTTTTGCCGTCTTCATTGACTTCAATGGTTTCCCAGCCAAATTCACGCGTGGCTTTCAGCAGGTTTTCACCGCCATGGGCGCGCGCCAGTAACTGGCTGCCAAGACAGATACCGAGTACCGGTTTGTCGGCTTCGGTAAAGCGGCGCATCAACGCGGCCAAGTGCGGCAGATAGGGATGTTTTTCGTCGTCGATGGCGCTCTGCTCACCGCCAAACACCACCAATGCATCGTGCTCGTCCGCATCACCCGGCAGAGCATCGCCCTGATAGACGCTGATGATATCAAGCTCTGCATTGGCTTCCGCCAGTGCGACCCCGACTTGTCCGTGGGGTGTGCCTGCCATGTTTTCGATGATTGCGACGCGCATTGAAACTGCACCCTGTATACCAATTCTATGGGTCGAATTGACCATGCGGTGCCATGAATGACAAGACCAAAGGCAGCGGTGGCCACCTTTGGTCGGAGCTATTTTTCTGTTGTCTTCAGAAAGATCAGAATACTTTTTTGAGCTTGGCATCCACGGAGTGGCGGTTGCCACCACGCACGGCAAAGAACAGAAAGATGGCTGCCCAGAGGATCGACTTTTCACTGCCCGCCAAACCCTCGGCTTTCACGATGCCGTGGAAGTAAACAGTCACCAGCAAAACGATGGTTGCAGCAAAGGCCGCAGGGCGGGTGAAAAGGCCAATGGCAATAAGAATGCCGCCGAAAAACTCCGTTGCGGCCAGCAAGGGTGACCAGAATACACCGGGATAAAAACCAAGGCTTTCCACCATGCCAACGGCACGGAACGGGTCCATGATTTTGCCGTAGCCATGCGTCACCAGAAGAACGCCGGCCGCAACACGCAGAATGGTTTCAACGAGCTGGTGGGTGCTGTTATAGAGCGGTGCAACGGCCGGTACGATAAGAGGCTGGGAAGACTGAATGTTATTCGTCATAAGAAACTCCATGAAATGAACATGTTGTTTTCTCTAAAGCCGTGCGGCGGGAAGACAATCGAACGATGTGTAAAAACATGACTGTTTTTGTTAATATTTTCGTGAGCGAAATTTGAAGGAGGGAACCGAGGTGACAGAGATGAATGCCAAACCGCGTGTCGCTATCGTTTATTGCACACAGTGCAACTGGCTGCTGCGCTCCGGTTGGATGGCGCAGGAACTGTTGCAAACCTTTGGGCAGGACTTAGGCGAGGTGGCACTCATTCCCTCGACCGGTGGCCGTTTTGAGATCACGGTGAATGACACGCTGATCTGGGAACGCAAGCGTGACGGCGGTTTTCCGGGGCCAAAAGACCTCAAGCAGCGCATCCGTGATATTATCGACCCGGACCGTGATCTGGGCCACACGGACCGCAAGGCCAATGAAGGACTTGATAGCTGACGTTGAAAAACACACCTCAGGACGCGAGGTCTGCAACCACGCTGTCGAGGATCAGCATGCCTGATGGCGTGCAGCGAATGCGGGAATTACCCAGCCGCTCGACGAAACCATGCTGGATCAGGAAATCTTCGCGCTCCGGATCCAGTTCGCGCCCGGACAGGGACTGCCAGCGCACCAGATCGATGCCTTCACGCAGCCGCAGGCCCATCAGCAGCAATTCATCAGCCTGCTCGTCATAGCCAAGCATTTCCTGATCGATCATGCCGTGACCCTGGCGTTCAACCAGCTCAAGCCAGGCTTCGGGGTTACGCTCTGTGGCGGTGGCAAGTTTGATCTTGCTTTGCGACAGGCGTCCATGCGCGCCAGGACCGATGCCAGCATAGTCACCATAACGCCAGTAGGTCAGGTTATGGCGGCTTTCCGCGCCGGGGCGGGCATGGTTGGACACTTCGTAGGCTGGCATGCCGTGACGTGCAGTAATCTCCTGCGTCGCCTCGTAAAGCACCGCAGACTGTTCGCCATCTGGCACGATCAATTTTCCAGCCTTGTGCAGACCGTAAAAGGCGGTGCCTTCTTCAATCGTCAACTGATATAGCGACAGATGATCAACGGCATAGGAAATGGCCTCGGCCAATTCCTTTTCCCATTCGTCCACCGTCTGGTTTGGGCGTGCGTAAATCAGATCGAACGACATACGCGGAAAAATCTCGCGCGCCAGTTTGATCGCCTTCAGCGCATCTGCAACGTCATGCAGGCGGCCGAGAAATTTCAGATCGCGATCATTGAGGGCCTGCACACCCATGGAAACGCGATTGACACCGGCTGCCCTGTAACCGCGAAAGCGTTCCGCTTCCACGCTGGACGGGTTCGCTTCCATGGTAATTTCAATGCCATCTGGCACATGCCAGTATTTGGCAATGCCATCGAGAATGGCGCCGACCGTGGCTGGATCCATGAGGGATGGCGTGCCGCCGCCCATAAAGATGCTGCTGACGACCTTGGGGCCACCAAGCGTGCGCATGGTCTGCATTTCTTTCAGAAACGCCGCTGTAAAGCGCTCCTGATCGACCGGCTTGTGGCGCACATGACTGTTGAAATCGCAGTAAGGACACTTGGCCGCGCAGAACGGCCAATGCACATAAATCCCGAAACCGGGTTCGCCAGTATCAGGCAATAGCGTAGCACCGGGTGCAGATAGAGTACCGCTCCCGGCGCTGGTGATCATGCGTTAAGGCAGCTTTCGACAAACAGCTTGAAGGCGCGCGCGCGGTGCGACAGAGCAGTCGCATCGCCAGGCTTCCAGCCGTGCTTTTCCTCGGATGGCATTTCACCGAATGTCGTTTCATAACCTTCCGGCTGGAAGACTGGATCGTAACCGAAGCCGGCTGTACCGCGTGGTGGCCAGACGACTGTGCCTTCGACCTCACCACGGAACATTTCCGTGTGCCCATCCGGCCAGGCAAGGCACAAAACGCTGACGAAACGTGCGGTACGATCCTTTGGATCGGCAACACCCTTGTCTGCAAGTGCCTTTTCAACCTTTTCCATGGCCATGGCGAAATCGCGGGTGCCATCGGCGGTTTCAGCCCAATTGGCGGTGTAAACACCGGGCGCACCGTCAAGCGCATCGATGACCAGTCCGGAATCGTCCGACAGCGCTGGAAGACCGGAGGCCTTGGCCGAAGCCAGCGCCTTGATGGCGGCATTTTCTTCAAAGGTCGTGCCGGTTTCATCCGGCTCTTCGAAGTTAAGTTCTGCTGCCGATTTGGCCGAAAAACCGAACGGGCCGATCAACTCGGCAATTTCAGCGATCTTGCCCTTGTTGTGGCTGGCAACGACGATGGTGCGGGTATCAAGTTTACGCATGGTTTTGTCCGCTTCTTAAGCGATAGCTTGCTTTTGCAGGGAAACCAGTTCTGCACAGCCAGTCTTGGCAAGGCCGAGCAACGTCAGGAATTCCTGTTCGCTGAATGGTGCGCCTTCGGCTGTACCCTGAATTTCCACGATGCCGCCCGAGCCGGTGATGACAAAGTTGGCATCTGTTTCGGCAGAGGAGTCTTCCAGATAGTCCAGATCGATGACCGGCTGGTTGGCAAAAATACCGCAGGAAATGGCAGCGATATGGTCTTTCAGAACCTTCTCTACCTTCAGCATGTTGCGGCTTTCCATCCACTTCAGGCAGTCATGCAGGGCAATCCACGCACCGGTAATCGAAGCGGTACGGGTGCCGCCATCGGCCTGGATGACGTCGCAGTCGATGCTGATCTGGCGTTCACCCAGTGCCTGCAGGTCGACAACGGCGCGCAGCGAGCGGCCGATAAGGCGCTGGATTTCCTGCGTGCGGCCACCCTGCTTGCCGGAGGCAGCTTCGCGCTTCATGCGCTCATGGGTCGAACGTGGCAACATGCCGTATTCAGCCGTTACCCAGCCCTTGCCGCTGTTGCGCAGCCATGGTGGGGTCTTTTCTTCAAGGCTGGCCGTGCAAAGAACATGTGTATCGCCGAATTTGACGAGACAGGAGCCTTCGGCATGCTTGGAAAAATTGCGCTCGAACGAAACCTTGCGCATCTGGTCGGTTTTTCTGCCTGACGGCCGCATGTCGGACTCCTCTTGAATTGGTCGGAGCCTTCTAGTGCCTTTCCAAACCAATTGGAAGGCTCTGGGCCACCTATCCCGGTTTTGCGCCGCAAAACCGATCTTGGGAAGTGGAATTTCCATTTTGCCGATGTTCGATCAGTGATTATAGTTGTTGGTCATAGGCAATCGATAGAGATGACGGACAATATGGGCTTTTCCATTCCGGTAGCACAGGACCAATTCGCGTCACTGGACGAACGGTCGCGCGAAATATTCCGCCGTATCGTGGAAAGTTATCTGGAAACGGGTGAACCGCTGGGATCGCGCAATCTCTCGCGGCTGTTGCCCATGTCGCTGTCTCCCGCCTCGGTTCGCAACGTCATGAGCGATCTGGAGGATCTCGGCCTCATCTATTCACCGCATATCAGCGCCGGGCGTCTGCCCACCCATTCCGGACTGCGCTTTTTTGTCGATGCCTTCATGCAGGTCGGCAACCTCTCGGAAGATGAACGCGCCAATATTGACCGCAACATCGCGCCGCTGTCCAACCGTGAACAACCCCTGCAGGGCATGATGACCCAGGCCAGCCAGATGCTGTCGGGCATGTCGCGCGGCGCAGGGCTGGTCATCACTGCCAAAAATGACGTGGTGATCAAACATGTGGAGTTCATCCGCCTCGAACCGTTCAAGGCGCTTGCCATTCTGGTCGGTGAACACAATCAGGTCGAAAACCGTATCATTGATCTGCCGGCTGGCATTACCTCGTCGCAATTGACCGAAGCAGCCAATTTCATTAACGCGCATCTGTCTGGACAGACGCTGGATGAATTGCGCACCGAACTGAATGCGCTGAAATTGCAGGTGCAGACTGAACTGGGCACGCTGGCGCAGGATCTGGTGGAACGTGGTCTTGCCGTCTGGTCTGGTGACAGTGAGGAGGGCAAACCGGGTCGCCTCATTGTTCGTGGCCGTTCCAATCTGCTCGATGGTCTGGGTAGTGAAGAGGATATGGACCGCCTGCGGCTGCTGTTTGATGATCTGGAGCGCAAGGACAATCTGATCGAAATTCTGGATCTTGCGGAAAGCGGTCCTGGTGTGCGCATTTTTATCGGTGCGGAAAACAAGCTGTTTTCGCTGTCGGGATCGTCGCTGGTTGTTGCTCCCTACCGTGACGAAGACAACCGCATTGTTGGTGCTGTCGGGGTTATCGGGCCGACAAGGCTCAATTATTCCCGTATCGTGCCGATGGTTGATTATACTGCTCAGCTGATGGGACGGCTGTCGAGGAAACCTCTATAAGGCACGCAGATATTTCCTGTCCGACAGTTCTTTGCGCAGCGAATGGCTGCAAAGCCTTGATTTTTGCCCGCCAAACATCGATATCGGGCGCAACACTACAATTCATACTCTGGAGACCGTCATGACCGACGACACGAACAAGACCGGATCTGACGCAAAGCAAGCGGAAACGGCATACGAAGAAACCGCAGCGGATGCGGTGGCTGACGAGAATTCTGCGCCTGTGGAAGAAACACCCGATCCTGTTGAGGTTCTGAAGGCCGAAAACAACGATCTGCGCGACAAGTTCCTGCGCCTTGCCGCAGAAATGGACAATCTGCGCCGTCGCACCGAACGCGACGTCAAGGATGCCAAGGCCTATTCCGTGGCTGGCTTTGCCCGCGACATGCTCGCCGTATCCGACAATCTTCGCCGCGCGCTGGAAGCAATTCCAGCTGAGCTGAAGGCAAATGCCGAAGCAGGTATTTCCGGCCTCATCGAAGGTGTGGAAATGACCGAACGTTCGATGCTGTCGACCATGGAACGCCATGGCGTTCGCAAAATCGACGCAGAAGGCGAAAAGTTCGATCCGAACTTCCACCAGGCAATGTTCGAAATCCCAAATCCTGCTGTACCAAACAACACGGTTGTTCAGGTCGTACAGGCTGGCTTCACCATTGGTGAGCGCGTTCTGCGCCCGGCAATGGTCGGTGTTGCCAAGGGTGGCCCGAAGGCTGAAGCGCCTGCAGCCGCAGAGCCTGGCACTGGCAGCCTGAACGAAAAAGACGCCTAAGTCTGATCAGTATCGCTGAGATGTTTTCAAACCCCGGCCCAGTGCCGGGGTTTGTTGTTTCAGGGTTTTGAAAATTTCCGGTCCAGCCAGTCGTAGGCGTAATCCTGCTGTTGTGCTTCAAACACATGGGCGCCCGGCCAAATCTTGTCCTCGAATTGATCTGACGCCTGCCATGCCGTCCAGACAGTGCGCATCTTCTCTATCGCCGCGTTGACGGAAGCAATCGGAAAAAGCCGGTCTTCCTGTCCAGCAAAAACCAGCATTGGCTTGGGCGCGACAAGGCTTGCGACATCAGGGTAATCCAGAAAACGCATCAGCCCCGGATGGGTCATATGCCAGGCCGAACCGCCACGCAGCTGGTTGTTGCCTGCCACCATCAATCCCTTGGCCGTTGCCATCCAGTTGACGGCCACGGTCGCGGTGATCGTGTCGCTTAAAGCTGCCGCCTGCCACGCGCGGAAGGCACCCATCGAAAAGCCGATCGCTGCTATCTGGTCTGTGTTAACGAACGGCAGGCTTGCCATAAAATCCGCAGCACGCGTGTCCTCCAGTGCCATCAGCCCGGCAAGAGAGCTTCCCATATTGGACATATTGGCAGCCAGCGCCTGCTGGCCCTCATAGGTCAGTGGACCACGGTTGCCCCAGCCAAGGGCATCGACCGCCAGGACCACATAACCGCGCCGGGCCAGCGCATCGCCCGGAAAGCGGCCGGAAAAGTGCCGGTCGGCCCATAGGGTGGCAGATTGCAGTTTTTCCTCATCACCCCAAGGCGTGATCAGCTTTTCCTTGCCGATATCGAATTTCGAGCCATGGTCGTGATAGAACACCACACCAGGAAACGGGCCATTCCCCTTGGGCACGAGCAGAAGGGCGGCAACGCGACTGTCGCCTGTCAGGTTAAAGGCAATCTTGCGGGCGATAAAATCACCACGGTCGATTTCATCGATGATGGCGGGACGGAAGTCTGAATGATCCGGCATCTGCCAGGTCAGCTCCCAGACCTTGGCACGGGCCTTTTCTTTCCATGCGCTGAGATCCGTGACCTCTGATGTCCAGGCAAGCGGAAAGGAAAGTTTCTGTTTCAGGCTGTCGCCAAAAACCGGCAGATGATCACCGGTTATACCTGTCGTCTGAAAAGTCGACGGGCCGTCCAAGCCGGATTGATTGATCTTGTCGATCGTCTGCCGTTCCATGCACCCTCCCGTCATCAGAATGTCGTTCTGATGACGGTTGATGTACCGCATGGTGAGAAAAATCGGAATTAATTTTCAGGGAAGATCTAATCCCAAAACCGTATTCGCTGGTTTTGAATCAGGCCGCGTTGGCCTGCTCTGCATTCAGGAAGGCGTAGATCGCCGTGTCTGAATCGGTTGCACGCAGCTTGGCAACCAGTTCCTGATCGCGCAGCACACGCGCAATGCGCGACAGAGCCTTCAAATGGTCAGCGCCGGCACCTTCTGGCGCCAGCAGCAAGAACACCAGGTCGACAGGCTGGTCATCCAGCGCTTCGAAATCCACCGGCGATTCCAGGCGGGCAAATACGCCAACGATTGATGAAATGCTTTCAAGTTTGCCGTGTGGAATGGCGATGCCGTGTCCGACACCGGTCGAACCGAGCCGTTCCCGTTGCAGAATGACGTCAAAAACCTCGCGTTCCGGAACACCTGTGATCCGGGATGCCTTTGCAGAAAGTTCCTGGAGAAGTTGTTTCTTGGAATTCACCTTGAGGGCGGGGATAATCGCATCTTGTTGCAGCAGGTCTGCCAATGCCATTTCGTCTTCCTTTGTATCATCGGAGTGATTGGCGGGCGTGGTAACCACGTCCGCCAAACGTATTCCGACTGTTCAACCCTTTATCGCGGCCGCATCAATCCAGCCGATATTACCGTCGTGACGACGATAAACGATATTGAGGTATTCGGTTCCCGGGCTGCGGAAAAGCAGGACCGGTTCGTCTGTCATATCAAGTGCCATCACGGCATTTGCCACAGACATGGTTTTAATCTGTTTTGAACTTTCCGCGACGATTGTCGGCGCGTAGTCGTCAGGCACTTCATCATCTTCGTCCGGAACTGCGTCCATGACCCTGTAAGGAATTTCCTCGAGAGCAGGAACAGGTCCACCGGCGTGGTGATCCCTCAGTTTGCGCTTGTAGCGTCTAAGCCTCTTTTCGATTCGGGCCGCTGCGGCATCGAAACTGCCTTGCGGCTCGTTTGCTTCTCCTGCCGCATGAAGGACCACTCCCGTATCCAGATGCAGTTTGCAGTCGCACGAAAAATGGGATGTCGATTTCTGAACCGTTACTTGAGCAGAATACCCCCCATCGAAATATTTCGTAACCGCCAAGCCGACCGCATCCTCGATCCTCTGACGGAACGATTCACCAATCTCCATATGCTTACCAGATACACGCACACTCATGGAATTTTCCTTTTTGTAGTGATTTGCGAATACCAGCTTACGTCAAGCCACGCGCTCATCCAAGCGATTCCAGACCTCTTTGGCCTTGCTGCGGCGTTCTGCCTTTCGATTAAGGGGATTTGTGCGTCCTGATCATCCCGTAAAGGTGCGCGGCTTCTACTCTTGGCGCAATCAGGAGTCAATGCTGCCGGGTGCAGCCGCAAACATATATTTACGGTTTATTAAGGGACGGAACGCTGGAAACGGTGTGTTTAACCCAGTTTTGCCAGCGCTTTCTTCTCCCGCCGACGCTGCACGGAGGAGGGGATATTCATCGCTTCGCGGTATTTTGCGACGGTTCGGCGGGCCAATTCGACGCCGCCCTGCTTGAGATTATCGACGATATCATCGTCCGAAAGCACGGCTTCGGGTGTTTCCTGAGAGATCATCAATTTTATGCGATGACGCACGGCTTCGGCCGAATGGCTGTCACCGCCCTCAACCGCGCCGATCGACACGGTGAAGAAATATTTCAGTTCAAACATGCCGCGCGGCGTCAGCATGTATTTTTTGGAGGTCACGCGGCTGACGGTCGATTCATGCATCTTGATCGCGTCTGCCACGGTTTTCAGATTGAGTGGCCGCAGATGATCGACACCATGCATCAGGAACGCGTCCTGCTGGCGGACGATTTCACTGGCCACCTTCATGATGGTCTTGGCGCGCTGGTCAAGGCTTCGTGTCAGCCAGTGGGCATTCTGAAGGCACTCGGACAAAAAGCTCTCGTCCTCACCCTTGCGGGCGGGCAGGCGTGAGATCTCGGCATAATAGGACTGGTTGACCAGCACACGGGGCAGTGCATCCGGGTTCAGTTCCACCAGCCAGGTTCCGCCAGGCGTTTCGTGAACGATAACGTCAGGCACGATTGTTTCGGAAACCGAGGCTTCGAAACCGGCGCCGGGACGCGGATTAAGCGCGCGAATCTCTCCGAGCATGTCGAGAAGGTCTTCTTCATCGACGCCGCAGAGTTTTTTCAAAGTGGCGAAATCACGCTTGGCAAGCAGTTCGAGATTGCCAACCAGTGCCTGCATGGCCGGATCAAGCCGATCCTTCTGGTGAAGCTGTATCGCAAGGCACTCGCTCAACGAGCGGGCAAAGATGCCGGGTGGGTCGAGGCTTTGCAGCGCCCACACGATCTGTTCGATATCCTGCGCATCCTTGCCAAGACGCTCCGCTGTTTCAGCTACAGCATCAGCAGGAATATATCCGGTTTCATCGAGCTGATCGACCAAGGTTTCCGCGATCACACGCGATGTGGCATCATGCAAAAGGAAAGGGATCTGTTGATTGATATAGTCGCGCAAATTTGGTTTTGCGGCGACGAAATCATCGAGGTCGTAAGATTCACCACCCTCATTGCCCGGCATTGATTTCCACTGATCAGCCAGTTCGGGCGCATCTGCCTTGCGCTGGTTGCCATCATCGGGAAACACGTTCTCAAAGCTGGTGTCGAGTTGCTCCCCGAGGCCAGCGCTGCGCTCGTTATACCACTCTTCCGGGTCGGCGGTCTGTGTCGAAACAGGCTCGAAATCCGGTTCGGCCGGTTCGAAACTGTCTTCTGGACTGTTGTTGCCTACACCGTCATCACCTGCTGCAAATTCAAGCAGTGGGTTCTTCTCGACTTCCTGGGAGATGAACTGTTGCAACTCGACATAGGTCATCTGAAGCAATTGGATCGATTGCATCAGCTGTGGCGTCATGACGAGCGATTGGCTTTGACGCAGAAAAAGGCTGGCGGATAATGCCATGACGGACGCGAAACTCCCCTTCAACGCCTTCCTGACCGCTTTTTTTCAAGATTGGCGGTGAATGAAACAGCACTTGGCCCAAAAATTGCTTTTTTATCAGGTTTGGTCAAGCGCAACTGTAGCGTCTAAGGGAAGATTCTTTGGCAGTTAGCCCTTACAGGCTAAAATTGTCGCCAAGATAGAGGCGACGAACATCGGGATTGTTCACGATATCGGTCGCACGGCCATGGGTGAGAACTTCACCGGCATGAATGATGTAAGCCCGGTCGATAAGCCCCAGCGTCTCGCGCACATTATGGTCTGTGATAAGAACGCCGATACCGCGTGCCGTCAAGTGGCGCACCAGATTCTGGATATCGCTGACCGAGATCGGGTCAACACCGGCAAAAGGTTCGTCGAGCAGCATGAAGGTCGGATCGGTTGCCAGCGCACGGGCGATTTCGAGGCGTCGGCGCTCACCCCCGGACAGGGCAACAGCTGCGGATTTGCGAAGATGCGCAATGTGGAATTCTTCCAGCAGCTCATTGAGCTTGTTTTCGCGCTTCTTGCGATCTTTCTCGTGCACTTCCAGAACGGCCAGGATGTTGTCCTCAACCGTCAGACCACGAAAGATCGAGGCTTCCTGCGGCAAATAACCAACACCGAGACGGGCACGGCGATACATCGGCATGCCGGTCACATCATTGCCGTTGATGGCAATGCGGCCGGAATCAACCGGCACAAGGCCGGTAATCATGTAAAAACAGGTCGTCTTGCCCGCACCGTTTGGTCCAAGCAAGCCAACGGCCTCGCCGCGACGCACGACCAGCGAAACCCCGTTGACCACCCGGCGGGTGTTGTAGGTTTTCGACAGGCTGTGCGCGATAAGCGTGCCTTCATAACGGCTTTTGTCCCCCGAAAGATTGAGGGGGCTGCCAGCCTCGGTTTTGCTGGAGAACATGCGAGAGAGAGAAGGAATTTTCACGTGCAGGACTTATGGCTGTTTTTTCTGTGATTGCGGGTCGAGCAGGATACGGACCGGCCCACCACAGCTATCCAGTTTTGCCTGTCCGGTGTTCATGAACACCGTGAGCTTACAGCCGGTGAACACGTTCTTGCCTTCGGAAAGCACGACCTGCTTGCCCGACAGTATGAATGTCTGGGCTGCCATGTCGAATTCGCCGTGATCGGCGGTTGCTTCCTGCGTGCCGGAGTTCAGATACACCGTGTTATCGACAAAGATTTTTTCGATATCGGCATTGCCGCTGGTCAGCGAGGAACCTTCACCCTTGTAGAGCACGGTCATCTTGCCAGCTTTCAGGGTGGTTGTTCCCTGAACAACCTTCACATTGCCCGTAAAGTAGGCCTTGCGCTCCTGATCCTGAATTTCAAGCTGATCGCTTTCAATGGCGATCGGCTTGTCATTGGAAAGCTTGAGGCCGTCCATCTGGCTCGTGGTGTTTTGCGCGGAAGCGGTTCCTGCCAGCGTCAAGGCCGCAACGGAAGCGGACAGAAGCGCGAGG
>NZ_DAMDBP010000016.1:0-53338 GCF_032092815.1 Agrobacterium sp. | reverse complement strand
GAAAATCGAAGAACGTAAGGATCGTGACATCAGGTCGGGCTTTCAATTTTCTGCTTGTTGTATGGTCGATGCAGCGAGCCGTGCCCGAACCTGCCCCGAAAAAATGATTGTTCTGCCATTATCTGCGATCTGCATGCTTTGTGCAACAATCGAACCATCTTTGGTAGTAATGTCGACTGGTTCACTCGTTTGCATCTTGCCGGCGCGCAGATCAACATCTGCAGACTGGAATTTTGCCTTGATGCCGTTGGTCATATTGATCTCGAACGGCTCGGTCATTTGCATCTTGTTGGTGTTGCGGTCAAAAATACCGCCGCTTGCCGTCACTTTTGCCAAGATGTCATTCATCGGTACAGCAGCCAGAACATTTTCAAGCGTCATCAGATTGGGGCTGGCTATATCCTGCAAGGCACGATCAGCTGTCATGGAATAGGCAATGCCATCATCGTTTCGCCCTGCAACAGCGGGCTTTTCCATGACGATCTTGCCGTCCTCGATCGTTGCGCTTTCCACGGACACATTTGCCGGCCACCACGCCTTGACGAGGGAAACGCCGATAAAAATCAGTGAAATAAGAAAGGCTGTAACGGGCAGAATGATTTTCAGGCGGCGAACGCGCGCAGAATGCCGCATAGCCGTACCATATGCTGCGCCACCGTCGGTGGTCGCAGACACAAGTGCTGGCGATTCGCTTAGCTTGTCTAGCATTCCTCAGAGGTCCCGGGCAAAAGCGGGCTGGGTAATCATGGACACCAGTCGGCCTTTTCGTGTTTCAATGTTTGTCTTTGGCATGTGCGAAAGGTTCTGCCAATATGGTTTTTTATGAGTGCCATACAAGTGGGTCGTGATTTTTGCCGAAAACAGGCTTTTTTGTTTGTTTCACTTGAGCGCGCAGATAAAACCGGCTGTAACGGAAAATATGCATTCGCCAATGGCAATAGCTCTTAAAGGGACATGAAACATGGATCGCATGGCAATCGCGGACCGGCGGCAGTTGCGCCGCAAGCTGACATTCTGGCGCGTTGCTGCGATCGTTCTTCTGGTGGCGGCCTGCTTTGCAGCATACCGCGTGGCCTTTGTTTCAGGCTCGAATTCCGGTGAAGCCCATGTGGCACGGGTGCAGATATCAGGCCTGATCCAGGACGACAGGGAACTGCTCGAACGTCTCGACAAGATCGCCAAGAGCGACAATGCAAAGGCGCTTATCGTTTCAATTTCCTCGCCAGGTGGCACCACCTATGGCGGCGAACGTATATTCAAGGCCCTGCGCGCCGTCGCGGAAAAGAAGCCTGTTGTGACTGACGTTCGCACACTTGCCGCATCGGCAGGTTACATGATTGCCAGCGCTGGCGACGTCATCGTTGCCGGTGAAACCTCGATTACCGGTTCGATCGGTGTGATCTTCCAGTATCCTCAGGTTGGTCCGCTGCTGGACAAGCTTGGTATATCGCTGCAGGAAATCAAATCGTCGCCGCTCAAGGCAGAACCGTCGCCGTTTCATGAAGCACCTGAAGAGGCCAAGACCGTGATCCGTAACATGGTCATGGACAGTTATGGCTGGTTTGTCGATCTGGTGGCGGAGCGCCGCAAGCTGCCGCGCGAAGAGGTTTTGAAGCTTGCCGATGGCTCCATTTATACCGGACGACAGGCGCTGGCCGTCAAGCTGGTTGACCGTTTGGGCGGTGACAAGGAGATTCGCGACTACCTGAAAGAACGCGGTGTGAGCGAAAATCTGCCGGTTGCTGACTGGCGCGCTCCGTCGACATCATCGCCATTTTCACTTTTTGGCCTGGCAAAAGTTGCGAGAATGCTCGGATATGAGGATTTTCTGCCACTTGCAGGGGCTGCAAGTCAGGCAACCGACAAGTTGTTTCTTGACGGTCTCGTTTCGGTTTGGCAGGTTGAGCCACACTAAAAAGCCAATTTTTTCAGGGGGCCGTCGTGATTAAGTCTGAACTGGTGCAGATTGTTGCTGCGCGTAATCCGCACCTTTATCACCGCGACGTGGAAAACATCGTCAACGCGGTGCTTGACGAAATCACCGATGCCCTGGCGGGCGGCAACCGCGTCGAACTGCGTGGTTTCGGTGCCTTTTCGGTCAAGAACCGTCCGTCGCGCTCCGGCCGCAATCCGCGCACCGGTGAATCGGTGTTCGTCGAAGAGAAGTGGGTGCCGTTTTTCAAGACCGGCAAAGAACTTCGCGAACGCCTGAACCCAGGCATGGGCGATGTCGAGGACGACGACGAAGATTGAGTTTGTGAGGATGAGCGGGTCGGCATCACCAACCCGCACATCATGATGAAAAGCATGAACGGAGTACCCCATGTCGAAAAAGATCATCAACCTTCTGGTTCTGCTTCCGCTGGGTATCGTGCTGATTGTTCTATCCGTTGCCAACCGCCAGTCGGTTACCCTGGCGCTTAATCCGTTCAGACCGGACGATAGCGTTTTGTCTTTTTCGGCACCGTTTTTTGTTTTCCTGTTCCTGGCGGTTATTTTCGGCATTCTCGTCGGTTCTGCCGCAACATGGCTGACGCAGGGCAAACATCGCAAACGTGCACGCGTTGAAGCCAAGGAGGCCAATCGTTGGCATGCCGAGGCTGATCGTCAGAAAGCCGTTGCTGCGCGCGCCACTGGCGCCCATGTCGATGCGCAGCTACCGGCCAAGTAATCAGCCACTCATCCTGATAAAGTCACGGGCTGCTTTCATAATCAGCGGAATTTGACGGTGTTTTGCGCGTCGCCGCTTTGTCACAATCACGTTGGGGACTTTGCCATAGGCCCCACTGATGCTATTGGCTTTGCCAAGACAAGATGACCCTGGGGTCTTGACCCTGAAACATGGAAATTTCCGTTGAAGAAAAAAGATAACCGGTCCGGTGGCAAGAACTTTGCCGGACAGGATAAAAAACAGTCCCGCCCGGCTCGCCCGGAAAAATCCGCGTCGTTCAAGGAACGTGGACAGGCGCCGCGCCGCCAGGACGATGCCCGTCCGGCCCGCCCTGCCGCAGCAGCAAAAGACAAGGTGGCGCAGAAGGAAGTTGCTGCTGCAACTGCTGCACCGCTCCCGCAGCGCAGCCTGATGGCACGCACCGGTGATCGTCCAATCGAGCAGGTGCCGGTTATTCTCGAATCCACAGGTGCGGGTGATTTTCATCTGATCGACAGCGGCAACGGCCTCAAGCTTGAGCAATATGGCGAATACCGTATCGTTCGCCCTGAGGCGCAGGCGCTGTGGCGGCCAAACCTGGGTGCAAACATCTGGGAAAATGTCGACGCGGTTTTTACCGGTGATACCGATGAAGACGGCATGGGACGCTGGCGGTTCCCCAAGAACGCACTTGGTGAGACCTGGCCGCTTTCTTTGCTGGGCGTCGACTTTCTGGGACGTTTTACCGCCTTTCGCCATGTGGGCGTATTTCCCGAACAGATCGTCCACTGGCAGTGGCTTCAAAATGCCATTGAAACGGCAGGTCGTCCGGTCAAGGTGCTGAACCTGTTCGGTTATACCGGCGTTGCCTCTCTGGTTGCCGCCGCTGCCGGCGCAGAAGTCACCCATGTCGATGCGTCGAAAAAGGCGATCAACTGGGCCAAGGAAAATCAGGCACTGGCCGGACTTGAAAAGGCACCGATCCGCTGGATTTGCGAAGATGCCATGAAGTTCATCCAGCGCGAAGAACGCCGCGGCAGCACCTATGATATCATCCTCACGGACCCGCCGAAGTTCGGTCGCGGCACCAATGGCGAAATCTGGCAGCTGTTTGATCATCTGCCGCTGATGCTGGATATCTGCCGTGAAATCCTGTCGCCCAAGGCGCTGGGCCTTGTGCTGACCGCCTATTCCATTCGTGCCAGCTTCTATTCCACGCATGAATTGCTGATGGACATCATGCGCGGCGCAGGCGGAACGATTGCGTCCGGCGAACTGGTTATTCGTGAGGCGGGTCTCGATGGCAAGACGCCCGGTCGTGCCCTGTCCACATCGCTGTTTAGCCGCTGGGAGCCGAAATGAGCAAGGAATATCAAGCCGGAGCACCACGGCGCGTCGGTCAGGTCAAGGAAGTGACCAGCCTGACCAATCCCATCGTCAAAGACATCAAGGCACTGACCCAGAAGAAAGGCCGTGAAGAGAGCGGCACCTTCATGGCAGAAGGGCTGAAGCTGGTTATCGATGCGCTGGAACTGGGCTGGACGATCCGTACTCTGGTTTATGCCAAGGCGGCCAAGGGCAAGCCACTGGTCGAAAAGGTTGCGACAAAAACCGTTGCCTCCGGTGGACTGGTTCTGGAAGTCAGCGAAAAGGTCATTTCGTCGATCACCCGTCGCGACAATCCGCAAATGGTCGTTGGTATTTTCGAGCAGAAATGGCGCCCGCTGCGCGATATTCAGCCAACGGAAAGCCAGACCTTTGTTGCACTGGACAGGGTTCGTGACCCCGGCAATCTGGGAACCATCATTCGCACGGCGGATGCGGCAGGTGCCTCTGGCGTGATCCTGATTGGGGATTGCACCGATCCGTTTTCGCTTGAAACCGTGCGTGCGACCATGGGTTCGGTGTTTGCCGTGCCGGTGACCAGAGCCAACGTTGACGAATTTCTGCAATGGAAAAAGCAGTCGGGCGTCAACCTCGTTGCCACGCACCTGGCCGGTTCCGTGGATTACCGGACCATCACTTACAAGGGTAAACCCGTTGTCCTTATGATGGGCAATGAACAGTCCGGTCTTCCGGAAGAGCTTGCCTCCAAGGCGGATCGTTTGGCGCGTATTCCCCAGCAGGGCAGGGCGGATTCGCTCAATCTTGCCGTTGCAACGGCGGTTATGCTGTTTGAAGCACGGCGACATCTGCTTGATCTGGAGATCCGTAAGTAATGACAAAAACAGGCATGTTTTCCCGGGTGGGTCCGGCTTTGGCTCTGATCGTCGTTTTGCTGGTTGTTGACCAGATCGTCAAAACGCTGGTCGAGCTTTATCTTCCCTTGCAGGAAATGGTGCCTGTCATTCCCATGCTGGCCTTGTACCGCACCTACAATCTCGGTGTGGCCTTCTCGATGTTGTCGCATATGGATGGCTGGTTCATCGTCACCATGCGTCTGGTCATCGTTGTTTTCGTCATATGGATGTGGAAGAAAACGCCGAAAGACCGCAACTTTGCCCATCTCGGTTTTGCACTGATCATTGCCGGCGCGCTGGGCAACATCTTTGACCGATTCCTCTACGGCCACGTCATCGATTACATCCTGTTTCACACGCAGACCTGGTCTTTTGCCGTGTTCAATCTGGCCGACAGCTTCATCAGTATCGGTGCAGCCTGCGTGATCCTGGACGAATTGTTGCAGATGAAAACGTCGAAAGACACGCAGAAAGATTAAACTTTTATCGTTTAGGCAAAGCCAATCAAAACCGCTGACATGGTAGAGATTGGCTATGAGCGACCCTGCACATCTTCGCAAGCACGTTTCCGGTCCTTTTGAGGATGCCGCAGTCTTAAAGACAAAGGCGGCAGACAGCCCGATTTTGCCAGCTCTGGAAGGTCCTGAGCATCAGAAAACGGCGGAACTCCGTGGGCAGAACAAAGCTTCTTTGATCGGGCTTGTCGCCGGTGCCGGCCTTGTGTCGTCACTGCCATTGATGTGGAACGGCCTTGCGGGCTGGCCCCTTTCTCTCATCTCTATCGTTACCCTGAGTGCGGCGACAGTTCCCGTTCTGCGTGCGCTGAATAAGGCGCGTTTTGAGACAGCGGCAGCGCCGCAGCTGCTGGCTGAAACCACAATTCTGCCTGATGTCCACGACGCCATGGGTGACATTGCCGTGCTGCGCGGCATGGACCGCCGGATCATCGAGGCCAACGACACATTTCGCGAAATGACGGGCTGCAATGTGCCCGTCGGTTTGAGCTGCGAGGAAATCGGCCTTGCCTTCCGTCCCGGCGGAAAGGCGCATTGTTATGACGTTGAAATCGCCACGCCTTATGGCCAGCGCATTTTCACGTGGCAGGATGCGGTTGTGCGGCTGGGGCAAAGCAATCGTCTGGTCATCCAGTCGGTTGCCCGCGATGTGACCGATGAGCGTCGTGCATTGATGACGCGTGAAGAAGCGCGCCAGAAGGCGGAAAAGGAAAGTGCGGTCAAAAGCCGGTTGCTGGCGACCGTTGCCCATGAAATACGCCTACCGCTCAGCGGCATTCTCGGCATGAACCACCTGCTATCGCAGACAAAGCTCAATGATGAGCAACGCAATTATCTCGATGGTACACGCCAATCCGGTCAGGCACTGGTGCAACTGGTCGAAGACCTCCTTGATTTTTCCACCATGGAAGCGGGGCGTTTCCGCCTCAATCCAAGGGCAGAAAATCTGCGACGCCTTCTGGAAAGCATTGTTGAGATGCTGGCACATCGCGCCCATGAAAAGGGCATCGAGATTGCATCGACCGTTGCCGCCAATGTGCCGGAATATCTGGATTTTGATCCCGCAAGATTGCGCCAGGTGCTGTTCAACCTCATTGGAAATGCGGTGAAATTCACAGCGTCCGGCGGGGTGCTGATCCGCACTTTGATGGATGGCGATCAGCTGGTCATCACCATATCCGATACCGGGCCTGGCATGACCAAGGCCGAACAGGCGCGGGTATTCGGAGAGTTTGAACAGGCCGGATCGACCCGCCAGCGCAGTGCTGGAACCGGGCTTGGACTTGCAATTTCCGCACGGATCGTGCGGGAATTTGGCGGTTCCTTGAGCGTTGAAAGCGTCAAGGGCAAAGGCAGTGTCTTCATTTTGCGTTTTCGCGCCGGTGCCGATGGTCTTGCCGACGATGATGCACATCGTGGCCAGACGCTGACCAAAAGCAATGTGCTGCTTCTCTCACCAGAAGGCATGAGCGCGATGGCGGCCAAGGCCTCCATCCTGTCATTGGGCGGGCGATGCCGTGTTGTCTCCGACATGGCGGCCGTTGAGGCGCTTGATCTGCAGGATGGAAAAGACGGTGAAATGATCAGCGATATCATCGTGGATCACCGTTGTGCCGGCCTGTTTGGCGATATTATCAAGAGATGGCCGTGCCTGTCGGAAAAGCCAGTGCGTCGCATCCTGCTGGTCAATCCTGAGGAGCGGGCTACCCAGCTACAAGGCGGTTATGATGCGTGGCTTATCCGCCCATTGCGTGAAAAGTCTCTTGCCGATGTCTTGAGTGGTCGTCTGCGCGGCATGGAACGACGCGACGCCATCAATGACAACCAGCCCGGCTTTGGTGGCGCGGATGCCGTTCATCCGGCAGGACGGAAGCCGTTTGTTCTGGTGGCGGAGGACGATCCGGTCAATGCACGCATCCTGCGCGCGGTGCTGGAAAAATCCGGTCATGAGGTCAATCTCGTTACAGACTTTCCAGCACTTCTGGCCGCTGCCGTTCCCGGTGCCGCAATTCGTCCCGATCTGATCATTTCCGACTTCAATATGCCCGGCGGCGAAGCTCTGGACGTGCTTCCGCATATCTGCCGTGAATATGCTCAATGGCCGCGTGTGCCTGTTATCGTGCTCAGTGCCGATACGTCACCGGACATGCGCCAATCGGCTCTTGAGGCCGGGGTAAGGACGGTGTTGTCAAAACCGGTTGATCCCAAGCAATTGCTGGAAGAAATCCATGCCTTGTTGCCGCAGGCGGAATCGCTCGCCTATTAGACGGTAGGCAGCCTGACCACGCATTGCGTATCACTGGTTGAAAAGACTTTGACAGCAGCGTGTTGTTCCTTTTGCCGCAGGGCCAGGTTGTCACTATTCTGTCGTCAATAAGTGATTTATGACAACCGAACTCAATCGGTGGCGGAGCGATTCTCCATGGTCACAGAAATACTGAACCGCGATATTGCCGAACAGGGCGCATCAGTCGCTCAGGTTATCGGAAAAGTAAAACAGGACAGCGGTCTTTTGGGCCGCATTGGCACATTGGAAACGCGTCTTGCGGTCAATGAACGCGAGATCGATGCCGCCCAATCCGTCCGTTACCGGGTGTTTGTCGAAGAGATGAAGGCCAGCCTTCCCTCAGATGCCATGCGGCGCAAACGTGATGTCGATGCCTATGATGCCATTTGTGATCACCTTCTGGTGCTGGACCGTGCCATCGAAGGGGATACGGAAGACCAGATCGTTGGCACATACCGTCTGCTGCGCCAGGAAGTTGCGCTCGCTCACGGCGGCTTTTATTCCGGTTCGGAATTCCTGATCGGCGATCTTCTTGAGCGCCATCCCGACAAGCAGTTCATGGAACTGGGTCGCTCCTGCGTGCTTCCGGAATATCGCACCAAACGCACCGTTGAACTGTTGTGGCAGGGCAACTGGGCCTATGCCGTGCGTCACAGAATGGACGGCATGTTTGGCTGTGCATCTTTCCCCGGCGTCAGCCCGGAAAGTCATGCGCTTGCCCTGTCTTTCCTGCATCACCACAACACGGCCAAGGGCGAATGGGCGGTCAATGCCCGGCCTGAACTTTACCGTGAAATGGATCTCATGCCGGTTGAAGCGATCAATGCGCGCCGCGCCGTGTCCTCCATGCCGCCTCTGATCAAGGGTTACATGCGTCTTGGCGCCATGTTTGGTTCCGGCGCTGTCGTTGATCACGCCTTCAACACGACGGATGTTCTGGTCGTGCTGCCGGTGACGGCCATAGCCGGCCGTTACGTGAATTATTATGGCGCTGATGCCGGGCGTTTTTCCTGCTGAACGGCCTTTGGCGATAAAATCTTGAACGCGAATAACACCGGTGCAAGCCAGCTTCCTGTGGGCAGCGGCTTTGCCCATGTTGTGTTGCAAGGGGCAAAACCGCTAGTTTGCCGGTTCGTTTCCCGCAACAGACCAGATTGTCGACCAAGCCATTGACGGACGTTCATTCCCACGCCTCGCTGATATCAGAAGAAAGCCGCGCATCGGCAACGCCGATGATGGAGCAGTATATCGAAATAAAGGCGAACAACCCCGGTTCGCTGCTGTTTTATCGCATGGGCGATTTCTACGAACTGTTTTTTGATGATGCCGTTGCGGCGTCACAGGCGCTTGGCATTACGCTGACCAAACGCGGTCAGCATCTTGGCCATGATATCCCGATGTGTGGCGTACCGGTGCACGCAGCCGATGATTATCTCCAGAAGCTGATTGCTCGCGGTTTCCGCGTTGCCGTTTGCGAGCAGGTGGAAGATCCGGCCGAGGCCAAGAAACGCGGCTCAAAATCCGTTGTTCGCCGCGACGTGGTGCGACTGGTGACGCCGGGCACCCTGACCGAAGAAAAGCTGCTGGTTGCCACTGAATCCAACTATCTGATGGCACTGACCCGCATTCGCGGCGGTGCCGAGGTACAGTTCGCGCTGGCCTGGATTGATATTTCGACCGGCGTGTTCCGTCTTTCGGAAACCAATCTGACCCGCCTTTTGGCCGATATCTGGCGTATCGACCCGCGCGAATTGATCGTTGCCGACACGCTGTTTCATGACGCAGAGCTGAAGCCGATCTTCGATGTGCTCGGCCGGGTGGCCGTACCGCAACCGGCGGTGCTGTTTGACAGCGCAACGGCGGAAGGACGCATTGCGCGCTATTTCGGCGTGACGACGCTGGACGGATTTGGAAGTTTTTCGCGTGTGGAACTGGCAGCTGCCGCCGCAGCTGTCGCTTATGTTGAAAAAACGCAGATTGCCGAGCGTCCGCCACTTGGCACGCCGGAGCGGGAAAGTGCAGCCTCGACGCTGTTCATCGACCCCGCCACGCGCGCCAATCTGGAATTGGCAAAGACCCTGTCCGGAGACCGGGAAGGCTCATTGCTGGGCGCAATCAACCGCACGGTGACCGGCGGCGGTGCGAGACTTCTGGCCGAACGCCTGTTGTCGCCACTGACCGATCCTGAACGGATCAATGCCCGGCTGGATTCCGTGTCCTGGCTGATGGATGACAATGCAATGGCCGAGCGGTTGCGCGAGGCGTTGAAACATGTGCCTGACATGCCGCGCGGTCTGTCTCGACTGGCGCTCGAGCGCGGTGGCCCGAGAGATCTCGGGGCCATTCGTCAGGGCCTGTCAGTCGCAGCAAGTATCGCTGCCTCTCTGGATGAAGGTTTGTTGCCGGATGAGCTGGCAGACGCCCTGTCGGCCCTCAAGGCCCTGCCGGGCGATCTTGAAGACATGCTTGGCTCCATGCTGGCCGATGAGTTGCCATTGCTGAAACGCGATGGCGGTTTTGTGCGGGAAGGTGCCAATCCTGAACTCGACGAGGTGCGTGCACTGCGTGACCAGTCGCGCCGTGTTGTTGCTGGCCTGCAGCTGAAATATTCCGAGGAAACCGGCATCAAGTCGCTGAAGATCAAGCACAACAACGTGCTTGGTTATTTCATCGAGGTAACGGCCGGCAACGCCGATGTCATGACGTCCACGGATGAAGCAAAGGCGCGGTTCATCCACCGCCAGACCATGGCAGGCGCGATGCGCTTTACCACCACGGAACTGGCCGATCTGGAAAGCCGCATCGCCAATGCTGCCGCACAGGCGCTGACCATGGAGCTGGATGCTTTCGAGCGCATGACGGCAGCTGTGGTTTCCAAGGCCGAAGCCATCAAGGCTGGTGCCATGGCGCTGGCTGTCATCGATGTTGCAGCAGGTCTAGCCTATCTTGCCGTGGAGCAGGCCTATTGCCGCCCGGTGGTCGATGGCTCGATGACATTTGCCATCAAGGGTGGACGCCATCCGGTGGTTGAGCAGGCGCTGCGTCGCCAGTCGGCTGGGCCGTTCATCGCCAACAACTGCGATCTTTCGGCAGAAAACGGCGGCAAGAATGGGGCAATCTGGCTTCTGACCGGCCCGAACATGGGTGGTAAGTCGACATTCCTGCGCCAGAACGCGCTGATTGCCATCATGGCGCAGGCGGGTTCCTTTGTTCCGGCTGAAGCAGCCCATATCGGTATCGTCGACCGGCTGTTTTCCCGCGTTGGTGCATCGGATGATCTGGCGCGTGGCAGGTCGACCTTCATGGTCGAGATGGTTGAAACGGCTGCTATTCTCAATCAGGCAACCGAACGTTCGCTGGTTATTCTCGATGAGATCGGGCGCGGCACGGCCACTTTCGACGGCCTCTCCATCGCTTGGGCTGCCGTTGAACATCTGCATGAGATCAATAGCTGTCGTGGCCTGTTTGCCACCCACTTCCACGAACTGACGGTTCTGTCGGAAAAACTGGGTCGACTGTCCAATGCCACCATGCGGGTCAAGGAATGGGATGGCGAGGTCATCTTCCTGCATGAGGTTGGACCGGGCGCAGCAGACCGTTCCTATGGTATTCAGGTGGCGCGCCTTGCAGGCCTGCCGGCCTCGGTTGTTGATCGAGCCCGTGATGTGCTGACACGCCTTGAAGATGCCGATCGCAAAAACCCGGCCAGCCAGCTGATCGATGATCTGCCTCTGTTCCAGATGGCGGTTCGGCGTGAAGAAAGCCGCAAGGGTGGGGCTTCCAAGGTGGAGGAGGCCGTCAAGGCGCTCAACCCCGATGAGATGACACCACGTGAAGCATTGGACGCGCTTTATGCGCTCAAGAAACAACTTGGCAATGCTTGATCGCTAAATTGCCTGTCCATGACGCCCCAAAATCGCTATAGGCCTTTGCCAATACGGCACGCTATAGCGCCCTTAAGCAGAATGGATGCAGGCTTTATGGCCCATAAGGAAATCGATTACGCCGAAATCCTCGACGTCGAGGCTTTCCAGAAGGAATGTGATGCAGTTTTTGCCGGCGAGGGAAAACTGCTGTTGGATGCACGGTCCCAATTGCTGCCGATTTTCCGCAAGGCAAGCAATGAAGGTCGCAACAAGGCGCGCCACATATTGGACGCGGATGGCGGCGGACTGGATTGCGCGCGGCGTATATCCTGGTTGCAGGACCGGCTGATCGAGGTTCTCTATCATCTGGCGGTCACCTATGTTTATCCGCGTGATGCCGCTGAAATTACCGTCACCGCCGTTGGCGGTTATGGTCGCGATACGCTGGCGCCGGGCTCGGATATTGATCTGCTTTTCCTTTTGCCACCGAAAAACTCGCAGGACATGCAAAAGGCTGTCGAGTTCGTTCTCTACATTCTGTGGGATCTGGGCTTCAAGGTTGGCCACGCCACCCGCACGGTGGAGGAATGTATCCGCCTTTCGAAATCCGATATGACCATCCGCACAGCCATTCTCGAAATGCGCTACATCTGCGGCAAGAGGGCGCTGTCTGACGATCTGGAAAAACGCTTTGACGCTGAAGTGACGACGGGCACCGGTCCGGAATTCATCGCCGCCAAACTTGCCGAACGTGATCAGCGCCACCGCAAGGCCGGCGACACCCGCTATCTGGTCGAACCAAATGTCAAGGAAGGCAAGGGCGGTTTGCGCGACCTGCACACGCTGTTCTGGATTGCCAAATATTATTACCATGTGCGTGACGCGGCCGAGCTTGTGAAGCTTGGTGTTCTCTCACGCCGTGAATTGAAGTTGTTTGAAAAGGCAGATGATTTTCTCTGGGCAGTTCGCTGCCAGATGCATTTTCTGACCAACAAGGCAGAAGAGCGCCTGTCGTTTGATATTCAGCGCGAAATTGCCGCTGCGCTCGGTTATCAGCCGCGACCAGGTCTGTCGGCCGTCGAGCGTTTCATGAAACACTACTTCCTTGTTGCAAAGGATGTCGGCGATCTGACGCGCATCGTCTGCGCGGCACTGGAAGACCGCCAGGCGAAAGCTGTTCCGGGCCTGACCGGTGTGTTGAACCGCTTTACCAACCGTGTGCGCAAGATTGCCGGCAGCGTGGAATTCGTTGAAGACCGCGGCCGCATTGCGCTGGCCGATCCCGATGTCTTCAAGCGCGATCCGGTCAATATCATCAGACTGTTCCACATTGCCGATATCAACGATTTGGAACTGCATCCGGATGCGCTGCGCGTGCTGACACGCTCCCTGTCGCTGATTGATAACCGGGTGCGGGAGAACGACGAAGCCAACCGGCTGTTCCTGTCGATCCTGACATCACGGCGCGATCCGGCCCTGATGTTGCGGCGCATGAATGAGGCGGGTGTTCTCGGTAAATTCATCCCGGAATTTGGCAAGATCGTCGCGATGATGCAGTTCAACATGTACCACCACTACACGGTGGATGAGCATCTCATCCGCTCGGTGGCGGTACTGTCTGAAATCGAAAAAGGTCAGGCCGTCGATACACATCCGCTGGTCAACCAGCTGATGCCGATGATCGAGGATCGTGAGGCACTTTATGTGGCGGTGCTGCTGCATGACGTGGCCAAGGGCCGGCAGGAAGACCATTCCATTGCCGGTGCCAGAGTGGCCCGCAAATTCTGCCAGCGGTTCCGTTTGAGCGTAAAACAGACCGAAACCGTGACCTGGCTGATCGAACAGCATCTGCTGATGTCGATGGTGGCGCAGACCCGTGATCTGCATGACCGCAAAACCATCGCAGACTTTGCCGACAAGGTGCAATCGATGGAGCGGTTGAAAATGCTGCTCATCCTGACGGTTTGCGATATTCGCGCCGTCGGCCCGGATGTCTGGAATGGCTGGAAAGGCCAGCTTCTGCGCACACTCTATTACGAAACGGAATTGCTGCTTTCGGGCGGTTTCTCGGAAGTGTCTCGCAAGGAACGTGCCAAGGTCGCCCGCGAAAAGCTCTATGACGCGCTGACCGACTGGGGTCAGAAAGCCCGCCGCAAATATACCGGCTTGCATTACGAGCCCTATCTTCTGTCGGTCGATCTGGAAGACCAGATCCGTCACACACGGTTCCTGCGGTTGGCCGACAAGGAAGCCAAGGCGCTGTCCACCATGGTGCGCACGCATTCCTTCCATGCCATTACCGAAATCACCATTCTGGCACCGGACCATCCGCGCCTGCTTTCGGTGATTGCCGGGGCATGCGCTGCGGCTGGTGCCAACATTGCCGATGCGCAGATTTTTACCACCTCTGATGGACGTGCGCTCGATACCATCCTCATCAACCGCGAATTCCCGATCGATGAAGACGAGATGCGGCGTGGCGCCAATATCTGCAAACTGATCGAGGAAGTGCTGTCGGGCAGCAAGAGGCTGCCTGAGGTCATTGCGACCCGCACCAAGTCGAAGAAAAAGAACCGTACCTTCAACATTCCGCCGTCGGTCATCATCTCCAACAGCCTCTCGAACAAGTTCACAGTTGTTGAGGTCGAGTGCCTTGACCGCACCGGTCTGTTGGCCGACATCACCGCCACCATCGCCGACCTTTCGCTTGATATCGCGTCTGCGCGTATTACCACCTTTGGCGAAAAGGTTATCGATACCTTCTATGTCACTGACCTGACCGGCCAGAAGATCATGAATGATAACAGACAGGCCAACATCGTGGCGCGGCTGAAAAACATCATGGCCGACCCGGAGGACATTCAGGCTGCGACCGGTGAAAGAGCAGCAGCACCCGTAGGATCAGCAACCGCTGGCGCAGCAACCAACCGGATGAAAGCACAGGCATGAGCCTTCTGAAGAAATTTGCCACGGTCGGAGCGGGCACGCTCGGCAGCCGTGTATTCGGTTTCATGCGCGAAATGCTCATGGCGGCAGCGCTTGGCACGGGCCCGGTGGCGGATGCGTTTAATGCCGCTTTCCGCTTTCCCAATACGTTCCGCCGGCTGTTTGCCGAAGGCGCCTTCAATTCGGCCTTCGTGCCGCTGTTTGCCAAGGAAATCGAAGCAAGTGGCATGGAAGGCGCAAGGCGCTTTTCCGAAGAGGTATTCGGCGTCCTGTTTACGGTGCTGATGGCGCTGACCATCGCCATGGAACTGGCAATGCCGCTTCTGGTGCGTACCATCATCGCGCCAGGTTTTGCAGACGATCCCATCAAGTTCGACAACACGGTACGGCTGGCGACCATCATGTTCCCCTATCTCGCCTGCATGTCGCTGGCGGCCATGATGGGCGGCATGTTGAATTCGCTGCATCGTTATTTTGCAGCTGCCATTGCCCCGGTGTTCCTCAATATCATCCTGATCGCTGTTCTGGGCTGGGCATGGTATGGCGGCCATGATCCACTGGAAGTGGGCTATGGCCTGTCCTGGGGTGTGATGGTTGCCGGTGTCGTGCAGCTTGCCATTGTCTGGGTTGCCGTTCGCAATGCCGGTATGCGTATCGGTTTTCGCCGCCCGCGCATGACCAAAAATGTTAGCCGGCTATTGGTGCTGGCTTTTCCGGCCGCCATCACCGGCGGCATTACCCAGATCAACCTGCTGATCAACACGGCGATTGCCTCTGGCGGCGAGGGGACGATCGCGTCGCTTGCCTATGCAGACCGTGTCTACCAGTTGCCGCTGGGGGTCGTCGGCATTGCCGTTGCAACGGTATTGCTGCCGGAACTGTCCCGTGCGCTGCGTGGCGGCCATCATGTGGAAGCCGCCACTCTGCAGAACCGCTCCGTCGAATTCGTGCTGTTTTTGACGCTGCCAGCGGCGGCGGCCCTGCTGGTCATGGCTGAGCCGATCGTGCAACTGCTTTATCAGCGCGGCAACTTCTCCGCCGATGCAACGGTCAAAGTGGCCGAAATCCTCGGCATCTATGGCCTCGGCCTTCCGGCATTCGTGTTGATCAAGGCGTTCATTCCAGGCTTTTTTGCACGCGAGGATACGAAGACACCGATGATCTTCGCTGCCATATCAGTTGTGGTGAACGTCTCGCTTGCTCTTTACCTGTTCCCGAAATTTGACGGTGCCGGCATTGCGACCGCAGAAATTATTGCCGGCTGGGTCAACGCAGCCATGCTGTTTGCCATGCTGGTAAAACGCGGCCACTGGAAAATCGACGTACCGCTTCTAACGCGTATTCCGCGCCTGCTGTTTGCCTCAGCTGTCATGGCCACATTGATCTGGTTTTCCATGCAATGGCTGCAGCCGTGGTTGTCGCACGGTCATTTCGCCGTGCGTGCCGGAACCATTTTTGGCCTGATCTTGGTGGCAATGGCGGTTTATTTTGGGCTGGCCTTCCTGTCCGGCGGTGCGCAGCTTTCCATGGTCAAACGCAACCTCAAGCGGGGCGCGGCCAAAAACACCGCATCAAAGGATGAAACGCCATGAGTGCAGGCTTCGCGCAAAATCGCCGTATTGCCCTGATCACACTGGTTGTCGATAGCTATGACAGGGCCAAGTCGTTTTATTGTGATAGCCTGGGTTTCGAGTGCCTGTCCGACGAACGGATGCCGGATGGCAAACGATGGCTGGTGGTAAAACCCAAGGGAACAGACGGTTGCGGTTTGCTGCTGGCCGAAGCCGATGGCGATCAACAGACCTGTAGTATCGGTAATCAGACCGGTGGCCGTGTCGGCTTTTTTCTGAACACCGATGACTTCGCCCGCGATCATGCGGCGATGCTGGCCAAGGGTGTGCGTTTTCTGGAAGAACCACGCCACGAGGTTTACGGCTCGGTGGCGGTGTTTGAAGACCTTTATGGCAATCGCTGGGATCTTTTGGAACCCCGTCATTCCCCCACTTGATTGCGCGGTGTTGCGGGTGCATAAGCGCCCGCGAAATCTAACCAAGGAGCAAGGCCCTCCACAAGCCTTCGAGGACACTCATGAGCGAATTCAAGAAACTGGTTTTTTCGGGCGTTCAGCCAACCGGTAATCTGCATCTTGGCAATTATCTCGGCGCTATTCGCAAGTTCGTCGCGCTTCAGGAAGACAGTGACTGCATCTACTGCGTGGTGGACCTTCACGCCATCACCGCGCAGCTGGTGCATCAGGATCTGCGGGCACAGACCCGTTCTATTGCTGCAGCTTTCATTGCTGCCGGTATCGATCCGGTGAAACACATTGTCTTCAACCAGTCGGCCGTGCCGCAGCATGCGGAACTGGCATGGGTGTTCAACTGTGTCGCGCGCATCGGCTGGATGGAACGCATGACGCAGTTCAAGGACAAGTCAGGTAAAAATGCCGAACAGGTCTCGCTGGGGCTTCTGGCCTATCCAAGCCTGATGGCTGCCGACATTCTCGTCTACCGCGCGACCCACGTGCCGGTTGGCGACGACCAGAAACAGCATCTGGAACTGGCACGCGACATTGCTCAGAAATTCAACATCGATTTCGGTGCGCAGATCAAGACCGCAGGTCTTGGACGTGACATCTTGGTCGGTGAAGAGCCGGTGCACGCCTATTTCCCGATGGTCGAACCGCTGATCGGTGGTCCGGCGCCGCGCGTCATGTCGCTCAAGGATGGCTCGAAAAAAATGTCGAAGTCTGATCCGTCTGATCTGTCGCGCATCAACCTGATGGACGACGTCGATGCCATTTCGAAGAAAATTCGCAAGGCAAAGACCGATCCAGATGCGTTGCCGAGCGAAACCGATGGCCTGAAGGGTCGCCCCGAGGCGGAAAATCTGGTTGGCATTTACGCAGCACTTGCCGACAAGTCCAAGGCAGAGGTGTTGCAGGAGTTTGGTGGACAGCAATTCTCCGCCTTCAAGCCTGCGCTGGTCGATCTGGCTGTGAATGTTCTGGCACCAATCACCGTAGAAATGCGCCGTCTGCTTGACGATACCAACCACATCGACGCCATTCTGAGAGATGGCTCTGAGCGGGCTGGCGTCATTGCCGAAAAGACCATGAATGAAGTCCGCGATATCGTTGGCTTCCTGCGTTGATAACGCGCCGCCCGCAGCCAATGCGGGCGGCTTGTCAGCCCGCCAAATTTCTATAAGCTCCGCCTCGATCGCATAACAAGGCGAGTCTCATCGTCTGAGCATGTCACGCGATGTGCTTATGAATTTCAGAAACAGGGAGCGCGCTCTATGGTTTCAAAACGGCTGTCTCGACTTGAAGGTCATCGCCGTAAATTCCTGGCGGTCATCGACGGGACGCCCGAATGCGAAAGGGCAGTTCATTATGCTGGCCGCCGTGCCAAGAATTCAAATGGTGGTCTGGTTTTGCTGTACGTGATCCCGGATGGCGATTTCCAGCAGTGGCTGGGTGTCGAGCAGATCATGCGGGCAGAGGCGCAGGAAGAGGCGGAAGCCTCCATGGCCAAGACTGCACAAAAAGTCCGCGAGGCCGTTGGCATCGAGCCGGAAGTGGTCATTCGTGAAGGCGCTGCCACCGAGCAGATCCACGGATTGATCGAAGAAGATCGCGATATCGCCATCTTGGTTCTGGCGGCCGGATCCACCAAAGAAGGCCCGGGCCCGCTGGTCTCATCGATTGCCGGTCGTGGTGCTGCATTCCCTATTCCTGTCACGGTTCTGCCAGACACATTGAGCGATGAGGAAATCGACGCGCTCTGCTAGGACTTTGTCCAAGAGCGAAATTCGCTTTCCGAACCGTGGCGTGCTTTACAACAAACAGCACAGACACGATCTATTGGCATTGTCCGGGCCAACGTGCTTTAAGCGCGCAAATTGACTTTCTTTGCCGAAAGCCCATTTGTTGAATGTAATTCTCATGTCCGGGCTTGAAGAATGTGCCTGTCCGGCGTATTTTTTGAATAATTCTAAATTCAGGAGCGTCGCCGCTCCGAAGGAGACATGCGATGTTCATTCAGACCGAAGCCACCCCAAATCCGGCAACGCTGAAGTTTTTGCCTGGGCGTGTGGTGCTGGAAACCGGCACGGCCGAATTCCTGAACGCGGAGCAGGCGCAGGCTTCACCGCTGGCACAGACCCTGTTTGAAATTCCAAGCGTCACCGGTGTATATTTCGGTTTCGATTTCATCACCGTCACCAAGGACGACGCCGAATGGCATCACCTTAAGCCGGCGATCCTCGGTTCGATCATGGAACACTTCATGTCGGGTCGCCCGATCCTCGGTGAAGCCCGTACGGCTGAATTTTCGGACGAAGAAGATGAGTTCTTCGATGAAGGCGATGAAACCATCGTGGCAACCATCAAGGAACTGCTGGATAGCCGTGTTCGTCCTGCCGTGGCGCAGGATGGTGGCGACATCACCTTCCGCGGTTTCCGCGATGGCACCGTTTTCCTGAACATGAAGGGCGCATGCTCCGGTTGCCCGTCTTCGACGGCAACATTGAAGCATGGCGTACAAAATCTGCTCAAGCATTTCGTTCCTGAAGTGCAGGCTGTCGAATCCGTCTAACACAAAGGCAAAATGGCATGATCGTTCTGGCGCTTGATACATCGGGAGGCGACTGCGCCGCCTGTGTTTATGACAGCGTTAGGGATGTCGTTCTTGGCAGAGTGTGCGAAACCATCGGCAAGGGCCATGCCGAACTGTTGATGTCGATTGTCGATAGGGCACTTGAAGCGTCTGAACTCGAGCTCAAAGCCGTGCAGCGGATCGCCGTGACCATTGGCCCTGGTTCCTTCACGGGCATTCGTGTTGGAGTTTCTGCCGCGCGTGGTTTTGCCTTGTCGCTCGGGGTTGAGGCTGTCGGGCTAACCACGCTTGAGGTGATGGCCAAAGACTGGCAGGACCAGAACGGACAGAAACCGGTCACGATCGCGCTGGATGCGCGTCGTGGCGAGGTTTACATCCAGTCCTTTGCGGCGGATGGCTCGCCTGTCACAAATGCAGAACTGCTGCCTTTGGAAGATGCGATTTCCCTGTTCTCCCGTTTGGGCGGTGAGGTTTTCGGGTCGGCAGCAATTCTTTTGAACGGCGAAGCCAATGTCGCTGGACCTGATCGTTTCGAAATTACAGCCGTGGCGCGCCTTGGCGCGGCCAAGCCGCAAGGTGGGCCTCGCCCGGCGCCGCTTTACCTGCGTGGCCCTGATGCGAGACCGCAAACGGGATTTGCGCTGGAACGACGTGCTCATGCCTGATAATCCGGCATGGTAATGTATTTATGCGGTGATTCCCTGCGATGATCGATCAGTATTTGACCCTGAAACCCCAATTCGAAATTGTACCTTTGGTACAAGACGATACTCATGCCATCGCCGAGCTGCACAAGCTGCGGTTCTCCCGACCGTGGAGCGAGGACGAGTTTGACAACCTTCTTGTCCAGTCCAACTGCTACGGCTTCGTGGCACGACAGACCAACGCGTTTTTCAGCAAACCTTTGTCGGGTTTCGTGCTGGCACGTGAGGCCGGTGGCGAAGCGGAAATTCTGACGATTGCGGTACAGGAAAAACTGGGTCGTACCGGTCTTGGTTGGCGGCTTATGCAGGCGGCAGTGCGCGAAGCGGCTGGCCGAGGCGCTGATTCCATGTTCCTCGAGGTCGATACCAGCAACGCCGCTGGTCTCGGTCTTTACCGCAAGCTCGGTTTCCAGCAGGTTGCCGAACGCAAGGCCTATTACACAGCCCCCGACGGTACACAGTCGACGGCGCTTGTCATGCGGCGCGATCTTCGCTAGTTCGGTTTATGAAGATTTTCTATATCCCGCCTTCTTCCACGAGGGCGGGGCATTGATGTGAAGGCCTTGACGACGTGACAGATCTTACAAAAACGCTGGAAGAGCTGTGCACCGAACGCGGTATGCGCATGACCGATCAGCGCCGGGTCATTGCCCGCGTTTTGCAGCAATCCGAAGATCACCCTGACGTGGAGGAGCTGTATCGCCGCTCGTCTGAGGTTGATCCACGCATTTCCATCTCGACTGTCTACCGCACTGTAAAGCTTTTCGAAGATGCAGGTATTATCGAACGTCATGATTTTCGTGATGGTCGTTCCCGTTACGAAACCGTGCCGGAAGAGCATCATGATCATCTGATCGACCTGAAAAATGGCGTGGTGATTGAGTTCCGTTCGGCAGAAATCGAGGCACTCCAGGAGAAGATCGCCCGCGAGCACGGTTTTAAATTGGTGGACCACCGTCTTGAACTCTACGGTGTGCCGTTAAAGCCTGAAGATCACTGAACGGTGCGAGTAGTCACGTTATGATGCTGTGGCTGCGGATTATCTATCTTGTCGTTGTGCTGACACTGCTGACGCTGCTGTTGCTACCGTTCCAGCTTGTCGGTCTGGCGTTTGATCTGCGCATCCGTCGTTTTCTGCCGCGTGTCTGGCATCGGGTGGCGTGCCACACGCTGGGTCTGAAAATCACCGTACACGGCGCGCCAGATCGAAACAGGCCATTGATGCTGGCGGTCAATCATGCCTCATGGAAAGACATCATGATCCTCGGCAGCATTGCCGATGTGGTTTTTATCGCCAAAACGGAAGTACGCGACTGGCCGGTTTTCGGTGTGCTGGCGCGGCTGCAGAAAAGCATCTTCGTTACCCGTGAACAGAAACGCAGCACCGGTGCGCAGGTCAACGAGATCGCCCAGAGAATGGCGGCAGGCGAAGTTGTCGTGCTGTTTCCCGAGGGAACCACGTCGGATGGAAACCGGCTTCTTGAAGTGAAATCGTCGCTGTTTGGTGCGGCCTCCACCGCCGTCGACCAGGTGCCAGGTGGTGTTGTCTATGTCCAGCCGGTGGCAATTGCCTATACCGGTGTTCAGGGCATGGCGATGGGGCGCTACCATCGCCCGTTGGTCGCCTGGCCCGGATCTCTGACGCTGCTGCCTCATCTGGTGGGTGTATTGCGCTCAGGCGCGCTTGAGGTGGATGTGACCTTTGGTGAAAGCGTGGCTTTCAAGCGTGGTGACAATCGCAAACATCTGGCCGTCAGCGTTACCGCTGCCATTCGTCGCATGCTACAACAAAGCCTTCGCGGTCACTGGCGCTAAACCATCATACCGTAGAAAGGCTGGTCGTCTCGCTGATATCGACACCGTTACCGGCACAAAGCTGAGGCTGGATCACAGCGAGGCTGCCTGCAGCGCGAACGAAATCGATCTGTCGTGCAAAGCCAGTTTTCTGCAACAGGTGTTTGACATGGGTACGAACCGTCTCCTTTGCCGTTCCGGTTTGTGAGGCGATCTTGTCCAGGCTTCGCCCTTCCGAGAGGTGAGCGGCGATTTTTGCTTCCGTAGGGGAGAGGTCGTAAAGCCCCTTCAACCACTCCGCATTCAGGCTGACATTGCCAACCGGTCGCGCCAGAATAAGCAGCGTGCCACCAGCACCGATGATGTCCTGTGCCTGCATGCAAGCCGGAATAACGTGCAGAATTCCCACAGGTGTCTTGCTTTCAGATCGCACCGGGATCGAGCGGACAGAGCGCTGCTGCAGACTGTGGCCATCAAGCGACTGTCGCAACAACCGATCGGCCTGTTTGTCGAAAAGCGCCAATCGCCCGAATGCTGCCGGCAGGAACATCTGTCCGGCGAGTAGGTCGAATGACGAATTGGTGGCGATAACTTTGGACGCATGCGACAGGACGGCGGCAGGAATGCCCAGCAATTGCAGCGTCGCCATCGCCGTCATTGTCTGTTTCATCTTCAGGCGGCCGGCAAGTGCAACGGCGCGTCCCAGATGTGGACGCACGCCGTTTAGAAACGCAAGCTCGCGGTCGACAAAACGCCCCTCAGCCATGCGCCGGTCGACGGAAAACACGGCAATGTCGTCACCCGAACCCTTGATAACGGTGGCGGCCGTAAAGGCGATGTCCCGTGGCAACAGGAAATCCTGGAAAATCGGCAGCGTACGAATTTCTTCTTCATCGAAGAAATCCGTATCCAAAACGAATTCAGGATCACTCTTCGCCAGCAAACGCTCGAGCCGCACATTGCGCTCACCCCATCCGCCGGCGACATATTCCTCCATGATGGTTTTCGTCGCCTGAGGAGCATCCCAGGTCAGTTGCCCGTCGGCCAGAATGAACAGAGATCCGCCACGTCCTCTGACTTGATCTGACAGACTATCAATAACCGAAGGCCAAAGCTCTGGAAGAAGCCCTGCTGCATAGATTTGACTGACAATATCGTGGTGAATTTCACTCATGGATAACTGTAGTGTTTGAGAGCAATACTTAAACATACATTCACGCGATATATATTCGGTAAATTTATCAAGAATTACAGAGGGGAAATTGTAAAAAATCATCAAAAATCATATTATTTTTATGTTCCAGACCACAATCACGCCAAGGCAGTGCATTAAAGCGAAATAGCCACCGGCACATTTTTCTGTTTAATATGGCTCTGAAAATGACTAGATAGCCGCCATGACACAGCAAACGACAGCAATCGCAGAAGCCGATGTTTCTCTTCGTGAGGGAAGCAACAGCCGCAAAGTTTTCATCAAGACTTACGGCTGTCAGATGAACGCCTACGATTCCGTGCGCATGAGCGATGCTCTTGCGAAGGATGGTTATGTGCCCACCGAGGACATGGCCGAGGCGGATCTGGTGCTGCTGAATACCTGTCATATCCGCGAAAAGGCCGCTGAGAAGGTTTATTCTGCGCTTGGTCGCCTGCGTGACATGAAGAAGTCACGGCAGGAAGAAGGTCGCGAATTCATGATCGGCGTCGCCGGTTGCGTTGCGCAGGCTGAAGGCGAGGAAATTCTGCGCCGTGCGCCGGCCGTTGACGTGGTGATTGGTCCTCAGACCTATCACCGCCTGCCTGCTGCCCTCAAAAGGGTACGTGACGGTGAGCGCGTGATCGAAACCGATTACGCGGTTGAAGACAAGTTCGAGCATCTGCCGGTTGCTGACAAGGCGAAGATCCGCACACGTGGCGTAACCGCGTTCCTGACGGTTCAGGAAGGGTGCGACAAGTTCTGTACCTTCTGCGTGGTGCCTTACACCCGCGGTTCGGAAGTATCACGTCCGGTGTCGCAGATCGTTGATGAGGCCATGAAGCTGGTTGACGGCGGCGTGCGTGAACTGACGCTACTCGGCCAGAACGTCAATGCCTGGAAGGGCACCGGTCCGAAGGGCGAAGAATGGGGCCTTGCCCAGCTTCTTTACAAGCTGGCGGAAATCCCAGGTCTGGCGCGTCTGCGTTACACAACCAGTCATCCGCGCGATATGGATGACTGTCTTATCGATGCGCACAGCAACCTGCGCATCCTTATGCCTTACCTGCACCTGCCCGTACAATCCGGATCGGACCGTATTCTCAAAGCCATGAACCGCCGCCACACCGGCGCGGAGTATGTGCGGTTGATCGAACGCATTCGCGGCGCACGTCCGGACATTGCCATGTCGGGCGATTTTATCGTCGGTTTCCCCGGCGAGACCGATGCGGACTTCGAAGACACGCTGAACATCGTCGAAACCGTCAGATATGCACAGGCTTTTTCGTTCAAATATTCCACGCGTCCAGGAACGCCCGGCGCGGATCTGAAAGACCAGGTGCCGGAAGATGTGAAGTCGCAACGTCTTGAAAGACTTCAGAATTTACTGCTGAAACAGCAAAATGAATTTGCCACATCGCTCGTCGGACAGACCATGGATATTCTTTTGGAGAAGCCGGGCCGCATGCCGGGACAGCTAATTGGCCGTTCTCCCTGGCTGCAATCCGTGAATCTTGATGCAAACACTTTGAAAATCGGTGACATTGTTAATGTACGAATCACCGCAACGGGTCCAAACAGCTTGTTTGCCGAGGTGGCAGGCAGTTAGAGTGAGGATCAGCAACTGACTGGGACAGGAGCCTGACCGCTTGAACGCACACGAATTGGTATCATCTTCATCGCGCCAGCCACGCTCAGCCGCGACCGACGCCAATCACTTCGTCCTCACGTTCGAGAATAACAGAATTGCTGGAGAGCTATTCGGTCAGTTCGATCAGAACCTGAAGCTGCTGGAACAGCGTCTGAATATCGACGCCCGACCGCGCGGCAATTCGGTTGCCATTACCGGCGACGTTGTGGCCACCAATCAGGCACGCCGCGTGCTCGATCTTTTGTACGAGAGCCTGCTGAAAGGCCGCTCTGTTGAACTTTCCGATGTTGAAGGCGTAATCCGCATGGTTCTAGCCGCTGACGACCAACTGACCCTGCCGACCATGGAAGGTAAGGTCAAGCTTTCCATGGCGCAGATTTCCACCCGCAAGAAGACCATTTCTGCGCGTACGCCGACACAGGACGTTTACATGCGTGCGCTGGAACAGTCGGAGCTTGTGTTCGGTGTCGGTCCGGCCGGTACGGGAAAAACCTATCTGGCGGTAGCCCATGCTGCGCAGCTCCTGGAACGTGGCGCGGTTGACCGTATCATCCTGTCTCGCCCTGCTGTCGAGGCCGGCGAGCGCCTTGGCTTTCTGCCGGGTGACATGAAGGAAAAGGTCGATCCTTATCTTCGTCCTCTCTATGACGCGCTCTACGACATGATGCCGGGCGACAAGGTCGAACGTGCCATTCAGGCTGGCGTCATAGAAATCGCGCCGCTCGCTTTCATGCGTGGCCGCACGCTCGCCAACGCCGCCGTCATTCTCGACGAGGCGCAGAACACCACCTCGATGCAGATGAAGATGTTCCTGACGCGTCTTGGCGAAAATGGCCGCATGATCGTGACCGGTGACCCAAGTCAGGTGGATTTGCCGCGTGGCGTGAAATCCGGTCTGGTGGAAGCGTTGCAGATTTTGAACGGCGTGGAAGGTGTTTCGGTGGTCCGCTTCAAGGATGTCGATGTTGTACGCCATCCGATGGTCGCGCGCATCGTACGCGCCTATGAGGCACAGACGGCGGTTGCAGATGAAAGTCTGAGCCCGGAAAAGTGAAAACAGGTAAATGACAGCACTGGATATCCAGATAAGTGTCGAGGACGACGCGTGGCCCTCGGAAGACGTACTTTTTGCGCTTTGTGAAAAGGTTCTCGGCACTGCCGCCCAGTTTCTGGTGAAAGAGGAACAGCAGCCTTTCCCCAAAATGGCACCGGAAATTTCGCTGGTCTTCACCAATGATGCCGAAATTCGCGAAATCAACGCCGAATGGCGCGACAAGGACAAGGCAACCAACGTCTTGTCCTTTCCAGCCTTTCCGCTGGAGCCGGGCGGGATGCCCGGTCCGATGCTGGGCGATATCGTCATCGCGCGCGAAACGGTCGAGCGCGAAGCGACTGATCTGGAGAAGAGTTTCGACGATCACCTGACACATCTTATGGTGCATGGATTTCTGCATTTGTTCGGGTATGATCATATGGAAACCGAGGAAGCGGAAGAAATGGAGTTGCTTGAGACTCGCATTTTGGCTTTGCTTGGACTATCTGATCCCTATGCGGGACAAGATCCGCTGTCATAATTATAGTTTGGAGCCATGAACGAACATTCGGCAAGACCCTCTGAGCAGGGCAAGGAAACAGGGGAACAGTCCTCATCGGAAGAGGGCAGTAGTCCTTTACGACAGGACTCGATACAGAAAAGCAAAGGGACACTCTGGTCCCGTCTCTCACGCCTTTTGAGGCCGCTGCAAGGTGAACGCTTGCGTGAGGACCTGGCTGATGCGCTGATGACCGATACGGATGTCGCCACAGCCTTTTCGCCCGAAGAACGGGCAATGCTCAACAATATCCTGCGTTTCCGCGAAGTTCGCGTTGAAGACATCATGATCCCGCGCACGGACATCGATGCCATCGACCAGAACATGACAATCGGCGAAGCGATGATCCTGTTTGAAGAAACAGGTCGCTCACGTATGCCGGTCTACCTCGAAACCCTCGATGATGCCCGTGGCATGATCCATATTCGCGACCTGCTGGCCTATGTTGGCAAGCAGGCACGCAACAAGCGCCGTGTCGGCACGCGTCCTGCGCAGACCGATGGCGCCAAGGCACCGAAAACACCACGTGCGGATTTTGACCTGGCGCGTGTTGATCTGAGCAAGACGGTGCAGGAGGCGGGCCTTGTCCGCAAGATCCTGTTTGTTCCGTCCTCCATGTTGGCCGCTAATCTGCTGCAAAGCATGCAGGCGCAGCGCACCCAGCTAGCACTGGTTATCGATGAATATGGTGGCACGGACGGTCTCGTCAGCCATGAAGATATCGTCGAGATGGTGGTTGGCGACATTGACGACGAACATGACAATGAAGAAGCCATGTTCACCCGTCTGCCTGACGGCGTTTTTGTTGCCGATGCGCGTGCAGAACTGTCCGAACTGCAGGAGGCGATCGGGCCTGACTTCGACGTCGCCGAACATCTCGAAGAAGTCGACACGCTGGGCGGCCTGATTTTCTTCCTGCTGGGTCGTATCCCCGCGGTTGGAGAAACCGTGCATGCCGTTTCCGGCTTCGAGTTTGAAATTCTCGATGCTGACAGCCGTCGTGTCAAACGTGTGCGCATCACCCGCCGTGCCATCGACAGCGAAGATGGCGATGAAGACAAGGCAATTGTTACGCTTGTTGCCGCTTCCGCCTCGCGTCAGGCATCTGGCCAGGGCGATGCCGTCTGACAATGTTGAACCGTGGCGAGAACAGCTTGGCTGTTTTCGCCACTTTTGCCATCCACACAAGTGAATGACATCTGTTGGTCAGTGTGGCTAGTGAAATGCCCGCTTATGCTGTCGGGTTGCTATGTTAATGTGCCTGGCACAGCAAAATATTTAACGATCCACCATTGCTTTCACCCAGATATATTTATGTCTCTCGCCCAAATCGGTTTATCTGACATAACCAATGCATATTTGATTCGATAACAACTGTCGGTCAAACCGATCTGTTGTGATGCGCAGAACGTAATATCAAGGGCCAGCGCCAAGGCGTACGGGGGTAACCTGCGGCTCTTTCCAACGGAATGGAGACCAGATGGAGCGGCTTGCAGGCAAGGTCATGCTCTTGGGGGGATTCAGGCGTGGTCTTCTGGCTATTGCTGCTGGTGCCATCGGTGCCTTGGCGCTCCCGCCCTTTGGCTTTTTCGCAGCACTTTTTCTGTCTTTCACCCTGCTCGTCTGGTTGATGGATGGCTCCGTTGGTTCTGCCAATGGTGGTGGAACCGGCCGCTGGTGGTCATCCGTTCGCATTGGTTGGCTGTTCGGTTTTGGATATTTTGTCGCCGGCCTGTGGTGGCTCGGCAACGCGCTGCTGCTGGAGGCGGATGAGTTTGCCTGGGCGCTGCCTTTGGCGATCCTTGGTCTTCCAGCCGTGTTGGCGTTGTTTTACGGCCTGGCGACTGGCCTTGCCCATCTTCTTTGGTCGGAAGGGCTGGGACGTCTCACAGCTTTGGCTGCCGCTTTTGGTCTAGCGGAATGGCTGAGAAGTTTTGTTGCCACCGGTTTTCCCTGGAATGCCATCGGTTACGGTGCCATGCCCATTCCTGTCATGATGCAGTCGTCCCATGCCATCGGGCTGTTTGGTGTCAGCATGCTGGCGGTTTATGTGTTTGCCGCACCTGCACTGCTGGGTACACGAAAAGGCGCTGCTGCCGGCATTGGCCTTGCCGTCATTCTTGCCGCAGCACATCTCGGATATGGCGCATACAGGCTTTACACCGCGCCAGCACGTAATGAAGACGGCCTGACGGTCCGCATCGTTCAACCCGCCATTGATCAGTCGCGCAAACTTGAAAACACCGACCGGGCGGCGATCTTCGAAGAGCATTTGAGCCTGACGGCTTCACCGGTCGCTGCCGGCAAAAAACGTCCTGACATCATCATCTGGCCGGAAACCTCTGTGCCGTTTATCCTGACCCAAAACCCGGATGCGCTGGTACGGATCGCCGACGTATTGGAGGATGGGCAGGTGTTGCTGACCGGCGCGGTGCGTTCGGAAGAAGCCGCCCCTGGCATGCCGCCGCGTTTTTACAATTCGATTTACATGATCGACAGCCAGGGACAGATCCTCGGCGCTGCCGACAAGGTCCATCTGGTGCCGTTCGGGGAATATGTGCCGTTTGAAAATATCCTGACAAAGTGGGGTATCGAAAACATCGTCAATCTTCCCGGTGGCTTTTCTGCCGCAGCAAATCGCAGTCTGTTGACCTTGCCGAGTGGGCAGAGCTTCTATCCGCTGATCTGTTATGAGGCGATCTTCCCCAATGAAATCGCCAATGGGTTGTCTGGCGCATCCCTGCTTCTCAACATCACCAATGATGGCTGGTTCGGGCAGACACCGGGTCCCTCGCAGCACTTTTTGCAGGCACGGTTGCGAGCGGTTGAAAACGGCGTCGGCATGATTCGTGCGGCAAATAACGGAATTTCTGCAATAATTGACCCCATGGGACAAATTGTCGCAGGGCTGGCAAATGGTCAAAAAGGAGTTTTTGACGCTACCCTGAGTAGTGGTGTTTTGCAATCAGTAGATAATGGGACTCGCGAGGATCACTTTTGGTTGATCTTTGGGGCACTGCTTATAATAGCAATAGTTTCGCGTTTGGGTTTAGTTTTTAAGGGTAATTGACCGAAAAACCCTAAAAAGGCATAGTGATATTGCATATAGCTACAACGCAGATGGTATATGGTGGGGAACTTAGGGGCTGCCGTTTCGTTGAAGGTGTCGCTGGCAACTTTTTGATGCGCCGATGACATGTTTTTGACGTGTTTGAGATGCGGAAAGTGCCACCGGAATTTTTAAAGTACCCGCAATGATCCGGGGCAACCGGACATTTTGCATTTGACGCAACGTATCGATGTCAGGACATTGACTATGACCGAGAACAAAAAGAAGCCAAATCCCATCGACATTCACGTCGGTAGCCGGATCAGGTTGCGCAGGACAATGCTTGGCATGAGCCAGGAGAAGCTGGGTGAAAGTCTTGGCATCACCTTTCAGCAAATCCAGAAATACGAAAAGGGCACAAACCGCGTTGGCGCCAGCCGGCTGCAGAACATTGCTGCAATCCTCAATGTTCCGGTGTCCTTTTTCTTCGAAGATGCACCAGGCGACCAGCCGGGTTCTGCAACGGGTTCGGAAGCGTCCAGCTCCAATTACGTGGTCGACTTTCTGTCCTCGTCTGAAGGTCTGCAGCTTAACCGCGCTTTCGTGAAGATTTCAGACGCGAAGGTCCGTCGTCGTATTGTTGACCTGGTCAAGGCGCTTTCTGCTGAAGGCGAAGCCGAGTAACAAGGCCGGTTTATGATTGTTGCCGCTGTGGTCGAGAGGCCGCGGCGGGTTTTTGTTGTCTGCTGTCTGGAAGCTGGCCAGTAAATAGGAACTCTACGGAATTGCTCACATAAAGATATATTTATGTCGTTGTCTCCTTGTTTTTCTGGCGTGAAATGACTAACACACGCAGAGGCCATTTCTTTGAGGGGAATCCCGTATGCGTGCCAACTACCTTTTCACCAGCGAATCCGTGGCTGAGGGTCATCCGGACAAGGTGTGTGATCGTATTTCGGATGAAATCGTCGATCTCGTTTATCGTGAAGCTGTAAAGTGCAAAGTCGACCCGTGGAGCGTTCGTATCGCATGCGAAACCCTGGCCACGACCAATCGTGTTGTGATTGCAGGTGAAGTTCGCCTGCCGCCAAGCCTGATGAAGAAGGACAAGGACGGCAAGGACGTCATCAACCCCGCCAAATTCAAGGCTGCTGCTCGCCGTGCTATCAAGGACATCGGCTATGAGCAGGACGGCTTCCACTGGAAAACCGCCAAGATCGACGTACTGCTGCACTCACAGTCTGCCGATATCGCGCAGGGCGTGGACAGTGCAGCTGACAAGCAGGGTGATGAAGGCGCTGGCGACCAGGGCATCATGTTCGGTTACGCCTGCCGCGAAACCCCTGAACTGATGCCGGCCCCGATCTATTATTCCCACCTTATCCTGCAATTGCTGGCAACCGCTCGCAAGAAGGGTGATGGCGATGCTGCAAAGCTCGGCCCCGATGCCAAGAGCCAGGTGACAGTCCGTTACGTCGATGGCAAGCCTGCCGAGGTTGTCTCGATCGTTCTGTCTACCCAGCACCTCGATGAAAGCTGGGATTCCAAGAAGGTCCGTTCGGTTGTCGAACCTTACATCCGCGAAGCTCTGGGCACGCTGAAGATCGCTGATGATTGCCAGTGGTACATCAACCCGACCGGCAAGTTCGTCATCGGTGGTCCTGATGGCGATGCTGGTCTGACCGGCCGCAAGATTATCGTGGACACCTACGGTGGTGCCGCTCCGCACGGTGGTGGCGCATTCTCCGGCAAGGACACAACCAAGGTAGACCGTTCCGCAGCTTATGCTGCGCGTTACATCGCCAAGAACGTTGTGGCAGCCGGTCTTTCCGACAAGTGCACGATCCAGCTTTCCTACGCCATCGGCATTGCTCAGCCGCTGTCCGTCTATGTCGATCTGCATGGCACCGGCAAGGTGACGGAAGATCAGGTTGAAGCAGGTATCCGCAAGGTTATCGATCTGTCGCCAACCGGTATTCGTCGCCATCTTGACCTGAACAAGCCAATTTATGCTAAGACCGCGTCCTATGGACATTTCGGACGCAAGTCCGGACGTGACGGTTCGTTCTCCTGGGAGAAGCTTGATCTGGTCAAGCCGCTCAAGGAAGCATTGAAGGCTTAAAACAACGCATGGCAGACGATAGTGAGCGGCGCGAACGCGCAACCGAGGCATTTTTCGGCAGACGCAAGGGCAAACCCTTGCGTGACCGGCAGAGCGATGACATCGCAAATCTGCTGCCGGAACTGAAAGTCGACCTTGCCAGCGCGCCGCCAGCTTCGCTTGTCTCGCTGTTCCCGGAGCCGGTCGAACGGTTGCGTTTGGAAATCGGATTTGGTGGCGGTGAACATCTGGTTCACCGCGCCATCGAAGAGCCGAAAACCGGCTTCATTGGCGTTGAACCTTTCGTCAACTCCATGGCCAAGCTGCTTCGCCAGGTCGGTGACAACAACATCAACAATATCCGTCTTTACGATGATGATGCGACGCAGCTTCTCGACTGGTTGCCGGATGCTTGCCTCGATCAGATCGACCTGTTGTATGCCGATCCATGGCCGAAAAAAAAGCACTGGAAACGACGCTTTGTCTCTACGGTCAACCTGTCCCGTTTCCACCGTGTGCTAAAGCCGGGTGGGACATTCTGCTTTGCCTCTGACATCGATACCTATGTCAACTGGACGCTGACCCATTGTCGCGATCATGGCGGTTTTGAATGGACAGCAAAATCGGCCGAGGACTGGAAAACTCCTTACGCGGGTTGGCCAGGTACACGTTATGAGGCCAAGGCAAAACGCGAAGGCCGCACGTCGGCCTACCTCACCTTCATTCGCGTTTGAATCAGAGTTTTCAGAAAAATCACGAAAAAGCCGGGTCTCGCCCGGCTTTTCTGTTTTGAATGGACTTGATCCAATCGTCGATATCAAATCCGTTGGTCGACTTCACTGGCCAGTGGAATGGATGGCTGGGCGCCGTGTTTGGTGCAGGCAAGAGAACCGGCGGCGGCAGCGCGCGTGAGAGCCGTTGCAAAGTCCAGTCCCTTGTCGAGGCCGGCTGCCAGATAACCGCAGAACGTATCGCCAGCACCCACAGTATCAACCGGTTCGATCTTCAGGCCCATTGCCTTGTGGAACTGGCCGTCACGCATGGCGATCACGCCTTCTGCGCCAAGTGTGATGATGATGGTCTGGCCAGTCCGGGCGTGCATGTCCTGCATCGCCTGCTGGCGGTCTTCGCTCGAAATGCCCTGTTTGCCGATCAACAGCTCGAATTCTGTCTCATTGGCGATGACGATATCGGCAAGAGCGGAGATACGCGCTGCGTCATCTGTCAGCGGCGCGGTGTTGATAATGCTGGTCACTCCCTTGTCTTTCGCGCCACGCAGGGCAGCTTCAAGCGCATCAACGGGAATTTCAAACTGCAGCATTAACGTGTCGCCCTTGCCCATGCCGTCAAGCGCCTTTGCGGCGTCGTCAGGGGTAATGGTGCCATTGGCCGCAGGGACGACAGCAATCATGTTCTCTCCACCTTCACCGACCAGAATGACGGCCGTACCGGTCGCGCCGGGTGAGGTCTTGACGGTTGTTAGGTCAACCCCTGCTTCGTCAAGCAGTTCCAGCGCCGGTTTGGCGAAGGTGTCATCGCCCGCAGCTCCGGCCATTCGCACGGTGGCGCCGGCGCGTCTGGCTGCCAAGGCCTGATTGGCGCCCTTGCCGCCAGCAGCGGTTGTAAAGGTTTGGCCGTTGACGGTTTCACCGGGTTTGGGCAGGCGTTGAGCGGTCGCGACGAGATCCATGTTGATGGAGCCGAATACAGTAATCATGATATGTCCAATTGCTGTTCAATTGCGGCGACTTTGCCCGAGGCGGTCACTCGTCGTCAACCACCCGGAACTTGAGACTGCCTATTCGGCTCTCCAATGGCTGTGGAGAAGGTGTGGACGGCTGCTCCGGCGTGTCGGTTCCAAAATCCAGCGCTTCGATCTTGTTGCCGCGTTTTGCCAGCTTGTCTGCCGAGGTCATGATAAGATCCACGTCTTTCTGGGCGGCCTGAAAATGTCCCTGCAGCTTGCGCGTGCGGTCGTCAAGCCGATTGAGGTCGTCCATCAGCAGAGCAACTTCACCCTGAATGAGATGGGCCTGTTCGCGCATGCGCTGGTCTTTCAAAACGGACTGAATGACCTGTACTGACAACATCAGCAGCGATGGCGAAACGATGACCACCCGCATGCGATGGGCCTTTTGTACGACCGCTTCGAAATGCTGGTGGATATCGGCAAAAATCGATTCTGACGGCACAAACAGAAAGGCGGTGTCCTGCGTTTCGCCAGCCAGCAGGTATTTTTCCGAAATGTCACGGATATGTACTTCCATGTCCCGGCGAAACTGCTGGGCCGCAAGTTTTCGCACTTCCGGCGTGGTTTCCTCGCGCATGGCATTCCAGGCTTCCAGCGGAAATTTGGCGTCGATCACCAGTGGCGGCGCATTGTTGGGCATCCGCACTGTGCAATCCGGTCTGGAGCCATTCGACAGGGTCGGCTGCAACGCATAGGCATTGGACGGCAGGGCATCGGCGATGATCGTTTCCATCCGCGCTTGCCCAAAGGCACCACGCGTCTGTTTGTTGGAAAGAATAGCTTGGAGACCAACAACGTCGCGGGCAAGGGTCTGGATGTTGCTCTGGGCAGCATCGATCACTGCCAGTCGTTCCTGCAATTTGCTGAGATTGTCGTGGGTGGATTTTGTCTGCTCGGTCAGCGTCGCGCCAATGCGCTGCGACATGCCATCCAGTCGTTGGTTGAGGTGCTGGCTCAACTCCGATTGCCGGGTTGACATTGTCTCGGTCAAAGCCGAGATGCGTCCGTGCAGTTCCGCTTGCGTGCGCAGTAATGCGCTGACTTCGCTTTGTGCATCATTGCCGCGCCTAGAAAAGCGCATGGAAATGAAAGCCGGTAAAGCGATCGCAAGCAGCATCAGGCATACCAGAAGAGCGCCTGCAGAAATCTGCGCACCACCTACAGTCAGCACCGGTATGCCGAGAACGGGAAAATCAATGTTCATGGCCGAGCCTAACCGGATTCGATTTGATTCGGAAGATCAAAACAAGAACATTGCAGGCTTTGGTTTATGTCCGAAAGAAAGGAGTTTTAATTTTAGAAAATTCGAAAGGAATCGTGGTGTAACCATGAATTAACCACGTTTCGGGTCCGGCGACAGACCGGAGCATGGCCTCACTGGGGTGCAAGGGGACCGTGCATGACAACAAATGACAGTAAACAGGTGCTGGCCAAACGGCTCGATTTCATTGGTCTCGATTCCGAGGCACGAAAAAGGCTGAAAGATCTGGAGCCGGTAATAGCAGGCAATGTCGCAGCCGCGTTGGACACGTTTTACACCAAGATCAGGGCCACCCCGGAAACGGCCGCATTTTTTCGCAACGACAGTCACATGCAGGGCGCCAAAAAGCGCCAGGTCGAGCATTGGGGTGTGGTTGGGTCGGCAAGCTATGACGAAAAATACGTCGATGGTGTCCAGGCTGTTGGACAGGCCCATGCCCGTATCGGTCTTGAACCCCGGTGGTACATGGGCGGTTACGCCCTTCTCATGGAGCAACTCATCCACGCCGTGATGAGAGAGCGCTGGCCGTCACGTTTCGGCAAACACAAGGCAAAAGGCCTTGCGGAAGATGTCTCGGCCATCGTCAAGGCTTCGGTACTGGACATGGATTATTCCATCTCCATTTATCTCGAGATCCTCGACCAGCAACGCAAGCAGCTGGAAGAAGAGCGCCAGCGCAATGCGCGCGAACAACAGCAGGCGCTGGCATCGCTGACTGGACTTCTGTCGGCTCTCGCCAAGGGTGATCTTGAAACCCGCCTGACTGAAAAGATGCCGGATAATTTCGAGAAGATTGGCAATGATTACAACGTTTCGGTTGAAAACCTGAACGAGACGATTGCCGCGGTCCGCCAGACTGCAGAGCAAATTCTCAAGGCCACCACCAGCATTGCCAATGCCACGGAAAACCTGTCACAGCGCACGGAGCAGCAGGCAGCTGGGTTGGAAGAAAGCACCGCTGCGCTGGCGGAACTCACACAGAATGTCGCTGTGACGGCAACCGGTGCACAAAAGGCAGCAGCGGCAGTGGGGGCTGCACTGAGCGATGCGCATTCCTCTGGAGAAGTGGTCACCCGCGCCGTTCAGGCCATGGGGGATATCGCTGATTCCTCTAGCGAAATTTCCAAGATCATCGGTGTGATCGATGAGATCGCTTTCCAGACCAATCTTCTTGCTCTTAATGCCGGTGTTGAGGCGGCGCGTGCCGGTGAGGCAGGGCGTGGTTTTGCGGTGGTGGCACAGGAAGTGCGTGAACTGGCGCAGCGTTGTGCGAACGCCGCCAGAGAGATCAAGGGCCTGATTTCGCAAAGCTCGAACCAGGTTCAAAATGGGGTTGGGCTGGTCAACAATGCCGGTGAGGCGCTGCGCATGATTACCGATCGTATTGGCGACATTGACCGGATCGTCTCACAAATCGCCACAGCGGCGGAAGATCAGTCCGGCGGATTGCGGGAAGTCAACGCTGCCGTTGGTGCCATGGATACGATAACCCAGCAGAATGCTGCCATGGTCGAACAGACATCGGCACAGACCATCACGCTGCGCCATGAGGTCGAACAGCTTGTGCAGTCACTGAACAAGTTCAAAACCCGCTCGACCCTCCGCCAGATCAGTCCGGATAGGGATGCGGTTCGCTGGGCCGGTTAAGGTAAAGCCCGGTCGTCGTGCTCCCGGCCTTCATGGTGGCGAAGTGATGCTGTGTTTTTTGATTTCCTCTGGCAATCAGATGGGTTATGGGAAGCCATGACCATCAAACCACTTATCATTCTTCCTGACCCCTTGCTCAGACAGGTTTCCACGCCGGTCGAACAGGTGGATTCGCAAATCATTCAGCTTGCCGATGACATGCTGGAAACCATGTATGACGCACCCGGTATTGGCCTTGCTGCCATCCAGATCGGCGTTGCCCGTCGTATGCTGGTGATCGATGTGTCCCGCGAAGATGAAGAGAACAAACCGATTGTCTTCATCAATCCGGAAATCGTCAAAACCTCGGACGAGCTTTCGACCTATGAGGAAGGTTGCCTTTCCATTCCCGACTATTACGCGGAAGTGGAACGCCCCGCTGCACTGACGGTCAATTATGTCGACCGGACTGGCAAACAGCAGACGCTTGAAGCGGACGGTCTGCTGGCAACCTGCCTGCAACACGAGATCGACCATCTGAACGGCGTGCTTTTTATCGACCATATTTCGCGCCTGAAGCGCGACATGGTCATCAAGAAATTCACCAAGATCGCCAAGGCGAAAGCCTGATCCTGCCTGTGCCGGTTCAACACACCGGCACGGCATCACCAGATCAGTGAAATCAGGGAGGCGACCATGTCTCTTCGCATCATCTTTATGGGAACACCGGAATTTTCGGTGGCAACCTTGCGGGCTCTGGTGGAGGCCGGTCATCAGGTGGTGGCCGTCTACAGCCAGCCACCGCGCCCAGGCGGCCGGCGTGGTCTGGATCTTCAAAAATCACCGGTGCATCAGGCAGCTGAGTTGCTTGGTATTCCGGTATTGACACCTGTTAATTTCAAGGCCGAGGAAGACAGACAGCAATTCCGTTCATTCGATGCGGATGTTGCCGTTGTTGTCGCCTATGGCCTGCTGTTGCCGGAAGCCATTCTGACCGGCACCCGGCTGGGCTGCTATAACGGTCATGCCTCGCTTCTGCCGCGCTGGCGCGGCGCTGCCCCCATCCAGCGTGCCATCATGGCTGGCGATAAAGAAACCGGCATGATGGTCATGAAGATGGATAAGGGACTGGATACCGGTCCAGTCGCTCTTACGGTGAAAGTGCCGATCGGTGAAAACATGACAGCGGGCCAGTTGCATGACGCGCTGATGTTTGCCGGCGCACGCGCGATGGCAGAGGCGATGAACAAGCTGGAAGCCGATGATCTGCCGCTCGAAGAACAGGCGCAGGACGGTGTGCTTTACGCCGCCAAGATCGACAAGGCGGAAGCCCGCATTGATTTTTCGCGCCCAGCGCAGGATGTGCATAACGGCATCCGTGGCCTTGCACCCTTTCCCGGCGCTTGGTTCGAGACCGAAATTTCCGGCAAGCTGGAACGTGTGAAGGTTCTCGAAACGACGCTGGACAGCGGCAGTGGCGTTGCGGGTACCATTCTGGACAATCAGTTGCTTGTTGCCTGCGCAGAGGGTGCTATCCGTCTGCAGCGGTTGCAAAAGGCAGGTGGAAAGCCGCTTGCCGCAGCAGATTTTCTGCGCGGCACTGCGCTCCCTGAAGGCACAAGGCTCACCTGATGCCACGTTACCGCATGACGGTTGAATATGACGGCACGGCCTTTGTCGGATGGCAAAGGCAGGAAAAAGATCGCTCCGTTCAATCCGCCATTGAAGACGCTATTTTATCTCTGACGGGCGAAACCGTGTCGATCCGTGGCTCTGGCCGTACGGATTCCGGCGTCCATGCCATGGGGCAGGTCATCCATGCCGATCTGTCGCGTGAATGGGAGCCCTATAAGCTCAGAAATGCCCTGAATGCCCATATCGCGATGGCTGGCGACATGGTCTCAATTCTGGATGTTCTGCCGGTCACCGAAGATTTTGATGCGCGTTTTTCGGCGGTTCGTCGGCACTATCTCTACCGCATCATCTCGCGCAAATCGCGGCTTGCGCTGGAGCATAAACGCGCTTGGTGGGTGCCGAAGGATCTCGATCACAATGCCATGCATGCGGCAGCCCAGATGCTGGTCGGTCGCCATGATTTTACGACATTTCGGTCTGCGCACTGTCAGGCCAACAGTCCCGTGCGCACGCTTAACAGGCTCGATGTAACCCGCAATGGCGAACTCATCGAAATCCGGGCATCGGCGCAAAGTTTCCTGCACAATCAGATCCGCTCCTTTGCCGGCACACTCAAACTGGCGGGGGAAGGCACCATGACCCCGCAGGACGTGCGCGCAGCACTTGAAGCCAAGGACAGGAAAGCCTGCGGGCCGGTCGCACCACCCGAAGGGCTTTACTTCATGCAGGTGGATTATCCCGACATTATCCCGCCACGCCAAAGTCGGGTGGAGATGACCCGTGACGGTGACGATCTTTCCTGACCCAGCTCCAAAAGCAGGGCGACACCGTTATCAAGCAGGATGGCCAGCGGTGTAGGTAAAAGGATAAGCTTATCCCGGATAGACGCCGAGGAAACGCTGCAGAAGCTCCGACAGCAGCATGCCGGGGATAAGCAGGGTCATGACAGCCGTGGAGATCAATAGTGGCTGTTTGCCCAGTACAAGGGCAAGGATACGTGACAACGACCAGACCAGCGACAGAAGCAGCGAAAACCACAACAGCGCAATAAAACCCTGCAAGCCAGGCAGGGCGACGGCAATCAGCACCAGAATGGTGGACGCATAGGAATAGGGCAGGTTCAGCCAGTTGACCACGGTGACAACGGCCGGGAATTTCTCCCGCACACCGGACAGCAGCATCAGGCAACCGATCAGGACTAGCGGAACAACCCAGCAGATCGCCTCAACCAGTGCCAGTCGCAGATAATAGGAAAATCCCGTCGCGCTTTCGGGGCCTTGCGCCACCGTGAAAGCCCGCTGCCACCACATCCAGGACAAGATGAGTGCAGGCAGGCTCCAGATGGCCGAAAAGAAGGATCGCAACATGCCGCGATCGGACAGGTCAAGATAGCTCTGCCCCTTGGGGTCTCCGCAAAACATCAGCCAGAGACCATGCAGGTAATAGCGGACCTCGCTAAGAAGCGGCATTGGCAAACCAGCGCTCAATAAAGGTTTCGTATATGCGGGTGAGTGTTTCAAGGTCCGCAACAGCAACACGCTCATCGACCATGTGCATGGTCTGGCCGACAAGACCAAACTCCACCACCGGGCAATAATCCTTGATAAAACGTGCGTCTGAGGTGCCGCCTGTCGTGGAAAGCTTCGGTTCCTTGCCGGTTACCTCTGCCACCGCACCAGACAGCGAGGAGATCAGCGCATTGTTGCGGGTAATGAACACGTGGCTTGGCCGGTCAGCCCAGACGATATCGTAACGAGCAGGCGCACGGTCGGGTCGCAGCGCGCCATTGGCCGCTGCCGTCTCCAGACGACGCACGATCTCCGCCTTCACACTGTCTGCAGTCCATGTGTCATTGAAGCGGATGTTGAATGACGCGGTCGCTTTGGCCGGAATGACGTTGGTCGCCGTGTTGCCGGTATCGATTGTCGTCACTTCCAGATTGGACGGCTGGAAATTGTCCGTGCCATTGTCGAATGGCGGGTCCATCAACGCATGGGTCAATTGCAAAAGACCGCGCAGCGGATTGTCTGCCAGATGCGGATAGGCCGCATGGCCCTGTACACCGTGCACGGTAACGCGTCCGGACAGCGATCCGCGGCGACCGATCTTGATCATGTCGCCCAAGACGTCAGGGTTGGTTGGTTCGCCAACCACGCAGGCATCCCAGGTCTCTCCCTTGGCAGCAGCCCATTCCAGAAGTTTGGAGGTGCCGTTGATGGAAGGGCCTTCCTCATCACCGGTGATCAGGAAAGAAACGGAGCCCTTCGGGGCGCCGTTCTTTTCGATGTAACGGGCAATCGCCGCTGCAAAACAGGCAATGCCACCCTTCATGTCCACCGCACCGCGTCCGTACATTTCACCACCGGCAATGTCGGCGGAAAAGGGCGGGTGGCTCCATGCAGCCTCATCGCCAACCGGCACAACGTCGGTATGACCCGCAAACATCAGATGCGGGCCATCAGTGCCGATACGGGCATAAAGGTTTTCCACGTCAGGCGTTCCCGCCTCCGTCGCTGTCATGCGCTCCACCTTGAAGCCAAGCGGCGTCAAAAGGGTGTCCAGCAAAGTCAGTGCGCCGCCTTCCGCCGGGGTGACGGACGGGCAACGGATCAGGGCAGCGAGATTGGAAACGGGATCGGTCACGGACATGTCTTGCACTTTCACTCAGTCACGCAGCAGTTCATTGATGCCGGTCTTGGAGCGGGTCTTTTCATCGACGCGCTTGACGATCACTGCGCAATAAAGGCTTGGGCCTGGCTCACCATTCGGGAAAGGTTTGCCCGGCATGGTGCCGGATACGACGACCGAGTATGGCGGAATTTCACCATAGGTGATTTCGCCAGTGGCGCGGTCCACGATACGGGTGGACTTGCCGATGTAAACGCCCATGCCAAGCACGGCGCCTTCGCGGACGATGCAGCCTTCAACCACTTCGGAGCGCGCACCGATGAAGCAATTGTCTTCGATGATGGTTGGGCCAGCCTGCAGTGGCTCGAGAACACCACCAATGCCGACGCCGCCGGACAGGTGAACATTCTTGCCGATCTGGGCGCAGGAACCAACGGTTGCCCAGGTGTCAACCATCGTGCCTTCATCGACATAAGCGCCGAGATTGACGAAGGACGGCATCAGGACGACGTTCTTGGCCACATAAGCGGAATGACGCACGACAGCATTTGGAACAGCGCGGAAACCGGCTTCGCGAAACTGGCTTTCGCCCCAGTTTTCAAACTTGGAAGGCACCTTGTCCCACCAGACCGAAGCACCAGGGCCGCCCTTGATGACGCCCATGTCATTGAGTCGGAACGACAACAATACGGCCTTCTTGAGCCACTGGTTGACCTTCCACGAACCGTCTGCCTGCTTTTCAGCTACGCGCGCTTTACCGCCATCCAGAAGATTGAGCGATGTTTCGACCGCATCACGGATTTCACCAGTTGTCGAAATCGAAACGGTGTCGCGATTGTCGAATGCGGTTTCAATGATGCGCTCAAGCGAAGCGAGATCGGTGCTGCTCATGAGAATTCCTTAAACTTCGTTGACTATCGTTGCAGACGGGAGAGCCCGGGCAATGTTCGGGAAATGCTCTACAGCATTGGTCCGGGAATCGGAATGAATTTTTGGTCTGTCGGGCAGATGGCTTCAAAAAAACACGATGGCCTATACCTTGCATGGTGACATGCGGGTGATCGCAAGATTGAGAATGGCGCCAAGCTGTTGGCGTAGGTGAAGGAAAGGCAATGCAATGGCAAAAGTAAAAAACGGTAAGCTGCGTCGGAAAGATGGCGTTTGGGACCCTCTGAAAAGCAGTTCCGTGGATCGCGACCAGGCGGAAGTCATCCCCAAGACTGCGCAGTCGGCGTCGCCATCCTACCGCCTTGCCTTTGTCGATACGGATTTCCTGTGCAGTGAAGAATTGCGTCCGGTTCGTTTGCAGCTTGAACTTCTCAAGACCGAAATGGTGTTGACCGAACGTGGCATCAAATCAACCGTGGTGATGTTTGGCGGTGCACGCATTCCTGCCCCTGGCATGCCGGCATGGGCAGCCAAGAATGAAACCCAGAAGACCAATCTGGAAGCAGCGTCGGTCTATTATGATGAGGCCCGCAAATTTGCGCGCATTTGCGCGCAAGAGGCTGAAAAATATGACCACCGCGAATATGTGGTGGTCACGGGCGGTGGTCCGGGTGTGATGGAAGCCGGAAATCGCGGGGCTTCTGACATTGGGGCGCCTTCAATCGGGCTTAACATTCTGCTGCCACACGAGCAGGCGCCCAATGAATACGTCACGCCGGATCTCAGCTTCAACTTTCACTATTTTGCCATTCGCAAGATGCACTTCCTGATGCGCGCCAAGGCAATTGTCATTTTCCCAGGCGGGTTCGGCACGCTGGATGAGCTTTTTGAATCCATAACACTGATCCAGACCAAACGTATGGCCCGCATCCCGGTCGTGCTTTTTGGGGAGAAGTTCTGGAATTCGATCATCAATTTCCAAGCACTGGCAGACTTCGGTACCATTGCTCCGGAAGACATGGAACTTCTGCATTTTGCAGAAACGGCAGAACAGGCTTGGGATATCGTTGCGTCATTTTATGAGCCGGAAACCGTGTAACGGCGGATCGTTACTTCTGTCACAATAGTACAACCTAGAATAAACGGCCTCCATTTTAGGGTGTAGGCCGTTTATTTTTTCAAAGACGCGCTTCTATTTATAATAATTTTAGGAAAAATCGAATAATTCAGAATTGTCGCGATTGATGCGATCCGTCTGCGCGGAACAGACCCTCCATGATGGAGATCCCCTTATTCGTTAGCCATTGTGCCGGGTTGCCGAAACTCGCGCGTTTTATTTGAGGCAATGATGTTCAAAATCAAGATCAGGTCGCTTTCGACCAAGCTGATTCTTGCTACAGGCGGCGCTATCGCAACGGTTCTCGTTGCATCCAATTCGTTCCTTATTCTGCAAACCAGCGAACGTGTACATGCCCTGACGATGGAGCAGGCCAACACGGAAGCGCGCGCTATCGCCAACACGATCTCTGCAGATGTCGGAGAAATGGCAAGTGCAGCGCGCTCCATGGCCGGCGTTATCGGACGTGCCCATGAGGGCAAGTCGATGGATCGCCCCGGCATCGTCAACATTCTGAAAGCCAATGTCGAGCAAAACGCCTTTGCCTTCGGAAGCTGGTTCTGCGAGCAGATCGGTCTGTTCGATGGCCAGACAACCGAACTGGCTGGCAAGACGGAGCTTGGCATGAATGCCAACGGTGCTTTTGCACCTTACTGGTCGAAGACCCAGACCAACGACATCCAGTTCTCGACCTTCAACAATGATTATGCGGCCGAATGGTATTCGCTAGCGGCCAAGACCGGTAAAGGCGCCATCACCCAGCCTTATCTGGCGGAAGGTACGCAGGTTCCCACCACCATGACGTCGCTTGCTTATCCCGTGATGTCTGGCGGCAAGATGATTGGTGTGGCGGGCGTTGATATCTCGCTGGCATCGCTGTCGACCAAATTGCAAGCCATCCATCCTTTCGGAACCGGGCGGGTGACGCTGATATCACAGGGCGGACAATGGCTGGTGCCGCCCTCTGCTGATCTCAACATGAAGGCCTATGGCGACAATGGCGCAGAGACCGTCAAGACAGCCATCTCCAACGGCACTGGCGGGCTGATTGAAAATCTCGGCATGGACACCGACACGCCGTTCAACCGTCTGGTCTATCCATTTGCGGTTCCCGGCCTCAATGCAACCTGGGTCGTGCTTGTCGATATTCCTCACAGCGCTCTCAACGCCCCGGTCAATGAACAGACCTTCCTGATGGTTCTCGGTGCTCTGGTCATTCTGGCCGCCGTTATTGCCACCTTGTATTTCGCTGTCCGCTTCTTTGTGCGCAATCCGCTGGCCGCACTGGTCAAGGATGTGAAGACCCTGGAGCAGGGTCAATATGACCATACGGTTTCCGGCCAGCAAAGGCTGGATGAAACCGGTGATGTGGCCAAGGCTCTGGAAGGTTTCCGTGTCAAACTGGCTGATTCCTTGCGTATTCAGCAGGACGCCGAACACCAGCGTAGCGCAGCGGAAATTGAGCGCAATCGCTCAGAGGCCGAGCGCAACGAAAATGGTCGCGTGCAGATGCATATCGTTTCGGTGCTTGGAAGCGGCCTCAACGAATTGTCGATGGGCAATCTCGCCTACCGTATCCAGGATGAATTCCCGGGCGACTATGCCAAGCTGAAGACGGACTTCAACTCTGCCCTGACAAGCCTTGAAGAAACAATGATGACGGTCAACACGACAGTGTTCAGCATCGGCAATGGCACGGGTGAAATTACCCGCGCTGCCAGCGATCTGTCGCACCGCACGGAACAGCAGGCGGCAAGTCTTGAAGAAACCGCTGCCGCCCTCAACGAGTTGACGGCACAGGTCAATTCCAGTGCTGAAAATGCCCAGCGCGCAGCTGAAACCGTCAATCACGCTTGTGATGATGCCGGAAAATCCGGTGATGTCGTCAAGCTGGCCGTCAATTCAATGAACGGCATTGCACAGTCGTCGCAGGAAATTTCCCGTATCATCAGCGTGATCGATGAAATTGCCTTCCAGACCAATCTGCTGGCACTGAATGCTGGTGTGGAAGCTGCCCGTGCCGGTGAGGCCGGGAAGGGCTTCGCGGTGGTTGCGCAGGAAGTGCGTGAACTGGCGCAGCGCTCTGCAACGGCCGCCAAGGAAATCAAGGCGCTCATCAACACTTCGTCCACGCAGGTGCATGAGGGCGTTGATCTCGTCGGTCGTGCCGGTGAGACGATGGAGCGTATCTCTGCGCAGGTCATGGAAATCAACGGCCTGATCCGTCAGATCTCCGCCTCTGCCAGCGAGCAGGCGGTTGGCCTCAAGGAAATCAACTCTGCGGTCAACCAGATGGATCAGGTGACTCAGCAGAACGCTGCGATGGTTGAAGAAACAACCGCTGCCAGCGTGACGTTGAATGGCGAAGCCGATACGCTGAAAACGCTGGTGGCGAAGTTCGCGGTCTCCGGCAATGCCGGCCATCCGTTGCACGCTGTCGCAAGCACTATGCGTTCCGCTGCGGCGACTGCACCGTCACATCAGGTGAAAAGAACTCCAGTTGCAGCACAAGCGCCAGCGCGTGCCGTGCCGCGCGTGTCGGGTGCCAATGCACTGGCGGAAGCGGACTGGACCGAGTTTTGAGCCGGGTCTGAGCAAACCAGCGAAGGTTTACCAAACAAGAAAGCCACCGGCGCAATCCGGTGGCTTTTTCATGTGTGTCTTTTTGACGTCAGGACCGCATCAGAGGCGGGCGAAACGCTCTGTCAGAAGCGCAAAGAAACCGTCCGCATCAACGCCGCCCATCACAAGAGCATTGCGCTTGCGATCCGTCACGTGCCACCAGTCGACAACGGTCGCACCGATCGTCAGCTCAGACGTGACTTCGATTTCGACATTGCACTCCCGGCCGGTAAAAAGCTCGGGCTTGATCAGATAGGCAATAACCGACGGGTCATGCAGCGGGCCGCCATCCGAGCCGTATTTCTCGACATCGAAACGCTCGAAGAATTCCAGCATGCCAACCATGGCAAGTGCCGGACGGGTGCCGATATCACGGATCTTGGCCACGCGTTCCTTGGTCGTCAGCAGCTTGTGCGTGACATCCAGCGGCATCATGACAATAGGGATACCGGAACGGAACACGATATCGGCGGCTTGCGGATCCACATAGATGTTGAATTCTGCGGCGGGCGTAATGTTGCCGCCTTCAAAATAACCGCCGCCCATCATCACCAGTTCCTTGACGCGCGGGGCGATCTCAGGTGCCTTGTTGAGGGCCGTGGCAATGTTGGTCAGCGCACCGAGCGTACACAGCGTCACCGTACCGGCAGGCTCGCGCATGATGGTTTCGATGATGAAGTCGACCGCATGCTGTGGCTGTACCGGCATGGTCGGTTCGGCAAACTCCGCACCATCGAGACCTGTGCTGCCGTGCACATGTTCTGCGGTGATCGGTTCGCGAACCAGCGGACGATCAGCGCCCTCGTAAACGGGCACATCGGTGCGGTTGCACAATTCGCAGATAATGCGGACATTGCGGCTGGTCAGTCGAAGCGGCACGTTGCCGGCAACAGCCGTCAGGCCCAGGACTTCGAGTTCAGGGCTGGCCAGTGCCAGCATGATGGCGGCAGCGTCGTCCTGGCCAGGGTCTGTATCGATAATGATTTTTCTGCGTTCGGTCATGATGCGCCTGCAATTGAGTGAGGTGGTTCTTTTCGACCCTTCACAAGGACATTGTCAAGTTGGGGTATCAGAAGATGCAGATGTGCCCACCAGACGTCTTGCGAGACAGGCCGTTTATTCCCATATGATTGGCTGCGGGTGCCGATTGCCGGGTTCGCGACACGTCGCTTGGGTAAAACAAGGGCATAAGATGAGCCGTATGACACCTTTTGGGAACCCGATGGTGCTGGGTTTCGATGCTATGGAGAAAACCCTTGAGCGCATGATCAAGGGCAACGACGGTTATCCCCCCTACAACATAGAGCGATTGCGTGGCGACGACGACAAACACGATGTCCTGCGCATCACCATTGCTGTCGCCGGTTTTTCGGAAGAGGAACTGGATGTTACGACGGTTGAAAACCAGCTGATCATCCGTGGGCGCCAGCAGGAGCAGGAAAAACGCGACTTTCTGTATCGTGGTATCGCTGCGCGGCAATTCCAGCGTGTTTTCGTGCTGTCCGATGGCATGAAGGTGGGGGAGGCACGGCTTCGAAACGGCCTGCTTTCAATCGATCTGGTTCGCCCGGAAATTTCCAACATGGTGAAGAAAATTAACATTTCCGTTTCACAGTAGGACGTAACGCACCGCAACCTGACAAAAAGGGAACTGAGTGCGAGGGTCTTGGCGGGACTGCACAAGCGTTCATGAGAACGTAAGGTTCCGAAGGGCGTTGGTGACAGCGTCCGCAAATGTGGAGGCATAAAATGCTTTTGAAGGATGCGCATGCGCGCCTGACACAGTCACAGCTTGCTCACATCGGAGCAGGTGAGGTGGGTTACATAAGGCGCATGCGCGCCGAGGAAATCAGCCGTTGTTTTCCTGAAGCACCTGATGTTGATCCACAGCTCGATCTTTGGGCCCTGTTCGGCGCCGACGGTACGCCGATCCTGTTGACCGACAATCGCTCCAGCACTTTTTTCAAGGCCGCGGAAGATCACCTGAAAACTGTCAGTCTGCACTGATATCCGTTTCAGGCACTGTCCCTCAGTTTCGTCTCATGCCATGCCCGCCAGGCACCAACCCGGCGGGCTTTGTTTTTAAATCAGGTCAGTTCAGGGGAATGGGCGATCCGGCATATCATCAATGCTGATAACGCCATCCTTGTTGCGGTCCAGTCGCTCAAACAGCTTGGCACTGGCCTCAGTGACCTCCGTTTTGCTGAGCTGACCGTTTTCATCCTTGTCGGCCATGCGGATCAGCCTGAAGCCGCCACCCTTGCCGCCATGTCGGCCTTCACCCCAACCCTTTGCAGCATGGCGACCCTCACCGTGACGACGGTCATCGTTCTTGGCGTGGTCTTCACGGTCTTTGTCCTTGGGACCTTCGGCATTTTCGCGTTCAGGGCGCGGGTTGTTGGCGCGGAACTCCTCGAATTTGGCGTTGCGGTACTCACGCATTTCCTTAGGTGTGATCGAGCCGTCCTTGTCCTTGTCGATTTCCGCAAACAGGCCTTCCTGACGCGCATCGAATTCGGCCTTGGAAACCTTGCCGTCCTTGTCTGTATCAGCCACCTTCAGCAGATGGATGAACAGTGCCTCGCGTGGCATTGGCGGATGGCGGTCTCTTGGCGCCGCGAAACTGGCCACGGATGTGCTGCCGAGAATAAGTGCTGCACCAAGAGCGGTGAGGGTGATCTTTTTTGTGGTCATCGCTAGTACCTTTCCTTTGGTGTCCCTGACGGAAAAGGTAATGCCGCATGGCGTGTTGCACCACTTAAACATCTGTAATGTGAGTGAAGGTTTTGTAATGTTTGCAGAAGGCTAGCCGCTTTTTTTAAAGCGGCTTTTTCGTTTCCGTCAAATGGGTCAGGAAGCTCGTGAGATCGTCGGTGATGTAATCGATGTGAGCATCCGTTTCACCCGGGATTTCCCAACGCTCCATGATGACACCTTCAAGATTGCGTGGAACCAGCAATACGGTTTTCATGCCCAGCGCCTTCGGCGCAGTGAGGTTGCGCGGCAGATCTTCAAACATCGCCGCCTTGTTTGTGTCGAGTTTGGCAAGAGCTGCGAATTTTTCGTAGGTCGCTGTGGCGGGTTTCGGCAGATAATCTGCCGCGACAATATCAAAAATATCCTCGAAATTGTCGAGAATGCCCAGCGCGCCCGCGGCGGCCTGTGCGTGTTTGACGCTGCCATTGGTCAAAATGAACTTGCGACCCGGAAGCGACTTGATCGCCTCACCAAGCTCCGGATGTGGCAATAGCGGCGAATAATCGATGGCATGGGCTTTTTCGAGAAAGTCATTGGGATCGATACCGTAATGGATCATCAATCCCTGCAAGGTCGTGCCATGCTCGTGGTAATAGCGTTTTTGCAACGCGCGGGCTTCATCCTGCTCCAGTTGCAGCAGTTCCGACACGTAGGCGGTCATGTTGCGATCAATCTGCGCAAACAGATTGATGTGATGCGGGTAAAGTGTGTTGTCGAGATCAAACACCCAGTCATGAACGTGGTCGAAATCGGCGTGCTGCGGAACGTTGTGTGGCTTTGTCATTCGAACCTTATGCCATGGCGACGTAAGGGAGAAAACAGATTTATTCCCTACCATTGGCAAGAGGAATGACGGTGTGATACGGCCATCTCATGGAACTCTGGATCGGCATTACCCTCGTCAGCGCATTTCTTCAAAATTTGCGCTCGACCTTGCAAAAATATTTGAAGGGCAAGATGGGCACGACGGGTGCGACCTTCGTGCGCTTTGGATTCGGCATGCCTTTTGCGGTCTTTTATCTGCTTCTGCTGCATTTCGGTTTCGAACGGGTCTTGCCGCTCCCGAATGCTGGTTTCATCAAATGGGCGCTGGTCGGGGCTGTTGCGCAGATTGCCGCGACCTTCCTGCTGGTTCACCTATTTTCGTTTCGTAATTTTGCTGTCGGAACGGCTTATTCCCGGACCGAGCCGGCTCAGGCTGCTCTTATCGCGCTGATCTTTATTGGCGAAAGCATCAACGCTGGAACCGTGCTGGCGATTGCCATATCGATGGCCGGCGTGATGATGATTTCGGTGGCCCGTACCGAAGTGACGCCGCTGGCAATCCTCAAGTCAGTGATCAGCCCCACAGCCTTGATCGGGCTTGGCTCCGGTGCGTTGTTTGGCCTGTCTTCGGTTGCTTATCGTTCGGCATCGCTTGCTCTCACCGACAGCCTTCCTGCACCTGACGCGCTTATTCAGGCCAGTTATACACTGGTCTTTGTCATCCTTGTGCAGTGCTTCACCATGTTTGCTTGGATATGGTGGAAAGAACGTGGCGAGCTTGCCCATATCGCCAAGGCTTGGAAACCATCGCTCATTGTCGGTTTTGTTGGCGCAACGGCGTCCTTCGGCTGGTTTACCGCCATGACCCTGCAACAGGCGGCTGTGGTGAAAGCACTGGCGCAGGTGGAGATGCTGTTTGCCTTTGCCTCAAGCGTGCTGTTTTTCAAGGAACGGCTCAATCGCCTTGAGCTCGGCGGCTGCCTGTTGATCGTGCTCGGCGTGCTTGCTCTGCTTCTGTTCAAATAAAAAGGGTGCAGCGAGGTTTTTCGCTACACCCTTTAAACGTCAGATTTGTTCAGATCAGGGAACGATCAGCGTGCCTGCACCTTCGGTGAAGATTTCCAGCAGAACCGAGTGGGCGGTCTTGCCGTTGAGAATGACAACGCCCTGAACACCGGCCTTGATCGCGTCAATGCAGGTTTCGACCTTGGGGATCATGCCACCGGAAATCGTGCCGTCCTTGATCAGCGCGCGGGCCTGCGACACCGTCAGTTCCTTGATGAGTTCCTTGTTCTTGTCCAGAACGCCTTCAACGTCGGTGAGGAAGAGCAGGCGGGTGGCGTGCAGCGCACCAGCGATCGCACCGGCAAAGGTGTCGGCGTTGATGTTGTAGGTCGCGCCATCGCGGCCCGGTGCAACAGGGGCGATAACCGGGATCATTTCGGATTTGGCAAGCAGGTCGAGAAGTGTGCGGTCGACTTCCACCACCTCGCCAACGAAACCGAGGTCGAGAACGCGCTCAATGTTGCTGTCAGGATCAACAACCGTCTTTTTCGCCTTTTCGGCAAAGACCATGTTGCCGTCCTTGCCGCACAGGCCTATCGCCCATTCGCCGGTCTGGTTGATCAGGGCAACAATTTCCTTGTTGATGGATCCAGCTAGAACCATCTCGACGATTTCGACCGTCTTGGCGTCAGTGACACGCAAACCGTTTTCGAACTTCGATTCAATGCCCATCTTGGCGAGCATTGCGCCGATCTGCGGGCCGCCGCCATGCACAACGATCGGGTTGATACCGGACTGCTTGAGAAGCGCGATGTCTTCGGCGAAAGCCTTGCCCAGTGCAGGGTCGCCCATGGCATGGCCGCCATATTTCACGACGATGGTTTTATTTTCGTATTTCTGCATGAAGGGCAGGGCTTGCGCCAGAAGCCGTGCTTGCATTTCGCTTTCAGAACTTGCCATGGAAAAACCCTCGTCGTTGGTTGCGGCCTTTTAGCGCAAGTTTTTGACGGAGGGAATAATCTCAATCGCTTAATGTGTGCGGTCTGGCTGAAAACGATAAATTCCAGATTGGTGTGGTTTCATGGTGATTGACACATCGAAGGAATAGGCACAGCTTGATTTGGAAGGACGTATCGCGCGGGAGGCGCGACGGACAACAAAATCGGTGACAGGGAGCGGACGGCAGATGAGTATGCCGGACAGCAACAAACAAAGCGGCATGAAGGACGAAATCCTGGCAGGCGAATATGTGCTGGGCGCATTGCCTCGGGATGTTCATGAGCAATTGACGCTACGCATCCGGCAAGACCGGTCCTTTGCGCTGATGGTCAGCCGCTGGCAGGCAAATCTGCAGCAGGTCGCTTTTGAGGAGCAGGTCAGCCATTCAGCCTATGCAGGCCGGCTGCAGCCTCAGTCAAAACCCAATATGGCTGCCATGCAGGCGCGTCACCACGCGGCGGACAAAAGGCCGGTGCTGAAAGCTCTGTGGAATTCTGCAGGATTTTGGCGTGTCGTGGCCTTCACTGCGGTGCTTTTTGCGCTTGCCCTGTCATTCACGCATTGAATGACAGGAGAGAGCAATAACCGCGGGTATTAGACGTAACCGACGGTGCGCGTGATTTCGGCACGCAATTCATCAAGTCCAGAGGACTTTTCAGATGAGGTGGCCAGCACTTCCGGATAAGCGGCAGGGTGCTTGCGGATTTTCTCCAGCGTTTCGCCAATCAGACGAGGCACACCGGCTTCCTTGATCTTGTCGGTCTTTGTCAGAACCAGCTGATAGGAAATCGCCGCCTTGTCGAGCAAGGTGAACACTTCGTCGTCGTTTTTCTTCACGCCGTGGCGGGAATCGATCAACACGTAAACGCGCTTCAGCGTCGCACGGCCACGCAGATAATCAAACACCAGCTTGGTCCAGGCATCCACCTGTTCCTTTGGCGCCTGCGCGTAGCCGTAACCGGGCATATCGACCAGCGCCATCGGCGGCAGGTCGTTTTCCTGGCCGGAATAACCATCCGGAACGAAGTAGTTCAGTTCCTGCGTGCGGCCCGGCGTATTCGACGTGCGGGCCAGTCCCTTGTGACCGACCAGCGCATTGATAAGCGAGGACTTACCGACGTTGGAGCGGCCGGCAAATGCGATTTCCGGCGGCCCCTCAGGCGGCAGGAACTTCATGGCGGGCACGCCGCGAATGAAGATCCATGGCCGTCCGAAAAGCGGCTTATCCTGAGCAGAACCGGTCGTCATTTCGGTTCGGCCGATTTGCGTTTGAACAAGCCCTTGAGATTGTCAAACAGCTCAATCTTTGCACCGTGACGCTTCATGATGAGCGCCTGCTGGCTGATCGACAGGGTGTTGTTCCATGCCCAGTAGATAACCAGACCGGCCGGGAAGGATGCGAGCATGAACGTGAAGATCAACGGCATCCAGGTAAAGATCATGGCCTGTGTTGGATCTGGCGGGGTTGGGTTCATGCGCATCTGCAGGAACATGGTAATGCCCATCACGATCGGCCACACGCCAATCATCAGGAAGTGCGGAACGTCGTAAGGCAACACACCGAACAGGTTGAACAGCGAGGTTGGATCTGGCGCAGAAAGATCGTGGATCCAGCCGAAGAACGGCGCGTGGCGCATTTCGATGGTGACGTAGATGACCTTGTAGAGCGCGAAGAACACCGGAATCTGCAACAGCATCGGCCAGCAACCGGCTACCGGGTTGATCTTTTCTTCCTTGTAGAGCGCCATCATCGCCTGCTGCAATGCCATACGGTCATCGCCATGCTTGGCTTTCAGCTCTTCCATCTTCGGCTGCATGCGCTTCATGTTGGCCATGGAGGCGTACTGCTTGCTGGCCAGTGGGAAGAACAGCGCCTTCACGACGATGGTCGTCATCAGGATGGCAACGCCGAAGTTACCAAAATAACGGAAGAAGAAGTCCATCATTTTGAACATTGGCTTGGTAATGAAGTAGAACCAGCCCCAGTCGATCATCAGGTCGAAGCGTGGGATGGACAGCGATGTTTCGTAGTTGTCGACCAGCGGAACTTCCTTGGCGCCAGCAAAAACCAGGCTCTTGAATTCCATGGACTGGCCAGGGGCAACTGTCATCGCATCGGTGCGGTAGTCAGCCTGATACCGTGGCTGGCCATCGGTGAAGTGCGAGTAACGACCTTCGAAAGGAACGGTCTGCGGCGGAACGATCGCTGCGGCCCAGTACTTGTCGGTGATGCCAAGCCAGCCACCAGTGCCCTTCGGCAGTGTCAGTGCGCCTTCTTCGGCTTTCTTGTAGGTTTCTTCGGTCAGGCTGGCATCAGGGCCAGTCACACCGATGAAGCCTTCATGAATAACAAATACGGACGGCGTCGTCGGCTTGTTGTTGCGTGTCACGCGGCCATAGGTGGAGAAGGACACAGCTTCCTGGCCCGGATTCTCAACCTTGTCGGTCACTGTGATCATGTAGTGTTCGTCAATCGAAATGGTGCGGTTGAAAACCACGCCCTTCTCGTTGGTGAAGGTCAGGGTAACCGGTGTCGTCTCGGTCAGTTTGTCACCGGAGGCAACAGTCCACACGGTCGACGGGCCAGGTACGGTGCCGGCACCCTCGCCAGCAATGTAGCCAAGCTCGGTGAAGTAGCCATCCTTGCTGTCCGATGGAGAAAACAGCGTGATGATCGGGCTCGAGTCATCAACGGTCTCATGGTAGTCCTTGAGGCGGATGTCATCGAGGCGTGCGCCGGTCAGATTGATCGATCCGGCAACTGCGCTGGTGTCGATTGTGACGCGCTGCGACTTCGCCAGAGATTCTTCACGGGTTGCGGTGGCGGCAGGCTGACCTGCTGCACCTGGAAGGGTACCATTGACAGCAGCACCTTCGGTCGAGGCGGCGGCGCCACTGGCTGCCTGCGTCTGCTCGACCTGTGCCTTGCGCGCTTCTTCAGCCAGACGTTGCTGTTCTATGCGCGGGTTCATGTAAAGGAATTGCCAGGCAAGGACGATGACAACCGAAAGGGCTATCGCGATGAAGTAATTGCGGTTCTTTTCCATCATTCTTTCCTGGAGCGGGTCTCCTGGGACCG